>NZ_JBFWNX010000006.1:0-50571 GCF_050250835.1 Hydrogenophaga sp. | reverse complement strand
GAGAACCTCACCCTCACCGGCACGGCCGCCATCAACGGCACCGGCAACACCCTGAACAACGTGCTCACTGGCAACGGTGCGAACAACGTGCTCAACGGCGGCACAGGCGCAGACCGGATGGCCGGCGGCCTGGGCAACGACACCTACGTGGTGGACAACGCGGGCGATGTGGTGACCGAAGCGGCCAGTGCAGGCACGGACCTGGTGCAATCGACCATCAGCTACGTGCTCGGTGCGAACCTGGAGAACCTCACCCTCACCGGCACGGCCGCCATCAACGGAACTGGCAACACCCTGAACAACGTGCTCACTGGCAACAACGCGAACAACGTGCTCAACGGCGGCACAGGCAATGACGTCTTGATTGGCGGTGGCGGGGCCGACGTGTTCATGGGCGGCGCGGGCCGGGATGTGATCGTTCTCAATGCGTCAAACCTTGCGTCCATCACCAGTGTTCGAATCGACGGCGGCAGCGAACGAGACACAGTAAAGCTCGACAGCACACTGAGCAATCAGACCCTGAACTTGAGCACGCTGGACAACACCTTTATCAAGGGTATCGAAGTCATCGACATCACCGGTGGTGGCAACAACACCCTGCGGCTCAATATCCGCGATGTGCTCTCGATCCATGACAGCAGCAGCGCAGACGGTCTACTCAACCGACTGCTGGTGCAAGGCAACGCGGGCGACAGAGTGGAGCTGGTGCGCGACAGCGGGAGCTACAGCGGTAGCTGGAGCGCGGCGGGGACCCAGGCGTGGGAAGGCGTAACCTACAACGCCTACAAGAACGCGAGCGGCCAGTCGGATACCTTGTTGATCATGCAGGGGGTCTCGGCGGTGATGATGTAGTGCTCACGCCCGCTGCCCGATCGCATCGCGAAACCGGAGGCGGCAGAGCACGCGCACGAAGTGCCGTGGATCGAGTTGCTGGAGACAGTCGGGACGCGGTGGCGCACCTACGCGCATGGCGTAGGTGCGCACGTCCTTGAAGTATTCGCAGGCGAGTTGCCGCGTGGCCTGTCTCAGGCCGCCAGCGCAGCTTCCACATCCGAACCCAGCTTCTCCGGCGCGTCCTGCGGGGCGTAACGTTTGATCACCCTGCCGTCCTTGCCGATCAGGAACTTGGTGAAGTTCCATTTGATGGCCTTGCTGCCCAGCAGGCCGGGTGCCTCGGCGGTGAGCCACTGGTACAGCGGGTGGGCCTGCTCGCCGTTGACGTCGATCTTGCTCATCATGGGAAAGCTCACGCCGTAGTTGAGCTGGCAAAAGCTGGAGATCTCGTCGTTGCTGCCCGGGTCCTGGCTGCCGAACTGGTTGCTGGGAAAACCCAGAACCACCAGGCCACGGCTGCCGTAGGTCTGATGCAGCTTTTCCAGGCCGCCGAACTGCGGCGTGAAGCCACAGGCACTGGCGGTGTTCACGATCAGCAAGGCCTTGCCCCGGAATTGAGCCAGGGACACGGGTTTGCCGTCGATGGACAGGGCTTCGAAGTCGTAGATGCTGCTCATGGCGGGCTCCTGGGTGTTGGCGAAAACGGTGCTGGATTGTGGCGCGCGCGCCGAACTGACGACGAAAGTGTCACAGTCCGGGCGCTCGGGTATGGCACAAAGCTGGTTGTTGCGCGCGCTTCGCGGGCATACTGCTTCGAAACATTAAAAATCAACCGAGGCAGGTGATGGTGTCATACACAGTGGCGCTGGTGGGCTTCTCACAGGCGGAGTCGTCCACGTTCGAGTCTTTTCTTCGCCTCGCGGCCCGCCGGCCTCCCGGCTACCGCGTGCAGGACGAGGTGATCGACGCGCAGATCCTGGTGGTCAACGCCGACAACGCACAGGCACTGCACCTGGTGCGCTACGCCGACCTGCCCGGCAAGGTGCTGCTGGTCGGCAACACCGATGGCGGCACCGGCTGGCCCTTGCAGCGCAAGCCGGTGCGGCTGGTCAGTGTGCTGGCTGCGCTCGACGGCATTGTGGGCGCGAGCGCACCGGCCTCGGCGAAAAAGCGCGCTGGCAGTTCGGGCTTCCATGCCACCGAGCCGTACCAGGCCTCTCAACTCCAGGGGCTGGACGCGAGCATGCGCCGAGCCGGCAGCCGCCGCGGTGCCGACACCGAATTCCCGCCCACGCGTCCCATGCTGCGCGAGACCGCGCCGGTGGCGCCGCCCGCCGCTTCGGCACGCCCCGCTCCCGCCGCAGGGCGCACCGGTGTCATGCGCATGACCGATTTCGGGGGGCTCGACGACCTGCCTTCGCCCCCGGCACCTGCGGCGCGGTCCACCCGGGCCCCCCGTTCGCGCCTGAGCCCCGACAAAGGCGCCGCCGCCCCCATCGCCGAGCTGCCGCGCGGCGACATGCTGCTGGTGGCCGAGAGCCTGGTGGAAGGTCGCATCCTGCTCAAGCGCTTCAAGAAATACGGCCTGTCGGTGGACTGGTCCCGCGAAGCGGCGCAATCGCTCGTGATGCTCAAGGCACATCACTACCGGCTGGTGGTGATCGACCGTTTGAAAGGCGACCCTGACGCCTACCAGATCTGTCGCTCGGCCAAACAGGCCAAAGGCCCCAAGGGTGCGCCGGTGGTGATCATGTTCGCGCCCACGGCCGGCAGCATGGACCGCATGAAGGCCGGTCTGGCGGGCAGCGACGCCTACCTGTCGCGTTCGATCAGTGAAGCCGAGCTCTACAAGGTGCTCGCGCAGCACCGGCTGGTGAGCCTCGACGGATTCGCCCCGACCAACGTGGGGTTCTAGGAAGCCCTCCTGCCGCGGTGTTTCCGGAGTGGGTCAATTCATCCGTGGAGATCGTCTCGTCGGGCGATTTCCAGCAGGCGTTCGAGTTCGTGCGGATGTCGCCGCTGGTTGTGTCGGTGCCAAAGCGCAATCAGCGCCATGAACCCGGCCACCAGCAGACCAAAGGCCGTGATGGCCGCGAAGGCCGACCAGCCCATGCCGGTGGAGAAGCTGTACAGCGCACCCAGGCCCAGGATGCAGGCCTGCTCGTTGAAGTTCTGCACGGCAATCGAACGGCCCGCGCCCATCAGGTTGTGGCCTCGGTGCTGCAGCAGCGCGTTCATGGGCACCACCAGGAAACCGCCCAGACCACCCAGCAGCACCAGGAAGGGTGCGGCCACCCACACGTTGTCGATGAAGTTCATCAGAATCACCAGCACACCCATGCCAATGCCCAGCGGCATCACGCGCGTGGCCTGGTCCAGCCGCATGCGCATCGAGGCCACCACCGCGCCCACCGCTGTGCCCAGTGCCACCACGCCCACCAGCGATGACGCCTGGGTGGTGCTGTAGCCCAGCGCTGCGCCGGCCCAGGCCAGCACGATGTAGCGCAGGTTGCCCGAGACACCCCAGAACAAGGTGGTGGTGGCCAGCGAAATCTGGCCCAGGCGGTCGCGCCAGAGGCGGTGGTTGCAGCGCCAGAAATCGGGCAGCAGCGCGAGCGGATTCTTCGGCATCGGGCGCGGCGTCACGCCTGTGAGTGGAATGCGGGTGTTGAACCATGCGGCCAGTGCGTACACCAGCATCAGTGTGCCCACGGCGGCCTCGGCCGGCCGGTGGATGCCGGTGTTCACGCCGGGCAGGTCGATCGACAGCAGCCATCCCGAGAGCAGCGGACCCACGAGCTGGCCGCCGAGCAGCACGCCCAGGATGATGGACGCGATGGTGAGCCCCTCGATCCAGCCATTGGCCTTGACCAGCTGTGATGGGGGCAGCAGCTCGGTGAGGATGCCGTACTTGGCCGGCGAATAGGCCGCCGCGCCCAGGCCCACCAGGGTGTAGGCCAGCAGCGGGTGAATGCCCACGAGCATCATCAGGCAACCCACCAGCTTGATGGCGTTGCTGATGAACATGACCTGGCCTTTGGGCCTGGCATCGGCGAACGCGCCCACGAAAGGCGCGAGCACCACATAGAAGAGCGCGAACAAAGGCACCAGGGCCGCGCTCTGCCATTCCGGCGCACCCCGCGTGCGCAGCAATTCAATCGCCGCCACGAACAGCGCATTGTCCGCCAGCGAACTGAAGAACTGCGCCGTCATGATGGTGTAGAAGCCGCGCTTCATGGCGATGATTTTGTGTGCCAGGGCGCCTTCGCACAGGCTGGCTGAGCGGGGTTCGCCGGCGGTTTTGTGCGACAGTTGACGGGTGTCTCCAGAGGATGCGGGGTTATAGCACGCGCCCCTGAAAACACCGGCTCTCCCGAGCGACACCGTCGTCCTCTCCGCCATGCACCGCGACATACCGCACGCCGCCATGCCCCGTCCCATTCTTGCCACCGTCCACCCCGAGGCCTTGCGCCACAACCTTCAACGTGCCCGCCAGCTCGCGCCCGATGCCCGGGTGTGGGCTGTGGTCAAGGCCAACGCCTATGGCCATGGCATCGAACGCTGCTTCGAGGCGCTGCGCAGCGCCGACGGCTTCGCGCTGCTCGATCTCGCCGAAGCCGAACGCGTGCGTGCGCTCGGCTGGCGCGGCCCGATCCTGCTGCTCGAAGGCGTGTTTGAGCCACGCGACCTCGAAGTGTGCTCGCGCCTGAACCTCTGGCACACGGTGCACTGCACCGAACAGATCGACTGGCTCGCCGCCCACAAGACCCAGGTGCCGCAACGCGTGTTCCTCAAGCTCAACAGCGGCATGAACCGGCTGGGCTTCATTCCCGACGCATTTCGCAGCGCCTGGGTGCGGCTCAATGCGCTGCCGCAGGTGGAAGAGATTTCCTTCATGACCCATTTCAGCGATGCCGATGGCACGCGCGGTATTGCCCACCAGGTGGCCATCTTCGAGGCCGCCACGGTCGATCTGCCGGGTGAACGCACGCTGAGCAACAGCGCCGCCATCCTGCGCCACGCCAGTGCGCGGCTGGGCACGCTGGCGCTGGCCGCCGACTGGGTGCGCGAAGGCATCGCCCTGTATGGCAGCGCCCCCGACTTTCCCCAGCACAGTGCGGCCGACTGGGGTCTGCAACCGGCCATGACGCTCTCCAGCCGGATCATCGGCACGCAGTCGCTGCACCCTGGCGACACCGTGGGCTACGGGTCGACCTTCACCGCCGAAGTCCCGTTGCGCATCGGCGTGGTGGCCTGTGGTTACGCCGATGGCTACCCGCGCCATGCCGCCCTGGGAACGCCGGTACTGGTGGGGGGTATCAAGACCCGCTTGCTGGGCCGCGTGAGCATGGACATGATCACCGTCGATCTCTCGCCCCTGGATGCTGCGGGTGTACCGTGTGGCGTGGGTACCGAGGTGGTGCTCTGGGGCCGCGCTGCATCGGGCGAGGTGTTGTCGATCGACGAAGTGGCTGCGTCCGCGGGCACCATCGGCTACGAGCTGATGTGCGCGGTGGCTGCGCGCGTACCATTCGCAGTGCCTTGAAAGGCCGCTTCTTGCATACTTAAGGGAGTATGTAATATACTGCGGTCTGTATAGGAGCCCGCAGCATGTCGTCCTGGCCTTTTCCCTGGCAGATCCGTTTTCTCGTCGCGCTCACCCTCACGGTGAGTGCCGCGTTGTCGCACGCCGAAGGTCCCCGGGTTTTGGTGGCCGAGGTGGGCGCCCGGTCGGTGGACACCGGTCTGCTGTTCGATGGCCACCTTCAGGCAGTGCGGCAGAGCACGCTCTCGGCGCAGGCCAGCGGGCGCATCCTTTCGCTCTCGGTCAAGGCAGGTGACCAGGTCAAGGCGGGCCAGGTGCTGGCCGTGATCGACGACCGTGCGACGCAGGCGGGTGTGGCGCAGGCGCAGGCCGGCCTGGCCCAGGCCGATGCGGGTCTCGCAAATGCGAAGGCCCACTTCGAGCGCACGCGCGACCTGCGCGCCCAAGGCTTTGTGGCGCAGGCGGCGCTGGACACGGCTCAGGCGCAGCTCAAGGCGGCGCAGGCCGGTGTGGCGGCAGCGCGCGCGGGCCAGGCGCAGTCGTCGCTGGCGCAAGGTTTCACGCGCCTGACCGCGCCCTACGACGGCTGGGTGCTGCAGACGCACGCCGAAGCCGGCACACTGGCGCAACCGGGTGCGCCAGTGCTCACGGTGTACGCCCCGCAGCCGATCCGTGCGGTGGTGCAGGTGCCCGCTTCGCAGCAGGGCGCCGCGTTGCGCGCGCAACGCATCGAAGTGCAACTGCCGGACACCGATCGCTGGGTGCGTCCGGCTCGCCAGCTGGCCTTGCCGGCGGCCGATCCGGTGTCGCAAACGGTGGAATGGCGACTGGACCTGAGTGAGGCCGACGGCGCAGCCCAGGTGCCGGGGCGCCAGGTGCGGGTGCGCTTTGTCGGCGCCGCCGACCCCAGGGAGAAACCACGCCTTCAGGTGCCTGCTGCGGCGCTGTTGCGACGTGGTGAACTGACGGCGGTGTACGTCGTGGTCGAGCGCGGTGGTGCCGAGCCTGCGCCTGGCTTTTCGCTGCGGGCGGTGCGCACCGGTGCCGACCACGGTGCTTCGGGCGTGGAAATTCTGGCGGGCCTGAAAGCCGGCGACCGAATTGCGCTCGACCCGGTTCGCGCTGGCCTTGCCGGTGCCCGGCCTGCCAACTGAGGCGCACGCCATGACCCGCTCTGTCACCACCGACACGCCGGAGAAACTGGGTTTTTCAGGTTCGGTCGCGCGCCTGTTCCAGGCCAACGCGATCACGCCACTGCTGGCCATCGTGGCGCTGCTGCTGGGCCTTTTCGCGGTCATGGTCACGCCGCGGGAGGAAGAGCCGCAGATCAACGTGACCATGGCGAATGTGCTGATCCCGTTCCCTGGCGCCTCCAGCGCTGACGTGCAGCAGCTCGTGGCGCTGCCGGCCGAGCAGGTGCTCTCGCAGATCCAGGGCATCGAACACACCTACTCGGTCTCGCGTCCCGGCGTGGCGGTGCTCACCGTGCAGTTCCAGGTGGGCGTGCCGCGCACCGAGGCGCTGGTTCGCCTGTACGACGTGCTCAACGCCAACCAGGACTGGTTGCCACAGGGCCTGGGTGTGCTGCCCCCCATCGTCAAGCCCAGAGGCATCGACGACGTGCCGGTGCTGGCCGCCACGCTGTGGACGTCCGATGCGGCCAGCGCGCACGAGCTCGAACGTGTGGCCATCTCACTGGGGGCCGAGCTCAAACGCGTGCCCGGCACGCGCGAGGTGCAGACCATTGGTGGCCCGGGCCGGGCGGTGCATGTGTGGCTGGAGCCGGCGCGTCTGCGCGAGCGCGGGGTGAGCGTGCAGGCGCTGCAGCAGGCCATTGCCTCGGCCAACCAGGCCATGCCCTCGGGCTCGGTCGCCAACCCCGGTGCGGCCCAAGGCGAGCCCGGCATGCTCAGCGTGGAGACCGGTGAATTCCTCACAGACGAGAAGGATGTGGGCGACATCGTGGTCGGCGTGAGCCATGGCCGCCCGATCTATCTGCGCGAGGTCGCGCGCGTGGAAGCGGGCGCCCAGCAGCCTCAGCGCCACGTGTGGTTCACGCCCGGTCCGGCAGCGGACGAGGCCCATGCCGCGTTGGTGGGACAGAGCTTCCCGGCGGTGACGCTGACCGTGACCAAGAAGCCCGGCGAAAACGCCGTCGACGTGGCGCACGGCGCACGTGAACGGCTGGACCAACTGGTCAACAGCGTGATTCCCGACGGCATGCAGGTCAGCATCACACGCGACTATGGCCAGACCGCTGCCGACAAGGCCAACAAGTTGATCCAGAAGCTGATCTTTGCCACCGGTAGCGTGATCATCCTGGTGGGCCAGGCACTGGGCCGGCGCGAGGCCGTGATCGTCGGCGCGGCGGTGGTGCTCACGCTCACTGCCACACTGTTTGCCAGCTGGGCCTGGGGTTTCACCCTCAACCGTGTCTCGCTGTTTGCGCTCATCTTCTCCATCGGCATCCTGGTGGACGACGCCATCGTGGTGGTGGAGAACATCCACCGCCACCGCCAGCTCACGCCCGAACTGCCGCTGTCGCAGGTCATTCCGCGCGCGGTCGACGAAGTGGGCGGCCCCACCATCCTCGCCACGTTCACCGTGATCGCCGCCCTGCTGCCCATGGCTTTTGTCAGTGGCCTCATGGGGCCTTACATGAGTCCAATCCCGATCAACGCGAGCATGGGGATGGCGATCTCGCTGGCGATCGCTTTCACGGTCACACCCTGGCTGGCCCTCAAGCTCACGAAGACCGATGGCCAGGCCGTTCACGGGCCGGGGCGCCTCACGCGCGGCTTGCAGTCCACCTTCACGCGCATCCTCACGCCCTTCCTGCAGAGCGCGCGCAAACGCTGGCTGCTGCTGGCCGGCATCCTCGCCGCGTTGTTGCTCTCGGTGGGCCTGGCGATGGTGCAGTGGGTGGTGCTCAAGATGCTGCCCTTCGACAACAAGAGCGAATACCAGGTGGTGCTGGACATGCCCGCCGGCACCCCGCTGGAAGACACCGCGGCGGCCCTGCAGGACATGACTGCGTACCTCGCCGCACAGCCGGAGGTGGCCGATGTCCAGGGCTATGCCGGCACCGCCAGCCCGATCACCTTCAACGGCCTGGTGCGGCAGTACTACCTGCGGGCCGAAGCCGAAAGCGGCGATCTCCAGGTCAACCTGACCGGGGCACACGATCGCAGTGAAAAAAGCCACGTCATTGCCCAGCGCCACCGCCCCGAACTGGAGAAGATCGCCGCTGCGCACGGTGCCCGTGTCAAGGTGGTGGAGGTGCCACCCGGTCCACCGGTGCTCTCGCCCATCGTGGCCGAGGTCTATGGACCCGACGACGCGGGCCGCGCCGAACTCGCCCGGCGCGTGGCCAGGGCTTTCAGCGACACGCCCGACATCGTGGGTGTGGACACCACGCTTAAGGAAGCGGCACCGCGCGCCTTCCTGCGGGTGCAGCGCGTGCGCGCCGAATCGCTGGGCATTCCGGTGCAGGTGATCGCGCAGACCGTGAACGCTGCGCTGTCGGGCAGCGATGCCGCCTATCTGCACGACGGCCAGGCGCGTCGCGCCGTGCCCGTGCGCCTGCAACTCCCGCGCGAGTCGCAAGTGGGCCTGGACGCCTTGCTTGCGCTGCCGCTGCGTGCAGCCAACGGTGCCATGGTGCCTCTGTCCGAGCTGGTGGTGGTCGAGCGCGGCGTGATCGACCCGCCCCGGTTCACCAAGAACCTGCTGCCCCTGACCTACGTGCTTGGCGACATGGCCGGCGAACTCGATTCGCCCCTGTACGGCCTGTTCGGCATCCGCACCCGCATGGACACCGCCGCGTTGCCCGACACCGGTGAGCTCGGCGAGTACTGGATCTCGCAGCCGAAAGACCCGTACCGCGAGTACGCCGTGAAATGGGACGGCGAATGGCAGATCACCTTTGAGACCTTCAGGGACATGGGCGCAGCCTATGGCGTGGGCCTGATCCTGATCTACCTGCTGGTGGTGGCGCAGTTCCGCAGCTACGTGACGCCGCTCATCATCATGGCGCCCATTCCGCTCACGCTCATCGGTGTGATGCCGGGGCACGCGCTGCTGGGTGCGCAGTTCACCGCCACCAGCATGATCGGCATGATCGCGCTGGCCGGCATCATCGTGCGCAACTCCATCCTGCTGGTGGACTTCATCGAGCTGGAGACAGCTCGCGGCGTGCCGTTTGCCGATGCGGTGGTGCAGTCTGCCGCCGTGCGGGCCCAACCCATCGCGCTGACGGGCCTGGCCGCCATGATGGGTGCCTTCTTCATCCTCGACGACCCGATCTTCAATGGACTGGCCGTCTCGCTCATCTTTGGCATCGCGGTCTCCACCCTGCTCACGCTGGTGGTGATCCCGGTGCTCTATTTCGCGGTGTACCGCCAGCGGCATTCGCTGGATCCGGCCACCACCTGAGTTTTTTTCTTTTCTCCAAGGAGCTTGAAATGACCGTTGAACGTTGCATCCGCATCCTGGCCGGGTTTGTCGTCATGCTTTCACTGGCGCTCGGCGTCGAAGGCAGCCCGATTTTCATCAACCCGTGGTTCCTGGCGTTGACCGCGTTTGCCGGTTTCAACCTGTTCCAGTCCGGCATCACCGGTTTCTGCCCGCCGGCCTACCTGTTCCGCTGGCTGGGGGTGCCCGAGGGCGGCGCCTGCGCCACCGGCAAGCGCCACTGAGCGGCGCCATGCACCACGCCACCCCGTTGAGGTTCCTCATGCCCGGCTGGTTCTCGCTGGTCATGGGCCTGTGTGGTCTGGCACTGGCCTGGCACCGTGCGCAGGGCACGCTGGGCGACATCGCCAGCGGCGTTGCCCTGGTCCTGGGGGTGGTCGCGCTGCTCGTGTTTCTGGTGCTGTTGGTCGCGTCGGCCGTGCGCGTTCAGCGCCATGCCGACGCACTGGCCGAAGACCTCATGCATCCGGTGCGCCACGCCTTTGTGGCCGCCTTTCCCGTCTCGCTGCTGCTGCTGGCCACCGTCGGCGTGGCACTGGGCGGACCCCGTGGCCCGATGGCGTCGATCTGGAACACCCTGTGGTGGCTCGGCAGCCTGGGGCAGCTGTGGGCCACGGTCTGGGTCTTGGGGCGCTGGCTGGCGCCCTCGGCATCCATGCCGCCTGCGGCACTCTGGCCTTCGATCACGCCGGTGCTGCTGATTCCGGTGGTGGGCAATGTGCTGGTGCCCCTGGCCGGCTTGCCCCTGGGTCATGTGCTGTGGTCGGCAGCGCAGTTCGGCATCGGTGCGTTGCTGTGGCCGGTGGTGCTGTCGCTGCTGATGGCGCGCCGCATCGCGCACAGCCCATTGCCCGATCGCCTGCTGCCGGCCTGGTTCATCACCGTGGCGCCACCGTCCGTCATCGGCGCGGCCTTGCTGCAGTGGCAGGCGCCGCTGCCCGTGGTGCTGGGTGCGTGGGGTGTTGGCCTGTTCTTTCTGCTGTGGGCTTCGGTGCTGGTGCGCCGCGTGGTGGCGGAGCCCTTCGGCGTGCCCTTCTGGGCCTTGTCGTTTCCACTGGCCTCCTTCACCGTGTTGAGCCTGCGCCTGGCCGAGGTCACCGCAGATGCTTCGATGCGGCTGGCGGGCCTGGTCCTGCTGGCCGCCACGTCACTGCTCGTTCTGTGGCTGGGGATGGCCACCGTGCGCGGCCTGCGCGATGGTTCGCTGCTCGTGCCCGAGCCGGCACCGCCTCAGCGGCCGGGTGAACAGGCCGCGAAGCCGTAGCGTTCGCAGAACGGGTTGCCCAGCAGGGGCAGCCAAGCCGGGATGTCGTGGAACTCGCGCGCCACTTCGGCCAGCACCGCATCGCGGTAGGGCTGGTACTTGAAGCCGGTGCCGTCCACGGCGAAGAAGGCCACCCCGTCGATCTCGAATCGGCGCTTGCTCACGCGCTCGAAGTACGGGGCGAAGGCAGTGAGGTCGGGGTCGTCGTACAGGAACACCCGGATCGGCCGGCCTTCGTACGAACGGAAGTCGACGATCTGGTCATCCTGCCGCGCGTGGTGGCGGCCGACGCCGAACACCGGCACATATTGCCCATGGTGGAAGGCCAGCATGCCGGCGGGGTTGTAGGTGCGCGCCATCAGCGTGGCGCCTGTCGGCAGGTCCTGGCGCAGCGCAGCGACCACCGCCGCCGTTTCGCGCAGGAACACCGCCCGGTCGTGGATCTTGAAAGGTTGCCACCAGGTCAGCGGCGCCCAGGCGATGGCGGCCACCACCAGCAGGTGCGGCACCGAGAGCGCCACCGTCCAGCCCATGGCCCGGCGCAAGGGGCGGGCGTCCAGGCGCAGGCCGACCCAGATCATGAACAAGGGGACAAAGCCCAGCACCCAATGCAGTCCGATGGTGCGCCGAGTGCTCAGCAGCAGGAACACCAGCAGCGGGAACATCCACAACACCGTCAGCGTGCGCGCGGTCGTGGGAGACACACCGCTGGCCACGCGCGCTGCGGCGCCACGCCACAGCAACCACGGCGTGAGCAGGTAGACCGCCATACCCACGTAGACGCCGAAGGTCTCCAGCGACCAGCGCGAGCCTTCATTGCGGTTGAACACGTTGAACATCACGTTGGTCCAGCCGTGTGTGGCATTGAAAGCCACGTTCAGCGCGATGGCAGGCAACGCGAACGCGAAGATGAGAAACGGCGCCCACCAGCGCTCGCGCCGCCAGCCGAAGCAGTGCGCGGCGTAGGCGAAGCCCAGCAGCGCCGCAAAGTATTTGGACAGAAAGGCCAGGCCGAGGAACAGACCGGCCAGCGCGTACCCAGGCGCGCCATGTTCGGCGGTGTCGGCGCGCAGGTAGGCCCAGGCCGAGAGCGCCATGAAGAAGACCAGCGGCGTGTCCGTGGTCACCAGCACGAACATCCAGGACCATGGCATGACCAGGTACACCGCGCCGACCAGCCAGGCGCTGGCCTCGCGCTCCTCGGGCAGGAAGCGGCGCAGCAGGTCCACCATGCCCAGCGCAATCAGGCTGGTGACCAGCAGCGAAAAGCTGCGCAGGGCCAGCGGGTGTTCGCTGATCTGGCGCAGTGCCGCCAGCAGCCAGCCCACCATGGGCGGGTGGTCCGAATAACCCCAGGCGGGAAACACGCCCCACTGGTAGAAGAAGGTCTCGTCGCCGGTCATGGGGAACCCCGCGGCCAGCACGACCTTGAGCAGCAGCGTGGCCGCGGAAGTGCCCCAGAAGATCTGGCGCGAGACGTGGGCAGAGAACTCGGAGGCGTGCATGGATTCAGGCGTCGAGTGCGAGCAATGAAACGCCGACGGCGATCAGCGTGCAGCCGGCCACCCGCAGCCACGAAAAAGGTTCGCCCAGCCAGAGCACGCCCAGCGCGAGCGTGAGCACGAAGCCCAGGCTCACCAGCGGGTAGGCCACGCTCACGTCCAGCCGCGAAAGCACCCACAGCCACAGCACCGCGCTGGCGCCGTACAGCACCAGGCCCAGCCAGACCATCGGGCTGGTCAGGGCGTGCAGGTAGGTCGCGCCCACGTCCGCGCCAGCGGGGGCGCCCATGCCGCGCTTCATGGCGATCTGGGCAGCCGAGGACAGCAGCACGCAGAACAGGGCCAGGCCCAGGGCAATAGGTTTCATGAACCAGGTCTCCTCAGGAGCCAACGGTGGCGGCCAGGCCAATGACGCCAATGACGACCAGTGTCATCCAGCTGAACGGGTCGCGCAGGGCGAACTGCAGCGGGTCTTCGCCGCGCAGTTCGCGCCTCCCAGTCTTGAGCCAGATGCGCATGATCCACAGCAGCAGCACCGGTGCTGCGCCCCACAGCCAGTCTGGCTGGCGGTAGAGCGCCAGGCTGTTCTGGCTGTCGATGTAGAGCGTGAGCACCATCACTGCGAGGAAGCCGCTGGCCATGCCCATGGCGCGCAGCGAGGAGAGGTCGCGCGGCTGGTAGCCCCGGCCCGGCGCGAGCGTGGCGTTGCCGTCGTCCAGCTCCTCCAGCTCGGCGCAGCGCTTGACCAGTGCCAGGCTCAGGAACAGAAAGATCGAGATCGCGAGCAGCCAGTTCGACAGGTCTACCCCGGCGGCCACCGCACCCGCGCCAATGCGCAGCGTGTACAGACCCGAGAGCACCAGCACGTCGATCAGCGCCAACCGCTTGAGCACCATCGAGTAGGCCAGCGTGGTCGCGGTGTAGGCCAGCAGCAGTGCCGCGAAGGCGGTCGAGACGGCGAAAGCCAGCACGAAGGCCAGCGCCATCATCACGAGGCCCAGGAGCACCGCCGTGGGAATGGCGATGGCGGCCGATGCCAGCGGGCGGTGCCGCTTGATTCGGTGCACGCGGTCGTTGGGCAGGTCCAGCAGGTCGTTGAACAGGTAGGTGGCCGAGGCGCACAGACCGAACGCGAGAAAGGCCAGGGCCACCATCGTCCAGCGTTGCGGGTCCAGCGAGTGCGCGGCCAGCAAGGGCACAAACAGCAACGCGTTCTTCGACCACTGCTTCAGACGGATTGCGCGCAGCACGGTGCCCAGGCTCAAGGGCACGCGATCAAACACGCGCGCCTGGGGGTGAAGCTTCTGCAGTCGTTCGATCACCGCGGGCGGCGCGTTCACCGCCACCGCCTGCGCACTGCCTTCCCACACCGCGAGATCGTCGCTGCTGTTGCCAGCGTAGGCCCATTGGGCATGGCCACCGGCGCCCGCGTGTGCCTCGATGGCCGCGCGCTTGTGGCGGCGGCTCAGATTGAGGCGATCACCCTGCGCGTTGGTGCCCAGTACGTCCTGAAAGAGCTTGAGATGGGCCGCCACCTCGCGCACGATGCGCACGTCGGCGGCACTGGCCAGCACCAGCGTGCGCCCCCGTGCGCGTTCTTCTCGCAGGAATTGCAGGAAGCGTTCGTTGTAGGGCAGGCGCGCCGGATCGGGCCGAACCGCGCCGGCCAGGTGCTGCTTGAACCCGGCCTTGCCCAGCAGCAGCCAGGCCAGCATGCGCAACAGATTGAAGGGGTTGCGCCGGATGAACAGCATCACCGACTCGTACAGCGTGTCGCTGGGCGTGAGCGTGCCGTCCAGGTCCACGTAGAGTGGACAGGTGTCGGCGGGAGGGACGTGGGCTGCGAAAGGCGTCAAGCGGGTGGTCCGGGAAGCGGTGGGCCGATTTTAGGGGTCGGCCCACGGCTTCACCCGCTGTGCTGCAAGGCAGGCGTCCGATACCGGCTCGCGAGCCAGTGAAAACCCACCGCCGGCAGCAGCAGGCACAGCATGCCCAGCGCCCAGCCGGCCCACATCAGCGGCGCGATCCAGTCCATCAGGCTGGTGGTCGATGGCAGCACCTGGCCGAGCCACTGCACGAGGTCGATCCAGGCGGCCTGCAGCGACTGCACCCAGGCCGGGTCGACCCACAGGGCCAGCCATGCCGGCACCGGCCATTGACCGGCCGCCGTGGCCATCTCGCCCGCCTGGCCGGAGGCACCCAGGCCGAGCAGCCACCCGGTCACTTTCACGGACAGAGCCACCAGGCCGGTCCAGCCCGCAGCCAGCACCGCGAACACGCTCCAGATCAGTGCCCTCATGACAGCGCTCCCGCCGGTTGGTCGCGCCAGGCGCGCGTGAGCGCATCCAGCAGTGCGGCCTCGCCATCGGCCTCATGGCCGTCGGCCAGCACCACCGCCTGGCACAGGCCCACCATGCGCGCGCGCAGGGCCGGGTCGCGCACCTCATCCAGGAGTTGCTGACGGGTGCCTTCGTCCATGCGGGCCGAACCGGTCCACTCGCCCTGAGCCGCCTCCAGCAGGTCGGTGCAGAAGGTTTCGATCACCTCCTTGAACGCTTCGGGCGGCAGGCCGAGTTGCTGCGAAGCCTGGAGTCGGTCGAGCGCGCGCAGCTCGGTGAACGAATAGTTGCCGTCCGCCACCAGGGCCATGGCCAGCAGGCGGGCGGCGGCATGGGGGCTGTCGGTCGGGTAGGAGCGCATGCAGAGGTCCTTTCATCGGTTGGGGGAATGGCCTTGTGGGCGAAGCCGCGAGCTTATGGTGTTCATGGTGTCGGAAAAAGCAGAAAATCATGGAACAAACATCTCTAAAAACCGAAGCATGAATCAGGAACTCAATTACAAACACCTGTACTACTTCTGGGTCGCGGCGAAAGAGGGTGGCATGTCGCACGCCGCTGCGCGGCTGGGTATGGCGGTGCAGACCGTGAGCGCCCAGGTGCGGCTGCTCGAACAGTCCCTGGGTCATGCGCTCTTCAAACCGGCCGGGCGAGGCCTGGCGCTCACCGAGGCGGGGCGCATCGCGCTGGAGCGGGCGGAACAGATCTTTCAGCTGGGCGAGCAGTTGCACACCGCGCTGGGGGAGGCTGCGGACCAGACACGCGTTCGCCTGGTGGTGGGCATCTCCGACGGTTTGCCCAAGCTGGCGGTGCGCGACCTGCTCGCGCCCGCCCTGGCGGAGCCCCACCTGCACCTGCATTGCCACGAAGACGGGTTCGAAGACTTGCTGGCTGCGCTGGCGCTGCATCGGCTTGACGTCGTGCTTTCCGACCGGCCGGCGCCGGTCAACCCCAACTTGCGGCTGTACAGCCATGCGCTGGGTTCCTCGCCGCTGGGCTGGTACGCGCCCAAGGTCTGGCTGGCCCAGGCGCGCCGTGATTTCCCACATAGCCTGGCGCGGGTGCCGGTGCTGCTGCCCACCGCCCACTCGTCCGTGCGCCTGCGCATCGACCAGTGGTTCGAGCGCCACGGCGTGGCGCCGCGCGTGGTGGGTGAATTTGAAGACAGCGCCCTGCTGGCGACCTTCGGCGCCTCGGGCATGGGTGTGTTCCCGGCCGCCGAACGCATGCGCGATGCGCTCGCGCAGGGCTACGGCCTGAAGGGGTTCGGACCCTGCGAAGGCGTGCAGGAGCACTTCTATGCCATCGGCACCGCACGCAAGGTGCAGCACCCGCTGGTGCAGCGCTTGCTGAGCGCACCTTCGGTTTGATCAGGGCTTGGCGTCGTCACCCGAAGACGCCGGAGGCTCGGCCTTCGAATCGGTCGGGGTGACCGCACTGGCCACTGTGGCCCGCGTCCGCATGGTGGTCTGGATGCCCCAGACCGCCACGAACATCGCCGCGATCGCCGGGCCGACCACGAAGCCGTTGATGCCCATCACGGCGATGCCACCGATGGTGCTGATCAGCACCAGGTAGTCGGGCATGCCGGTGTCCTTGCCCACCAGCAGCGGGCGCAACAGGTTGTCGACCAGCCCGATCACGAGCACGCCATACGCCACGAGACCCACCGCCGAGTAGGTATCGCCGGAGGCGAACAGCCAGATCGCCACCGGGCCCCACACCAGCCCGGCACCCACTGCCGGCAACAACGAGAGGATGGCCATGAGCACCGCCCACAGCAGTGCGGCGTTGATGCCGATCACCCAGAATGCCAGGCCGCCGAGCGCACCTTGCACCAGCGCCACCACCAGGTTGCCTTTGACGGTGGCCCGCAGCACCGTGCCGAACTGCTGCAGCAGTTCCTGCTTGTCCTCGGGCGGCAGGGGAATCGCGTTTCGGATGGCGCGCACGATCGAGGTGCCGTCGCGCACCAGAAAGAAGGCCAGGTAGAGCGTGATGAACAGGCTGACCACCAGTCCGAGCACGTCCTGTCCGAGGTTGAAGGTCTGTGATGCGATGAACTGGCTGCCCTGCGTGAGTGCTTGCGTGAGCTTGCGCACGATCAGGTCGAAATCACCGAGGCCGGCGCGACCGAGCAGGTCGGTGAGCCAGTCGGGCAGCGCGTTGAATATGCCGCGCATCACCTGCGCGGGTTTGAGTTCTCCTGAGTCGATGCGTTCGTAGAGCTGAGCCGCCTCGCGGGCCAGTGAAGCCGCCACCAGCACCGCAGGCAGGATCACCGCCACCACGGCGGCCAGCATCGTGGTCAGTGCCGCCAGGTTGCGGTGCAGTTTCATGCGCGGCAACAGCCAGCGGTTCAGGGGGGCAAACAGCAACGCGATGACCACGCCCCAGAGCACGGTGCCATAGAACGGCAGCAGGATCCAGACAAAGGCCACCGACACCGCCACCAACAGGACCCTCAGCATCAGCGAGCCCGAGACCGCCGCCATGGGTGGCGGAGCCACAGGCGCTGCGCGGGGCGCGGGGGCAGGTGCTTCTTGATGGGGAGAGTTCATGGGCTCGGCAAAAAGTGGAGTCGCGACAAGTATGCGGCACGCCGTGCCTTGCGGCTCAGCGGCCTTCTGCCGCGAACGCTTCAAGTGAAGGCATCTCGCCCGGGCGCTGGAACACGATCATCACCGCCAGTACCGGCCCCTCCTGGGCCGCCCTCAGGCGGCGATAGTCCGGCATCACGCAGCCGTCGTGGCGCTCGCCTTCCTGAACGGCGTTGCCCATGGCGATGTAGTTGGGCTCACCCGCTGCATTGCGATGGGTGGCGAAGTGCACGCGGGTGCGCGGCACGGGCGCGGCCAGCCCGAACCCGTCGGGGCGGAACGTGGCGCCGAAATGCAGGCCCTGGGCGCTGCCTACATCAGGCCGGTGCTCGGCCACCCGGCGCTCACCATCGGCGTCGACCCAGTGCAGGCGCAGGTGTGGCGTGCCTTCGCGCGCGGACCACAGCAGATGCAGGTCCGCTCCAGCCAGACAGTAGCGGGGGTGTGTGCGGCCGGTCATGTCTTCCCAGAGCTCGCCCACGCGCTCGTCCACGCGCAGCAGCCGCAGGCCTGGCGGCGCCAGCAGCGACTGTGAAAACACCGCGCCAGCCTTCGCCAACTGAAAGCGGCTGACCGGTTGCACCGCGTGGGCCAGGGCCACGGGCGGGCCCGGGTTGCGCGGGTTGTCCTGCAAATGGCGTGCAGCCTTCTCCAGCGGTTCCACTGCGCTGAACACCGCCATGGCCGGCAAGCCCAGAACCACCAGGCCGCTGAGCGAGAGCGCCACGCCCTCACCCGCGCTGAGCGCGGGCCTGAGGAGGCGACCCAGCCCCAGGTGGATGCCCAGCCAGACCAGTGGCGCCACCGTGAAAAGCAGCGCATAAAACACCGCCAGGCCCTCCATGCCCGACACCGAGCGCGCCGGAACGATCACCGCCATGGCGGCGAGGGGGCCCGCCGCCAGTGAAACCACACGCACCACCAGCCAGCTCCCGGCTTTGCCCTGTGTGTTCAGGAGCCGGAATTCCAGCCAAAGCACCAGTCCGATCACTGCGACCACCACGGCGGCGGCAATCCTCCAGTCCCGTTGCATGTCGACGGGCAAGGCAGGCAGGGCAGCGATCAGTTGGAGGGGGTCCATGGGCAGCGCTGAAGTGAAGACGAACCGCATCGTAAGGCGCCGCGGGTGCCAGCCCAAGGCTGTCGGGCTGGTGGCGCGGGCCGGCCATCGGACAGGGGCCTTACCATGTGCCCTTCGCCACACGCGCTGAGCCCGTCGGGAACACATGCTGGTAGTCACCTGGGCCACAGGCCTTGCCTTGCTGGGGATCTGCGCCGTCGTTGCCTGGCGCACACTGCCCGTGTTCTTCGCCCGCTTCGACGGCAAAGTCCTGCGCGTGGCGCCCCCGGCTCCCATCGCATCCGCAGCGTCCCCGCCCGGCCCAGCGCAGGCCGCCTGGCAGCGACTGCATGCCTGGTGTTTCGACGGTGCGGGCGATGGCCGCAGTCCGCTCTGGCGGCCCTGGGCAGCACCCCGCATGGAACAGCGTTTCAGCACAGCTTCGCTCGTGCTGGAGCCCGTCGAAGACCGCGAACGCCTGGTCCAGCACTTCCTGCACCACCTCGACGGCAGCGACCAGCTTGCGGCCGTCGGCGGAACCCTGGCCCGAGTTCTGCTGCGCCTGCGGGTGAAGCGCGACGACTGCCTGTGGTGGCGCGCACGCCGTCCCACAGATCCGTGGGACTGTGGCTACCTCGTCGGTGGTGACGATGGCCTGCATGCGTTGCTCCGCTTTCAACCGCGCCGCGCCACGCTGATGGTGGCCGACGGCCTGGAGCCCGCCACTGTTCGAGCGGCGATGCGCGTCCTGCAAGACCGCAGCGCCATGTTCCGTCACCCGGTGCGCCTGCTGGTGGTGGGCAACTGCAGCGCCGATGCGGAAGTCTTCATCGACGGCTCGGCCAAACCTTTTTCCAGCGCCCTGGCCCGTTCAAACACGTCGTGATCGGCCAGCATCGCCAGCGGCCTGCCAGGCCCGAGGCCTCCAACTCGCTGCTGCGCTTTCTCGCGGGCGGCGCGTGAGGGCTCAGCGCTGCACCGACAGGTCGCGCAGCAAGCGCGAGAGCAGCTGCGACTGGCTTTGCACGCCCACCTTCAAGAAGACGCGCTTGAGCGTGGTGCGCGCCGACTCGTAGGTGGTGCCTGTGGCCTGTGCCGCAGCGCGCAGGTTCAGGCCGTCGAGCAGGTGCATCACCAGCCGCGTTTCAGAAGGCGTGCAGCCGTACTGTTGCCTCAATATGCCGGGGGCGGCCGGGTCGCTCCATTCCGTGCGTGTGACGGTGAGCAAGGCCAGGGCCGGCCGCGGCAGGTAGCGGCCGGTGCCGCCTCGGGCAGGGGTGACCTGCACGCTCAGCGTGGTGGTGTCCTGTCGAAGCAGGATCGAGGGACGGGCATCCGCTGCCGCTTCCAAAGGTGAAATGGCCGCAGCCACCAGGGACCTCAGAAGCGGTTGCGTCTGATCGGAGGTGGTGGAGATCCGCCCGTCGCGCAGGCGCAAACCTTGACCGGCGCGCAGCAGCGACTCCATGGCACGGTTTGCATGCACCAACCGCAGATTCGCATCGACCAGCGCCACGCCATGGCGCAGGCCGTCGAGGGCCGACAGCTCCAGGGCGGTGGCCTCGGCGCGCTCCAGGCGCACCGCCATGCGCAGCGCACGCGTCATGTGACGGCTCAGGCGTTCGAAGGCGGCCACTTCGCGCCGGTCGAACGTGGGCATGTCAGGCGAGCGCAGCAGGGTGACGTTGGCCACCACACCTTCTTCGGCCAACAGGGTGTTGCCCAGCGTGTAGCGAAAACTCTGCGGGCGCATCCATTCGTTGTAGTACGCCGAGCGGTAGAGGGCGTGGTCGTCGCGCAGAAAAGCATGCAGGCGCTCGTTGGTGCGCACCACCCCCGGTCGGTGCAGTCGCTCGCTGAGTTCGATCCAGGGGTTGTCGGGGGCGAAGTACAGGCCATTGAACGCATCGAGCCAACGCGGCGCGATGCCCTCCAGGGCCACAGGCCTCACACGTCCGGTGGGTTTGTCGAGGAAATAGAAGGTCTGCCCGTTCGATGGAAAGGCCTCGCCCGCCAGCCGCATCGCATCGGCCCAGGCATGGGGCTCGAACACCGTGCGGTAGACGGTGTCGGTCAGTGACTCTTCCAGATCGGCTCGCATGGGCATCAATGGGTGGCGTAAAGGTGGCAGGGTGCACCGCGCGCTCCCATTTGGGAGATGCGCTCGGCGCAGCGTTTTCATACGCTGGGTCTGCCCCGCATTCTGGAGCGTGTCGGCCGTGCCCGCCAGCCTTTGTGCAGGCAGACGCATGTCCGTCGCCTTCCTTCGCAGTCCTTTCACTTTTGCTTTCAGGAGCAGCCCATGACCTTGACCACCTTGTCCGGCACCGTCACCGGCATTCGCCATTCCACCGAAACCATGGGCCAGATCGGCAAGAACGGGGGCTCGGTCCAGACGGGCCAGGTGATGGCCTTTCGTGTTGACGAACGGTCCGCGCAGATCAAGCTCAAGGACATGCCGGATCTGCGCGACGGCGAGCGGGTCACGCTGGCGGGCCGCGCAAAGAACGGTACCTTCCGCGCGCTGGCCCTGCGCAACGACCAGACCCGAGCCGTCTATGCCACCGCGGCGTGGCCCGGTTACGTCATGGGCGGCATCATGGTCGCACTGGGGATTCCACTCAGTCTCATGGTCATCGGCCTGCCCTTTCTGGTGGTGGGCCTGTACACGCTGTACCAGGCGTACAGCTACGCCAAGGCCGAGAAGATGCTGCAGGGGTGAAGGCGGGTTCAGACCCGGACCTGAAATCCCTCCGCCCAGACCACCCGCAACCAGGCCACGAACGCCGAGACCGAGCGCGGCACGTGGCTGGCGTAGGGCCGGATGGCGTAGATGTGCGGGCTGAAGGTGCCCACCGACTGCCAGTCTGGCAGCACGTCCACCAGCTTGCCCGATTGCAGGGCCGCCTGCGCGCTGAAATCGGGCAGCAGGGCGATGCCCAGTCCAGACAGGGCTGCATCGCGCAGGGCCTCGCTGTTGTTGGCACAGAACGGGCCCGACACAGGCACGGTCACGCGCTGGCGCTGTGCCTTGCGGCGACCTTCGGGTGGCAGGAAATGCCAGGCCGGCGTGTCCTGCGCCCTGGGGTAGTGCAGGCAGTCGTGCTGCGCCAGGTCCTGCGGCGACGCGGGGTGGCCACGGCGGCGCAGGTAGTCGCGGCTGGCCACCAGCACCGAGCGTGTGCTGCACAGAGGCCAGGCCACGTGCGTGTCGGGCGGCGCAGCGGTGTGGCGGATGGCCAGATCGAAGCCTTCGGTGGCCAGTGAACTCAGGCGGTCGGACATGTCCAGCTCCAGCCGCACTTTGGGATGTGTCCGCACGAATTCCGCGATCCGCGGCACCAGTTGCTGGCGTGCGAGGGCCACCGGCGCCGTGACCCGCACCAGGCCAGCGGGTTCGTCCGCGAGGTCTCGCACGCTCGAGAAACTCTGCGCGATGCGCTCGAACGGCTCGCGCATGCTGTCCACCAGCTGCTGGCCCGCTTCGGTCAGGCGCACGCTGCGCGTGGTGCGTTGCACCAGAGGCACGCCGGCCGCATGTTCCAGCTCGGTGATGCGCTGGCTCATGGCAGCCTTGCTCACGCCCAGCCGCTGCGCGGCAGCGGTGTAGCTGCCGTGCTGCGCCAGCACGGTGAGCCAGTGCAGGTGCGTCCACAGGCCTTCTATTTTTTTCTCGTTCATGCCGACATTGTTCACCATGGCGAACAATCAGTTCAGGCGCAGGCCCTAGGCGGGCGCGGGGGTGTTGCCTACACTGGCCGTCTTTTCCCGGAACACCCCACTCGCGAGACCGCCATGGCCCATGCACCTGCTCCCATCGACCACTTCATCCAGGGCGCCATCACGGCCGGCGGCTCGCCGTGCCGCCAGGATGTCTTCAACCCCGCCAGCGGCGCCGTCTCCGGCCGCGTGGCCCTCGCCAATGCAGCAGACGTGGCCGCCGCTGTGGCCGCCGCCCAGGCCGCGTTTCCTGCCTGGGCCGACACTCCGCCCATTCGCCGCGCCCGCGTGCTGTTCAAGTTTCTCGAACTCGTGAACCAGCACAAGGACGACCTGGCCCGCATGATCACCGCCGAGCACGGCAAGGTGTTCACCGACGCACAGGGCGAGGTCTCGCGCGGCATCGACATCATCGAATTCGCCTGCGGCATTCCCCAGTTGCTCAAGGGCGATTTCACGGATCAGGTGTCCACCGGAATGGACAACTGGACGTTGCGCCAGCCGCTCGGCGTGGTGGCCGGCATCACGCCGTTCAACTTCCCGGTCATGGTGCCCATGTGGATGTTTCCGGTGGCCATTGCGGCGGGCAACACCTTCGTGCTCAAGCCCAGCCCCATCGACCCCTCGCCCGCGCTGTTCATGGGCGAACTGTTGAAGAAGGCCGGTCTGCCCGACGGCGTTTTCAACGTGGTGCAGGGCGACAAGGAAGCGGTGGACGCGCTGCTGGTGCATCCGGACGTGAAGGCCATCAGCTTCGTCGGTTCCACGCCGATCGCGAACTACATCTACGAGACCGGCGCCCACCACGGCAAGCGTGTCCAGGCGCTGGGTGGCGCAAAGAACCACATGGTGGTCATGCCCGACGCCGACCTCGACCAGGCGGTGGACGCGCTGATCGGCTCGGCTTACGGCTCGGCCGGCGAGCGTTGCATGGCCATTTCGGTGGCGGTGCTGGTGGGCGATGTGGCCGAGCGCATCATGCCGCTGCTGGTCGAGCGCACGAAGACGCTCCAGGTGCTCAATGGCACAAACCTCGCGGCCGAGATGGGGCCCATCGTCACGGCCACCGCGCACCAGCGCATCGCCGGTTACATCGAGGCCGGCGCCAGAGAGGGTGCGAAGCTGCTGGTGGACGGTCGTGGCTTCGATGCCTCCAAGGCCGGCGCCGGTTGCGAGCAGGGTTTCTGGATGGGCGGCACGCTGTTCGATCACGTGACCACCGACATGAAGATCTACAAGGAGGAAATCTTTGGCCCCGTGCTCAGCTGCGTGCGCGTGCCCGACTTTGCGCAAGCCGTGCAGATCATCAACGACCACGAATTCGGCAATGGCGTTTCCTGCTTCACGCGCGACGGCAACGTGGCGCGCGAGTTCTCGCGCCGCATCCAGGTCGGCATGGTTGGCATCAACGTACCGATTCCCGTGCCCATGGCGTGGCACGGTTTCGGTGGCTGGAAGAAAAGCCTGTTTGGCGACATGCACGCCTACGGCGAGGAGGGCGTGCGCTTTTACACGAAGCAGAAGAGCATCATGCAGCGCTGGCCAGAAAGCATTTCCAAAGGCGCCGAATTCGTCATGCCCACGGCAAAGTGATATGTCCGGCGTGACGTGTCCTTCCTCGGGGATGCTGCGGAACCGGCTTTGCCGGGCCGCTGGCATCGGCCCTCCGTCGGGGGGACGTGCCGAACGCGCGCAGGGAGGGCGACCATGACCGACGCCACCTTCGATTTCATCGTCATCGGCGCGGGCACCGCCGGCTGCCTGCTGGCCAACCGGCTCTCGGCCGATGTGTCCAAAAGGGTGTTGCTGATCGAGGCCGGCGGCAAGGACGACTACCACTGGATCCACATTCCGGTGGGCTACCTGTATTGCATCGGCAACCCGCGCACCGACTGGCTTTACCAGACCGAGCCCGATCCTGGCCTCAATGGCCGCCGCCTGCGCTACCCGCGCGGCAAGACGCTGGGTGGCTGTTCCAGCATCAACGGCATGATCTACATGCGCGGCCAGCGCCGCGACTACGACCAGTGGGCCGCGCTCACCGGTGATGGCGACTGGCGCTGGGACGCCTGCCTGCCCGACTTCAAGGCGCACGAGAACCACCACCGTCTTGACGCTGCGCAGGACCCCGCTTTCGCCCGACTGCATGGCCATGGTGGAGAGTGGCGCATCGAAAAACAGCGCCTGCGCTGGGACGTCCTCGACGCATTCGCCGCCGCAGCGCAGCAAGCGGGCATCCCCGCTACGGCCGACTTCAACGGCGGCGACAACGAAGGCGTGGGCTATTTCGAGGTCAACCAGAAAGCGGGTTGGCGCTGGAATGCGTCCAAAGCCTTTTTGCGCCCGGTGCAGCACCGACCCAATCTCACGGTGTGGACCGAGACACTCACCGAGCGACTGTTGCTCGAGCGCAGCGCCAGCGGGGAGTTGCGCTGCGTGGGCGTCGAGCTGCGACGTGGCGAACAACGCGTATCGGTTCGCGCTGCGCAAGAGGTGGTGCTCAGTGCTGGCAGCATCGGCTCCCCCGCCATCCTGCAGCGCTCGGGCATCGGGCCGGCAAAGTTGTTGCAACAGCATGGCATCGAAGTGCAGCACGAGCTGCCCGGCGTCGGCGAGAACCTGCAGGACCACCTGCAGATCCGTGCGGTATTCAAGGTCCAGGGCGCGTCCACGCTCAACGTGCTGGCCAGTTCACTCTGGGGCAAGGCGCGCATTGGCCTGGAGTACGCCTTCAGGCGCAGCGGGCCCATGAGCATGGCGCCCAGCCAGCTTGGCGCCTTCACGCGCAGCGATCCGCAGCAGCCATACGCCAACCTCGAATACCACGTGCAGCCGCTCAGCCTGGATGCGTTTGGCGAGCCGCTGCACGCCTTCCCGGCGTTCACCGCCAGCGTGTGCAACCTCAACCCCGGCAGCCGGGGCCATGTGCGCATCACCTCGGCCCGCGCCGACGATGCGCCCGCCATTGCGCCGTGTTACCTCAGCACGCCCGAAGACCGTCGCGTGGCCGCCGACAGCCTGCGCGTGACGCGTCGCATCGTGGCCCAGCCAGCATTGGCGAAATACCAGCCCGAGGAGTTCAAGCCAGGCCTGCAATACCAGAGCGACGAGGAGCTCGCGCGCCTGGCCGGCGACATCGCCAGCACCATCTTCCATCCGGTGGGCACCACCAGGATGGGCCGCGACGACGACGCCATGGCCGTGGTCGACAGCCATCTGCGCGTGCGCGGCGTGGCGGGCTTGCGGGTGGTGGACGCGGGCGTGATGCCCACCATCACCAGCGGCAACACCAACAGCCCAACGCTGATGATTGCGGAGAAGGCTGCGCGTTGGCTGGTGGCGGGACGCTGAGGTCCGTACGCCTCCCGCACCGTTCGGGCTGAGCTTGTCGAAGCCGCTCCCGTGCGTGCCCTTCGACAGGCTCAGGGCGAACAGAGGCTTGATCTACCGCAGGCGACCGATGTAACGCTTCTCTTCCAGCGCCGGCGCGTCTCGCAACACCTGCGCCGCCATCTCCAGCATGGTCTTGCGGGGAGGCGCGCCCATGTCCACGATGGCGGCTTCGAGCTTGTCGGCCCAGAGCAGCAGTTCCACATGCCCGTCGCTCGCTGCTTTCTCGCGCGCATGCCGCACGATCTCGCGCGCGTAGTCGGCGTTCGTCGCCATCCATTCCGTGTCGGTCACGCGGCCAGTCTTGCGCCGCAGCAGCACGTGCAGGTGCGCAGCGATGGCGAACGCGTTGCCGCTGGCGCTCATCCTAGTGGCCCAGCTGTTCGTTGTGCAGGGAGGTGTCCAGCCCCGCACGCTCGTCGCCTTCGCGAACGCGCAAGGTGGCAAATCGCGAAGTGATCCAGAGCACCACGGCCGTCATGACCAGGCTGTAGGTGAGCACCGCGAGGCAGCCGACCACCTGCGCCAGGAAGCTCGCCTCCACACCGGAGATGGCCGGGTCGGCCAGCACGCCGGTGAGCAGCGCACCCACCAGGCCGCCCACGCCGTGCACGCCGAACACGTCCAGCGAATCGTCTGCCCGCAGCTTGCGCTTCAAGGTGGTGGCGCCCCAGTAACACGCCACGCCAGCCACGATGCCGATCAGCAGCGCGCTGCGTGGCGAGACGAAACCCGCCGCCGGCGTGATGGCCACCAGGCCAGCGACCACACCCGAGCACAGGCCCAGCAGCGAGGCGCGTTTGCGCGCGAACCACTCGGCCGCCATCCAGGACAGTGCACCCGAAGCGGCGGCAATGTGTGTGACCAGCAACGCCAGGCCGGCGCGGCCATCGGCGGTGAGCGCCGAGCCGGCGTTGAAGCCGAACCAGCCCACCCACAGCAGGCCGGTCCCGGCCATGGTCAGACCCAGGTTGAAGGGCACGAAAGGTTCGCGCCCATACCCCGCGCGCGGACCGAGGGCGTAGGCGCAGACCAGCGCCGCCGCGCCGGCGTTGATGTGGACCACCGAGCCGCCCGCGAAATCGAGCACACCCATCTGCGCCAGCCAGCCACCCGGCTCCCACACCCAGTGCGCAATGGGTGCGTACACCATCAGCAGCCAAAGCCCTGCAAACAGCAGCAAAGCGCCGAAATGCATGCGCTCCACCAGCGCCCCCACCACCAGGGCGCAGGTGATGATGGCAAAGGTGAGCTGGAACATGGCGAACACCGACTCGGGCACATGCGGCGCGATGTGGCTGACCGCCACCCGGCCCTGGGCCCCCAGGAATTCCATGCCGGCAAAACCCATGCGGTCGATGCCGCCGATGAAGGTGCCCACGGCTCCGCCGGGCGTGAAGGCCATGGAATACGCCAGCCCGAACCAGAGCACGCTGACCACGGCGGCGATGCCGACCACGCTGGCCATGGTGTTGATCACGTTGAGGCGACGCACCATGCCGCCATAAAACAGGGCGATGCCGGGCAACGTCATGAGCAAGACCAGGGCGGTGCTGACCATCAGCCAGGCGGTGTCGGCGCCCTGGATGCTGGCCGCTTCCACCAGGCCTGGCGTGCTGAGCGTCACCTGCTGCGCGGCAGGGACCGTTTCGGTCTGGGCAGCCACCAGCCCTGGCCAGAGCAACGCGCCCGAAAACAGGCGAAGAGAGCGGATGGCGGCCAGAAGACGGCAAAACAAGGCCGGCCGCACGAAAACACGGTAGTGGTGCATGAAATAACCTTTTCCAACGACGAGCAACAGGCAGCATTTCCTGTGCCAAGTGCGCGAAAAAGCAAGGGAAAGCCCCGATGCACAAGGCTGGTGCGGGCCTTTACAGTGCAGGCACTCGCAAGCAGCGCACTGCGCTGGTGACCGCGGGGGACCGAGGAGACAACCCAGTCCTTTAAAAACGAATGTTTCAGCGTCCCCAGAGATGCCCGTTTACTCAACCGACCCCTGTGGGTCGGTTTTTTTTTGGCGGAGACAATCGCCGGATGGAGCTGCTACTTGTTTCGCTGGCGTCGCTGTTCGCCGGATTCGTGGATTCCATCGTGGGGGGCGGTGGACTCATCCTCGTACCCGCGCTGTTTGCCATGTTTCCCACCACGCACCCTGCCACCTTGTTCGGCGTGAACAAGGGCGCCTCCGTCTGGGGCACGGCGGCGGCCACGCTGCAATATGCCCGCCGGGTGCAGATGCCCTGGCGCGCGCTGCTGCCGGCGGCAGCGGTGGCCTTCGCGGGATCCATGCTGGGGGCCTGGACGGTGACCGTGATCTCGCCCGACTTTCTGCGCCGCGCGCTGCCGCTGATCCTGATCGCGGTGCTGGCCTATACGCTGGCGCGAAAGGAGTTGGGCCGCCTCCATGCGCCCAGTTTTTCCGGACGGCGCGAAACCCTCGCAGCCTGCCTGCTGGGTGTGACCATCGGCTTCTACGACGGCTTCTTCGGTCCCGGCACTGGAAGCTTCTTCGTTTTCCTGTTCGTGCGCTGGCTGGGCTACGACTTTCTGCACGCCAGCGCCAGCGCCAAGTTGCTCAACACCGCTTCCAACCTGGCGGCGCTGATGTTGTTCGCCTGGAAAGGCCACGTGTGGTGGCACTTCGTGCTGGCCATGGCGCTGGCCAACGTGGTGGGTAGCCTGCTGGGCACTCGCCTGGCGCTCAAACACGGCAGCGGCTTCGTGCGCGGTGTGTTCATCCTCGTGGTGACCGCCTTGATCCTGAAAACCACCTACGACGCCTGGATTGGGTAGGCCCCCTCTCAGGGGGGAAGCCGCGCAGCGGCGAAGGGGGGCCTATTCCAGCGGCCAGGGCATTTCGCTGGCCTTGAGCGGTTTGCCGATCGGTGCGCCTGCCTGGCCGACGCGAACCGCGGCGAGGTCTTGCGGGTTGGGAAACTGGTCGAGCAACAGGTAGTCGAACACGCGGCGCGCGATGGGGGCGGCGTGCGCGGCGCCGAAGCCGGCGTTCTCCACCACCAGCGCCAGCGCCACGCGCGGCTGGTCGACCGGTGCGAAGGCGATGTAGAGCGAATGGTCGCGCTGGTGTTCTTCGAGCTTGCGGGCGTCGTAGCGGTCGCGCTGGCCGATGGTCACGGCCTGGGCGGTGCCGGTCTTGCCGCCGCTGGCATAGCCCGCCCCCGCAAACACGCGGGTGGAAGTGCCTTCGGTGGTCACGGTGGCCATGGCGTCGAGCACGGTGCGCACGTTCTCGGGCTTGAAGCCGAGGTTTTCTGGAGCGGGCCCGGGCAGCGGCGTGCGCTCGCGCGTGATCACGTTCTCCGTGGCCATGGTCAGGTGCGGCTTGAACTTGGTGCCGCCGTTGGCCAGCGTGGCCATGGCATGGGCGAGCTGCAGCATGGTGAAGCTGTTGTAACCCTGTCCGATGCCCAGAGAAATGGTCTCGCCCGCGTACCAGCGCTGCTGCTCCGGGCGCTTGTAGGTGTTGCGTTTCCAGGCCTGGCTGGGCAGCACACCGCGCACCTCGCCACGCAGGTCGATGCCGGTGATCTGCCCGAAACCCAGGGGTTTCATGAAGTCGTGCATGGTGTCCACGCCCATCTCGTTGGCCAGCGAGTAGTAATAGGTGTTGCTCGACTTGACGATGCTGCGCTTCATGTCCACCGCGCCCAGGCCGCCGTCGTCGTGGCTGCGGAAGCGGTGGCCACCGAACATCCAGAAGCCCGGGTCGTTGATGACGGTGCTGGCGCTGCGCGTGCCCGTCTCCAGCGCGCCCAGGGCCATGAACGGCTTGTAGGTAGAGCCTGGCGGATAAGTGCCGCGCATGGCGCGATTGAGCAGGGGCTTGTCGAGCGATTCGTTGAGCGCGCGCCAGTTCTCCACGTCGATGCCTTCGACGAAGAGATTGGGGTCGAAGGTGGGTTTGCTCACGAAGGCCAGCACCTCACCCGAACGCGGATCAATCGCCACCAGTGCACCGCGTCGCTCGCCGTACATGTCCTCGATCAGCTTTTGCAACTGGATGTCGATCGACAGCACCACGGTGTTGCCCGGCGTGGCGGGCGTGTGGGCCAGCGAACGCACCGCGCGGCCACCCGCCGAGGTTTCCACGCGCTCGAATCCGGTGATTCCATGCAGCTCACGCTCGTACTGCTGCTCGGCGCCCAGTTTGCCGATGTACTCCGTGCCCCGGTAGTTGGCCTGGTCTTCCTCCGGCCAGTCACCGATGGCTTCCTTCTCGCGCTGGTTGATGCGCCCGATGTAACCGATGACGTGGCTGGCCACATCGCCATTGGGGTACTGGCGCAACAGCCGTGCACGCACCTCCACGCCCGGGAAGCGGTAGCGCTGCACCGTGAAGCGGGCGACCTCTTCGTCCGTCAGGCGGGTGCGCAGTGGCAACGAATCGAAGCTGTGCGACTCCTCCACCAGCTTGCGGAAGCGTCGCTCATCGCGCGGCGTGACCTCCACCAGTTCACCGAGCGCCTTGATGGTGGCGTCCAGGTCGTCGACGCGCGAGGGCACGATCTCCAGTGTGAAGGCGGAGTAGTTGGTGGCCAGCACGCGGCCCTTGCGGTCCAGGATCTGGCCCCGGTTCGGCACCACCGGCAGCACGGCGGTGCGGTTGCTCTCGGCCTGTGCTAGCAGGTCGTCGTGGCGCACCACTTGCAGGTACACCATGCGGGCAGCGATGAGGCCGAAGGCGAACACCACCGCCAGCCCGATCAGCAGCACCCGGGTGCGGAACTGCGCCAGATCGGCTTCGATGTTCCGTATTTCAGTCATGCGGTGTGGACCTCATGCGAGCAGACGAGGTTTCGCCGCCGGGCCGCCCCCAGGCGAAACAACCCCCTCGGGGGGCAGCGACCCGCGCAGCGGCGGAGCGTGGGGGCGTGTTCACAGCGGACGGTTGTCGTCAGGGTTCGGCGCGCGGCGCTGCGGCGCCAGCAGCAGCACGCTCACCACCGGCCAGAGCAAGGCCTCGATCACGGGCGCCAACAGGTAGAGCACGCCCGGGAAGGTGCCGCCGGCGGCCATGCGCACCAGCAGTTCGAGCAGGTGCGCAGCCACAAACAGGGGCAGCACCTGCACCGCCTGGTTGGGCACACTGAACCACAACAGGCGACGATGCATGGAGATGCCAAGGAACCCGAGCGCGGTGTAGGCCAGCGCGTGCTGGCCGAGCAGCGCACCCTGGTGCACGTCCATGGCCAGGCCGAAGGCAAAGGCCACGCCCACGCCGATGCGCAGGGGCTGGTGCACGCTCCAGAACACCAGCACCACGGCCAGCAGGTCCGGCACCCAGGCCGCCCGCCCGAACAGGCCCATGTTCAGCAGCATGTTGAACATCAGCGCGCTGAGCAGGCTGAACCAGATGAAGACCGGGTTGGCGGGCAGCAGCAGCTGCTGGCCTGGGCGCATGATCATGGTGCGGTGCTCCGGCTGCCGGGACGGCTGGCGCCGCGCGCCGCGCGCTCGGGCGGCGTCTCCACCAGGGGCGAGGGCGGCAGGGCATCGCCCGCCGGCGCGAGCACCAGCACGTGCAGCGTGCCCTGTACCCGGGCCATGGGTTCGCAGCGCACGCGGGTGAACGCCGATTCGGCCTGTCGCTCCACCAGCGCCACGCGCGCCACCGGCAGGCCGGCGGGGTAGACGCCGTCCACGCCACTCGTGGTGAGCAGGTCGCCTTGGGCGATGTCGGCACTGGCCAGCGTGTAGCGCAACTCCAGGCCGTCACCACTGGCCGAAGGCTCGCCGTAGGCCACGCTGCGCACACCCGTGCGCGCGTTGAGCACGGGAATGGCCTGGTCGCGGTCGATCAGCAGAGTGACTTCGGAGACCAGTGGGTAGACACGCGTGACCTGCCCGAGCACACCGCTTTCATCAATGACGGGCGAGCCTGCCTGGATACCGTGGGTCTGGCCCCGGTCGATCACGATCTTGCGCGAATATGGGTCGGCCGCGTCGTAGAGCACCTGCGCGCCAGTGGCCGCGGCGCCGGTGCGTTCGCGCATCGCCAGCAACTGGCGCAAACGCTCGTTCTCCAGGGAGATCTGTTCCAGCTGCAGGCTGCGCTGCGCTTGCGTGGCGAGCCGCTTCAGCGCCTGGGCTTCGCCTTGCTGGGCCGCGTGCAGGGAGGTGAAGTAGGACCCGGCCATGGAGACCAGCTCCACCGGCTGCAGCACCGCCCATTGCGCCGGATACAGCACGGCAGCCACCGCAGTGCGAAGCGGCACCGCCAGGCGAAAGCGCAGGTCGGCCACCATCAGAAACAGCGCCACCGCGCTGAAGACCACCAGTTTGGACAGGGCCGAGGGACCCTGCTTGAAAAAGGGGGGCGGGGTCCGGTCCAGGGTGCCCAGTGGCATGAAACTCTAGAGAGATGGGTGCGTGGCCGGGCCGGAGGACGGCCCAGGCTTATTCGCTGGTGAAGATGGTGCCCAGACGCTCCATGCGTTCCAGGGCCATGCCGCAGCCGCGCACCACGCAGGTCAGCGGTTCTTCGGCCACCAGCACCGGCAGGCCGGTTTCCTCGGCCAGCAGGCGGTCCAGGTCGCGCAGCAGCGCGCCGCCGCCGGTGAGCATCATGCCCCGCTCGGCGATGTCGGCGCCCAGTTCGGGGGGCGTGTGCTCCAGCGCCATCTTGACCGCCGAGACGATGTTGTTGAGCGGGTCGGTGAGGGCTTCGAGGATTTCGTTGCTGGAGATGGTGAAGCTGCGCGGCACGCCCTCGGAGAGGTTGCGGCCCTTGACTTCCATTTCCTTGACTTCGCTGCCAGGGAAGGCCGAGCCGATCTGCTTCTTGATGGCTTCGGCCGTGGGTTCACCGATCAGCATGCCGTAGTTGCGGCGGATGTAGGCAATGATGGCGTCATCGAAGCGGTCACCCCCCACGCGCACGCTGCCCTTGTAGACCATGCCGCCCAGGCTGATCACACCCACTTCGGTGGTGCCACCGCCGATGTCGACCACCATGGAGCCGGAAGCGTCCGACACGGGAAGGCCTGCGCCGATGGCGGCCGCCATCGGTTCCTCGATCAGGTAGACCTCCGAGGCGCCTGCGCCCAGGGCCGATTCGCGAATGGCGCGTCGCTCGACCTGGGTCGAACCGCAGGGCACGCAGATGATGATGCGCGGGCTCGGCTTGAACATCGAGCGCGGGTGCACCATCTTGATGAACTGCTTGAGCATCTGCTCGGTGACGGTGAAGTCCGCGATCACGCCGTCTTTCATGGGGCGGATGGCTTCGATGTTGCCGGGCACCTTGCCCAGCATCGCTTTGGCTTCGTGACCCACCGCCTGGATGGTCTTTTTGCCCTGGGGGCCGCCTTCGTGGCGAATCGACACCACGGAGGGCTCGTCCAGCACGATGCCCTTGTTGCGCACGTAAATGAGGGTGTTGGCGGTGCCGAGGTCGATGGCCAGGTCGGTCGAGAACTGCCGACGGAAAGCTTCAAACATGGTGCGTGAATCCTGTGGGGCACGGGCACGGCTTCGCGCGCTCATCGCCAGGGGTGGGGCCGGAGGTGGGGCCGGGCATCGGTGCTAAGTGGTTGATTCCAAGGCGGAAACGCTGAGGCGGAGGGTATCGCCGTTAAACCTTGGATAATACCGTATCCCCTGTGCGCAACTGCACGCAATTGGGGCGCATTTTGACCGCTTACACGTCGTTTCAGGGGTGATCGTCGCCCCGCGAATGCAGGCCCCTTCCACCCGGAATCCGTTTCAGTCATGTCCCTGACCCTGTCCGACATCGGGCGCATCGCCAATCTGGCGCGCCTGGAGCTCACCGATGCCCAGAGCGAGACCCTGCGCTCGCAGCTCAATGGCTTCTTCGACACCGTCGAGCAGATGAACGCCGTCAACACCACCGGGGTGGAGCCGCTGGCGCACCCCACGGCGGTGATCGACCACGTGTCGCTGCGCCTGCGCCCCGACGTGGTCAGCGAGCCCAACAACCGGGAAGCCAACCAGCAGAGCGCCCCCGCCGTCGAACGCGGCCTGTTCCTCGTGCCCAAGGTGATCGAATGAGCGATCTGCATACCCTGGGCGTGGCCGGCCTGGCCGCTGCCATCGCTGACAAAAAAGCCAGCAGCGTCGAGACCGCGCAGCACCTGCTGGCCCGCGCCCGGGCGCACGCCTCGCTCGGCGCATATCTCGCCTTCAACGAAGACGCCACGCTGGCCCAGGCCCGGGCCGCCGATGCCCGCATCGCCGCCGGTGAGCGCACGCCGCTGCTGGGCGTGCCGCTGGCGCACAAGGACATCTTCGTCACGAAGGACTTTCCCACCACCGCCGGCTCCAGGATGCTGGCGGGTTACCGCAGTCCATTCGACGCCACCGTGGTGCAGCGGCTGGGCGCGCAGGGCGCGGTGTCGCTGGGCAAGCTCAACTGCGACGAGTTCGCCATGGGTTCGGGCAACGACAACTCCGCCTACAGCCCGGTGCACAACCCCTGGGACGCCGAGCGTGTGCCCGGTGGTTCCTCGGGCGGCTCCGCCACCGCCGTGGCCGCACGCCTGGTGCCCGCCGCCACCGGCACCGACACCGGTGGCTCCATCCGACAGCCCGCCAGCTTCTGCGGCATCACCGGCATCAAGCCGACCTATGGCCGTTGTTCGCGGTATGGCATGGTGGCCTTCGCCTCCAGCCTCGACCAGGCTGGCCCCATGGCCCGCAGCGCCACCGACTGCGCCGTGCTGCTCAGCGCCATGGCTGGCCCCGACCTCGATCGCGATTCCACCAGCCTCGACCACCCGGCGGAGGACTACACCGCGCTGCTCGGACAGCCGCGCGCGGGCGCCACGGCCGCGTTTCCGCTCAAGGGTTTGCGCATCGGCCTGCCGCAGGAGTTCTTCGGCGGTGGCTGCGCGGGCGATGTGCTGGTGGCCGTGCGCGCCGCGCTGGCCGAATACGAGAAACTCGGTGCGACGCTGGTCGACATTTCGCTGCCCCGCACCGAACTCTCCATTCCGGTCTACTACATCATCGCCCCCGCCGAGGCCAGTTCCAACCTCAGCCGCTTCGACGGCGTGAAGTTCGGCCACCGCGCTGCCAAGTACGACGACCTGATCGACATGTACAAGAAGTCGCGCAGCGAGGGCTTCGGTCCCGAGGTGCAGCGTCGCATCATGATCGGCACCTACGTGCTCAGCCACGGCTACTACGACGCCTACTACCTCAAGGCGCAGCAGATCCGCCGCCTCATCGCGCAGGACTTCCAGTCCGCCTTTGAACGGTGCGACGTCATCGCCGGCCCTGTGGCGCCCACCGTGGCCTGGAAGATCGGCGAGAAGAGCGACGACCCGCTGGCCAACTACCTGGCCGACATCTACACCCTCTCCACCAGCCTGGCCGGCCTGCCCGGCATGAGTGTGCCGGCCGGTTTTGGCGCTGGTGGCATGCCCGTGGGCCTGCAACTCGTCGGCAACTACTTTCAGGAAGGCCCGCTGCTGCAAGCCGCGCACGCCTTCCAGCAGGCCACCGACTGGCACACCCGCGCTCCGCAAGGCTACTGAAATGAGTTCCAGCACATCCCTTCTGGTGCAAGGCTACGAGGTCGTCATTGGCTTCGAGACCCACGCTCAGCTCTCCACGCAGTCCAAGATTTTCAGCCGCGCACCGGTGGCTTTCGGTGCCGAGCCCAACACGCAGGCCTGCGCCGTGGACCTGGCACTGCCTGGCACGCTGCCGGTGATGAACGTGGCTGCCGTTGAAAAGGCGATTCGCCTGGGACTGGCACTGGGCTCGCACATCGCCGAGCAGAGCGTGTTTGCGCGCAAGAACTACTTCTACCCGGATCTGCCCAAGGGCTACCAGATCAGCCAGTTCGAGATTCCCGTGGTGCAGGGCGGCGAGGTGTCCTTCTTCCTCGGGGCCGAGAAGAAGACCGTGCGCCTGGTGCGTGCGCACCTGGAAGAAGACGCGGGCAAATCGCTGCACGAGGACTTCATCGGGCAGAGCGGCATCGACCTCAACCGCGCCGGCACACCGCTGCTGGAAATCGTGACCGAGCCCGACATGCGCTCCAGCGCCGAGGCGGTGGCCTACGCGAAAGAGCTGCACAAGATCGTGACCTGGATCGGCGTCTGCGACGGCAACATGCAGGAAGGCTCGTTCCGCTGCGACGCCAACGTGTCGGTGCGCAAGCCGGGCGCCGAGCTGGGCACTCGCCGCGAGATCAAGAACCTGAACAGCTTCAAGTTCATGCAGCAGGCCATCGACTATGAAGTGCGCTGGCAGATCGAGCAGATCGAAGACGGCCATGCGATCCAGCAGGCCACGGTGCTGTTTGATCCCGACACCGGCGAAACGCGCGCCATGCGCACCAAGGAAGACGCGGCCGACTACCGGTATTTCCCTGACCCGGACCTGCCCCCGCTGGTGATTGCGCGCGAATGGGTGGAGCGGGTGCGCGGTGAGATGCCCGAACTGCCGCGTGCCATTGCCGAGCGCCTGGTGCGCGACTACGGCCTGCCCGATTACGACGCCACCACGCTCACGCAGAGCCCGGCGATGGCGGTGTATTTTGAAACCGCCGCCAAGGCCAGCGGCCAGGCCAAGCTGGTGAGCAACTGGATCATGGGCGAGGTCTCGCGCCGGCTCAATGCCGAGGAAGGCGACATGGCCAGCGTGCCGGTGAGCGCGGCGCAACTGGCCGCGCTGGTCGGTCGAATTGCCAATGGCACCGTGTCCAACAACGCCGCCAAACAGGTTTTTGAGGCGCTCTGGACCGGCGAGGGCCACGACGTCGATGCCATCATCGCAGCCAAGGGCCTCAAGCAGATGAACGACACCGGTGCGCTGGAAAAAATCGTCGACGAGGTGATGGCCGCCAACGCCGAGAACGTGGCGCAGTTCCGCGCCGGCAAGGAAAAGGCCTTCAATGCGCTGGTCGGTCAGGTGATGAAGGCCAGCAAGGGCAAGGCCAATCCGCAACAGGTCAACGACCTGCTGCGTCAGAAACTCGGTTGATCAGCGCGCGGGAGCACGCCCGCCGGCGGCGGCCCAGAGCTGTCTGAGTTTGGCCAGCTCTTCGTCGAAGCGCGCGTTGATGCGCTGTTTTTCCTGGGCCTGCTCGTCCAGGAAACGCTTCTGCACGATCATCTGCTTTTCGTTGTCTTCAATCTTGCGCTTGAGCCAGTTGGGCGCCTTGCTGACGTCGCCCTGGTAGAACTCCATCTCGACGTCGATTTCTTTGCGCTGCACCATCAGTGCCTGCTCGCGCTTGTTCACCGCCCCGATCACTTCGTCGATCTGCCCGAGCGCGTCGGCGCGCTCCTTGTCGTGTACGGCCTGGTTGGGGTAGCGGATGAGCAGCGCGCGTTCGCGGCGCCGCTCTTCCTGCACCCGGGCGCGCTGTTCGTCTTCCAGTCGGCGCTGGGCTTCGAGTTTGGCGCGCTCCTCGGCGGTGTAGCTGGGTGGCACCACCTGGCGCACCACGCCACTGTTGCCCAGCTTGTGCTGTTCGCGGTCCAGGCATTCCACGATCGGGCGGTCGGAGGTGAGGCGCCGCCCCTTGCTGTCGATGCAGGTGTAGACGCCCTGCGCCTGCAAGCCGCCGAAGATTGTGGTGCTCAGAGCCAGCAGCGCGAAGCGCACCGAAGAAAGGAGGCGGAGTGGGTTGTGCAGCATGGAATTGGGTTCAGGTCACACCGTAGCGCTGGCGGTACGCCAGCACGCGTTCCCGGTGGGCGTCGAAGGCACCACCCGTGTGAGCCGTCAGATAGTGCAGCAAATCGGCCAGCCTCGCAATCGCACAAACGTGCAGGCCGAGCTGACGCTGGACGTACTGCACTGCGCTGTGATCGACGTCACGTACCTGGCCATCGGGTCCTGGCTCGGTGGCTTTTTCCTGGCGATCCAGTGCGATGGCCACCGCATGCGGCACGGCGCCGGCCGCACGAATGAGTGCAATCGACTCGCGCGCGGCCGTCCCGGCGGACATCACGTCGTCGACGATGAGCACGCGACCTTTGAGTGGCGCGCCCACCAGCGTGCCGCCTTCGCCGTGGTCCTTGGCCTCCTTGCGGTTGTAGGCAAAAGGCACGTTGCGGCCCAGCCGGGCCAGCTCGACGGCGAGGGCCGCACCCAGCGGAATGCCCTTGTAGGCAGGGCCGAAAATCATGTCGAACTCGATGCCGCTGGCCAGCAGGGCTTTTGCATAGAATTGCGCGAGCCGGCCGAGCTTGGCGCCGTCGTCGAACAGGCCCGCATTGAAGAAGTAAGGGCTCAGGCGCCCGGCCTTGGTCTTGAATTCACCGAACTTCAACACGCCGGCATCGACGCAGAACTGCACGAATTCCTGCGCCAGTGCATCAGGGGCCTCGGCCTGTGCCGCGCCTGCTTGCAAACCCATGGGGACATCCTTGTTCAAACTGACCAGCCTCAACCTCAACGGCATCCGTTCCGCCACCACCAAGGGGCTGGAGAAATGGCTGTCCGCGCACCGGCCCGATTGTATTTGCGTGCAAGAGGTCAAGGCGCAGGCCCTGGATGTGAGCGGCCGCTTCGAGCAGATCGCCGGTCTGCAGGGGCACTTCCACTTCGCCGAAAAGAAGGGCTACTCAGGCACCGCGGTGTACACGCGCCATGCGCCCAGCGACGTGTTGATCGGCTTCGGTTGCGCCGAATTCGACGCCGAAGGGCGCTACACCGAGTTGCGCTTCGACACGCCCCGCCGCAAGTTCTCTGTCATCAGCGCCTACTTTCCCAGCGGTTCGTCAGGCCCTGAACGCCAGGAGGCGAAGTACCGTTTCCTCGATCAGTTCTTCCCGCACCTGCTGGCGCTCAAGAGCCAGCGCGACTTCATCCTCTGTGGCGATGTGAACATCGCGCACCAGAAGGAAGACTTGAAGAACTGGCGCAGCAACCAGAAGAACAGCGGCTTCCTGCCAGAGGAGCGCGCCTGGATGACGAAGCTGGTGGAACAAGGCGGCCTGATCGACGTCTACCGCCGCCTCCAACCCGACACCACCGACGCCTGTTACACGTGGTGGAGCAACCGGGGCCAGGCCTACGCCAACAACGTGGGGTGGCGGCTGGACTACCACCTGGCCACACCCGCCATGGCCGAGACGGCACGCGCTGAAGCCATCTACAAGGGCGAGAAGTTCAGCGACCACGCGCCGATCACGATCGACTACGACTTCACGTTGTAGGGCGATCACCCCTTGCCCAGTGGTGGCCGGCCGAACAGGCTGGATGCGTTGCTGATCGGACCCAGTTCGGCGGCGGCGTCCAGCAGCACGGGCGCCAGTTCCAGCATGCGGGCCTGCGTCAGGCGCGTGCGCGGCCCCGCGATGCTGAGCACCCCGATGGCTTCCTTGCGCCGCAGCACCGGCGCGGCCATGGCGGCCATGCCCGGTGCGAACACTTCGTCGATGGTGGCGTAGCCGCGCATCCGGGCGGTGTGCAGGATGTCCAGCAATTCCTTCACCGTGGTCGGCGCCCTGGGGCCGTAGTCTTTGGGCAGACCGAAGCCTTGGCGACTCACGAGTTCGAGGGCGCGTTCGTCGCTCAGGGTGAGCAGCCAGGCGTGGCCGGACGAAGTGCATGAGAGGCGAGCCTCGGCGCCCATGTCGGGGTCGTAGCGCAGGCCGACCTGGCGCGCGCCTTGCGATTTGGCCACCCAGGTAAGGTGGTCGTCGTCCACGATGGACAGCCGTGCGAGCTCGCCCGATTTCTGTGCCAGTCGCTCCACGATCGGCTCCGCGATGTCAACGATGCCGGTGTTGCTGAGGTAGCCCAGACCGAGCGAAACCACCTTGGTGGTGAGCACGTAGTCGCCTTGCTTGCGCGCCTGGCGCACATAGCCGCGCCGCTGCAGATCGCCGAGCAGGCGGTGGCAGGCGCTCAGGGGCATGTCCAGTTCGGCGGCCATCAGGGCCAGGGGCAGGCCATCCGGATGAGCGGCAAGGTGTTCGAGCAGGGTCAGTCCGCGATCCAGTGCAAGACTCATGGGTATTAATTTCGTATCAAGAAATCATTTTCCAATTAGGAAAGATTTTCCTAGGAGGGATCAAGAATTCATCCGGTGGGCGAGCCCGATCGGGCAAGCCGCGATGAAAACACGGAGACAGCGGTTTGCGCAAGCCCCGACCCCGAGATGACCGGGACGTTGGCCATGCAGCCAGCCGGTGTTCCTCTTCCAAGGATGCATTTCCCCATGACCGATACCGTTTACGTTCTCAACGGACCCAACCTGAACTTGCTGGGCGTGCGCGAACCGCATCTTTACGGCAGCACGACCCTGGCACAGGTCGAACAACTCTGCCGGCGTGTCACGACCGAGCTGGGGCTGGGCTGCGAGTTCCGCCAGTCCAACCACGAGGGCGTGCTGGTGGACTGGGTGCAGGAGGCTCGCGAGAAGAGCGTCGCGCTGGTCATCAACCCCGCCGGTCTGTCGTTTCGTTCGATTCCATTGCTGGACGCCATCAAGACGCTCGACCAGCCGGTGGCCGAAGTCCACATCACCAACATCCACCGGCGTGATCCGCTCTACCAGCACTCGCTGATCTCGCAAGGTGCCACCGGCGTGATCTGCGGTTTCGGCCCGCACGGCTACGACATGGCGTTGCGCGCGGTGGCGCAGCGTCTGTCCGCGGCCACTTGATTTTGCCCGGCAACCCGTTCACCCTCACCACACAGGAGACTCACCATGAACCGTTCACTCAATCGCCGCTCGTTGATCTGCGCCGGTGCCACGCTGGCCGCCACCATGAGCCTGCCGGCCTGGGCGCAGACGCCGCCCACGCTGCGCTTTGCCGCTGTGTTTTCGGACAAGGACATCCGCGCCGACATGATGAAGATGTTCGCCAAGGACATCGAGTCCGACTTCAAGGTCGAGGTGTTCCTGAACTCGACGCTGTTCCGTCAGGGCACCGAGCTTGTCGCCCTGCAGCGCGACAACCTCGAGATGGGCAACATTGGCCCGCAGGACATCTCCAAGCAGATTCCGGCGTGGTCGCTGCTGACCTCGGCCTACCTGTTCCGGGATGCCAACCACCTCACGCAGTTCTTCGCCAGCGACATGGGCGTGCAGATGAAGAAGATGGTGGAGGACCAGCTCAAGGTGAAGATCCTGGGGCCCACTTTCTTCGGCACGCGCCAGGTTGGCCTGAAACCCAAGAAAAAGATCAACGTCCCGGCGGACCTGGCGGGCGTGAAGCTGCGCATGCCCCCTGGCGACAGCTGGCAATTGCTGGGCCGCTCGATCGGTGCCAACCCCACGCCCATGGCCTACGCCGAGACCTACACCGGCCTGCAGACCGGCTCGATCGACGGCCAGGACAATCCTCTGCCCAATGTGCAGAACATGAAGTTCTACGAGGTGATGTCGCAGATCGTCATGACCTCGCACCTGGTGGGTTACGACCTGCTCACGGTGAACATGAAGACCTGGCAGAGCATGTCGCCCGCCAAGCAGAAGGCCTTCCAGGCCGCCGCCGACAAAGCCATCGCCTGGAGCACAGCCGAGCACCTGAAACGCGAGGCCGAGCTCGCCGAGGGCTTCAAGCGCCAGGGGCTGGACGTGTACACACCCAATGTGGCGGCATTCCGTGAACACGCGCAGAAGATCTACCTGGCATCGGAGGAGGCCAAATCCTGGCCAGCGGGCATGCTGGACAAGATCAATGCCATGAAATAGCAAACACCTCCCGCCGCGCTTCGCGCGACCCCCTCAAGGGGCGACACCTGCGGCCTGGCAAAGCCAGCTCCGCGGTGTCTCTGGTGGGGATCTCTTCACGCAACGACTCGTAGTGCTCCGAATGAACGTCATGCGCACACTTTCCCGGTTCGCCAACGTGGTGGCCGCCGGCTTGCTGGCGGTCATCTTCGTGGCGTTCATCCTGCAGATCGTTCTGCGCTACGTCTTCAACTGGCCGGTCGGCTGGACGACCGAGGTCTCGCTGCTGGCCTGGCTCTGGCTGGTGCTCTGGGGTGCGGCCTTCGTGCTGAAGGACCGCGAGGAAATCCGCATTGACTTCATCTCGGCCAACGTGGGGAGAAGAGCGCGCATGGGCATGGGCATCGTCGGCTCGGTCTGCGTCGTGGTGCTCTTCGCCATGCAACTCCCCGCAGCGTACGACTACGTGAGCTTCATGAAGGTCGAGAAGAGCTCCTACCTGAACACCCGCTTCGACGTGCTGTTCTCGATCTACATCGTCTTCTCGGTGGCCGTCATTGCCCGAAACCTCTGGAACATCGTCCAGTTGTGCCGGGGCAAGGACCCCGCTGCTGACGCTCCCCTCACACCCGGCTCTGCACTGTGAACTTCACCAGCCCATTTTCACTCGCGCTGGGCACCATCCTGGCGCTCAGCCTGCTGGGCGTGCCTGTGGGCCACGCCATGATCGGTGGCTCGGTCCTGTACCTGTATGTCAAGGGCATGGACTTGGGCACCGTGGCCGAGCAATTGCTCAATGGCACCTACCAGAGCTTCCTGCTGTTGGCGATTCCGCTCTTCATCCTGGCCGCCACCATCATGAGTTCGGGCAGCGTGCTCGACCGGCTCATGCGCTTCTGCAATGCCATCGTCGGCCGCTTTCCCGGAGGCCTGGCGCAGGTGAACGTGTTGCAGAGCATCGTGTTCGCCAGCATGTCGGGGTCGGCACTGGCCGACGCGGCGGGCTCGGGCAAGCTGATGCAGGTGATGATGACCAAGGACGGCAGGTACACGCGGGGCTTTGCCGCGGCGCTCACCGCCGCTTCATCGGTGATCGGCCCCATCCTGCCGCCTTCGATCCCGCTGGTGCTGTATGCCCTGGTGTCCGGCACATCCGTCGGCTACCTGTTCATCGCCGGTGTCCTGCCCGGCCTGCTGCTGGGCGGCGTGCTCATGGGGCTCATCTATTTCCTGGCCAAGCGGCGCAGGTTCCCGGTCGAGGACAAGGTGCCCCTGCGCGAAATGCCGCGCATCACTCGCGAGGCCTTCCCGGCGCTGATGTTGCCGGTGGTCCTGCTGGGCTGCCTGTACACCGGCATCACCACGCCCACCGAAGCGGCGGGCCTTGCCGCTGCGTACGCGCTGCTGATCTCGGTGGTGCTCTACCGCAGCATCGGCTGGGGCGACATCTACGAATCGCTGATTTCGAGTGCGCGCGTCAGCATTTCCATTGGCATGCTGATCGCAGGCGCGCTGGTGTTCAACTATGTGATCACGGTGGAGAACATCCCCGCTACCCTCAGCACCCTGCTCAAGGCGCTCGACCTCTCGCCCCTGGGCTTCCTGCTGCTGGTGAACCTGCTGCTGCTTCTGCTGGGCTGCTTTCTCGAAGGTTCCACCATCATCCTGGTGATCCTGCCGGTGCTGCTGCCCACCGCTGTGGCGCTGGGCGTCGATCCCGTGCATTTTGGTGTGGTGGCCGTGCTCAACATCATGATCGGCCTGGTGACACCACCGTATGGCCTGCTGCTGTTCATGATGACCAAGATCGCCGACATCTCGCTCACCGAACTGGTGCGTGAGATGGTGCCGTTTCTGGCAGTGATGGCCGGGGCGCTGGCCCTCGTCACGCTGTGGCCCGACATGGTGCTGTTCCTGCCCAGGCTGGCGGGCTACTCGGGCTAGGGCCTCAGCGGTACTGCGCGGCTGAAATGAATTCCTTGAAGGTCTCGCACCACACCACCACGGTGTTGTAGGCCGCCAGGTCCACGCCCGGTGGCATGGACACGACGAAATTTTCAAAGGTCTTCACGTCGCCCACGCGCAGCATCCGGTCCTTCAGCGGCAGGAACTCGGCCTCGGTCTGCACGAAGGAGGGCGAGAGGTAGAGCTTGTAGTCAGGCCCCGGCGCCAGTCGTCCCATCAGCGAGATGGCGTCTGGGCCGACCGATACCGTTCCCTCACCCCAGTGCAACGCGTCGCTGCCGGCAAGTTCGCGACGAAAACGGCCGGTGAACTGGGCCTTGGACGCGAGCGCACTGACCTCACTCACCTCGGGAGCCGGCGGCGCGATGAGGATGGGCAGGAAGTACACGCCTGCGCCAAAGCCCAGGATGGCCACCAGAGCGTGGGATGCGAGCAGGAGCAGGGTTTTCTTCATGATCGGGTTTTACACCAGGCTGCGGCAGTCAGTGCAGGTCGGGCTTCTAGAATGGCCCGTTTCATCAGGCCCGACATGCTGCGCTACTTCACCGTCCCCGTCACCGCCTTTGCCCAGAACTGCTCGCTCGTGTGGTGCGACGAGACCATGGACGCGGCGGTGATCGACCCGGGTGGCGATCTCGATCGCGTGCTGGCAGAGGTGAAGCGGCTGGGCCTGAACCTCAAGGCCATCTGGCAGACCCACGCCCACATTGACCACGCCGGTGGCACCGCCGAACTCGCGCGCCGCCTGAGCCTTCCCATCATCGGCCCGCACCCGGGCGACCAGTTCTGGATCACCGGCCTGCCGCAGCAGGGCGCCATGTTCGGATTTCCGCCCGCCGAAGCCTTCACCCCCACGCGCTGGCTGGCCGATGGCGACACCGTGCGCATCGGCCACTGCACGCTCGACGTGCGCCACTGCCCTGGGCACACGCCGGGCCATGTGGTGTTCCATTCCCGGGAGGCGAAGCGCGCCTTCGTGGGCGACGTGCTGTTTGCCGGCAGCATTGGCCGCACCGACTTTCCGCAGGGCAACCACCAGCAGTTGCTCGACAGCATCAAGGAACGGCTGTGGCCCATGGGGGACGACACCGTGTTCATTCCCGGTCACGGACCGGAGAGCACTTTCGGGCAAGAGAGAAAGAGCAACCCCTACGTCAGAGACGCGACGCCCTAGCTCCTGCGGGCCTGCTCGTACAAGCCCTGCACGCGCGGCACGTTGGCTTCGAGTTCTCGAATGCGGTCGGGGCCGCTGGGGTGGGTGGAGAGAAAACTGGCGTTGGACCCACCGCTGTTGGCGGCCATCTTCTGCCACAGCGTGACGCTGGCGCGGGGCTGGTAGCCGGAGCGGGCCGCGAGTTCCAGGCCCACCAGATCGGCCTCGGTCTCGTCCTCGCGACTGAACTTGAGGGTGAGCAACTGCGTGCCCAGGTTGGCGGCGATGTCACCAAGCTGGCCCAGACCGAACAACTGCGCCGCGATGGAAAGGCCGATGCCGGTGGCATTGCTCTTGGCCACCCGAGAGCGCGCATGTTCGCGCAGCGCATGGGCCATTTCGTGGCCCATGATCATCGCGGTCTCGTCGTCGGTGAGGCTGAGCTTTTCCAGAATGCCGGTGTAGAAGGCGATCTTGCCGCCGGGCATGCAGAAGGCGTTGACTTGTGCGCTCTGAATCAGGTTGACTTCCCAGCGCCAGGCCGTGGCGCGCTTGTTCCATTGCGGTGAATGCGGAATGAGGCGGCGCGCGATGGTTCGCAGCCTTTGCACCTGAGGGTGGCCGTCGGGCATGAGCAGCTTCTTGGCGTTGGCCTCGCCCATCATTTGCGAATACTGCTTGCCGGCGGCGTTTTCCAGTTCTTCGGCGGGCACCAGGTTGCGCAGCGCCGAGGCCTGACCCACATCCACCTGCGCGGCGGCGGGCAGGCTGGCGCTGGCTGCAGCGGCCCCGCCAGCAAGCAGGAAAGCTCGCCGCGCCGACCATACGTGGTCAGGCCCATCCGGGGACGCGTGGGAGGCCTTGAAGTCGCAGATGAAACACATGCGTGAATAATAGTCAAAGCCGGGCGGTTGCGCCCGTCCGAGCAAACCCTGTCCCTTCCGAACCCTCGCCCATGCCCTCTTCTTCCACCGGCCAAGCCCCTGCCGCTGCCGAACCGACGCCGGCAAGGCCTGGCTGGGGTGAGACCCTGCGCGTGTACCTGGAGCCCGCCAGCCTGCGCATGTTTGCCCTGGGCTTCTCGGCCGGATTGCCACTGCTGCTGGTGCTGGGCACGCTGAGTTTTCGTCTGCGCGAGGCTGGGTTGGACCGCACCACCATCGGGTACCTGAGCTGGGTCGGCCTGGCCTATGGGTTCAAGTGGTGCTGGGCGCCGCTGGTCGACCGCCTGCCGATTCCGCTGCTCACGCGCTGGATGGGCCGCCGCCGCAGCTGGCTGCTGCTGTCGCAGGCGCTGATCATGCTGTCGCTGACGGGCATGGCCATGGCAGACCCGCGCACCGAACTCACACTGGTGGTGTGGTGTGCGCTGGCGGTGGCCTTTGCCTCGGCCACGCAGGACATCGCGCTGGATGCCTTTCGCATCGAGTCGGCCGACGTGCGCCACCAGGGTGCGCTGGCGGCCACCTACCAGACCGGTTACCGGCTGGCCATGATCTGGGCCGGCGCCGGCGTGCTGTGGATCGCGGCGCGCGCCGAAGTGGTGCCGCCAACGGTGGCAAGCGCTGCGCCCGGCGTGCTCTACCAGCAGGCGGCCTGGAGCACCGCCTACCTGGTGATGGCCGCGAGCATGCTGGTGGGCGTGCTCACGGTGCTGTTCTCACGCGAGCCGGTGCGGTTGGCGCTGCCGCCAGCGCGAAATGCCGCCGAGTGGCTGCAGGGCGCCCTGGTCGAGCCCTTCGCCGACTTCCTCAAGCGCTACGGCAAGCAGGCCGTGCTGATCCTGGCGCTGATCGGCGTGTACCGCATCAGCGACGTGGTGATGGGCATCATGGCCAACCCGTTCTATGTGGACATGGGCTATACCAAGGACGAAGTGGCCGCGGTCACCAAAATCTACGGCGTGATCATGACGCTGGTGGGCGCCTTCATCGGTGGTGCGCTCTCGCTCAAGCTGGGTGTCATGCGCGTGCTCATGCTCGGCGCCATCCTCTCGGCTGCGAGCAACTTGCTGTTCGCATGGCTGGCGGGGCACGGGCACGATGTGGTGGCGCTGATCTTCGTGATCTCGGCCGACAACCTCAGCGCCGGCGTGGCCTCCGCCGCGTTCATTGCCTACCTTTCGGGCCTGACGAATGTGCAGTACTCGGCCACGCAGTACGCCTTGTTCAGCTCGATGATGCTGCTTGCGCCCAAATGGCTGGCGGGTTATTCGGGCGCGTTCGTCGACGCCTACGACTACTCCACGTTCTTTATCGCCACTGCTTGCCTGGGCATGCCGGTCTTGCTGCTGATCTGGTTGGCCACGCGCATGGCCCCGGCGGAGAAGACGCCCTGAAAGCGGTCAGCTCGTGGCGGTCGCGAGCATGGCTTTGAGCTCCGGCTTCTGCACCTTGCCCAGAGCGGTTTTTGGCAGCGCCTCGACACGGTGCCAGCGGCGCGGCCACTTGTAGCGCGCCAGCCGGCCGTCCAGAAACGCCTGAAGGGAGGCGTCCCAGTCGGGGGTGTGTGGATCTCGCAGCACCACCACCGCCACCACCACCTCGCCCCATCGGGTGTCTTCCTGGCCCACCACCGCGCATTCGGCCACCGCGGGGTGCTGAGCCAGCAGGTTTTCGATCTCGGCGGGGTAGATGTTCTCACCACCTGAGATCACCATGTCCTTGGCGCGGCCCACCACGGTGTAGCTGCCGTCTGGCGTTTGCAGAGCCAGGTCGCCGGAATGGAAGAATCCATCGGCATCGCAAGCGGGCTGATCGGGCCAGTAGCGCGACACCACATTGGGCCCGCGCACCAGAATCTCGCCCACGTCGCCCGGCGCCACTTCGCGGCCTGCTGCGTCGTGCAGGCGCACGTCCACACCCGGTGCGGGCCAGCCGCAGGAACCGATGTGGTCGAGGGCATGAACGCTGGGCAGGGCGATGGAGAACGGGCCGGTTTCGGTGCTGCCGTACACATTGCACACGGGCACGCCGCGCGCGTGGCAGGCTGCGATCAGAGGGGTGGGCAACAGGCTGGAGCCGGCCCAGATGGCGCGCAGACTGGAAAGGTCGGTCTCGGCCCACTGCGGGTGACCGACCAGTGCCTGAAGCGTGGCCGGCACGTGCAAGGTGAGCGTGGGGCGCTCCTGGCGGATACAGGCCAGCGTGGCCGCGGCGTCGAACCGGGTGAACAGCAGGACCTGCGCGCCCACCCACAGTGCTGGCAGCGTCTGGATGCACAGGCCGCCCACATGGAACAGCGGCAGTGCGGTGAGCACAGTGTCCTGCTGCGTCATTTGCTGCACCTGGGCGGCGATCGCCATGTTGGCCAGCAGGTTGCCTTGCGTGTGCACGGCGCCCCTGGGTCGGCCGGTGGTGCCTGAGGTGTACACCAGCAACGCAGGCCTGCGCTCGGCATCTGCGATGGCTTGGGTGGGGCCGGTGTCCGCGTGTTCCTCCAGCGCATGCACCGACAACCTGGGAAGCCGCAGCGCCTGTGCGGCTTCGGCGAAGGGGTCATCGTGCACCAGCAGGGCGGGGCTGCAGTCGTCCAGCAGCGCCCCCCATTCCGCCGCAGACAGGCGGTGGTTCATTGGCACCATCACACCGCCCAACCGTGCAAGGGCCATCAACAGTGCCATCTGGGCTGGGTGGTTCAGGCCAAGCCAGGCGACCCGATCGCCTGGCTTCAAGCCCGCCTGGGTCAGGCAGGCCGCCATGACGGCGACACGCCGGGCCAGTTCAGGGCCACTCAGGCTGCCCCAGCGCGCATCGGCGACCTGGTTGCCGGGCTCGAACCAGCGCAGCGCCGGCCGCCTTGGCGGCTGCCCCGCCAGTTGATCGAGCAAGGCATCGAACGAGGCAATGGGCTGTGGCTTCATTCACATTACTTTACGTGAGTCCACAGTGACGTTCACATGGAGGCGCCAGCATGTCCTGTTCCCATGGACACCGCTACACTGAAACCATGACCTCTCCGCTGCTGATGATTGAAGACGATGCGCGCCTGGCGCAAATGGTGATCGAGTACCTGGGCCAGTCAGGTTTCGACGTCACCCACGCCAACGACGGCGAGCAAGGCCTGGAGCAGTTGCAGCTGGTCCAGCCCGAGCTGGTCATTCTCGACCTCATGATGCCGGGCATGGACGGTCTCGAGGTCTGCCGGCGCATCCGTGCGCTGCCCGGTGCAGCATCCCGGGTGCCGGTGCTGATGCTCACCGCCAAGGGCGACCCCATGGACCGCGTGATCGGCCTGGAGATCGGTGCCGACGACTACCTGCCCAAACCGTTCGAGCCCCGTGAATTGCTCGCTCGCGTGCGAGCGGTGCTGCGCCGTCGAGGTGACCCGGGGCAGGCCAGCGCCTCGCGCACCACACCCGTGATGCGCTTTGGCTCGCTGGACATCGACCGCGATGCCCGTACCGTGCAGGTGGCGGGCAAGGTGTGCGAGCTCACGTCGTACCAGTTCGACCTGCTGGTGGCCATGGCCGAGCGCGCCGGGCGCGTGCTCACGCGCGACCAGATCATGGAGGCGGTGCGCGGGCGCGAGCTCGAAGCCTTCGACCGCTCGATCGACGTGCACATCGGTCGCATCCGCAACGCCATCGAGGTCGACAGCAAGGATCCCAAGCGCATATTGACGGTGCGCGGCGTGGGCTACGTGTTCGCCAAGCAGCAGGACTAGGCCGTGGGCAGCCTTTTCGGCTCCAGGCTGTACGTTCGCATCTGGCTGGCGGTGGTGTCGGCCGTGACGGTGCTCACGCTGGTGGTGGGCTGGCTGTGGCAACAGGCGCTCGAACAAGACCGGGCCGAGCGCGATGCGCGTGTGATGCGCACGGTGGTGGTGAGGGACGGCGCACGAGATGTGGTCGGTGAGGCGCCGGCGCGCGCGGTGCGCATTCCTGGCGAAGGCTGGGAGTTCGAGGTGCTGATGAAGGATGGGCGCACGCTGTATGTGCTGATTCCACGGCCAAATCAGGCTCAGAACAATCCAGGCCGCCGCGCACCCGAGTGGCTGCAGACGCCCACCGGCTTTGCCTGGCTGCTCGGGTTGGTGGCGCTGGCGGTGGCCCTGGGTGCCTATCCCATCGTTCGGCGCCTGACCAAGCGGCTGGAGATCTTGCAGAAGGGCGTAGAGCGCTGGGGCGCGGGCGATCTGTCGACGCGCCTGCCGGTGCAGGGTCAGGATGAAGTGGCATTTCTGGCCACCCGCTTCAACGCTGCTGCCGAGCGGGTTCAGACGCTGTTGCAATCGCACAAGTCCCTGCTGGCCAACGCCTCGCACGAGCTGCGCTCACCGCTGGCCCGCATCCGCATGGGCCTGGAACTGCTCGGCCGCGAGAGCGACAACCCAATCCAGCGCGCGGAGATTGCCCGCAGCATCGACGAACTGGACCAATTGATCGACGAAATCCTTCTGGCCAGCCGGCTCGACTTGCGCGACGCCAGCGACGCGTCGGCCCTGGGCCCGATGGAAGAGGTGGACCTGGTGGGGCTTGCTGCCGAGGAGTGCGCGCGCACCGGCGCCGACCTCGAGATCGCGCCTGGTGCGTCGCCGGCGCTGGTGCAGGGCCACGCACGGCTGCTGCGCCGGGTGCTGCGCAACCTGCTCGAAAACGCCAGGCGCTACGGAAAGCCTGCCGCCGCGGGCCCACTGAACGAGCCGGATGTGCGGCTGAGCATCCTCGCGCCCAAGCGCAGCGCACCAGAGCGGGTGGTGCTGTGGGTGGAGGACCGCGGGCCAGGCGTGCCCGCCGCCCAGCGTGAACGCATTTTCGAGCCTTTCTACCGATTGCCCGGTGCGAGCGAGCGCGAAGGCGGTGTGGGACTGGGGCTGTCGCTGGTCAGGACCATTGTGGAGCGCCACGGCGGTCAGGTGCGCTGTGAAGACCGGCCCGGCGGTGGGGCACGCTTCGTGGTCGAGCTCCGCACGTGAAGCGTACACCGCCGATCCCCGAAAAAGCACCGCCTGCCCGGCCGCACCGATCGGGGCGAGTGGTGGGAATGGCTTGAAATTGCTGGGGATTTCGGGTTTTATTGCCCACGAAATAACCGTGTACTCCCCCAAATGGGGGATGGTCTAAACGCATGTGGCAGCGCACAATTGCGTCGTTGCTGTC
>NZ_JBFWNX010000005.1:0-252643 GCF_050250835.1 Hydrogenophaga sp. | reverse complement strand
TGGTAGGACGTGGCAGGCTCGAACTGCCGACCAACGGATTAAAAGTCCGCTGCTCTACCAACTGAGCTAACGTCCCATCAAAACAGGTTGCTGCCCGGCAGCAACCACTAAAAACGGTGGTGGGGCGTGAGTGACTCGAACACTCGACCTACGGATTAAGAGTCCGCTGCTCTACCAACTGAGCTAACGCCCCCGGGGGGATCTGCGTGAAAACGTCCTCGTTCGAGTCCGGCTCCGAGTCTTTTCGACTGCTGCGCGAAGCCTCAAATTATAGCGTCATTGTGGCGGGGCTTTGAAATGGCGTTGTCTTTTTTCCGGCGCCTGCGGCCAGCGTGTTCATCACCCAGCCGGCGGCGCACAAGCCGAAGGTGGCTGTCACGCTCACGGCAGAACCGTAGCCATGGCAATTGAGCGAGCTGTCGACCGAGTCGATGCCGCAGGACGCATCGGGAGGGGCCACGGCCTCGCGACTGAAGACGCAGGCCACGCCCATGCGGCCGTTGCGTGCGCCAGCGTGGTGTTTGCGCAGGCGGTATCGCAACTGCGCCAGCAGCGGGTCGTGGGTGGTCTCCACCAGGTCGGCCACTTCCACTTGTTGCGCCAGGCGCTTGCCACCCGCCGCACCCACCGTCACGAAGGGCACGCCTCTTGCGACAGCCCAGGCAGCCAGAGTGGACTTGGCGCGCACCTGGTCGCATGCATCGACCAGGGCCGAAGGCGCCGCGCCCGACATGCCCGGCACGGCTTCGAGCAGGCCGGGCCAGTTCTCGGGGGTGACGAAGTCGTCGATCACGTCCACCACGCAGGCCGGATGGAACAAGGCAATTCGCTCGCGCATCGCCTCGGCCTTGGCCTGGCCCAGGGTGGGTTCCAGTGCGTGGATCTGTCGGTTGAAGTTGGATTCGGAGACGTGGTCCAGATCAACGAGCGTGAGACGGCGCACGCCGCTGCGGGCCAGGGCCTCCACGGTCCAGGAGCCCACGCCGCCAATGCCGACCACGACCACATGCGCGTCGAAAATGCGCTGCGCACCGGTCACGCCATAGAGGCGGCGCAGCCCGCCGAAGCGGCGCTCGAAGAGTTCTTCGGCAGGCACGTTGTTCACTCGCGGTCCAGCAACCACATCTGGAACCGGAAGCCGGTCACCGCACCCGCCATGATGCCGGAGACGGCGATCACGCTCGTGATGCTCAGCGTGGACAGGCCCGAGAGGCCCTGGCCCACCGTGCAGCCCAACGCCGTGACGCCACCCACGCCCATGCAGGCGGCTCCAGCCAGGTGCAGCGCCGTGTCTTGCGTGGTGCGAAAGCCTTCCCAGCGGAAGCTGCCTTCGATGAGCGCGCAAGCCAGCGAACCAATCACAACGCCCACGACCGTGACGACACCGAACGTAAGCACCTTGGAGGTGTCACTGAAGAAAATGACCCAGTCCAGCGTGTAGGCCATGGGGGCGGTAAAGGTGAGCGATTCCATGCGGCCGGTGTTGGTGGCGAGGTAGACGGCCTCCAGCGTCTCGGGGTGCTCAGGCACAAAACCGAAGCTGCCGCTGACCCACCACATGGCAGCAATCACCAGGCCGATGCCCAACCCGGCCAGCAGGTTGTTGAAGGTGCGGAAACCGGAGCCGGTCAATGCCCAGACGACCAGCCCACCGCCCACGGTCAGCGCCACCAGCAGGCCTGTGATGGCTGGGTCGAGCCCAAGGCCGGTGGAGAACCAGGACGGAATGGCGCCGCCCGCCGGAATCTCGAAGGCCACCTGGTCTACCGTGTTGACGCGCAGCACGGCCATGACGCCGCGCAGCGTGGCAAAGGCCGCAAAGCCCATGACGAAAAACACCACCAGCGATTTGAGACTACCGGCACCGATCCGCACCAGTGTCTTGCTGCCGCAGCCCGAGGCCAGCACCATGCCGAAGCCAAACAGGCCACCGCCCACCAAGGCCGAGAGCCAGATGATTCGACCCGAGGTATAGATGGATTTGCCGGCGTCGATCCAGCCAAGCCAGGCCATGCCGTAGAAGCCGATCATGGCCACGCCCACCGCCATGCCCCACATGCGCATGCGGGTCCAGTCACCCATGTTGACGATGTCACTGACGGCCCCCATGGTGCAAAAATGGGTGCGCTGGGCGATGAAGCCAAAGGCCACGGCCACTGCGAAGGCGGCCCAGAGCACCTGGGTCTGCAACTTGAGAAGGTCGGCGATTTCCATGGCCGCCATTGTAGGTGGGGGCCATCGGCTGCATGCCCGCGAGGGCATGCGCACAGGCTTTATCGCAGGCGGGCCAGGCGGTCGCGCGCAGCGGCGGCGGCTTCGGAGTTCGGGTAGGCCTTGGCCAGGTCTTCGAGCGTCTTGCGTGCGCCGCGCGGGTCTTTCAGCTCGAACTGGCTGTTGGCCATGGCCAGCATGGCCTCAGGCGTACGCAGATGGTCCGGGTACTCGCGCACCAGCCGGCGGTGGCTCTCCACCGAGTCTTTGTAGCCCCGGCTGGCGTACTGGGCGTTGCCCAGCCAGTAAAGCGCAGATGGCGTGTAGCCACTGGAAGGATAGCGCTGCAGGAAGCTCGAATAGGCCGTCGAAGCAGGCCCGAAATCGGACTTGCGCAAGAGGTCCATGGCGGCTTCGAAGTCTCGCTTTTCGTTGGGGGAGGCATTGAAGGTCTGCCCATCGTGCTCGATGCGAAGCGGTTCAACGCGGCGCAGTCGCTCATCTACCCCGGCCTGCACGTCTTTTTGCAAGCGCTGGAGCTCGGACACCTCGCGCGCAAGCTGCTCGTTCTGTCCACGCAGACGTGCCAGCTCGGCGCGCAGCTGTTCAATCTGGTTGGACAACTCGATCAGGCTGCGCCGCGTGGCGGCCGAACCTTCCCGGGCCTCAGCGTTCGCAGCAGCAGCATCCGCCTGGTTCTTGTCGACCTTCTGGCGCAGGTCGATGATGGCCCTGCGCGCCTCGTCGTCACCGAAGATGGCGTGGGCCTGCAGGGGCCAGACGGCCGCCGCAGCGATGGCACACGAGCTCAACAGGCCAGATGCGAAGCGCAGACGGTTCACCATGTTGTTCAACGGTAAGTGAGCTCGACGCGGCGGTTCTTGGCAAAGGCGGCCTCATCCAGGCCTGTCTGGGCCGGCTTTTCCTCACCAAAGCTCACCGCTTCCATCTGCGCCTCGCTCACACCCAGCAGGGCGAGCGCTCGGCGCACGGCTTCTGCACGCTTTTGGCCCAGGGCCAGGTTGTATTCACGGCCACCACGCTCGTCGGTGTGACCTTCCAGGTTCACGCGGCGGGTGCGGTTGGCATTGAGGTAGCGTGCGTTGGCTTCCAGAGCGGCGGCAAACTCGGCTTTCACCTCGAAGCTGTCGTAGTCGAAGTACACCACGCGCGTGAGCGCGTTGGGTTGTGCGGCATCGGAGCCGGCCACCGATACGCCCGACACGCCTCGCTGATCCACAGCGCCGCCCTGGCCTCCGGCACCAGCACCCGCGCCTGTGGCGGTGCCTGCACGGTCTTCCACGGGCACGTTGTCAAGCTTCACGCCGGAGCTGCAGGCAGCCAGCACGGCGGCCAGGCCCAGGCCTGCGATCAGGCGAAGCCAGCGCTGAGCCAGTCGGTCACGGGGGGCAAGTTGAGTGGATGTGGCGGTATTGAACATGGCGTTTCCTCTGAATCGAATGGGGTGAAAAAAGGAGTGGCTTTACAGGATTCGGGCCGACGGGCGAGTGGCGACTCAGCGCAGGAACGGACCCCATTCCGGCTCGCGGATGTCGCCCTGCGAACCCGCCAGGCGGGTCTTGATGCGGCCATCTACGGTGGTGGTCATGAGCGCTTCCTGCCCGCGGTCGCGCGTGGCATAGATGATCATGCGGCTGTTGGCGGCGAAGCTCGGGCTTTCGTCGGCGTTGGACTCGCTCAACGCAGTAACGGTGCCGCTGCTGAGCTCCATCACGTGCAGGCGGAAACCACCGCCGATGCGCGAGATGAACGCCAGCCAGCGCCCGTCAGGGCTCGGCGCAGGCGAGATGTTGTAGTTGCCGTTGAACGTGAGGCGCTGCGCGCTGCCGCCTTGCGCGCTCATGCGGTAGATCTGCGGCGAGCCACCTCGGTCACTCACAAAGTAGATGTTGCTGCCGTCGGGGCTGAACACGGGTTCGGTGTCGATGCTGGCAGTCTGGCTCAGCCTGCGCGGCTCGCCGCCGGCAGCGTCCATGGCGTAGATCTGCGTGTTCCCCGACAGGGAAAGCGTGGCCACCACCGAGCGGCCATCGGGCGACCAGGAAGGGGCGCTGTTCGATCCCTTGAAGTTCGCCAGCAAGCGGCGCTTTCCAGAGGCCACGTCGTGTGCGTAGATGACCGGCTTGCGTGCCTCGAACGACACATAGGCCAGTTGCGCGCCGCCAGGCGCCCAGCTCGGCGAGATGATGGGCTCCGGGCTGGTGAGCGCAGCGCGGGCGTTTTCGCCATCGGCATCGGCGACCCAGAGGCTGTATCGGGGCCCGGCCTTGGTGACATAGGCGATGCGGGTGGAGAACACCCCCTTCACGCCGGTGATCTTCTCGAAGATGTGGTCTGCAATGCGGTGAGCGGCCAGGCGCAAGTCTTGTGCGCTCACGGGGTAGCTCAAGCCGCCAAGGTCCTGGCCCCGCACCACGTCCCACAGGCGGAAACGCACATCGAAACGACCGTCGGCAAGCTTGGTGACGCTGCCGGTCAGCAGCGAATCGGCACCGCGTTCGCGCCAGGGACCGAGATCGGGGCGCGAGGTTTCGTCGAGGCCGGCGCTCACCGGTTCAACAAACCGGAACTGGCCGCTGCGCTCCAGGTCGGCACGCACGATCGCCGCGATGTTCTCGCTGGCTGCATCGTTGCCGCGGAAGCCCACAGCAGAAATCGGGTACTGGGTCAGGCCAACGCCAGAGACTTCCACGCGAAACTGGGCGCGGGCCTCGGTCAGGGGCCAGGACAGCAGTGGCAGGGAGGAAACCAGGCCGAGCACGCGTCGTCTCGGAAGGGGGGCCAGTATTTCGGGTCGAGTCAAATCCAGCATCCTGTTGTGTGTCGCTTTTCCTGGGGGGTGTTGGCTCGGCCCGGGTTGCCGGGGCCAACCAACTGATAATAACGGAGGGTTCACCCCCTTCCGTGACAAGATGTGAGCGCGGCCAGGGTTCGCAAGGCCGTGGCTGCTTGATCCCGACAGACCTGCATGGTTCCGCCGGGCCGCGCAATTTCCCGAATCGACCTGCTCTTGAACGAATCCCACACCCAGCACAAGCCACTGGAAGGCACCCTGTCGCAGCGCCTCATGCGCCTGTGGCCCTATTTCCGTTCCGCCAAGACCGGCATCGTGCTGGCGGCGGTGAGCACCCTGATTGGTGCGCTCACCGAACCCATGATTCCAGCCCTGCTCAAGACCTTGCTCGATCGCGGCTTCACCGAGGGCAACATTCCCTTGTGGGCGGTGCCGGTGGCGCTCATGGGCCTGTTCGGCATTCGGGGCATGGCGGGCTTCGTGGCGCAGTACACGCTGTCATACACCGCCAGCCTGGGCTTGCTCAATCTGCGCCGGGCCATGTTTGTCAAACTCAACGACGCGCAAATGACGCTGTTCTCGCGCCAGAGCGCGAGCAAGCTCTCCAATACGCTGGTGTACGAGGTGCAGAACGGCTCGCAGATGCTGGTCTCGGCCATCCTCACCCTCACCAAGGACAGCCTCACGGTGCTGGCACTGCTGGGCTATCTGTTCTACCTGAACTGGGGCCTCACGCTGATTGTGCTCACCGTTTTCCCGGGCCTGATCTTCATCATGCGCGTGCTCTCGCGCCGGCTCTACCAGCTCACGCGCGACAACCAGCACGCGACCGACGAACTGGCCTATGTGGTGGAAGAAAACGCTCTCGCCCACCGCATGGTGCGCCTGCACGGCGCACAACAACGCCAGACCGAGCGGTTCGACGTGCTCAGCGTGGCGCTGCGGCGCCTGGCACTCAAGTCCACCGTGGCCATGGCCGCCATGACGCCCCTCACGCAATTGCTGGCCTCGGCTGCGCTCTCGGCCGTGATCGCCGTGGCGCTGTGGCAGAGCAATGCCAGCGGCGTGACGGTGGGCAACTTCGTGGCTTTCGTCACCGCCATGCTGATGCTGATCACCCCGATTCGGCACCTGGCCGAAATCACCGCGCCGGTCACGCGCGGCCTGGCAGCGCTGGAACGCGGGCTGGAGCTGATCGAGCACACGCCCGAGCAAAGGGGCGGCAGCCACCGCGCCGATCGCGCGCTCGGCCAGATCCAGCTGCGCTCGGTCTGGGTGCGCTACCCGGCCAAGGACGGTGCGGAACAGAGTGACGCCTCTGAACAGGGTCGCACCGCGCTGCGAGGCGTCTCGCTCGACATTGTCCCCGGCGAGGTGCTTGCTCTGGTAGGTCCGTCGGGCTCTGGGAAGACCACCTTGGTCAACCTGTTGCCTCGCTTCGTGGAGGTCGACGAAGGCGAAGTGCTGCTCGACGGTGTCGCCCTGCCCCTTTGGGATCTGGCAAATCTGCGCCGCCAGTTCGCCATGGTCAGTCAGGACGTGGTGATGCTCAACGACACGCTGGCGGCCAACGTGGCGCTGGGCGCCGCCGATGCCGAGATCGACCTCGAACGCGTGCATGCCGCGCTTGCCTCGGCCAACCTCAGCGAGCTCGTGGCACGCCTGCCTCAGGGCGTGCGCAGCACCGTGGGCCACAACGCCACCGAGCTCTCGGGCGGGCAGCGCCAGCGACTGGCCATCGCCCGCGCGATCTACAAGGACGCGCCGATCCTGATCCTGGACGAAGCCACCTCCGCGCTGGACAACGAATCCGAACGGCTGGTGCAGGAAGCTTTGGCCCGCCTCATGAAAGGCCGTACCACGCTGGTGATCGCGCACCGGCTCTCCACCATCGAACACGCCGACCGGGTGGTGGTGCTGGCCGAGGGCCGCATCACCGAACAGGGCACGCACGCACAGCTTCTCGCCGCCGATGGGCTGTATGCGCGGCTGCATTCGCAGGGACTGAGCAGCAGCAACAGCGGCTGAACGCCGATGCAGGGTCAGAGCAGAACGATGTCGTATTGCTCCTGCGTCATCGAATTCTCGCTCTGCAGCGAGATCGGCTTGCCGATGAAATCCGACAGGCCAGCCAGGTGGGCGCGCTCTTCATCCAGGAACAGCTCGATCACCTTGGGCGAGGCCACCACGCGAAATTCACGCGGATTGAAGGCTCGCGCCTCGCGCAGGATCTCGCGCAGAATGTCGTAGCACACGCTGCGTGCCGTCTTCACCACGCCTCGCCCTGAGCAGGCTGCGCACGATTCGCTGAGCATGTGGGCCAGCGACTCACGCGTGCGCTTGCGCGTCATCTCCACCAGTCCGAGTTGAGAAAAACCGCCCGTCATGGTCTTCACTCGGTCGCGCGCGAGCTGTTTTCGAAACTCGGAGAGCACCGATTCGCGGTGGTCCTCGCGCACCATGTCGATGAAGTCCACGATGACAATGCCGCCCAGGTTGCGCAGGCGCAATTGCCGCGCAATGGCCTGCGCGGCTTCGAGGTTGGTGCGGTAGACCGTGTCGTCGAAATTGCGCGCACCCACGAAGCCACCGGTGTTCACGTCCACCGTGGTGAGCGCTTCGGTCTGGTCGATCACCAGGTAGCCACCAGACTTGAGGTCCACGCGGCGGCTGAGCGCACGAGCGATGTCTTCGTCGATGTTGAACAGGTCGAAGATGGGGCGCTCGCCGCTGTAATGCTGCAGCTTGGCCACCGTGTCGGGCATGAATTCACCGGCAAACGCGGCGAGCAAGCCATGCTGCTCGCGCGAATCTATGCGAATGGTTTGTGTCTGTGCGCCCACCAGGTCGCGCAGCACACGTTGCATCAAGTTGAGGTCTTCGTGCAGCAGGGTGGCCGATGGTTGCCGCGTGGACGCTTCCTTGATGCGGAGCCAGGTTTTGCGCAGGTAGGCGGTGTCCTCCACCAGCTCTTCGTCGGTGGCGTCTTCAGCGTTGGTGCGCAGGATGAAGCCGCCCGCCGGACTGCCATCGGCAGTGGCGGTAAGCCGCACCAGGCGCTGGCGCAGGGCCTCACGCTGCGCGGGCGGAATTTTCTGCGACACGCCGATGTGGTTGTCCTGCGGGAGAAACACCAGCAGGCGCCCCGCGATGCTGATCTGCGCCGTCAGGCGTGCGCCCTTGGTGCCAATGGGGTCCTTGAGCACCTGCACCATCAGGGCCTGGCCCTCGAAGATCTGTCGCTCGATGGGCAGCACCGGGTTGGGCGTGAGCACCTTGGGAGCGCTGTTGACAACCGCAGCAGGCACAGCGGGCGCGATCGCCTCGGCCTCGGATGGGCCAGCCTGCGGCGCTCGCTCTCGCGGCGCGGCGTGTTTGGCGGCGATGTTGGGCATGAGGTCGGCCACGTGCAGAAAGGCTGCGCGGTCCAGCCCGATGTCGATGAAGGCGGACTGCATGCCTGGCAGGACACGCGAAACCTTGCCAAGGTATATGTTGCCGACCAGGCCGCGCTCCAGCGTGCGTTCCAGGTGCACCTCCTGAACCGCGCCCTGCTCCACCACGGCCACGCGCGTCTCCTGCGGCGACCAATTGATCAGAATGTCCTGGCTCATGAAGGCCGTCTCCGTGGCATTGTTGTGGTGGTTTCAGCCCAGCCGCACGCCGGCGGCTTCGAGCACCTGTGCGGTCTCGTGTGCGGGTAAGCCCATGATGCCCGAATAACTGCCGCTGATGTGGCTGACCCAGAGACCAGCCTTGCCCTGAATGGCATAGGCCCCGGCCTTGCCCATGGGCTCACCGCTGTCGACATACCGCCGGATGCGTGCAGGATTCAACGGCTCGAACGTGACCCAGGATGTGGACAAGGCCGACCAGGTGCGGCCGTTGCGCCCGCCGGGGCGGCCCACCGCCACCGCGGTGAGCACGCGGTGACGGCGTCCTGCCAGGTCGGTGAGCATGCGTCGCGCCTCGGCGGCATCGGCCGGTTTGCCCAGAATGCGCCGGCCCAGCGCCACGGTGGTATCGGCACACAGGACCGGTGCGCTGGGCAGCCCACGCCGCTTCAAGCGAGCGAGAGAAGCCTGCAACTTGAGCGTGGTGACCCGTTGAACGTAGGTCGCTGGCGCCTCGCCCGCCAACACGGCCTCCAGCGATTCCGCGTCCTCGCAGGCGTCGGGCAGCAGCAGCTCGCAGCGCACGCCCCATTGCTCCAGCAACTGTTTTCGGCGTGGGCTCTGCGAAGCAAGGTAGATGAAGTCGCTCATTCGCGGTGATAAGGATGGTTGGCGTTGACTGACCAGGCGCGGTAGAGCTGCTCGATCAGCAGCACACGAACCATCGCATGAGGCAAGGTCAGGTCTGAAAGGCGAATGCGCTGCTGGGCGGCGGCACGAAAAGCGGGGTCGAGGCCATCGGGTCCACCGATCACCAACGCCACGTCATCACCCTCCAGCTGCCATTGCTGCAACTGTTGAGCCAGTGCCTTGGTGGTGAGCGTGGTGCCGCGTTCGTCAAGGGCGATCACGCGGCTGCCTCTGGGAATGGCGGCTTCAATGCGCTCACGCTCTGCGGTCAGCAGCGTTTCCAGAGTTTTGGAGCCGCGCGGCTCGGTCTTGACGGCTTTGAGGTCCACCCGAAGCTCAGGCGGAAAGCGCTTGGCGTAATCGTCGTAGGCGGTCTGGGCCCAGTCGGGCACCCTGTGCCCGACCGCGACGATCAGCAGCTTCATGCCTTCTTCTTGGCGGCCGGTTTGCTGGTGGTGCGCGCAGCGGATTTCGTCGCCGCTTTTCTGGCCACGGGTTTTCCAACCACCACCACTTTTTTAGGCGAAGCGGCCTTGCCCGGTGCGGATTGAGGCGAAGCCTTGCGTGTGGGCGACTTCTTGGCCACCACCGGCGCTGGGGCCGGGGCCGCCCTGGATGCGGCCTTGCGCACCACATGCCTGGCGGACACGGGCGCAGCTTCAGGCGCCTTGGCGGTCTTTTTCTTCGTTGCAGCCTTCACCGGGGCAGCGGGCTTCTCTGCGCCGTGCTTCAGGCGCACCGGCTTGGCACCCCAGATTTCCTCGAGGCGGTAGTACTGGCGAATCACCGGCTGCATCACGTGCGCTACCGCCGCTCCGCAATCCACAATGATCCATTCGCCGTTGTCTTCGCCCTCGATGCGCGGCTTGTCGAAGCCGGCCTCTCGAACCGCGTCGCGCACGCTCGCCGCCAGGGCCTTGGTCTGCCGGTTGGACGTGCCACTGGCGACGATGACCCGCTCGAACAGGGGTGAGAGGTGCTCGGTGTTGAAAACCACGATGTCCTGACCCTTCACGTCCTCCAGCCCGTCGACGATGGCGCGCTGGAGTTTCTGGATGTCTTTTTTGGCTGTGGTTTCGCTGGTCATGTAGGGGGCTGGTAGAGGTGGTGTTGTGAAATATAGCGTGCGACGGGCTCCGGCACCAGAACGTCGAGCGCCCCAGTGGACGGCGCCGATTGGCTCACACGGGCCCGCACGTCGGTGGCGCTGATGTTTTTCAGCGGCATGCGCAGCGGTTCGAAAGGAATGCCCACGTCCGACAGATCGGCCTCTGTGGTCTGGTCAAGCGGGGCGTGAGCACCAATGTGGGTGGCCCGGTTGGCCACGGCCAGCCGGGCCAGCTGCAGCACCTCCTGCCAGCGCACCCAGGTCTTGAAAGCCAGCAACTGATCCGCACCCAGCACCAGGAAGAGTTCGGCACCCGGATGTTCGCGCCGGAGCTCGCTCAGGGTATCGGCGGTGTAGCTCGGGCCTTGGCGATGAATCTCCCGCTCGTCGATCACGACGTGCGGGAGGTCGCCGAATGCCAGCTGGCACATGGCCACGCGATCCCGCGCGCAAGAGAGCGTGCGCGATTTGTGCCAGGCCTGTCCGGTAGGCAGGATGTGCAACACGTCCAGTTGAAGCTGCTCAAGCGCCGTCTCGGCCAGCGCACGGTGCGCACGATGGGGCGGATCAAAGGCACCACCGAACATGCCCACGCGCCGGGTCGCCATCAGGTCCAGTCCTTGCGCACCAGGAACTCTTTGTAAAGGCGGTCTTCCGGCGTGCCCTTCTTCGTCTTGCGGTTGTAGGCCCAACTGACCAGCGGTGGCATGGACAACAGAATGGATTCGCTGCGCCCACCCGACTGGAGTCCGAAGTGGGTGCCGCGATCCCAGACCAGATTGAACTCGACATAACGGCCGCGCCGGTAGAGCTGGAAACTGCGCTCGCGCTCGCCATAGGGCGTGTTCTTGCGGCGGTCCACGAGGGGAAGGTACGCGTCCAGGAATGCATCGCCCACAGAGCTCATCATGGCGAAGCTGCCATCGAACCCGAGTTCGGAGAAGTCGTCGAAGAACACCCCTCCAATGCCGCGCTGTTCATCGCGGTGCTTGAGGTAGAAGTACTCGTCGCACCATTTCTTGAAGCGGGGATACTTGTCGACACCAAAGGGATCGAGGGCCTGCTTGGCCGAGCGGTGGAAATGCACGGCATCTTCCTCGAAGCCGTAGTAGGGCGTGAGATCCATGCCTCCACCGAACCAGCACACCGGTTCTCCTCCGGCGGGGGTGGCCGCCAGCATGCGCACGTTCATGTGGACCGTGGGCACGTAGGGGTTGCGGGGGTGAAACACGAGCGAGACACCCATGGCCTCGAATGGCGCACCACTCAGTTCCGGCCGGTGCTGCGTGGCCGACGGTGGCAGGCGGGGCCCGCTCACATGGGAAAAGCCACAGCCCGCGCGCTCGAACACGGCGCCATCTTCGAGGATCTGCGTGATGCCGTTGCCTTGCAGCGTTTCACCGCGTGGCTTGGTCCAACGGTCCACCACAAAGCGGCCACCGTCGACCAGGGCCACCGTGGACGTGATGCGATCCTGCAAATCGACGAGGTACTCTCGGACCAAGGACTGGGGAGTCTGTTGCATGCTCACACCGTATCCGCAGAAAAAGTCTTGGTCAAAGGTTGCACCGGGCTGGCGCATTCGGGCCGCAGGCCGCCCACGCCTTCATAGGCGGCCGCGATTCGGGCGTAGTCGGCGTCGATGTCACCACTCATGCGAAGAAAGTCCATGACCTTGACCTGTTTGCGACTGTAATCCAGGTGAACCAGTGCCACGGGCACATCGGCACCCAGGGCCACACGGTAGAAACCGCTGCGCCAGCCCGGCACGCGCCGGCGCGTGCCTTCGGGAGACAATGCCAGCCACAGCACGCGCCCTTCGCGACGGTGCTGGACCATGAGGTTCACCATATTGCCGACCATGCCTTGCGGCGATTCGCGCTGCAGCGCGATGCCACCGAGCCAGCTCAGCCAGCGCCCGAGCAGCGGCACACGGAACAGGGAATCCTTGCTCCAGAAGCAGGCGGGCACACCAATGGACCATTTGGCCAGGATCATCACCACGAAGTCCCAGTTGCTGGTGTGCGGAAAGACGATGGCCACACCTTGCAGCGAAGGAAAGCCTTCGTACCGCAGCTTCCAACCGATGCTGGCCAGGAGCCAGCGAGCCAAGGCAGACCCCTTGAAGCGCACTTCATGTGGGCCGGGATAGTCGGACAAAGGGTTCAAAGTGCGCGATACCCGATGTCGCGGCGGTACTGCATGCCGTCGAATTCGATGGCCGCCACCGTGTCGTACGCGCACTCACGCGCCTGAGCCACCGAAGCTGCCAGGGCGGTGACGCACAGCACCCGCCCGCCTGAAACCCGGACCTGCTCGCCCACGCGTGTGGTCCCCGCGTGGAACACCATGCAGTCGGGCGCGTCGGCTGGCAAGCCGGTGATGGAATCACCCTTGCGCGGATTCAGCGGGTAGCCGGCAGCGGCGAGCACCACGCCCAGCGCGACGCGAGGGTCCCAATCGAGTCTGACGCGGTCCAGTTCGGCGCGCGTGGCACTCAACAACACCTGCGCCAGGTTGCTGCGCAGACGCATCAGGATGGGCTGGGTTTCCGGATCGCCCATGCGGCAGTTGAACTCCAGCGTCTTGACCCGCCCGTCGGGCGTGATCATCAGGCCGGCGTAGAGGAAGCCGGTGTATGGAATGCCGTCGGCCGCCATGCCGCGCAGCGTGGGCAGGATAACCTCGTTCATGGCCCGTTCATGCACGGCGGGTGTGACCACTGGTGCGGGCGAATACGCGCCCATGCCTCCGGTGTTGGGCCCCTGGTCGGCATCGAGCAATCGCTTGTGGTCCTGGCTGGTGGCCAGGGCCAGGGCGTGCTCGCCATCGCACAGCACGATAAAGCTGGCTTCCTCGCCATCGAGAAACTCCTCGATCACCACCCGTGCGCCGCCTTCGTTGTGCGCCACACCCAGGGTGTTGTCCACCAGCATGAAGTCGATGGCTTCATGCGCCTCGGCTGGCGACATCGCCACCACCACCCCTTTGCCCGCGGCCAGGCCATCGGCCTTGATGACGATAGGGGCGCCCTCGGCGTCCACGTAGGCATGGGCCGCGGCCGGGTCGTTGAAGGTCTGGTACCTGGCGGTCGGAATGCCGTGGCGCTCCATGAAGGCTTTGGAGAATGCCTTGGAGCTTTCCAGTTGCGCGGCCGCCCTCGTGGGGCCGAAGATGGCCAGCCCGTGGGCGCGAAATTCGTCCACCACGCCCGCAGCCAGCGGGGCCTCGGGGCCAACCACGGTAAGACCGACACCGTTGGCCTGCGCCCATTCACGCAGCGCCACCTTGTCGGTGAGCGCCAGGTTGGCCAGGTCGGGGTCTCTGGCGGTGCCGGCATTGCCAGGTGCCACGAAAACCTGGCTCACGCCTTCGGACTGCTTGAGCTTCCAGGCCAGCGCATGTTCGCGGCCACCACCGCCAATCACGAGAACTTTCATCAGCGGTTGCCTTATTCGGAAATTTCTGCGTTGTGGAAGACTTCCTGCACATCGTCCAGGTCTTCCAGCACGTCCAGCAGCTTTTGCATGCGCGCAGCGTCGTCGCCGGTGAGCGGAATGGAGTTTTCAGCGCGCATGGTGACCTCGGCCACCTCGGGCTTGAGGCCGGCGGTCTCCAGCGCGTTCTTCACGGCTTCGAACTCAAGTGGCGGCGTCAGCACTTCGATGGCACCGTCGTCGTCGCTGATCACATCGTCGGCGCCAGCCTCCAGGGCGACTTCCATCACCTGGTCCTCCGACGTGCCGGGCGCGAAGACCAGCTGGCCACAGTGCCTGAACTGAAAAGACACCGAGCCATCGGTGCCGAGATTGCCGCCGTACTTGCTGAAGGCATGGCGCACTTCGGCCACCGTGCGAACGCGGTTGTCGGTCATGGTGTCGACGATCACGGCGGCACCGCCAATGCCATAGCCTTCGTATCGAATTTCTTCCAGCGCCTGGCCTTCCAGGTTGCCCGAAGCCTTGTCCACGTTGTACTTGATGCGGTCCGCGGGCATGTTGGCGGCCTTGGCCTTGTCGATCGCCAGCCGCAGGCGAGGGTTCATGGCCGGGTCACCGCCACCCTGGCGCGCGGCCACGGTGATTTCACGGATGACGCGTGTCCAGATCTTGCCCCGCTTCTCGTCCTGGCGGCCCTTGCGGTGCTGAATATTTGCCCATTTGCTGTGTCCGGCCACGAAATTGTCCTTCAGCCTGTTCTGGCTTTGATCTAATAAGACTGCGATTTTACGTTTTCACCCGCCCCGCCCCGAACAACGCCCCGCTAGGAAGACAAGACCATGGCCGAACCGCTGCAGATCGCCCAGAACGCAAACACCACCTGTCAGCTTTTGCCAGGGTTGGCCAACCGCCACGGCCTGATCACCGGCGCCACCGGCACGGGCAAGACGGTGACATTGCAGACCCTGGCCGAACAGTTCTCGAACATCGGGGTGCCGGTGTTCATGGCCGACGTGAAAGGCGATCTCTCGGGCATCAGCCAGAGAGGCAGCTTCGGCGAAAAACTCACCAAGGTGCTGCAGGATCGCGGCATCACCCTGCCCGCCCCCCAGGCCTGCCCCACCACGCTGTGGGACGTGTTTGGCGAGCTGGGTCACCCGGTGCGCGCCACCATCAGCGACATGGGTCCGCTGCTGCTCGCGCGCATGCTGAATCTGAACGACACGCAGGCCGGCGTGCTCAATCTCGTGTTCAAGATTGCCGACGACAACGGCCTGCTGCTGCTGGACATGAAAGACCTGCGGGCCATGCTGCAACACATCGGTGACAACGCCAGGCAGTTCACCACCGAGTACGGCAACATCAGCGCGGCCAGCATCGGCGCCATCCAGCGCGGGCTGATGCAGGTGGAGCAGCAAGGGGGCGACCAGTTCTTTGGCGAGCCCATGCTCGACATCAGCGATTTCATGCAGACCGTGGATGGCAAAGGGGTCATCAACATCCTCGCGGCCGACAAACTCATGAATGCGCCGCGCCTGTATGCCACCTTTCTGTTGTGGATGCTCTCCGAGCTGTTCGAAACGCTGCCTGAAATCGGCGACCCCGAAAAACCCAAGCTCGTCTTTTTCTTCGACGAAGCCCACCTGCTTTTCAACGAAGCGCCCAAAGTGCTGATCGAGCGCATCGAACTGGTGGTGCGCCTTGTCCGGTCCAAAGGTGTCGGTGTCTATTTCGTGACGCAGAACCCGCTGGACATACCCGACAGCGTGCTGGGCCAGCTCGGTAACCGCGTGCAGCATGCGCTGCGGGCCTTCACCCCGCGCGACCAGAAAGCCGTGAAATCCACCGCGCAGACCATGCGCCCCAAGTCGGGGCTGGACATCGAGGCCGCGATCACCGAACTCGCGGTGGGCGAAGCGCTGGTGAGCCTGCTCGATGCCAAGGGCCGGCCCTGCGAAACCGAGCGCGTGTTCGTGATTCCTCCGGGAAGCCAGCTTGGCCCCATCACCGACGATCAACGTCGGCAACTGCGCCAGGATTCGCTGGTGGCTGGTGTGTACGAGAAGGTGGTGGACCGAGAAAGCGCCTATGAGATGTTCCGCAACCATGCCGGTGCCCGCGGAGCCGAAGCAGACCCGGAAGAGGCGAAGTCGGCACCCAAGGCTCCTCGCATTCCTGGCGCCGCCAAGGAAGCACCTGCGGAGAAAAGCGCCATCAACGAAGTCCTCTTTGGCCGCACCGGCCCGCGCGGTGGCCAATACGACGGCCTGGTCCAGACCATGGCCAAAACAGCCGCTCGCACGGTCGCCAGCGGGCTGGGGCGCCAGATTCTGCGCGGCGTGCTCGGCGGCTTGCTGGGTGGCAAACGCTGAGCGAATCGACCACCATGCGCATGGCGTTCTACATCGCCCTGGCTGCCGTCGTATTGGCGCTGCTGGCCGCACAGGTCGGTTTGCTCGGGGGCCAGCAGCCAGCAGACCTTGGCGTGAAGGATGGACGGCTCAAACCGCCCTCCGGCACCCGCAATAGCGTGAGCAGCCAAAGCCCGCTCTACCCCGAGCATCCGCAGCGCAGCTACGCCACCATCGACCCGCTTCCCTTCAAGCCAGGGGGCGCTGCCGCCTCGATGCGCGCGCTGGACGGCGTGCTGCGGTCCATGCCCGGCATCACGGTGGTGAACCAGCGCGCAGACTACCTGTACGCGCAGGCGCAGACGCGCTGGCTCAAATTCGTGGATGACGTCGAGTTCTGGGTCAATCCAGCCACGGGTGTGATCGAGTTGCGAAGCTCAAGCCGGCTGGGGCGTGAGGATTTTGGCGTGAATCGCCAACGCATCGAGGCCATTCGAAAGGCGTACCTTGCCACCCCCTGAAGCGCAGAATAGTGACTCCAGCAAGCAAAAGGCCCGGTGAAAACCGGGCCTTTTGCTTGCCAGGGAAACAGGCCTTAGCCAGCCGTGGCTTCCTCGGGCTTGGCCTTGCCTTCCTTTTTTGGCAGAGGCTGGATGTCCAGCTGGACTTCGTGGGTTTCCTTGCCGGCTTCGTCAAGCTTGGCCTCGATGTCCACCGACAGGCGTCCGCCTTCGGTCAGGCGACCGAACAACAGTTCGTCTGCCAGCGCGCGGCGGATCGTGTCCTGGATCAGGCGTTGCATCGGACGGGCACCCATCAAGGGATCGAAGCCCTTCTTCGCGAGGTGCTTGCGCAGCGCATCGGTGAAGGTGACCTCCACCTTCTTCTCGGCCAGTTGCGTTTCCAGCTGGAGCAGGAACTTGTCGACCACGCGCATGATGATGTTCTCATCGAGCGCCTTGAAGCTCACCGTAGCGTCCAGACGGTTGCGGAACTCGGGCGTGAACAGACGCTTGATGTCGGCCATCTCGTCGCCCGCTTCACGCGGGTTGGTGAAACCGATGGTCGCCTTGTTCATGGTCTCGGCGCCCGCGTTCGTCGTCATGATGATGATGACGTTGCGGAAGTCCGCCTTGCGACCATTGTTGTCCGTCAACGTTCCATGGTCCATCACCTGCAGCAGCACGTTGAAGATGTCCGGATGCGCCTTTTCGATCTCGTCGAGCAGGAGCACGCAGTGCGGCTTCTTGGTGACCGCCTCGGTCAGCAGACCGCCCTGATCGAAGCCTACGTAGCCGGGAGGCGCGCCGATGAGACGGCTCACCGCGTGACGCTCCATGTACTCCGACATGTCGAAGCGAATCAGGTCGATGCCCATGATGTAGGCGAGTTGCTTGGCGGCCTCGGTCTTGCCCACGCCCGTGGGTCCGCTGAACAGGAAGGCGCCGATCGGCTTGTCGCTCTTGCCCAGGCCTGAACGCGCCATCTTGACGGACGCAGCGAGAATCTCCAGCGCCTTGTCCTGGCCGAACACCACACTCTTCAAATCGCGTTCCAGCGTCTGGAGCTTGCTGCGGTCGTCGTTGGACACGTTCGCTGGCGGAATGCGCGCGATCTTGGCCACGATTTCTTCAACCTCGGTCTTGCTGATGGTTTTCTTGCGCTTGGACGCCGGCAGGATGCGCTGGGCAGCGCCTGCTTCGTCGATCACGTCGATGGCCTTGTCTGGCAGGTGCCGATCGTTGATGTACTTGGCGCTCAGCTCTGCAGCAGCCTGCAATGCAGCCAGGGCGTACTTGACGTTGTGGTGCTCTTCAAAACGCGACTTCAGCCCCTTGAGGATGTCCACGGTCTGCTCCACCGTGGGCTCGACCACGTCGACCTTCTGGAAACGACGAGACAGGGCGGCGTCCTTCTCGAAGATGCCGCGATACTCGGTGAACGTGGTCGCGCCGATGCACTTGAGCTGCCCGCTGGAGAGTGCCGGCTTGAGCAGGTTGGACGCGTCGAGTGTGCCGCCCGAGGCTGCGCCGGCCCCGATCAGGGTATGGATCTCGTCAATGAACAGGATGGCGTTGGGTTTGTCCTTGAGCGACTTGAGAACGCCCTTCAGGCGCTGTTCGAAGTCGCCGCGGTACTTGGTACCCGCCAGCAGCGCGCCCATGTCAAGGGAATACACGGCGGACTCGGCCAGAATTTCGGGCACGTCCCCCTGGGTGATGCGCCAGGCCAGGCCTTCGGCGATCGCCGTCTTGCCCACGCCCGCCTCGCCCACCAGCAGCGGGTTGTTCTTGCGGCGGCGGCACAGGATCTGAATCACGCGCTCGACCTCGTACTCGCGGCCGATCAGCGGGTCAATCTTGCCGTCCTTGGCGAGCTGGTTGAGGTTCTGGGTGAACTGCTCCAGGGGCGACGCCTTCTCGTTGCCCTTGGCTTCGCCAGCCTCTTCATTCTCCGCTGCGCTTTCGCCCGACTTGGTGGGCTCGGGCGGGTCGCTCTTGCGAATACCGTGAGCAATGAAGTTCACCACGTCCAGCCGCGTCACGCCCTGCTGGTGGAGGTAGTACACGGCATGCGAATCCTTTTCGCCAAAGATGGCCACCAGAACGTTGGCACCGGTGACTTCCTTTTTGCCGTTGCCGGTGGACTGCACGTGCATGATGGCGCGCTGGATCACGCGCTGGAAACCCAGCGTCGGCTGGGTGTCCACCTCGTCGGTACCGGCCACCTGGGGCGTGTTGTCCTTGATGAAATTCGTCAAGGACTTGCGCAGGTCGTCGATGTTGGCCGAACATGCGCGCAGCACCTCCGCGGCACTCGGGTTGTCGAGCAGTGCGAGCAGCAGGTGCTCGACGGTGATGAATTCGTGCCGCTGCTGCCGGGCCTCCACGAAGGCCATATGCAAGCTGACTTCAAGTTCCTGGGCAATCATGGGCACGTCCTTTGGGATAGGGATGATGTGATGAGCAATCGGCTGGGTACAAGTATGGGGTACAGGGTCAAGATGGGGCGGTTTCGGGCTTATTCAACCGGTTCGCTCATGCATTGCAAGGGGTGCCCGGCCGCACGCGCGGCCTGGAGAACCTGATCCACCTTGGTGCTGGCCACATCGCGGGAGTACACGCCGCAGATGCCTTTGCCTTCCAGATGGATCTTGAGCATGATCTGGGTGGCGGTTTCTCGGTCCTTGCTGAAGTATTCCTGAATGACATGAACCACAAACTCCATGGGCGTGAAATCGTCGTTGAGCAGCACCACCTGGAACATCCCGGGGGGCTTGGTGCGCTGGGCACGACGTTCAAGCACCACCGAGTCGTCATTGCCCACGGCTGGCGGCGTGACGGGATTGGGGGGTTTCTTCGGGTTCTGGGTGGCCATGAAAATGATTCTAGCGGCGCGCATCGGTCCGCATCGACCTGCGGGAATAGGAACGCACGCATCGAGCACGAAAGGGCTTGACCCGGATCCCATGGAACAGTGGCTGTGGCGCAGTAGTCCATGCCTCATTGTGAATCCAAAGTCGCCGGGAAAACCGTGAAGTAAGACGCCATTCAGGCGCTTGTTCCCGTCCACTTGGCGGTACCGGCGGTACCGCTGCCACACGGGTCGGGCCAACAGGGTGGCCCCGAACGGTGAACCCGCCGGTGCCTGCCCAGTAAGCCGGTTGGACTACATGTTTTCGATCATGACCTCGCCAAACCCGGAACAGCTCACCTGGGTGGCGCCGTCCATCAAGCGGGCGAAATCGTAGGTGACCTTTTTGCTCAGAATGGCCTTTTCCAGCGAACTGATGATCAGATCGGCGGCTTCCTTCCAGCCCATGTGGCGAAGCATCATTTCCGCCGAAAGGATTTCCGAGCCGGGGTTGACGTAGTTCTTGCCCGCGTATTTGGGCGCGGTACCGTGGGTGGCTTCAAAACAGGCCACGCTGTCGGACAGATTGGCGCCGGGGGCGATGCCAATGCCCCCCACCTGGGCCGCCAGGGCATCGGAAATGTAGTCGCCGTTGAGATTGAGTGTGGCCACCACGGAATATTCGGCCGGGCGCAGCAGGATCTGTTGCAGGAATGCATCCGCGATGCTGTCCTTGATGAGGATATCCCGTCCCGTTCGAGGGCTTTTGAATCGGCACCACGGGCCTCCATCAATGGGCTGGGCGCCGAACTCCTTCTGTGCCAGCGCGTAGGCCCAATCCCGGAAACCACCCTCGGTGTATTTCATGATGTTGCCCTTGTGAACGATAGTGACGTTGGACTTGTCGTTGTCGATCGCGTACTGAATGGCCTTGCGCATCAGGCGTTCGGTGCCCTCGCGCGATACCGGCTTGACGCCAATGCCTGAGGTGTTCGGGAAGCGGATCTTGGTGACACCCATCTCCTCTGTCAGGAACTTGATCAATTTCCTGGCCTGGTCGGACTCGGCCTCGTATTCGATGCCAGCGTAGATGTCCTCGGAGTTCTCGCGAAAGATCACCATGTTGGTCTTTTCGGGCTCTTTCAGCGGCGAGGGCACGCCTTTGAAGTACTGCACCGGCCGCAAACAGACGTAAAGGTCCAGTTCCTGGCGCAAGGCCACGTTGAGCGAACGAATGCCACCGCCCACCGGCGTGGTCAGAGGCCCCTTGATGGACACCACGAATTCGCGAAGCGCGGCCAGGGTTTCCTCGGGCAGCCACTCGTCCGGCCCATAGACGCGGGTCGACTTTTCGCCCGCGTACACCTCCATCCAGTGGATCTTGCGCCGCCCGCCATACGCCCGGGCAACGGCGGCATCGACCACCTTCAGCATCACCGGCGTGATGTCCACCCCCGTCCCGTCGCCTTCGATGAACGGCACGATGGGCTCATCGGGCACGTTCAGGGACATGTCAACGTTGACGGTGATCTTCTGGCCCTGGGTGGGGACCTGGATGTGCTGGTACATGGGTCGGGAGGTTCCGTGGGAGTGAGCGGATCGGACGAAGGGGAAATTCTAGTCTTCACGTCAGGAGACGCGAGGCGATGGAGGAGAATGCAATCCAGTAGCGAACCTCCGACACGCCCTCATGAAACGCCTGCTCATCCAACTGTTCTTCCTGTTCGTCGTGCTCACCGGAACGGCCTGGTCACAACAGGAATCGCCGCAGATGCAATTGCCCAAGGTCAGCCTGACGGCTGGCATGTTCGTGATCCATGCGCAGGTGGTGGCCACGCCGGAACAACGCGCCATTGGTCTCATGTTTCGAAAAGAGATGCCGGCCAACGAGGGCATGTTGTTCGTGTTTGAACAACCGGCGGGGCAGTGCTTCTGGATGAAGAACACCTTTCTTCCACTGACCGCCGCCTTCGTCGCCGACGATGGCACCATCGTCAACCTGGCCGACATGCAGCCGCAAAGCCTGGACTCGCACTGCTCGATCCGGCCCGTGCGCTATGTCCTGGAAATGCACCAGGGCTGGTTTGCCAAGCGAGGCCTCAAAGCCGGTTCGAAACTGGCGGGCGGGCCATTTGCCCGCTAGCTAGCCAGGCCGAGGTCTCCCTCGGCCTGCGGTGGTCTCAGGCCTTCACCAAGGCCAGCGCCGCATTGAACGTCTTGCTCGGGCGCATGATGGTTTCGAGCTTGTCGAAATCGGGCTTGTAGTAGCCGCCAATGTCCACAGCCTTGCCCTGCACTGCCGCCAGCTCGGCCACGATGATCTTCTCGTTGTCGGCGAGCTGTTTTGCCAGCGGCGCGAACTTCGCCGCCAGTGCCGCATCCTCGGCCTGGGCTGCCAGTTCCTGGGCCCAGTACAGCGCCAGATAGAACTGGCTGCCGCGGTTGTCGAGCTGACCCGTCTTGGGTGACGGATTCTTGTTGTTGTCCAGCAGCTTGCCTGTGGCCGAGTCCAGCGTGCGCGCCAGGATCTTCGCCTGCGCGTTGCCCGTCTTCAGGCCCAGGTCTTCCAGCGACACGGCCAGTGCCAGGAATTCACCCAGCGAATCCCAGCGCAGGTGATTCTCTTCGACCAGTTGCTGCACATGTTTGGGTGCTGAGCCACCAGCACCGGTTTCGTACATGCCTCCGCCGGCCATCAGGGGCACGATGGACAGCATCTTGGCGCTGGTGCCGAGTTCCATGATCGGGAACAGGTCGGTGAGGTAGTCGCGCAGGATGTTGCCTGTCGCGCTGATGGTGTCAAGACCTCGAATCACGCGCTCCAGCGTGTAGCGCATGGCGCGCACCTGGCTCATGATCTGGATGTCCAGGCCTGCCGTGTTGTGTTCGTGCAGGTACATCTTGACCTTGGTGATCAGCTGCGCCTCGTGCGGACGGTACTGATCAAGCCAGAAAACGACGGGCATGCCGGAGTTGCGTGCGCGGTTCACGGCGAGTTTGACCCAGTCGCGGATGGCAGCGTCCTTGACCTGGCACATGCGCCAGATGTCGCCCTGTTCCACGCTCTGGCTCATCAACACCTCGCCGGTGGCCAGATCGGTGATGTTGGCCACTCCGTCCTCTGGGATCTCGAAGGTCTTGTCGTGCGAGCCATATTCCTCGGCCTGCTGCGCCATCAGACCTACGTTGGGCACCGTGCCCATGGTCTTGGGATCGAAGGCGCCGTGCCACTTGCAGAAGTTGATCATCTCCTGGTAGATGCGGGCAAAGGTCGATTCGGGCATCACGGCCTTCACGTCCTTCAAACGGCCGTCGGCACCCCACATCTTGCCGCTGTTGCGGATCATGGCGGGCATCGAGGCGTCAACGATGACGTCGTTAGGTGAATGGAAATTGGTAATGCCCTTGGCGGAATCGACCATCGCCAGTTCGGGGCGGCCTTCATGGCAGGCGTGCAGGTCGCGCTTGATTTCGTCTTGCTTGCTCTGCGGCAGCGTGGCGATCTTGTTGTAGAGATCGACCATGCCGTTGTTGACGTTGACGCCGAGTTCATCGAACAGCTTTCCGTGCTTCTCAAAGGCCTGCTTGTAGAAGATCTTGACGCAGTGCCCGAACACGATGGGATGGGACACCTTCATCATGGTCGCCTTGACATGCAGCGAGAACATCACACCGGTCTTGTGTGCGTCTTCGATCTCCTTTTCGTAGAAAGCCAGCAGCGCCTTCTTGCTCATGAACATGGAGTCGACGATCTCGCGGTCGAGCAGCGAAACCTTTGGCTTGAGCACGATGGTCTTGCCACTGGTGGTGATCAGTTCCATCTTGACGTCGCGCGCCTTGTCCAGCGTCATGGACTTCTCACCGTGGTAGAAATCCCCGGCGTGCATGTGCGATACGTGTGAACGCGAAGCCTGACTCCACTCGCCCATGCTGTGCGGATTCTTTCGCGCGTATTCTTTCACCGCCTTGGGGGCGCGGCGATCGGAGTTGCCTTCACGCAGCACCGGGTTCACCGCGCTACCTGTGCACTTGGAATAGCGCGCGCGGATGTCCTTCTCCTCGTCCGTCTTCGGGTTTTCCGGATAGTCCGGAATCTTGTAACCCTTGGCCTGCAGTTCCTTGATGCAGGCCATCAGCTGAGATACCGAGGCGCTGATGTTGGGCAGCTTGATGATGTTGGCTTCAGGCTTGAGCGTGAGCTTGCCCAGTTCAGCCAGATGGTCGGGCACGCGCTGCGCTTCGGTCAGGCATTCCGGGAACGCCGCCAATACGCGAGCGGCCACGGAGATGTCACTGGTGGCCACGTTGACGCCGGCGGGCGCCGCGAACGCGCGGATCACGGGCAGGAAAGCACTGGTTGCCAGCAGGGGTGCTTCGTCCGTGAGGGTGTAGATGATGGTGGGTTGCTGGCTGCTCATTGCGTATCTCCAGTGATTGTTGGGGTAAGCCATCGGCCGGGCCGGATGGTCGTCCATGCGCGGGCACGGAACCATCCGTGATTTTGCTTTCAGTGGTCTGACCCAAATGCTCGATTTGTAACGTCATTCTCACAATGCAGAATGGCGGCCTGAAAATCTTCACTTTTTTTCGAGTGCGATCAACAAAAAGGGCTCGAAGGTTGCCCTTCGAGCCCTTTCCTTCGTCGGCCCTGGCTCAGCCGAAGTTGGCTTCGGCGAAAGACCAGTTCACCAGCTTGTCCAGATAAGTCTCCACGAACTTCGGGCGCAGGTTGCGGTAGTCGATGTAGTAGGCATGCTCCCACACGTCCACCGTCAGGAGTGCTTTGTCGCCCGTGGTCAGCGGGGTGCCGGCAGCACCCATGTTGACGATGTCCACCGAGCCGTCGGCCTTTTTCACCAGCCACGTCCAGCCCGAACCGAAGTTGCCCACGGCCGACTTGACAAAAGCTTCCTTGAAAGCAGCGTAGCTTCCCCATTTGGCCTTGATGGCCTCGGCCAGCTTGCCGGAAGGCTCGCCACCGCCATTGGGCTTCATGCAGTTCCAGAAAAAGGTGTGGTTCCAGATCTGGGCGGCGTTGTTGTAGATGCCGCCGCTGGACTTCTTCACGATGGATTCGAGGTCCATGCTTTCGAACTCGGTGCCCTTTTGCAGGTTGTTGAGGTTCACCACGTAGGCGTTGTGATGCTTGCCATGGTGAAACTCCAGCGTCTCACGGCTGTAGTGCGGGGCCAGAGCGTCAAGGGCGTAGGGCAATGCGGGCAAGGTGTGTTCCATGGGGGGTCCTCTTGTGTTGGAGTTGTAAAACGTGCCTGGCTGCCGCGCAAAGAAGCAGCAGGACAACAGCGAAGCATTGTAGGCAAGGCCGCTAACGGCAAGACGAGCATGGTTTCTCTCCGTGCGCCTACCCTTCAAGGGTCCACGTGCAGACCGATCTCGCCATCCGCCAGGGTAGCGCGCAACGCCTGTCCTGGCTCGACCTGGACTGCGCGGGTGATCGCTTCACCCGCCTCGTTGGTGAGGAAGGCATAGCCTCTGTGCAGCACAAGGCGCGGGTCCAGCATGCCCAGCGCCACCTCACAGCGTTGAAGACGGATCTGCTGGCGTTCCAGGGCTCGCTGGCGCGCCACGGGCAGTGCGATGGACAGACCCTGGAGGCGGTTGCGCTGCATCTGGGCAGCGAGCAAAACACCACTTTGCAGGCGGTGCTGCAAACGGGCGATCTGCTGCTGGCTGTCGTGCAGACGGGTGGAAGGGCGGCCCAGCCGCTGCCCCAGCCGGTCCAACCGCTGGCCCTGCTGGTCAACGATGCTCAATGCGGTCGAGCTCAGTCGTTCGTGCAGGTAGTCCAGTTCGCCAAGGCGCTGCTCGCGGGGGGGCGCACAGAGCTCAGCTGCGGCGGTGGGCGTAGGCGCGCGCAGATCGGCCACAAAATCGGCCAGGGTGAAATCGGTTTCGTGGCCCACGCCGCAAACCAAAGGCATCGGCGCCTGCGCCATGGTGCGCACCAGATGGGGATCGTTGAAGGACCAGAGGTCCTCCAGCGACCCGCCCCCGCGCACGAGCAGCAGCACATCGCATTCCGAACGCGCATAGGCCATGCGAAGCGCCGCACACAGTTCGCCCGCCGCCTGCTGGCCCTGCACGGCTGCGGGGTAGATCACCACAGGTATGTGCGGCGCGCGCCGCCTGAGGGCGGTCACCACATCGCGCAATGCGGCGGCGCCCAGCGAGGTCACCACCCCGATGCAACGCGGCTGGGCAGGCAGCGGCCGCTTGCGCGAAGCATCGAAGAGACCCTCGGCCTCCAGTTGCGCCTTGAGCTGGAGGAACTGTTCGAACAGCGTTCCCTGCCCGCCAGGCTTGAGGCTCTCCACGATGAGTTGCAGGTCGCCGCGGGGCCCATAGACATCGAGCTTTCCACGTGCCTCCACCAATTGCCCATCGCGCGGGGCGAAGTCAAGCTGGTCGGCAGCTCGCCGGAACATGGCGCAACGTATCTGTCCGCCGTCGTCTTTGAGCGAGAAATAGCAATGTCCGCTGGCCGCGCGCGAAAAGCCGGAAAGCTCACCCCGAACCGCAACCGGATTGAATCGCGCGGAAAGGGTGTCCGCCACGGCTCGCATCAGCGGACCAACCGCCCACACACGCCGCGCCGCAGGCGAGTCTTCGTTGAAAAATGATTCAGCCACAGCGCTTTCCCATGCAAATGTGTCCACAAGCCGCGCCAGCACTGACCTTCTCACGCTGAAATGCAGAAAATCCGCCGCGCTGCGGCAAGTGCGTTGATTTCAAAGTCTTTTGGCCTGCCTGTTTTGTCATCGTTTCGTCGCAGGCCGCGCCACACGAAGCCTTGGGGCTGAATCCAGGCGGGTTCTTCACAAAGTTATCCACAGAATCTGTGCATGGCGCGTGGTGCCTGGTCTCGTGTGGACACCGCCCGACATCCGGTGCGTCCGAGGGGACGGTCATCCCGGGAAGCGACAGGTGCTGAGACATAATCGTCCGACCGCACCGGACCCCCCCTTCGGGAGGCCGTCGAATGGAGCCCCGCTTTGTTTTCCATCATACAAGCCGCCGGTTGGCCGATCTGGCCCCTGATCATCTGTTCCGTGCTGGGCCTGGCCCTGGTCATTGAGCGATTCATCAGCCTGAAATCGAGCAAGATCATGCCGCCCAAATTGCTCGATGAAGCCATCATGGTTTCGCGCAATGGCGTCCCGGGGCCCGATGTGGTGACCCAGCTCGAACAGAACTCGGTGCTGGGCTCGGTGCTGGCCAGCGGCTTTCGCACCTTCAACAGCAACCCCCGCGCCAGCGAAGACGACCTGCGAGCCAGTCTGGAAGGCGCTGGCCGGCAGGCCGCCGCCAAGCTGCAGCGCTACCTGGGCGCGTTGGCCACCATCGCTTCGGCGGCGCCGCTGCTGGGACTGCTGGGCACCGTCATCGGCATGATCGAGATTTTCGGTTCGCAAGCCAGCGAAGGCGCGGGCGTGGTACCCGGCATGGGCAACCCTGGGCAACTCGCTCACGGCATCTCGATTGCCTTGTACAACACCGCGTTCGGCCTGATCGTGGCCATCCCGGCCCTGATCTTCTGGCGGTACTTCCGCGCCCGGGTGGACGACTACCTGCTGGGAATGGAACTGGCCGCCGAGCGCTTCACCCGCCACCTGCTGAGTCTGCGCAGGACGCCACTATGAACTTCCGGCCCGGCACGCGCGATGAGCCCGAGATCAACCTGATCCCGTTCATCGACATCCTGCTGGTGGTGCTGATCTTCCTGATGCTCACCACCACCTACAGCAAGTTCACCGAACTGCAGGTGAATCTGCCCGTGGCCGACGCACAGGCGCCCAAGCAGAATCCACGCGAGGTTGTGGTGGCCGTGGGCGCCGACGGGCGCTACTCGATCAACAAGCAAGTGCTGGAGGGCGTGGGTGTGGATGCCCTCACCCGCGTGCTTTCGCTGGCCTCCCAGGACAGCCGCGAGACGGTGATCGTCATCAGTGCCGACGCGGCGGCCACCCACCAGTCGGTCATCAACGTGATGGACGCCGCGCGCCGCGCAGGCCTGGTACAGATCACGTTTGCCACCCAGCAATCGGGCGCATCCGCTGCCCGAGGCAAACCCTGACGCCGGTCGAGCCCACCCGGCAACCGCGATGAGCCAGGGCACGGGGCAAGCTCGCTGGCAGTCGGCCTGGCTGCAAAGTGCGCAGCGCCGAGGGCCGCTGGCCCTTCTGCTCTGGCCCTTGTCCATGGCCTACCGCGCCGTGATGGCTTTTCGCCGGAAGCTCTACTCGGTCGGCATGTTTGCCAGCCACAAGCCCGAGGTTCCGGTGATCGTGGTTGGCAACGTCGTGGTGGGCGGAGCAGGCAAGACGCCCACCACGCTCGCCCTGGTCGCGCACCTGCAGGCGCAGGGTTGGCGCCCGGGCGTGATCTCTCGCGGGCACGGCCGACAAAGCGAAGACCTCGTGCATGTAGGAATGGACACGCCCGCGCGCGACGCAGGCGATGAGCCGCTGTTCATCCGGCAACGCACCGGGGTGCCGGTCTGTGTGGCCCGCGTTCGACTTGAAGCTGCTCGCGGCCTGTTGGCCATCCACCCCGATGTGGACATCTTGATTTGCGACGACGGCATGCAACACCTGGCCTTGGGGCGCGATCTGACGGTGGCCGTTTTCGACGACCGTGGGGTGGGCAACGGCTGGCTGCTGCCTGCAGGTCTGCTGCGCGAGCCATGGCCGCTTGCCCCAGCGGCGCCGGGCCGGCCCGATATGGTGCTGCGGCAAACCCGAGCGGGCGTCGCGGCATGCACCTTGCCAGAGGTACCGGACCTGCCGGAGTTCAATGCACTGCGCCAACTCGCCAGCTTTGCCACAGGGCCCGCAGGCGAGCAACGAACACTGGCGCAACTGAAGGGGGAACCCCTGACCGCGGTAGCGGGCATTGCCCGCCCAGAGGTGTTCTTCGAGATGCTCCGCGAGCGAGGACTGACGCTCGCCCGCTGCGTCGCCTTGCCGGACCACGCAGATGCCACCGACTACGCCGAGCTGCTCGATACCGCGGGCCATCCCCTGATTTGTACCGAGAAAGACGCCGTCAAGCTCTTCCCCCTGGTGGCCTCTGGGGTGTCCGTCCAGACCTGGGCGGTTGCGCTCGAGCTGGTGCCCGAACCTGCTTTCTTCTCGGCGGTCGACGCCCGGCTCGCGAGACTATCATCGCGCCATGGACACCAAACTGCTTGAGCTGCTGGTCTGCCCCGTGACCAAGGGCCCGCTGATCTTCGACCGCGAAAAACAGGAGCTGCTCTCGCGCAGCGCGCGCCTTGCCTACCCGGTGCGTGACGGCATTCCCATCTTGCTCGAACACGAGGCGCGCCCCCTGACCGACGAGGAGGCGGTGCGACCTTCCGCGCCCTCACCGCTGGAATGAGCGTCCTGGCCGTGCCCGACACCGGCTACACCGTGTTGATTCCCGCCCGGCTCGCATCGAGCAGGCTGGCCGACAAGCCCCTGGCGGACATCGGTGGACTGCCCATGGTGGTGCGCGTTGCCCACCGCGCGCAGCGAAGCGCCGCCAGGCGATGCGTGGTGGCTGCGGATGACATGCGCACCGTGAAGGTCTGCGAGTTGCATGGCATTGAGGCCGTGCTCACCCGCGTCGACCATGCCTCCGGCAGCGATCGGTTGGCCGAAGCCTGCGACCTGCTGGGTTTGGGTGGCCAAGAGGTGGTGGTGAACGTACAGGGAGACGAACCGCTCATCGAGCCATCGCTGATCGACGCGGTGGCCGCCGAGCTGGGCCGCCGCGAGGACTGCGTGATGAGCACAGCAGCCCACGCCATCGAGCATTCGGCCGACTTCCTCAACCCGCATGTCGTCAAGGTGGTGCTCGACCGCCATGGCACGGCGCTGTATTTCAGCCGCGCACCCATTGCCTGGTGGCGCGACGGCATGGGCTCACTGGCCTCGGGCGAACCCATGGCGTCCCTGCCCTCGCCCGCACCGCTTCGCCACATCGGCATCTACGGCTACCGCGCCGATTTCCTGCGCCAGTTCCCCCGGCTGGAATCGGCGCCCCTGGAGACCACGGAGTCTCTGGAGCAGCTTCGCGTCCTCTGGCACGGCCACCGCATTGCGGTGCATGTGACGGCTTTGTCACCCGGCCCGGGCGTCGACACGCCTGCCGACCTGGAGCGCGTCCGCGCCCTGCTCCGCACTAGCTGAAACGGGCGCCTTTCGGGGCAAATCGGCTCCAGTTGCTGTAAGCCAGGCCTGGGAATGCGCGTGCTATCCTCGAACGGTTGCCCCGGGTCCCATGCCCGGGCGGGCTGCGGTGAAGCAGCGGCCACGCCATTGAAACTCTGAACAAGGAAAACGATGAGACTGATTCTGTTGGGTGCTCCGGGGGCCGGCAAGGGAACGCAAGCCACGTTCATCTGCCAGAAATACGGCATTCCCCAGATCTCCACGGGCGACATGCTGCGCGCAGCCGTGAAGGCAGGTACGCCGCTGGGCCTGCAGGCCAAGGCCGTCATGGAGTCCGGGGGACTGGTCAGCGACGACCTCATCATCAACCTCGTGAAAGAGCGCATAGCCCAGCCCGACTGCGCCAATGGTTTTCTGTTCGATGGCTTCCCGCGAACGATCCCGCAAGCCGATGCCATGAAAGCCGCTGGCGTCAAGCTGGACTACGTGCTGGAGATCGACGTGCCGTTCGACGCCATCGTGGAACGCATGAGCGGGCGCCGCTCGCATCCGGCTTCGGGCCGCACCTACCACGTGAAATTCAATCCGCCCAAGGTCGAAGGCATCGACGACCTGAGCGGCGAACCGCTGATCCAGCGCGAAGACGACAAGGAAGAAACCGTGAAGAAGCGCCTGGAGGTCTACAGCGCGCAGACTCGCCCGCTGGTGGACTACTACAGCAGCTGGGCGCGCGTCGATCCTGCCGGGGCGCCCAAGTACCGCGCCATCAGCGGCATGGGATCGGTGGACGACATCACGGCGCGTGCCTTCGAGGCACTGACAAAGTAAGCCCTCAGGTCGGGCTGGATCTCAGCCCGTAGGCCTTGCCCTCCAGGAAGAGGTACTCGGCGCGCACGATGGCTTCGCCCTTTTCGTCTTTGAAAGTGAACCCCACGACACCCAGAGACACGCCGGCCTTGATCTCGGGCACCTGCCACTGACCCAACCGGAACAGGGGCGCCAGTTCGATCTCCCAGCGCCGGTCGCGCCGACTGGGCAACACGGTCTTGGCGAGCAGGGCCGGCCCGTCGATACCAGCGGTCTGGGCCGGCAATGGACGCCGCACCAGATCGGCCGGCAGGGTCAGATTTTCGGGCAGTTCCAGCACCAGTTCGGCATGTGGGTTGCGCCACTTCACCTCGACAGCCTTGCCCTCCAGGTAGATCGGCCGGTCCTGATCGAAGCTGCTCCATCCGTGGTGCGCCAAGGCACCGGAACCCCAGCCGGCAAGGCCAAGCAGTGCGCCTGCCTGCATCAAATCACGTCTCTGCATGGAGATCTCCTTGCCATTTCGAATCACACGTAGCTGATCCACCGCCCGCAGGTGAGCACCAGCAGCCACAGCACCGTGGACAGCGTCATCAAGGCGCGGGCCATAGCGTCCTGCAACTGCAACGAACGGCGCGCATGAAACCAGCCGGCGTTGCAGCCGGCCAGCATGATCAACGCCATCTTGACTGTGAACACGCGATTGGCCAACAGTTCCCCGGGCTGCGTGCCAAACATCAGCAGCCCGGAGGTGGCTACCAACGCAAAGCCACCCACCGCCAGCCCCAGGCTCAGCCGCGCCAGGGGCTCCAGTGGCAGGGCTGCACCCCAGCCAAACACGCGAAGTTCCAGCAGCACCAGGTTGCCCAGAAGCAGTGACACCCCCAACAAATGGGCCACCTCCAGCATCGGATATGCCCAGGGGTGGGCGCCAAGGGCGGCCAGCATGGCTCAGCCTTCGAGCAGGTCCAGCGCAAGCGCCAGGCGGGCCTTGATCGCTGACAGGCCACCCGCATCCTCGAAAGGCAGTCCCGGATGTGGCACCACCCGGCCCCTGGCACACCGACTGCTCAGCCTCACACGAACGCCGCGTGCCTGGGCTTCGTGCAGGGCATCTGTCAACGCCTGGTGCACGGTGCCATTGCCGGTGCCCGCCACCACGATGCCCTGCAAAGCCCGCTCACCAGGCATCACGAGCAAGCTCCGGATCAGGTCGCCTCCAGCGTCGGCGTGGCTCGTCACAAGCTCCACACGCGGGAGCTCCGATGCCAACAGAAACGGCGCGAGCGCGTTGGCGCCCCGCAATGGGTCGCTTTCCTGGCGCACCCAGGGTCGAAACTCGCGGACGCGGCCCTCTTCCACACACGCCAGCGGGCCGGCGTCGCCAGAATCGAACGCGTCAAGCCGATAGGTGTGTACCTTGGCCACATCGCGAGCGGCATGCACCTGGCCTGCACACACCACCACCACCCCACCTGCGCCCGCGTGGCGGGCCACGGCCATGGCGTCGCTCAGGTTCTGTGGGCCGTCGGGCACCAACGCGGTGGAGGGACGCATGGCACACGTGAATACCACGGGTTTGGCCGGCCGCAGCAACCGGTGAATCAGAAAGGCGGTCTCCTCAATGGTGTCGGTGCCGTGGGTCACGATCACCGCCCGAACCTGTGGACGCTCGAGATGCACCGCAATGCGCCTCGCCAGCGCTTGCCAGACGGCCAGTCCCATGTCCTTGCTGTCGATCTGCGCGATCTGCTCCAACTCCAGCGGCAAACCACCCAGCGTCGGTACCGCCGCCACCAGTTCGGCCACACCCACCTGGCCGGCCACATACCCCACGTTGTCCGCCGCCTGGGCTGCCTGCCCGGCAATGGTGCCGCCTGTGCCGAGCAACACCCACCGATCAGCCTCCAATGACATTGCCACTTGCCAAGTCTCCCAAACTGGTTAAAAATACAGCCACTGGATAAGAAAACAGGTATGGGTATCTTCCCACCCCACTTGTCCACCCAGCCAGTTTCCCCGTAGTTCAGACGAGGTTTCCCATGTCCGACATGCTCCCCGCCGCCCCGAAGCTCACCGCCCGGCAACAGCAGATCCTGGAACTGATCCAGACGGCCATTGCCCGCACAGGTGCACCGCCCACGCGGGCCGAAATCGCCAGCGAACTGGGTTTCAAGTCGGCCAACGCCGCCGAAGAACACCTTCAGGCGCTGGCCCGCAAGGGCGTCATCGAGCTCGTCAGCGGAACATCCCGCGGCATTCGGCTGAGGAGCGAAGACCTGCGCTCCATCAACGATTCCAGAGCCCGCCAGCTTACACTGCCGCTCCCCGATTTCTCCCAGCTCTTGCTGCCCCTGATCGGCCGCGTGGCGGCGGGCTCGCCAATCCTGGCGCAGGAACATGTGGACCAGACTTACCACGTCGAGCGCAGCCTGTTCCAGCGCACGCCCGACTACCTGCTCAAGGTGCGTGGCATGTCCATGCGGGACGCCGGCATCATGGACGGCGATCTGCTCGCCGTGCAGGCCACGAAGGAAGCCAAGAACGGCCAGATCGTGGTGGCCCGCCTGGGTGACGACGTCACCGTCAAGCGTTTCATGCGGCGCCAGCATCTGATCGAACTGCACGCCGAGAATCCCGACTACAAAACCATCGTCGTCGAGCCGGGTGAGCCTTTCGAAATCGAGGGACTCGCTGTGGGCCTGATCCGCAACAGTTTCCAGCTCTGACCGGCTTCTGCCGGTGTCGCCTCAGCAGGTGGCGGGCGTTTGGTCCAGCGGGCTTTGCCGTCCGCTCAAGGACACATCCCTGCGTTGGCGACTTTCAAGCAATCCTGCCTGTGTACAACCCCCACCAAGGAGTTTCGCATGGGAATCCTCTTCAACACCAACACCTGGCGCGCACCGCTTCAGCTCATCGACTGCTGGCTGCCCGCGCCCGCCACGCGCCGCACGCTCGCTGCCAATGAGCCGCTGGCCAACCGCGCGGTGCAGCGGTTCGCTCGCGCAGGATGGCTGGGGCGCCCGGCCCGAGTACCCGCCCAGCAGCCTGCACTCATCGCACCGATGAAGCGGTCTGAAAGCCCAGGGGCGTGCCGCGTCCGGGTGCTTCGCCAGACAGACCCGGTCCCCTCGCCTTCGCTGGGCGTGCGGCTTGTGATTTCGGGCCGAATCAACGACGTCTGTGCTGAACTGGACCGGCTCGCCGACCAGGAAAGCCAGGTTTCCGCACGCGCTGCCTGAGCCTCCCGCGTCCCGAGGCCGGGGCAGGCCCGGTGGTGGTGAGGGCACAATAGGGTCATGAATATTGTGATCCTTGATGACTATCAGGATGCGGTGCGCAAGCTGCGGTGCGCCGAGAAACTGGAGCCGTATCCCGCCAAGGTGTTCACCAACACGGTCAAAGGCGTGGGACAACTCTCCATCCGGCTGCGCGATGCCGACGTGGTGGTCCTCATCCGCGAACGCACACAGGTGACGCGCCAGCTCATTGAAAAGCTGCCCCGCCTCAAGCTGATTGCGCAGACCGGACGCGTGGGCAGCCACCTCGATGTCGCTGCCTGCACTGAACGAGGCGTTGCCGTGGCCGAGGGCGTGGGCTCTCCGGTCTCCACCGCCGAACTCACCTGGGGCCTGGTGCTGGCCGCCATGCGCCGCATACCGCAATACGTTTCCCACCTCAAGCACGGTGCCTGGCAGCAAGCGGGGCTCAAGGCGGCCGCCATGCCAGCCAATTTCGGACTGGGCATGGTGCTGCGCGGCAAGACCCTGGGCATCTGGAGTTATGGCCGCATCGGGCAGTTGGTGGCCGGCTATGGGCGAGCCTTCGGCATGCGTGTCGTGGTGTGGGGAAGCGAAGAGGCAAGGGCCCGCGCCCAGGCCGATGGCCATGAAATCCTCGACAGCAAGGCCACTCTATTTGCAGAGTCCGACGTGCTATCGCTGCACCTGCGCCTGAGCGAAACAAGCGCTGGCTGCGTGAAGGCGGAAGATCTGGCGCGCATGAAAACCAGTGCCTTGCTGGTGAACACGTCTCGAGCGGAGCTGATTGAGCCCGAGGCCCTGATCGCCGCACTCAACCGGGGACATCCAGGCATGGCTGCCGTCGATGTATTCGAGTCGGAGCCCATCCTGCAAGGGCACGCCCTGCTTCGGCTGGAAAACTGCATCTGCACGCCCCACATCGGCTACGTGGAGCAGGACAGCTACGAGATGTACTTTGCAGCGGCGTTCGACAACGTCGTCAACTTCATCCAGGGCACGCCCACCAACATCGTCAACCCCGGAGCCTTGCAGGTCCGGCGCTGACGCTCATCGCCTTCACGCCTTTTTGCGGGGATCGCCTTCAAGAGCGTCCGTGCCGTCGCTCTCGGGCGGCATGAAGTCCTGAACCTCGAAGTCGATCAGGTTGCCACCGGAATCACCCGGTTGCTCACCCTCAGGCGCCCTCGCGGTGGGTTCGATGGCCACGTCCACCTCCGGCAGTGAGGCCTCGAACGCGGAGAATTCGGAGAGATCGTCCAGGTTCACGTCCAGCCCCAGGCGCGAGGAAGCCGGGGTCATGGCGTCCAGGTCCATGGGCTGAGTGTTGCGCTCGCGAACATCCTGAATGGCGCCCTTCTCGGCAATCGGCGAGCCATCGAGAAGGCGCCCTGCTGCCTTGAGGGGCTGCACGGCCGTGTGGTGGAAGTCGCTGCTCCCAGTGGCCCTGGAACCATCGCGCTTGATGAGATCCTTCGCCATCGCATGCAGCAGCAGGAGTTCGCGGTAGGCCTCCAGATCGAAGACCTCGACTTCGTCGTCAGACGCATCACGGAAGATGGATTGTTCGATCAGGTCGAGCACCCGCGGCTCCGGCCAGAGCGACTGGATTCGACTGAAGGCGGTCTCATAGGCTTCCAGGCCACGGCCAGCATCTGTGTAGTGATCGAAAGGCGGCGCGCCGGCGTTGAACACCTGGTTGAATTCGTCGCGCAACTGGTCGTAATCGTGACGCCGCCCGAGTCGGTGGTAGAGCTTGAACAGGTCCAGATAGGCCAGCGCGCTGGGTTCGTGGCTTTCAGCCAGGTGGTTGCGCAGCACTTCAATGGCCTGCCCATCCTCGCCCAGAGAGACGAAGAAGTCGGCTTGCTGCTGCACGTCGAACAGTTCTTCGGTGGCAATGGAGCGTGAGCCACCGATGGCGCTGGGCGAGAACTCGCGTTTGTCGCGGGCCTGCATCGCAGGCGCAGGCTCGGCTGCCAGGGGTGGCCGACCACTGCGCACCGTCCCAGCCTTGGGCGGGTTCAGCGAATCAAACGAAGAGTCTTCTTCCAGGTTGAGGTCGAGGTCCTTGACCTCCTCGTTCAGCGCAGCGGGCGCTGACACGTTGCGCGCCACGGGTTCGCCGAGCTGGTCAGCCGCTGTCTTGTCATCGGGATCGGAAGACCACCACGCACGCGAGGCTTCCGATCCCGGCGCCTGGGCCTTGCGCCGCCACACGAACAGCAACGCCAGCAGAGAGATCAACAGCAAGGCGCCCAGCGCGTGAACCAGCGGGTTGCTGTAGCGCTGGTTTTTGGCCTCATCCAACTGGCTCCTGAGTTCGGCCAGGCTGGCCTGATCCCGGGCTTGCGCGCTGCGCAGCTCGGCGGCTTCGGCTTCCACGGCGCCCAGCTTGCGGGCATCGCGCAGGATGTCCTCGGGCGTGGCGTTGATGGCTTTCCAGCGTTCAGCCGCCGCCGCTCGCGCTTCGTCGGTGGTGGCGGGTTCGCTGAGCATCAACGGTGAGAGCTTGAGCGCCGGATCGCGCTCGATGCCCGGGCTCAGGTCCACCGGATCAAGCTGCAGGCGTGGTGCAGCCACGCCTGCAGGTGCCCGGCGCACCACGCTGGGCGGTGCTGCCGGCCGGGCATTGGCCGGGCTCGGTGCGCGGGTCGCTGGCCTCGTCGCGGAAGCCCTCGGCGTTGTCGAAGTCCCCGGGGACTGCGCCGACGCGGCACCACCCGACGATGCGCCTGCTGGTGCGGATGGCGACGCCAATGGCGCCACGGCAGGCGGACGAACAGGCGCCGCAGCCGCTGCGGATGGCGTGGCTGCGCTCGCCGCAACGGGCTCAGAGGACAGATCGGCCAGCAGCACGTAGCGCCGCGTGAAGGGATTGCTGCAACCGGCCCGCACATACAGGGTGACGATGGGTTCATTCACCGGCACGGAGGCCTGGATGCGCACGGTGGCCTGGGCATCGACACCGGCTGCCTTCTGGGGCGTGCTGCGCACGGTGCCGGGCGGGACTTGCGCATCGCCGTAGAACACATCGGTGGTCACACACTGGTTGGTGGCGTCTTCTTCAGGCCCCACCAGGAGCTGCACCCGGACATCAAGCGGTTGCCCGATAAGGGCTGCGCCACTGTGCCTTCCCAAGGTCACTGCCGAACTGCCCATGGCAGTTGATAGCAAAATACAGGCTGTCCATGTCTGGCGCACGTTGGATGTCCTTCGTTCTTTCGATCGGTCATTTTGTCATAGCCGATGCGCCTGTCATTCCAAATACAACACACTTATGCAACCCATTTTTCCCTCTGCGGGCATCGTTGGCACCGGCGCCATGGGCCGTGGCATCGCCCAGATGGCGGCCCAGGCGGGCAGCCAGGTCTGGCTTTTTGACGTGCAGCCCGGCGCAGCCCAGGCCGCGCGAGATGCCCTGCAAACGACCTGGCAGGCCCTGGTGGGCAAGAACCGGATGGATGCCGCAGCCATGCAGGCATGCCTGGAACGCCTTCAAGTGGCTGACGCGCTGACCGACCTGGCATCGTGCGACCTGGTGGTCGAAGCGGTGGTGGAGCGGCTGGATGTGAAGCAGCGCCTGTTCGCCGATCTGGAGGGCATCGTGCAGCCAGGTGCGGTGCTGGCGACCAACACCTCCTCGCTTTCCGTCACAGCCATCGCCGCGGCGCTCAAGCGACCGGCCCAACTGGCGGGCTACCACTTCTTCAACCCGGTGCCGCTGATGCGCGTGGTGGAGGTCATTGCCGGTCTGAAGACCAGCGCCGAGGTCTGTCAGCGCCTGACCCATTACACGCGCCAGTTCGGTCACACCCCCGTGGCTGCCCAGGACACGCCAGGGTTCATCGTCAACCATGCCGGGCGCGGCTACGGCACCGAGGCCCTGCGCGTGGTGGGCGAACAGGTAGCGGATTTCACCACCATTGATCGCATCCTCAAGGATCAGGTGGGGTTTCGCCTCGGCCCGTTCGAGCTGATGGACCTGACCGCGCTGGACGTCTCGCACCCGGTGATGGAGTCGATCTACCACCAGTACTACGAGGAACCGCGCTATCGACCCAGCGTCATTACCGCGCAGCGCCTGGCTGGAGGCGTGGTGGGAAAGAAGGTGGGCGAAGGCTTCTACCACTATGACAAAGGCGTCGCCCGGCTCAGCGCCGAGCCCCCTCCTCCCACGGTCAGCGACCTCCCACCGGTCTGGGTGTCGCCCAAGGCGGCTCGGCGCCAGGAGCTCTACCAGTTGCTGAAAAACCTGGGTGCCAGCATCGAGACCGCCGCAGCGCCCTCGGCCACGGCGCTGATTCTGGTCGCCCCCCTGGGGCTGGACGTGACCACACTGGCCGCCGTGGAGCGGCTGGATGCTTCACGCACAGTGGGCATCGACATGATGCTGGAGGACGCCGCCACGCGTCGCCGCGTGCTGGCCACCAATCCCGCCACACGAGCTGACATGCGCGACGCCGCGCACGCGCTTTTCGCACGCGACGGCAAACCCGTGAGCGTGATCCGCGACAGTGGTGGTTTCGTCACCCAGCGCGTGGTGGCCACCATCGTGAACATTGCCGCCGACATGTGCCAGCAAGGGATCTGTTCACCGCAGGACCTGGACGTGGCGGTCACGCTGGGCCTGGGCTACCCCGCCGGGCCACTGGCCATGGGCGACCGCATCGGCCCGACCAATGTGCTTGAGATCCTGTTCAACCTGCAGACCGTTTATGGCGATCCCCGTTACCGTCCCTCGCCCTGGCTGCGCCGGCGCGGCGCGCTGGGCCTGAGCCTGACCCACCAAGAAGCCTGAACCCCGGCCTGTACACAGGACCCATCACATGACCGCCAGCCTCAAGAGCCACAGCCATGGCCAGACCATGGTGCTGACCATCAGCAACCCCGAAAACCGCAACGCCCTGAGCCCGGACATGTACGCCGCCGGTGTGGAGGCACTCAATGTGGCCGAGAGCAGCGGCGACGTGCGCAGCGTGGTGATCACCGGCGAGGGCAGCCACTTCTGCGCCGGGGGCAACCTGCAGCGGTTGCTGGCCAACCGGCAGCAACCACCCGAGGTGCAGACACAAAGTGTCGAAGGCCTTCACAACTGGATCGAGACCATCCGCGCATTTCCCAAGCCGGTACTCGCGGCGGTGGAAGGCTCCTGCGCCGGCGCCGGTTTTTCGCTGGTGCTGGCCTGCGACCTGGTGGTGGCCGCGCAGAACAGCGTGTTTGTCATGGCCTACAGCAATGTGGGCCTCTCGCCCGACGGTGGATCGACCTGGAGCCTGATGCGGTCCATGCCCCGCGCCACCGCGTTGCAATTGCTGCTGTGCGGAGACCGCATCGGCGCCGACCGCCTGCAGCAGCTGGGCGTGATCAACCAGGTCTGCGCGCCCGGCGAAGCCCTGGCAGAAGCCCTGGCCATGAGTGAGCGGCTCAACGCGCGCGCGCCCAATGCGCTGTCCAGCATCAAGGAACTCGCCAACGACGCCTTCTCGCACACGCTGCACGCCCAGCTCGCAGCCGAGCGCGACCACTTCGTGCGCTGCCTGCACCACCCCAACGCGGGTGAAGGCATCGCCGCGTTCATGGAAAAGCGGCCTGCCAGCTACCGCTGAACGGCTTGCCGCGCGCGCCCTGCGCGCATACCCTGATCCGCTCGCCACGTCCCTGTGGCGACAATGAACGCCTTTCCAGTCACTCAAAAGACAGCCCATGGACGAACCGATTCTGACAATGGAAGAACGCGAGGCGATCAACAACGGTCGTTGGTTCACCAGTCTTTCCCCTTCCCTGCGTCACGACATACTCCGATGCGCCTACGTCAAGCGATTCAAGGATGGCGATCTCATCGTCGCCCGCGGCGACCCGCCCTCCGAATGGTCGGCGGTGGCCAAGGGGGCGGTGCGCGTGAGCTCGACCTCGCTCTCTGGCAAGCAGATCACCCTGACCTATGTGGAGCCAGGCGTGTGGTTCGGCGATGTGGCGATGTTCGACGGCGACCAGCGCACGCACGATGCCTATGCGCATGGGGCCACCACCATGCTGTGCGTCGCACGGACCGATTTCCAGAAGATCCTGAGCACGCATGTGGAACTCTACGAGGCGCTCATGCGCTTGCAGGCGCGGCGCATCCGCACGCTGTTCGGCCTCGTCGAGGACCTCAACACCCTGCCGCTTCGCGCTCGGCTGGCCAAGCAGCTGCTGCACCTCGTGCGCAGCTACGGCGTGCCTTGTCTTTCGGACGGCAGCGAGATGCGCATCGGCCTGCAACTGGCGCAGGAAGAGCTGGCGCAATTGCTGGGCGCCTCGCGTCAGCGCGTGAATCAGGAGCTCAAGTCGATGGAGCGGGAAGATGCGATCCGCATCGAGCAAGGCGGCCTGGTGGTGCGCAACCGCGACATGCTCATGCGCATCGCCGAGTCCGAATCCTGAAGCGCTGCCGGGGGACGGGTTCATGAGCGACCACCAGAACTTCACCGGAACCCGACCCGTGGCAGGCACGCACGCCTTCGATGAGGCGGCACTGTCGCGCTGGCTGCAGGCACATCTGCCCGGCTTTGGCGGACCGCTCACGGTCGAAATGTTCAAGGGCGGCCAATCGAACCCCACCTACAAGCTCATCACGCCTCAACGCGCCTATGTGATGCGCGCCAAACCCGGGCCGGTGGCCAAGCTCCTGCCATCGGCGCACGCCATCGAGCGCGAGTTCCGCGTGATGAGCGCGTTGCACGGTACCGGTGTGCCGGTCGCGCGAATGCACGCACTGTGCGAAGACGAGTCGGTGATCGGCCGTGCCTTCTACGTCATGGAATGCGTGAATGGGCGCGTGTTGTGGGACCAGTCGTTGCCGGGAATGACGCCCGCGCAACGCGGTGCCATCTACGACGAGATGAACCGCGTGATGGCTGCGCTGCACACCGTCAGACCGCTTGAGATCGGCCTGGACGGCTATGGCAAGCCGGGCAACTACTTCGAACGCCAGATCGGCCGCTGGAGCAAGCAATACCAGGCCTCGGTGACACAGCCTATCGAGGCCATGGACCGCCTCATGGACTGGCTTCCGCAAAACGTGCCGGCCATGGCACGAGACGAATCCATGCTGACGGTCGTGCATGGCGACTTTCGCCTCGACAACCTGATGTTTCATCCCAGCGAACCGCGCGTGCTTGCGGTGCTCGACTGGGAGCTCTCCACGCTGGGTCACCCGCTGGCCGACTTCAGCTACCACTGCATGTCCTGGCACATTCCGCCTGGCGCCTTCCGTGGCATTGGCGGCCTGGACTTGAAGGCCCTGGGCATACCGTCGGAAGCCGACTACATCGCGCTGTACTGCGAGCGCACCGGCTTTGCGCAGCCCGCGCAACTCAAGGCCGACTGGAATTTTTACCTGGCCTACAACATGTTTCGTCTGGCCGCCATCCTGCAAGGCATTGCCAAGCGGGTGGAGGCCGGCACCGCCTCCAGCGCCCAGGCTGTCAGTTCTGCTGCCGGCGCCCGGCCCATGGCCGAGCTGGCCTGGCGGTTCGCGAGCGCCGGTTGATCCTCTTTTCCGGGCATCCCAGCCTCACCCCACAGGAGACACGATGAATTTCGACTACACCGACAAGGTCAAGGACATGCGCGAACGCCTGCTCGCGTTCATGGACCAGCACGTGTACCCCAACGAGGCTCGTTTCTTCGAAGAGATCTCGGCCAACCGGGCCAAGGGCAACCCCTGGGTGCCCACGGCGATCATCGAAGAGCTCAAGCCCAAAGCCCTCGCCGCCGGCCTGTGGAACCTCTTCCTGCCGCGCAGCCCGCGCGCGCCACAAGGCCTGTCCAACCTCGAATACGCGCCGCTGTGCGAGATCATGGGCCGGGTTCCGTTCGCCGCCGAGGTGTTCAACTGCTCCGCGCCGGACACCGGCAACATGGAGACGCTCGAACGCTACGCCAGCGAGTCGCTGAAGGACGAATGGCTCGAACCCCTGCTGCGCGGCGAGATCCGCTCGGCCTTCCTGATGACCGAGCCCGAGGTGGCATCGTCCGACGCGACCAACATCCAGTGCCGCATCGAGCGCGATGGCGATGAATACGTGATCAACGGCCGCAAGTGGTGGTCTTCCGGCGCGGGCGACCCGCGCTGCGCGGTCTACATCGTGATGGGCAAGACCACCCCCGACGCGCCGCGCCATTCGCAACAATCCATGATCGTCGTGCCGGCGAACGCCAAGGGCATCACGGTGCTTCGCCCGCTATCGGTGTTTGGCTACGACGATGCGCCGCATGGCCATATGGAGGTGCTGCTGGAGAACGTGCGTGTGCCGGCCAGCAACATTCTGCTGGGCGAAGGACGTGGCTTCGAGATCGCGCAAGGCCGTCTGGGCCCGGGCCGCATTCACCACTGCATGCGCTCCATCGGCGCAGCCGAGCGCGCCATGGAACTGATGTGCCAGCGGCTCAACAGCCGTGTGGCCTTCGGCAAACCGGTGTCGGCCCAGTCGGTCTGGCACGAACGCATCGCCGATGCGCGGTGCCGCATCGAAATGGCGCGGCTGCTCACGCTCAAAGCCGCCTACATGATGGACACCGTAGGCAACAAGGTGGCCAAAGCCGAGATCGCGATGATCAAGGTGGTGGCACCCAACATGGCCTGCGACGTGATCGACATGGCCATCCAGGCCCATGGCGGTGGTGGTGTGAGCGGCGATTTCCCGCTCGCCTATGCCTACGCCAGTCAGCGCACCCTGCGCCTGGCCGACGGCCCGGACGAAGTGCACCGCCAATCCATCGCCAAGCTCGAACTCGCCAAGCACATGCTGGTGAAAACCGAGGTGGAGATGCCAGTCACGCGCGGATTCTGAAAAGGCGCTTCGAGCGTCAGGAAGCAGGCACTGCGCGGGCCTGTTCGCTCAGGTGGCGAAACAGGTCCAGCGCATGCACCGCCGTGGCGGTATCCCGCGTCTGGTCAATCTGCAGGCGCAGATACGTCTTTCCACGCATCAACATGAACAGCACCGGCGTGGTGGCAGAGACGCCATTCACTGGCCAGGTCATGAGCCGCTGCACGGCACCGGTGTCGAGCCAGGCCTTGGCGGTCTCCGTCGAGTCGGTGAGCACGGCATAGCGCTCCCAGAAGGCTTCGTCGGGACCGGCCCAACCAGCGTCGCGGTACGTCGCCAGCCAGCGGATCTCTTCTGGCAGCATCGCAGCGCTGGTCTGCAATTCATCGGTGTAGCTGGCATACAGCGCCGTGGCCCGCTGCTCCAGAGCGCGCTTGAGCGGGCGGTTCATCAGCACCACGCTGCTCGCCGTGGCCAGGCCGAGGTCGGCGCGCCCCATGAGCTCCATGCCCTGGAGGTAATCTCGCGAGGGGGCGCCGCATTCGACGCGAACAGCTCGGTCTTGCCAGCGCCCCGCGATGGCATAGGCACCGCCGATGAGGGATTTGAAGGCCAGTCCTTGGGACGCCGCCCATTGCGCCAGCAGGGTCGACGGGTCTGACGAGGCCCGCAGACCCACCATCGCTTTTCCCAGGCGCTCGAACATGGACTTGTGTTTTCCCGTAGAGTGAATTTTTGCAAGCATAACCAACCGCCATCCGGTACAGAAAGGCAGCCTCTCATGATCGACGTCTATTCCTGGCCCACACCCAACGGACACAAGGTCCACATCATGCTGGAGGAATGCGGCTTGCGCCTGGGACGCGATTGGCAGGTGCATGCCATCAACATCGGCCAGGGTGACCAGTTCGCGCCCGAATTCCTGAAGATCAGTCCCAACAACAAGATCCCGGCGCTGGTGGACCCGCAGGGCCCGGATGGCCTGCCGATCAGCCTGTTTGAATCGGGCGCCATCCTGCTCTACCTGGCCGCCAAGACCGGCAAGTTCCTGCCCAGATCGGACCGCGCGAGATGGAAAGTGCTGGAGTGGCTGATGTTCCAGATGGGTGGCGTGGGGCCCATGCTGGGGCAGGCGCATCACTTCCGCCTGTACGCGCCCGACAAGATCGAGTACGCGATCAACCGCTACACCAACGAAGCCAAGCGCCTCTACGGGGTGATGGACCGGCAACTGGCCCAGCACAAGTTCATGGCGGGAAGTCAATACAGCGTGGCCGACATGGCCATCTTTCCCTGGTTGCGCAGCTGGCAGAACCAGGGCATCGACTGGGCAGACCACCCTCGGTTGAAGGTCTGGTTCGACACCATCGCGGCCCGCCCTGCGGTGCAGCGCGGCGTGGCCGTGCTGTCTGACGCCCGCAAGCCGCTCACCGACAACAAGTCGCGCGACGTGCTGTTTGGCAAGACGCAATACGAAAAGCGCTGAGGTTCGCGGCGATGCCCGTGGCAGCGGGTACAATCCACCGCTTAGTCGGAGCGTAGCGCAGCCTGGTAGCGCATCTGCTTTGGGAGCAGAGGGTCGCGAGTTCGAATCCCGCCGCTCCGACCATTGATCGAAAACAAAAAGGCCCACAGTGTGGGCCTTTTTTGTATCGCCGATCACCCTGTCTGCCCGTAGCTCAACCGGATAGAGCAGCTGCCTTCTAAGCAGCAGGTCGGGGGTTCGAGTCCCTCCGGGCAGGCCAAGCCTTGATCGCAGGCTCAGTCCAGGCGAATGTTCTTTTCTTTCACCACCTTGCCCCAGAGCGCGTTCTCACGCTTGAGGATCTCGCCCAGTTCGTTGCGACCGGGTTTGGCCAGCACATTGACCGACTGGTACTGCGCCACCACCTCAGGCTGGGTGAGCACGGTGGACAGGGCCGCCGAGAGCTTGTCCAGAATGGGCGTCGGCGTGCCGGCGCGGGCAAGAAATCCAAACCAGACGTCGGCCGAGAAGCCCGGCACCACTTCGGAAATGCTGGGCAGATCGGGCATCGCGGCCGAGCGTGTCGGGTAAGACAGGCCCAGAAATCGCAGACGCCCTTCTTTCACCAGACCGGCCGTCGACGACGAGGGCGTGGACATCAGGTACTTGACCTGTCCGCTCAACAGCCCCTGGATCGCGGGCGCCGAACCCGAGAACGCGATGCGCACCATGTCCTTGATGCCTGCCATGTCGTGGAACACCTCTGTCGCCAGATGGCCGACGCCGCCCAATGCGGCGGTGCCCCACTCCAGCTTGCCGGGATTCGCGCGGGCAAACGCCACGAACTCGGCCAGGGTGGCGGGCATTGAAGCATGCGCCATCAGCAGCAGTGGCGATGTGCCTTGTAGCGAAACAGGCACCAGATCCTTGAACTCGTAGCCGGCGTTGTTTCGCACCAGCGGCGTGGTGACGAACCCATTGTGATGGGTGAGGATGGTGTAGCCGTCAGCGGGCTGCTGCGCCACGAACTGTGTGCCAATGGCGCCGCCTGCGCCCGCCTTGGCCTCGATGATGACCGGCTGGCCAAGGATCTTGCTCAGCGGCTCGGTGACGTAGCGCGCAAGCACATCGTTCGTGCCGCCGGGCGCACCGGGATTGACGATGCGGATCGGCCGCTGGGGCCAGTTGTCCTGGGCAGAGACCTGCGATGCCAAAGGGGCCAGAGCGGCCAGGGAAAGAACGTGTCGACGGTTGAGCATGGTTCGAGTCTCCAACAAGTAGGAGTCGAAATCATAATGCCCAATAAATCAAACATTCATTGGTAAGACCACCTACAGATGAACCCTTGGCACCAGGGCGGGAAGCAAGGGTTTTCCCGGTCTCAGATCCGGATGATATGCAATATATTGCAGGCCAAGCAGATGCATTATTCCTCATATCCCGGCGGCCAAACGATCAAAGTTCACTTTTGAATTGTTCAGACCTAAAGTACGGGTAATTCTGGATCGCCAAGCCTCAACCCGCCGTCTACAGTGATTCGCATCCCGGTAAACCCCCCATAGGAGAACACACCATGACCACCCGCCGACTCGTCCTGACCCGCAGCGCCGCCGTGATCGGCGCCGCATCCACGGGCCTGTTGCTGCCTGAGATCGTGCGCGCGCAGTCGGACAAGGTCCGCGTGGGTTTCATGCTCCCTTACACCGGCACCTTCGCCCAGCTCGGCGTGGCAATCGAAAACGGCTTTCGCCTGGCCATCAACGAACAGGGCGGCAAGCTCGGCGGCCGCGAGATCGAGTATTTCAAGGTCGACGATGAGTCCAATCCCGCCAAGGGCATCGAGAACGCCAGCCGCCTGGTGCAGCGAGACAAGGTCGACGTGCTCGTGGGCACGGTGCATTCCGGTGTCCAGATGGGCATCCACAAGGTCGCACGCGACACGGGTGTGCTCAACCTCATTCCCAATGCCGGCGTGCATGTCGCCACCCGCGCCCAATGTGCCCCCAACGTTTTCCGGGCCTCTTTCACCAATTCCCAGCCCACGCTGGCGCTGGGCAAGGCCATGGTGGACCGCGGCCACAAGAAGGCCGTCTGGATCACCTGGAACTATGCGGCCGGCGAAGAGGCATTCGAAGGCTTCGAACAGAGCTACACCGCTGCGGGTGGCACCATCGTCAAGAAGCTCGGCCTGCCCTTCCCCAACGTGGAGTTCCAGGCGCTGCTCACCGAGATCGCATCGCTCAAGCCTGACGCCGTGGCCTGCTTCTTCGCTGGCGGCGGCGCCGCCAAATTCATGAGCGACTTCGCCGCCGCGGGGCTGAACAAGTCCATCCAGCTCTACGGATCGGGCTTCCTGACCGAAGGTGTGCTCGACGCCGCAGGCGCTGCGGCCGACGGAGTGCTGACCACCATGCATTACGGCGATTCACTCAACACGCCGCGCGACAAGCAGTTCCGTCTGGAATACGCCAAGGCCTTCCGCCTGCAGCCGGACGTATACGCGGTGCAGGGGTACGACACCGGTTTGCTGCTCGTCAAGGGCGCCAACGCCGTCAAGGGTGACATGAACAACAAAAAGGCGTTGTATGCCGCCATGGAAGGCGCCGTGATCGACAGCCCGCGCGGCAAGTGGACCATGAGCAAGGCGCACAACCCCGTGCAGGACATCTATCTGCGCAAGGTCGAAAACAAGGAGAACAAGGTGATCGGCATTGCGCAAAAGGCCGTGGCCGATTCCGCGGCTGGTTGCCGCATGGGCTGAGCGCCAACCTCCGCCTCATGAACTCGCACACCGGCGCCCCAGCGGCGCTGGTCTGCTTTCTGCTCGCCTGTTTTCCCGATCTCCCGCTTTCTGCACCATGGATTTCGCCAACTTCCTGATCCAGTTGCTCAACAGCCTGCAGTACGGCCTGCTGTTGTTCATGCTGGCCGCCGGCCTCACGCTGATCTTCGGCATCATGGGCGTGGTCAATCTCGCCCATGGCAGCTTCTACATGCTGGGCGCCTACCTCGCGTGGTTCCTGGCCGGCCAGCTCGACAGCCTGGTGCTGGCCATCGTGCTGGGCTCGACGCTCGCGGTGGCGTTCGGCTGGTTGCTGGAGTGGCTGCTGTTCCGGCACTTCTACCACCGGGATCACCTGGACCAGGTGCTGCTCACGTTCGGCCTGATCTACATCTTCGAGGAACTGCGCTCCATCCTCTGGGGCGACGATGTGCACTCGGTGCAGGTACCCGAGGTGTTGAACTGGTCCATTCCGCTCACTGAGAACCTTTCCTACCCGGTCTACCGCCTGGTGATGTCGGGCGTGTGCATCGCCCTCGCCCTCGGGCTATATCTGCTGATCTCGAAGACGCGGCTGGGCATGAAGATCCGCGCGGGCGCCTTCAACCGGGAAATGACCGAGTCGCTGGGCGTCAACATCCGCCTGATCCATGGTGTGGTGTTCGCGCTGGGCGTGGCGCTGGCCGCCATCGCCGGCATGATCGCCTCGCCCATCTCCAGCGTCTACCCCGGCATGGGCAGCTCGGTGCTGATCATGTGCTTCGTGGTGGTGGTCATCGGCGGTATCGGCTCGGTGCGTGGTGCGCTCGTGGCGGCGCTGCTGGTAGGACTGGTGGACACCTTTGGCAAGGTGCTGGCCCCTCAAATTGCCGGCATGTCCGTCTACATGCTCATGGCCGCCGTGCTGCTTTACAAGCCTGAAGGGCTCTTCAAACAATGAGCGCTCCGAAAGCCCAACTCGAAAAACTGCCGCGCAGCATGCAGGTCATCCTGCTGCTGGGTGCCATCGCGCTTGCGGCCTTTCCGCTGATCCCGATCGCTGGCACCGACTTCTACCTGCAGATGCTTTCGCAGATGATGATTCTGGCCATCTTCGCCATGAGCCTGGACCTGTTGCAGGGTGTGACCGGCCTGGTCTCGCTCGGCCATGCGGCCTACTTCGGCCTGGCCGGCTATGCGCTGGCCTTCCTCACACCAGCCGATCTGCCCATCAGCCTGTGGTGGTCATTGCCCGTTGCGGCGCTGGCCGCTGGCCTGGCGGCGCTCGTCATCGGTTTTTTCGTGGTGCGAACGCACGGCATCTACTTCATCATGGTCACCATGGCCTTTGCGCAGATGGTGTTCTTCCTGTTCTTCGACAACAAGGCGCTCGGCGGCTCCGACGGCATCTACGTCAACTTCCGGCCCGACGCTTCCCTGTTCGGGTGGTCCGGCATCGACCTGGACAACAAGACCACCTTCTACTACTTCACACTGCTGGTGCTGGTGCTGGTGTACGCCTTCCTGCGCCGCCTGCTGTTTTCGCCCTTCGGCCGTGTGCTGGCAGGCATTCGGGTCAACGAACACCGCATGCGCGCCGTGGGCTATGGCACCTTTGGCTACAAGCTTGCTGCTTTCACGCTGGCTGGTGCGCTCGCGGGCGTGGCAGGCTTTCTCTGGGCAGCGCAGACCGGCTTCGTGAACCCTGAGCTCATGGGCTTCCACATGAGCGCGCACGCCATCATGATGGTCATCCTGGGCGGCATGGGCAATTTCGCAGGTGCCATCGTGGGCGCCTTCGCCTTCGAGTACGTGATGCACTTCTTCAAGGACCTCACCAAGCACTGGCAATTGCTCATGGGCAGTTTCATCGTGCTGGTGGTGGTGTTTGCGCCGCGCGGCCTGCTCGGCATCGTGGGTCAGCTTTCGAAGAAGCGAGGTGGGCCATGAGCGACCTTTTGCTCTCCGCACAGAACCTCACCAAGCGCTTCGGTGGCCTGGCGGCCGTGAACGAAGTGTCGATCGACCTGTTCCGCGATCGCATCCATGCAGTGATCGGGCCCAATGGCGCGGGCAAGTCCACCTTGACCAACCTGCTCTCGGGCGACCTGCCGCCCACCTCCGGCCGCATCACGCTCAATGGCACCGAGACCGCTGGGCTCAGCCCCGAGCGCATCTCGCGCCTGGGCCTGGGCCGCAGCTACCAGAAGACCAACATCTTCCTGCCGTTCACCGTCTGGGACAACGTGCGCCTGGCCGCGCAGTCGCGCGAACGCCATGGCCCCTGGAACCCCCTGCGATGGCTGTCGTCAGCCAGTGCGCTGGCCGAGGTCAACCTGCGATGCGAACGGGCGTTGGAGCTTGCTGGCCTCACGGCGCGCGCTCACACCGTCTCAGGCACCATCAGTCACGGGGAACAACGCCAGCTCGAAATTGCCATGACGCTGGCCACCGAGCCCACGGTGTTGCTGCTCGACGAGCCCCTGGCCGGCATGGGTCAGGCCGAGGCCGAGAGCATGGTGACGCTGCTACAGAAGATCAAGACGGACCACGCCATGTTGCTGGTGGAGCACGACATGGATGCGGTGTTCACCCTGGCCGACCAACTCACTGTGATGGTGAACGGACAAGTGATCGCCAGCGGCACACCTGCCCAGGTCCGAGCCGATGCCGCGGTGCAGGCTGCCTACCTCGGCGAGGAGCATGCGTGAGCGCAGCGCTGGGCCGTTCCCAAGCAAGCTCGCACCGCAGCCCGGAGGGCGGAGGTAATCCAGTGAACGAACACACCTTGATCGAAGCCAGAGGCCTTCACACCCATTACGGCGCCAGCCATATCCTGCGCGGCGTGGATTTCACCGTTGGCAAGGGGCAGACCATCGGCCTCATGGGCCGCAACGGCATGGGCAAGACCACGCTGCTGAAGTCGCTCATGGGCATCGTCAGGCCCAGCGGCGGCCGCGTGCAGGTCAAGGGCCGCGACATGACCGGTGCGCCCACATTCGAGATCGCGCGCCAGGGCCTGGCCTACGTGCCCGAAGGACGTGGCATCTTCGGCAACCTGAGCGTGCGCGAAAACCTGATCATGTCGGCACGGGCGGGCACGCGTGGCCAGCGCGACTGGACCTATGAGCGCGTGCTGGAGACGTTTCCGCGCCTGGCCGAACGACTCGACCATGGCGGCCAGCAGCTCAGTGGCGGCGAACAGCAGATGCTCACCATCGGCCGCGCGCTCATGACGAATCCGGACCTGCTGATCCTGGACGAAGCCACCGAAGGCCTGGCGCCGCTGATCGCGCGCGAGATCTGGCGGATCTGCGGCCTGATCCGCGAGAGCGGCATCAGCAGCGTCATCGTCGATAAAAACTGGAAACACGTCACCCAGATCACCGACCGCAATGTGATTCTGGTCAAGGGAGAAGTCGTCTTCGAAGGCAGCTCGGCGCAGCTGCTGGGCCAGCCGGGCCTGCTGGAACAACACCTCGGCGTATGACGCTCTTCAGAGCAGCGGCCGCAATTCTCTCGCCGCGTCCAGCAGCAAAGGCAACAGGTCTTTATGCAGGCTGGGCAGTTCAAGCCTTTCGGGTGATGCCACCACGTTGAGCGCAGCCACTGTGCGGCCTTGCATGTTGCGCAGCGGAACGGCCAGCGCGTGCACGCCCAGTTCATGCTCCTCCCGGGCCACGCAAAGGTCGTCCTCGCGCACGCGCGCGATGATGTCGCGAAAGGCCTTGTGGTCCACCACTGTGCGCGGTGTCAGGCGCGGCAGCTCGCGGCCCTTGAGCCAGGTATTGAAAGCACCCCGGGGCATGGCAGCCAGCAGCACACGGCCGGTGGAGGTGGCATGTGCAGGCAGTCGTGCGCCCAGGTGAAGGCCATATGCCATGAGGCGCTGGCCACCAATGGAGACGTTGCGCGCCACGATCACCACCTCGTCGCCATCGAGCACCGCCGCCGAAAACGACTCGCGCGTCAGTGCAGCCAGGCGGTTGAGCGTGGGCTGCAGCAGTCGCGGCAGGCGAGCAGAGGCAAGATAGCTGCCGGAAAAGCGCAGCACCTTGGGTGACAGCCAGTAGTGGCTGCCGTCGGATTCCAGGTAACCCAGGTGCGCCAGCGTGAGCAGGTGTCTGCGCGCGGCGGCGCGCGTGAGGCCGGCGCGCTCGGCCGCCTGGGTGGCGTTCAGGCGCTGGCGCCCGGTGTCAAAGCTCTCCAGCACGGCCATGCCTTTGGCCATGCCTTCGATGAAATCGGCCTTGGCGATGGCCGGCTGGACGTTGTTCATGGGCGGATTATGCCCGCGCCCCTTCTTACTGCGCGGTGATCGCGCAAACCATCCGATCATCGCGCAGCCATCCAGAGACGGGGTGGCGACTCACCGCTTGAGTTCCTATGCTTCGTGAAATCACCCCACAGGAGACATTCATGCGCACACAGGTTGCCATCATCGGGGCCGGCCCTTCCGGTCTGCTGCTCGGTCAGTTGCTGCACAAGGCCGGTATCGACAACGTCATTCTCGAACGACAGAGTGGCGAATACGTGTTGGGGCGCATACGCGCCGGCGTGCTGGAGCAAGTCACCACCGACCTGTTGCAAGAGGTGGATGTGGGCGAGCGAATGCTGAAGGAAGGCCTGCCGCACGGAGGCTTCGACATGCTGTTTGACGGTGAACGCCATCGCATCGACCTCGAGGCGCTCACCGGTGGCAAGCGCGTCACGGTCTATGGCCAGACCGAGGTCACACGCGATCTGATGGAAGCGCGGGAACGGATCGGTCGAACCACCGTCTACGAAGCGGCCAACGTGCAAGTGCACGACTTCGACACCACGAAGCCACGCGTCACGTATGAAAAGAACGGCCAGATGCACACCATCGAGTGCGACTTCATCGCCGGTTGCGATGGCTTCCATGGGGTGTGTCGCGCCAGCGTGCCACGCGGTGCGATCCGCGAGTACGAGAAGGTCTACCCGTTCGGCTGGCTGGGCCTGCTGGCCGACACCCCGCCGGTGCATCACGAACTCATCTACGTGCGCAGCGATCGGGGTTTTGCGCTGTGTTCTCAGCGCAGCCACACACGCAGCCGCTACTACCTGCAGGTGCCCCTGACCGACAAGGTGGAAGCCTGGTCGGACGATGCCTTCTGGAATGAACTGCGCCTGCGCCTGGACCCTGAAGCCGCCGCCAGCCTGGTCACCGGGCCCAGCCTGGAGAAGAGCATTGCTCCGCTGCGCAGCTTTGTCACCGAGCCGCTGCGCTTTGGCCGCCTGTTCCTGGCAGGCGACGCGGGCCACATCGTGCCGCCCACCGGTGCCAAAGGCCTGAACCTGGCGGCCACGGACGTGAAGTACCTCTCCACTGCCATCACGGAGTTCTACCAGGAGCGCAGCGAAGCGGGTATCGACGGCTACTCCGAACGCTGCCTCAAGCGCATCTGGCGCGCAGAGCGTTTTTCGTGGTGGTTCACCGGGATCATGCACAACTTCCCTGAGGACGGCCCCATCGTGGCCAAGCTGCAGCAGGCCGAGCTGGACTATCTGATCCACTCGGAGCATGGCCGGCGCACCATCGCTGAGAACTATGTCGGCCTGCCTTTGAATTTCGGCGAGCGCTGAAGCCCTGCCGGGCAGCAGTGGGTACATTGGAGGCCATGACGACCACTGCCCGCCCTCGATCCGCTGCCCTTCGTCCCCTGCGCGGGGTTCGCGTGCTCAGCCTGGCCCTCAATCTGCCAGGGCCGGCCGCACTGATGCGCCTGCGGGCGATGGGCGCGACTTGCCTGAAGGTCGAGCCCCCGCCACCTCGAGGAGCTGCGGCCGGTACGCCCGGCGATCCCATGGGCCACTACAACGCCACTGCCTACGGCACCTTGCACGAGAACATCAAGGTCGTGAGCTGGGACTTGAAGGCCGAGCGCGGCCAGGCCGCGCTGCACAAGGCGTTGGCCCGCACCGATGTGCTGTTGACCTCGTTCCGCCCTTCCGCGCTGGCCAAACTCGGCCTGGGCTGGAAGGTCCTGCGCGCGCGACATCCGGCGCTGTCGGTGGTGGCCATCGTGGGCGCACCGGGTGAACGCGCCGAAGAACCCGGGCACGACCTGACTTACCTGGCCGAGGCCGGGCTGGTGACCGGCCTGGAGCTCCCCGCCACGCTGTTCGCCGACATGGGCGGTGCGCTCATGGCCAGCGAAGCGGTGCTCGCAAGCGCATTGAACCTCAAGGCCACGGGCAAGGGCTCCTTTCAGGAAGTGGCGTTGTCACAGGCCGCTTCGTGGCTCGCCCTGCCGCGCACCTGGGGCCTCACCCAGCCCCAAGGTGCAGTGGGCGGAGCGCATGCGGGTTACCGCATCTATGCCTGTCGGGACGGCCGCGTCGCGGTCGCCGCCCTGGAGCCGCATTTCGCGACGGCTCTGTGCCAGGTGGCAGGCTGGCCCGTGAAAGGGCCCACGACCCTGCTCCAGCCAGAGACCCGCTCGGCCCTGGCGGCCTTCTTCCAAGAACGCACGTGCGCGCAACTGAACCGCCTGGCGCGTGAGCACGACATCCCGCTGCACACGCTGGCAGCGCCCCGCCAGCGCTGAGGACGACCCGTCAGCGATGACGTGCGAGCAGCTCCAGCACATAGCGGCTCGGAATGGCGTAGGAGATGCCCGAGGGCTGACTCATCGCCGATTCGCGGGTGCTCTTGATCAGCACCATGTTCATCACGCCCACCACCTCGCCCGTGCCGGGATCGAACAGCGGACCACCGCTGTTGCCTGGATAGGCCGTGGCGTCGAGCTGAAAAATGTCGTAGGTGCCGACGCGCAGACCTCTGATGGCCTGTTCGCTCAGGCGATCTGCGGTCGGGCTGGGCAGCGACGCAGCCGTGATGCTGGAAACCATCGCGCGGTGGGTCACGGTGGAGTAACCCAGAAGCCCGCCAATGGGAAACCCCATGAATGCCAGCGCATCGCCCTCTCGAACCTGGCTGGAATCGCCCACCACAGCAGCAGGACCCGGCGGCCCTTCCATTCGCAGCAAGGCCAGATCGCGCGGCGCGTCCGTGCCCAGCAATGTGACGGGGCGCGATTCCCACCCGCTGGCACCCGGCTTGCGCACCTGCACCACCATGGCCTGCGCGTTGGCACCGGTGGGATCGTCTGGCAGCACATGGGCGTTGGTGATCACCATGCGACCGTCGCCCACAATGAATCCCGTGCCCCGGAGCTGGAACCGCGGGCTGTCGGTTGCGCGGAAGGTGCCCACCAGCACCACCGAACCCTTGAGGCGGGCGATGGTGTCGGCCAGCGAGGCGGCAGCGGCAGCAACCGGCCCAGCCATGGCCGACAGGGTAAGCAGGACCACGAACCATGCGCGTCTTTTCATGGTGAATCCCTTCGCTTTGAGACCGCGCTGCCGGGTCAGATGCTTTTCCTGAGTGCTTCGATCTCGGCCTGCAAGCCCGAACGCTCGCCCTGTGCGCCAAGCTCATCCAGCAGCGCCCTGGCCGCCGCTTTGTCGCCGGCCTTGATCTGAATTTTGGCCAGATTGAGCTTGAACACCGGGGTATTCGGCTGCAGCTGCACCACCTGTTTTTGAAGCTCCACGGCGCGAGCATGCTGGTTTTTGCCCGACAACAGCACGGCCAGCGTGTCCATGAAGGCCGGCTGGTTCGGCGCGGCCGCATTCGCCCGCTCGGCCAGCGCCACCGCATCTTCGCGGCCTAGTTCTCCCGCCACCCAGGCCAGGTTGTTGAGTGCCAGCGCATTCGTGGGCTGCAGCGCGATCACCTGCTCGTAGTGGCGCTGTGCATCCGGGAGCCTCTTGTCGGCGAGTGCCCGATCTCCCAGGTAGAGCAGCATCGTGGTGTCCTCGGGGTGGGCCTTGATCCAGGCGGCACCCACTTGCTGCGCTTCGGCCGACTTTCCCGCGGCGCTCAATGCCGCATGCATATTGACCGCCAGCTCCGGCACCGCGCCCAGGCGCATGCCCGCCTGGTAGGCCGCCACGGCTTCGCTCCAGCGCTTGGCGGAGGCATGCACATCGCCTTCCAGCAGAAAACCAGCCACGTCCCTGGGCTGCTGTTGCTGCACAGACTTGGCCAGTGTCAAGGCCTGGGCACCCTGGTCGGTCTGCAGCAGCAAGTCCGTCAGGCTTCGCTGGGCGGCCCAGAGGTTGGGCTGCGCCTGCAAGGCCTTGCGAAATGCGGCCACCGCGGCCGGTCGGTCCCGCTTGGCCACATGCACGCTCGCCACACGCAGTTGCGACAGTGGTGAATTCGGCATCAGGCTGGCGAGCTGGCTGAAGGTGCTCAAGGCCTGGTTGTATTCGCCACCGGCGAGTTGTGCGCGGCCCAGTGCATCGACCAGTTCCGGCACGCCGGGTTGGGCTGCCACGGCAGCCTGGGCCACCGCCAGCGCCGCCTTTGGATCGTTGCGACGCAAATGGTGGTCAATCAGGCGCACACGAGCTGCCTTGTCGGTGGGCGAGACCTCAATCGCCTTGCGCAGCGTGTCGGCGACCTCCTGGCCGCTGGCACCGTTGGCCGTGCGCACGTCCGCCAGGGCCAGCAGCGCAGCGCCGTTGCCCGGCTCGCGCGCCACCAACGCCTCCAGCCGCTTTTGCGCATCCTGCGGTTTGCGCTCGGTCAGGTCCAATCGTGTCAGTGCGGCGACGGCCTCAAAGTACGAAGGCTCGATGGACAGAGCGCGTTCGAAGGCCGCTCGGGCACCAGCCCGATCATTGCGCATGAGCAGGGCACGACCGCGGAGCTGCAATGGCATGGGATCGTTGGCGCGCTTCTTTTCCAGCGCGTTGATGGCGTTGAGCGCCTTGTCGGCTTCACGGCGCTGCATGTGGGCATTGATCAAGGCCAGGTCGGCCACCACGCCGACATCGCCGGCTGCAATGTCTTGCAGCGCACCCAGCGCCATGTCGGTCTTGCCGGCCATCAACTGCGTCATGGCCAGCGACGTGCGCTTGGCGGGGTCGGTGGGGTCCAGCGATGAAGCGCGGGCAAAGTAGCGTTGCGCCTGGTCCACCTCGCCTTTGACCATGTAAACCTGCCCTGCGAGCGACAGCATGTCCACATCGGAACTGCCGGCGCTCAGGCCTGGTGGCAAGGCGGCCAGCGCCCGATCGACCTGCCCCGTGCGCAGGTAGGTCAGCACCAGGGTGTGCCTCGCCACGCGCAGTTCGGGCGTGGCCTGCACCGCGCGCGCCAACATCGACTCGGCCTGCGCCAGGCTCCCCAGCTGGTATTCAACCGCTCCGGCAATCTCCAGCGCGGCTGGCGAATCGGGCGTCACCTTCAGCATCTGCTGCGCGTGGTTGCGCGCGGTGGCGTAGTCGCCCTTCTGGTGGGCGAGACGTGTCTTGAGGTAGAGCGTCTGCGGCAACTGGGGCATCAGCTTGTCCAGGGCTTTCGCGGCCTCATCCAACTGGTTGAGGCTCATCAGCGCACGCACGACGCCGCCCTGCCCCAATTCGAAGGTGGGCTTGGCCGCCACGGAAGCGCGGTAGGCGTCCAGCGCCCGCACCGCATCGTTCTTGCCGTAGAGCAGCAGATCGCCCCGCAGCGCGAGCGCATCCACGTTGGCGGCGTCCTTGGCCAGCAAGCCATCCAGCATGGCGAGTGCGCCATCCACGTCGCGCTGCGTGCCCTTGAAGCGAGCCAGCTCGATGAGGGCCGGCGCGTGGTCGGGCTTGAGTTGCAGGGCCTCCTGCAACCGACCCTGAAACTGGGCCGAGTTGTCCTGGTATCTCCAGGCCACGGCCAGCAGGGTGAGCAGGTCCGCCTGAGCATCGTTCGAGCCAAGCTTGGTGTTGGTGAAGGTATCGGTGACCTTGCGGAACTGACCCTGGGCCAGGGCGCTGCGGGCCAGCAGGGGAACGAGTTCATCGGAGGCATAGCCCAGATCGCGCGCCTTCTGCAGTTCGGTCTCTGCGCCAACGACGTCGCCGCCTTGCAGCAAGGTGCGGCCCAGAAGAAAGCGCGCCTCGGCCAGATCGGGTTGTTCCTGAAGCGCGTTCTTGAGCTGAATGATGGCCGCCGGGCTGTCGTTCTTCTGCAGGTAGTCACGGGCCGAGGCCAGAAGTTGCTGAGGATCCTTGCTTTCGCCGCAGGCCGCCAGCGCCAGCGCCGCCGCCAGGGCCAAAGCCGCCGTGCGCAAGGGAAAAGGAATCGGTTTCATGCGGGTCTCCTTGGGATGTAGCCGTTTTTCACTTGAGTCCGAGGCGGTGCATCAGGTCGTACAGCGTAGGTCGGCTGACACCCAGCAACTCCGCCGCCTTCAACACATTGCCGTTGGTGCGGGCCATGGCGGCGATCACCGCCTTCTTCTCCGCCTGGTCGCGAACCGTGCGCAGGTCCAGCGTCAAGCTCATGGCGTCCTGCTCCACATCGGGCACGGCCAGTCCCAGATCGTCGGCGGTCACCTGTGTGCCATCGGCCATGATCACCGCGCGCTTGACGCAGTTCTCCAGCTCGCGGATGTTGCCGGGCCAGGGATGGGCTTCGATGGCGCGCAGCGCATCTTCAGACAGGCTGAGGTTGCGGCGCCCCTGCTCCTGGGAAAACCGCTTCGCAAAGGCGTGGGCCAGCAGGGCGGCATCCCCCAGGCGCTCACGCAGCGGCGGGATGTCGACCACGATCTCGGCCAGGCGGTAGTACAGGTCTTCGCGAAAGCGCCCCTCGCCGGTGAGCTGCTTCAAGTCCTGATGGGTGGCGCATACGATGCGCACGTCCACCGGAATCTCCTGGCGCCCGCCCACGCGTTCGATCACGCGCTCCTGCAGAAAGCGCAGTAGCTTGGCCTGCAAGGGCATGGGCAGATCGCCGATCTCGTCGAGCATGAGCGTGCCGCCGTTGGCGGTCTCGATCTTTCCCAGGGTGGTCTTTGCAGCGCCGGTGAATGCACCCTTTTCGTAGCCGAAGAGTTCACTCTCCAGCAGATTCTCCGGAATCGCCGCGCAGTTGATGGCCACGAAGCGCTCGTCCTTGCGGTTGGACGACTGGTGCAGCCCGCGCGCAAGCACCTCCTTGCCGGTGCCACTCTCTCCCAGCAGCATGACCGTGGCGCCCGAGTTGGCCACCTTCTCGATGGTGCGACACACCCGCAGCATGCCGGGATCACGCGTCAACAGGCCCGCCAGGGTTTCGGCCTGGCGCATGGACTGAAGGCGGTGGTTTTCCGCTTGCAGCGCGTGCAGGCGGAACGCCCGTTCCACGGTCAGGTTGAGCATCTCGGGCTCGAACGGCTTGGCCAGGAAATCGTAGGCGCCCATGGCCACCGCGCGCAAGGCGTTGGCCTGGCCGTTCTGCCCGGTTAGCACGATCACCTTGGTCTGCGGCGCGGCGGCCAGCATCTGCTCCAGCAGCCGGAAGCCTTCGCCCACGCCGTCGGCGTCGGGCGGCAGCCCCAGGTCCATGGTCACCACGGCAGGCGCGTGCCGGCGCAGTTGCGTCAGCGCGCCCTCGCGATCGTCGGCGGTGACCACCTCGAACTGGTCGAGTGACCACTTGATCTGCTTCTGCAACGCGAGGTCGTCTTCCACGACCATCAGTTGCGCGGCCTTGTCTGAACTCATGTTTCTCCCAACGGGTGCAGGTCCGAAGACTGGAAGGCGTCGATCAAGGGCAACAACAGGCTCACCACCGTCCCGGCGCCTTCCTTGCTGTCCACCGAGACCTTGCCACCCAGCTCCTGGACATACTGAAAACTCTCGTACGCGCCAATGCCCATGCCGGCTTCCTTGGTGGTCTGAAACGGCTTGAACAGCCGCTCGCGCACAAACGCCTCGGACATGCCCAGACCATTGTCTCCGACCTCCACCCTGGCGTGGCTGCCGAAGCGCTCCAGCTTGAGCCATACCCTTTGGGAAGCCTCGGTGGCGTCCAGCGCGTTGTTGACCAGGTGCCCCAGCACGCGCTCCAGACGTTCCTCGTGCCCTCGGGTCGCCACATTGGGCTCGAGGTCGAGCTCCAGTGAACGACCGCGCTTGTCTGCCGCATTGGCCAGCCGCCTCGCCACGCGCCCCAGGTCCACGCCCACCGCGCCATCGCCCGCCGCCGCGCCTTCACGCAACTGCAGCATGAGCTGGCGCATGCGATCGAGCGAGTTCTCCACCGTCATCAGCATGTCGGCCTGAAATTCAGGGTTGTGGCTCAGTCGCTTGGCGTTTTTCACCATCAGGGAAAGCTGGGTGACGATGTTCTTGAGGTCGTGAACCACAAAGGCCGACATGCGGCTGAAGGCCTCGAACTTGCGGGCTTCCAGCAGTGCCTCGGTGGCCTGCATCTGCGCCAGGAAACTCGCCGCCTGCCGACCTGCGGTCTTGAGCAGGTCGTTGACCTCCCAGTTCACATCCAGCCGCGTGCGCGGCTGGGCCAGCAGGACGAAGCCGGGCAACTCTTCGTCGTTCAGCCACAGCGGCACCAGCAGCCAGGCCTGTGGCAGCAGTGCCAGCCACTGCGGCAGCTCCAGATGTTCGTAGCGTTGCGGTGAACTCCTGTATTCCTCCAGGTTCACCACCCAGCCCGTGCGGCGCATGAAGCTCAACAGCGGTGAGTCCATGGACTCGGTGGGTGCGACCAAGGGCAGATTCCAGCTGGCCACCTGCCGGTACAGGTTCTCTTCCGGGCGCTTGAGCCACAGGCCGCCGGCGGGGCTCTCCAGCATGTCGGCCAGGCCACGCACCACGCGCTGGCCCATCGCCTGCGGGTTGGACTCGCTGGAGAGGGTGCGCGTGAATTTCAGCCATTCGTCCCGGTAGTCGTAGCGGTAACGAAAGAAGTTCTTGCCCAGCATCACCCGCAAGCGCGCGCGCAGCGAAGCCGAGAGTGCCAGCGCTGACAGCACCACCAGCGCCAGGAACACCAGCGCCAATTGCAGCGCGGGTCCCCAGTCGCTGCCGAAGTAACGCACGTAGTAGCCAACACCGGAGATGAACAGCAGGTAGGCCCCCGCCAGCAGCAGCGTGGCCGAATGAAAGACCACCTTGCGCGACACCTGGATCTTCCCGATCCAGTTGCGATGGCGCGAGGCCGAAAGCAGGAGCAGCGGCATCATGGCGCCGTGCACGAGTCCGCGGATGTTCCAGGCGTCGTGGTCAATCCCGCCGAACAACACCGCCCGAGAGAACAGGAAAAGATCGAACAGGAAAGTGCCCGCCAGACCCAGGCAGATAGGCTTGGCGCTCCAGAGCGCGTCGTCAGGCAGGTTGCGAAAGAGCTGCTCCACCAGCACCATGCCGAGCACGGAGAGCAGCATCATCGTGGTGAAAAATCCCGCCAGGACATGTCCACCTTTGGCGGCCCAGAGGCCCGGCAGCACCAGCGTCACCAGGCTGAGCAGCGGCATGAGGATCGCCAGCGGGGTCATCCACCGGGTGGCCTCGACCTCCCTGCCCTGACGCGCCGCCTGACGAAAGAGTTGCACCACGAACGCGAACCACGCGGCGTAGCGGGCAATGTCGAGCAACACCACCCAGATCCAGCGCGTGGCTTCTTTCAGGGCCCACAGGCCGGCCCCGGCCCACAGCGCGGTGAGCACGGAAGCCACGATGATGGCCAGGCCTGCGCGATTCACCGGCTTCTTGAGATAGCCCTGCCGCACCAGATGCACGGCCAGCACGGCATAGGCCATGGCGGCCAGCCCCAGGCCCCAGGCTGTCAGCGAAGTGTGGACCTCTGTCACGCCGTTGACCCCGTGCCGATACCCGGGGCGCGTCTACTGCGCACCTTTGCCGGTCAACACCACGCCGACGGTCTCGAACAACACCACCAGATCAAGAAAGAGCGAGTGGTTCTTGACGTAGTAGAGGTCGTATTGAAGCTTCTCAGCGGTGTCTTCGACGGTGGAACCATACTGGTAACGCACTTGCGCCCAGCCGGTCACCCCGGGCTTGACGCTGTGACGCACCGCATAGAACGGGATTTCCTGCGTCAGCTTCTCCACGAAAAAAGCCCGCTCCGGGCGCGGCCCCACCAGACTCATGTCGCCATTGAGCACGCTGAACAACTGGGGCAGTTCGTCAATGCGCAGCTTGCGGATCACGCGCCCCACGCGCGTCACGCGGCTGTCTCCCGCTGTCGCCCAGCGCGGAATGCCGTCCTTCTCGGCATCGGTGCGCATGCTGCGGAACTTCACCACATTGAAGGGCTTGTTGTTCAGGCCCACGCGTTCCTGTTTGTACAGGATGGGGCCTGAGCTCTCCAGCTTGATGATGAACGCAGTCACCAGCATGATGGGCATTGCCAGCAGGATCAGCACCGTGGCACCGGCGATGTCGAAGATGCGCTTGACCGTGGTGCGGATGAAGCCCTGGTTGAAGCCGTCGCCAAAGATGAGCCAGCCTGCAGAAACCGCGTCCAGGCGAATCTGCCCCAGGTTCTGTTCGAAATAGGTGGCGATGTCCGTGACGCGCACACCACTGAGTTTGCAATCGAGCAATTCGCGCATGGGCATGCTGCCGCCGCGCCGCTCGGACAAAGCAATCACGATCTCGTCGATGCCCTTTTCGCTGACCAGTTCCGTCAGGCTTTTGTCGGGCGACAGAACCCCCCAGTCAGTCACCAGGTGCTCGCGCTCGTTGGGGCTGGCGTAGTAGCCCGAGAGGTCGGCACTGGAAGAAGGCCTGGTCAAGGTCTGCCCCACGGCCTTGGCCTTGACGCCCGTGCCGTACACCAGCACTTTGCGGCGCGTCAGCGACTTGGGCAGGAATTCACCGGTCAGCACCTGCACCAGCAACAGCACGCCGGTGGCCATCATCACGATCACCACCGCCCAGGTGTGCCCGTAAAAGGCCTCCATGGGCAGGAGCAAGAGCACGCCCACGACCACCAAACCCATCAGCATGAAGGACACGAGCACGCGGGCGGTCAGTTGCGTGTTGTTGAACACGCTGCCCCGGTCGTACAGGCCAAGCGCCGAGTTGATCGCCAGGAAGCCGCAGCTCATCAGCAGGGCCCGCAACAGACCTTCTCCGACCTTGACACTGGTCAGGTCGGCGGCATCGGACAACACCACGAGCGTGGCCATGAACGCTGCACTCACCAGCAGCAGATCCATGAGCATCTGCGACAGCGTGCGACGGTCGAAATAGTGATTGAATAGCTTGATCAAGCCCGCGATCCCTGTTGTTGTTGCAAACCTCTGCGCCTTGGGGGAGCACAAATCAGAATAGCGGTTAATCGAACTGCCTACAATCGGTTACAGACACGGACTTAGCCAATTCGTGTACGAATCGACGATGTGGCGAACAGAAGCAGCACGAGCATCAGCGCCAGCCGTGGCAACTCGGTGACACTGATCACCGCACCCAGCGACAACATGCCGAACAGCGCGCCGCCCAGCACCCAGGCCAAGGGGTCAGCGTGGCGCAGGCCGACCCCAAGGCGCGTCGCAGCCCATGCCAGCCAAAGACCCAAAACGGCCAGGCCGGTCAGTCCGCGTTCGATCAGTAGTTCCAGGTAGAGGTTGTCCATGTGCCAGGCCAGGAAATGTCCACGCGCCATGGGAAACCAGTGCGCCAGGCCTTGGTTGAATCGGGTGTTGGACAGCACCTGCCGGCCTTGCGGGTTGAGCAGCTCGACGCTCTCCAGTCGCACCACGCTGCCCGCCTCCGTCGGCGTGATGGCCAGGACGCCACCGCGCAGGCGTTTCAGCGGACCGCGCGCACCAAAGGCATCGCCCCGCAGTGGCACCTCGATCCCATTCAGACGTCCGTCTTCGCCGGGTTCCAGGTCAACGTACTCCCACTGACACTGGTAGCTGTAGAGCAGATGCCGCTCGCAAAGGCTCACCACCAGGCTCACGGGCAGATCAACCTGTGCCCGCAGGCGCGCCACATACGGGCCCGTGTCCTCCAGTCGAACCCGCTGTGTCAAAGAAAACAGCCCCACCAGCTCGCCGCGTGTGGCAGGGCCTGAGAGCATCACATGGGCCTTCCCCTGCTTCAGGCCGCTCCAGCGGGCGCTGCCTGACAGCTCGCCGTCTGGCGTCTCCTGGCTGTAATGCGTGGGCAAGCGGCCCAGGCCCAGGCCAAGCGCCAGATCTTCGCCACCGTTCAGCAGCGATAGGCCTGCGAGCCAATGGGTCACGCGGCCAATGAGATCGACATTGGAAGCCGCCAGGCGATCGAACATGTAGGTGCCGCCCCCGAGCACCAGCGCGCTTTGCAGAACCACGGCAGCCAGCACCGCAGTGAGGTCGCGGCGCCCCCAGGCACGACCCGCCGCAGGTGCAATGCGGCATACCCAGGCCACGATGGCCATGAACACCAGTGAAAGCACCGCGGCGAGGTACACCCCGCGCGAGTAAGTGGTGAGCACGGCGTACACGGTCACCCACATCAGCAGGTTGGCCCCCAGCCAGCGCCAGGGCGTGCGTGCAGACCACATGGCCCAGAAGGCAAAAGGGGTGGCCATGGCCAGGTAGGCGTCGATCGCGCCGCCGCCGACATGCATTTCCCAGAACCAGGCGGTGGTTCGGTAAGGCAGGTTGAATTCCAACAGGCCGGCATAGACCAGGCGCTCCCACAGCACCACCAGGCCCACCAGCGAAAGCCCCGCCACCATCCCGCGTGCGAGCAGCAAAACCGGACCGGGCCCTTGTTGGGCCGCCGGCGCACGCAACAGCGGCACCAGCAGCAGGCCCCAGGCGAGGCTCTTGGCCACTCGCAAGGTGTTCCAGGTGCTGTCGTAGCTGGCGTACAGGCCTTCCTTCCAGAGGACTGGGTTGCTCAGCCACCCACCCAGCGCGGCGGCATCCATGCCGGCATCGAGCAGGCCCCGCCACACGCCCCCCACCAGGCTGGCCAACAGCAGCCACCACAACCACCACGGAACGCCTCGCACGTCGTGCGTGGCTCCATGCCGCGTGCAGGCCCAGCGCGCGTAGGCGCCTGCCGCCAGGGCCAGCACCAGCAGGTCGGTCTCGTCCAGCAGCCACCACCCGGTCCAGGGTGAGAAGTTGAGCACGGGCAACAAGGCCGGCAGCAGAAACAGCCAGGCCGATGGCCGCCAGACCGACAACAGCATGGCGAAGGCAACGCCTCCTGTCGCCAGGAATGGATAGGGGTGCGAAACGCTGAGGACCAGACAGGCGGCACACCCCGACAGCGCCATGCTGCCCGTCAGGAAGCGCACGTGCCCACGCAAGGCGAGCCACGGCGTCTTCTGATCAGACACCCGTCAGGCCCTGGCGCTCCCTCGCGTCAGGCGTCTGCGGTCGCCATTGACTAGGGGGAGAAAACATGGGATTTCGTTTCGCCGCTCAACAGGTTTCCCGTGTAGAACTTGCGTTCTCCCGTGAGTGGTTCGGTCAAAGACGCATCGTACGAAAACGGCAATTCCTTCGCCTCGTAGCCCATCCACCCGATCACCGTCTTGTAAATGTTGAAGTGGGATGCCTTGCCGAAATTGATGCGGACCGCCTCCCGAAGGCCGGCGGCGAGCGCCAGGTTTTCTGTCACGACGAACAGCGGCACGACCGCCACACCGTGCGTGGGGTCCGACTGCCCGCAATGCGTCACGACGCCCTTCTCCAGAAGGTTCTGCCCATGGTCGGAGGTGTAGAGAATGACCGTGTTCGCCAGCTTGGCGTCCTTGAGCAGGACGGAAAAGAAATGGTCGACCGACCAACTCACCGCATTGCGGTATGAGTTCTTGAGCTCATCCCTGTTCACGCCCTCGCCCAAGGTTTGTCCAAGCTTCATGGTGGGACGAAACTTTGTCTCTGACTCCGGGTATTTGCCTTCATAGGGCGCATGAGCGCCTTCCTTGTTCATGTAGATGAACTGGGGTGTCTCTTCCTTCAGCAGCCGCGAGACTTCTAGCGCGGCCGCCTCGTCCTTGCGGACGAAGTCGTCCGCCCTTTCCACCGCATCCACGCGGCTGAACTGAACGAAGTTGTCAATAAGCTTCGTCTCGTTGATCGTCATGAAGTTGGTGAGTTGGCCATGCCTGCGCTGGGCGTCAACGAAGCTGGTGCGATAGCCTGCATTTTTCGCGTACGCCCAGATGCTGGGATAGGTCCGCACTGCCTTGTCCATTGATCCGGCAGGCAACCCGAAGCGAAGCACCACGTTTGAATAGTGACTGCAATCGAAGCCGGAAGACGCGATGCCAAAATTGAACAGCTTGTCCTGCTGTTGTCGGAGGAACGGCGTGGTGTCTGCCGTCTGGCCGTTGATCGAGAGGTAGTCGCCACGGACGCTTTCGTCCACGATCAAGACGACATGGGGCCTTGCGCCCGACGGCTTGGGCCGAGCGTCCAGACTCTGCCGCTGCCGGTCAAAATCGTTGGTGATTTCCGAATACAGGACATGCGAGAACATACCCAGCACCTTGGTCGGGGCTGGAACGCCCAGTGCAGCCGCACCACCCTTGAGGTCGATCATGGCGGCTACCGCGGCCAGAGGCGCGAAGTAGGCCAGCACCAACCCAGCCCTGGCCAGGACTGAGTCCCGCCAGGCAAAGCCGGGGAGCACGATGGCCACAAAGAGCAGCGCCCCCACGCCCAGTCCGGGCAAGGCATGTTGCCCATAGTTGGCCACGGCAGACATCCAGTCACCGCGTGAACTCCACATGGCAAAGAATTCGCTGTAGTTCAGAACCGTGTCTGTGGTGCCTCTGTAGATGACCGAGAACATCGCTGCGATGCTCAGGGGCAACGCAAGCACGACGCGCAACCACATGGGGCGCAGGAAGGCCAACAACATTGCAACGCCGCACCCGGTGATCCAGAGGAACAAGAACACCACCCGGTTTCGCCATGGATGGTCACTGGCGGCGAACTGCAGGAATCGTTCGACCATTTCGTCGGAAGAAACGACGAACACGAAAAGGATCAGAAATACCTTCAGAAGCATCACTGCGATGCTGGGTACGGACCGCCCTGTCCTGGCAACTTCCATCAAATCTCCCCATTCATATGCGAGCAACACCAGCCCGCACCGGTGCCATCGCCCACGCTCAGCGGCCGATGGCCAGGTACTCGAAGCCCTGCCCACGCACGAAGGCCGGGTCGTAGAGGTTGCGGCCGTCCAGGATCAAGGGCTGCTTGAGCCGCTCCTTGATGAGGTCGAAGTCCGGGCTGCGGAACTCCTTCCATTCGGTCACGATCAACAGCGCATCGGCGTCCACCAGGGCGTCGTTCGGGTTGGCGGCATACCGGATGCGCGGGTTCTCGCCCAGCGCTCGCTGTGCCTCATGCATGGCCACCGGGTCGTAGGCGGTGACGGTGGCGCCGGCCGCCAGCAGGTCGCTGAGCAACTCCAGGCTGGGAGCCTCGCGCATGTCGTCGGTGTTGGGCTTGAACGCCAGGCCCCAGAGCGCGAAATGCCGCCCGGTCAGGTCTTCGCCCAGGCGCTGCCTGACCTTGCGGCCCAGCACATGCTTCTGGGCGTCGTTGGCCTCTTCCACAGCGCTGAGCACCTTCAGGTCCAGCCCCGCCTCACCCGATGCGGTCTTGATCAGGGCCTTGACGTCCTTGGGAAAACAGGAGCCCCCGTAGCCACAGCCTGGATAGAGGAAGTGGTAGCCGATGCGCGGATCGGAACCAATGCCCTGGCGCACCATTTCAATGTCGGCCCCCAGCGCCTCCGCCAGATTGGCCAGTTCGTTCATGAAGCTGATGCGCGTGGCCAGCATGGCGTTGGCTGCGTACTTGGTGAGTTCGGCGCTGCGCACGTCGGTGACGATCAGGCGCTCGCGGTTGCGCTGAAAAGGTGAATACAAGGCGCGCATGAGATGCACCGCCTGTTCGTCGCTGGCACCCACGATGATCCGGTCCGGCCGCATGAAGTCTTCCACCGCAGCGCCTTCTTTCAGGAATTCGGGGTTGGACACCACCGCGTAGGGCGTGTCCACGCCGCGCAGGCGCAGTTCTTCGGCAATGGCCTCGCGAACGCGGTCGGCCGTGCCCACGGGCACCGTGCTCTTGTCCACCACCACCTTGTAGTCCGTCATCAGGCGGCCGATGCCGCGCGCGGCGGCCAGCACGTACTGCATGTCGGCCGATCCGTCTTCGTCGGGAGGGGTGCCCACCGCAATGAACTGGATGGTGCCGTGATGCACCGCACGGGACAGGTCGGTGGTGAAGTGCAGGCGGCCAGCGGCCACATTGCGCTGCACCATTTCCTTCAGGCCAGGCTCATAAATGGGAATCCCGCCCTCTTCCAGAATGCGAATCTTGTCCGGATTCACATCCAGGCACAGCACGTCGTTGCCCACCTCCGCCAGGCAGGCCCCGCTGACCAGACCCACGTACCCAGTGCCGACGACGGTGACTTTCATGATGCTCCATGGATGTTGAGAGGGGTACCACCTTGGTACACAACGCGTGGATCATACCCACGCAATCATGGGCCCCGGGGTATGCAAACGGGCGCAGTGCGGCATGGTTCACGGCCAGAGGCCCCGCTTATGATGACCCGTCCTTCCAACGTGTGACTCCCACCATTCCGCATGGGCCGACTCGTCCGAATCAGTCTGTACGCACTGCTGGCGGGTGCGGTGGCCCTGGCGATGGTCCTGGCCTGGCTCCTGGGGAGCGAGCAGGGCCAGCGCCTGTGGAGCGAAGCCACCAGCCGCAGCCCTCACGAAGTCATTCGCCACCTGAAGAGGCGCCTTCAAGGGCACGATCGGCTCGAAGCCATGCTCTTGCCCGCGCTTCGGCTGGCTCAGAGCCGCTATGAGCGCGAGCCGCCCGCGGGTCCTCTGCCCAGCCTGGGCAAGGGCCAGCAACCCCAGGCGCTGGCGCCCCTGGTTCCTGGCATCGTCAACACGCTGGCGGTGGCCAATCCGCAAGAAATCGAAGACGCCTTGCTGAAGGCCCAGGCGGGTACGCGCATCCTCATTGCACCCGGCCTCTACCCTTTTCAGCGCACGCTGCGCCTGGGGCAGGATGGTGCCCCCGGCGCGCCGGTGGTGCTCAGCGCCGCGCAGCCTGGCACCGTGTGGCTGGAGTTCGAGCAGGAAGAAGGCATCCTGGTCGACCGCCCCCACTGGGTGTTCGAAAACCTGAACATTCGCGGCGCCTGCCAGCGGGCCAACGACTGCGAACATGCCTTCCACGTGGTGGGACGTGCGGCGTTCACCACGCTGCGCAACAACCGCGTGACCGATTTCAATGCCCACGTCAAGGTCAATGGGTTCAACGACGCATGGCCTGACCACGGCACGCTGGCCTTCAACACCCTCACCAACCAGGGGCCCCGCGAAACCGGACGGCCAGTGACGCCCTTTGACCTGGTGGGCGCCAGCGATTGGCGCGTGCACGACAACCTGGTGACTCAGTTTGTGAAGCTGGACGGCAATCAGATCTCATTTGGCATGTTCATGAAAGGCGGCAGCGAGAACGGCCGCTTTGAGCGCAATCTGGTCATTTGCTCGCTTTCCGGCATCTCCTTGCCAGGGGTGCGCGTGGGCATCTCATTTGGCGGGGGCGGCACCGACGCCAGCGCCTGTCGCCGTGGCCGCTGCGAAGCATTCGAACACCGGGGCGGCCTGGCGGCCAACAACATCGTCGCCCACTGCAACGACACCGGCCTGGACGTGAACCGGTCCCGCGAAATCCGCCTGATGCACAACACCCTGGTCAATACCAGCGGCATCGGCGTGCGCAACGCGCCCGCCGACGCACATTTGCACGCAAATCTGTACGAGGGCGTTGCACTTTCCCGCGATGGCGCCCGACTCAGCGTCTCCAGCGATCTGGCAGGTCCCGCCCACCGTTATTTTGCTAATGCGGATGGGTTAATTTTTGATTGGTTGCAAAAGCCCGATCCAATACCTTCGGAGAGTTTTGTAACCAATGATTTTTCCGGCTCACCGCGACATGCGGAGACCCTGCCCGGCGCGGTGGAACAGTTCCAGGCTGGCGGCACCGGGCGCGCCGCTCGCTAGCCCACACCGGCCGTGTCCTGACCTTCAACGCCCAAGCTTGTTCAATTCGTAACACGCTCCTACAGATTGGGGTCGTGCCGACGTTGACAATTCATGGGGGCCAGAAATGGCTTCGCGCTGAGGCGGCGAACCGCAGAAGAGCCAATCAAATTGCGATCTCACTGCGACGGCACCTCCTCAAGCGGCGCTTGAAGACAGAGAGATCGCTGCTCATTGCGGCATCAATCCCCCAAAATTGAGTCAAAAAGCATTCGTTTTCATGCCATTCACCGAGGCCTGAATGCATGGACGATCTGCTCCAGCCTGGCCGCCAATTGAATTGGGTATTTTGATTAATTGTTCCAAATTGTTTCTTCGTGTTACCAAAATGCCAGCTATTCCGATTGCCTCCCAATTGACCATTTTCCGGAATCGAGCCGTGCATCGTATTGAAGAAACCCCTCGTCGGGAATGCTCGAAAGCATCACGATCGGTGACTAAAGTCAGCTCACCCAAGGCCGAGAAAACCACCGAATGTCGCCTCGCGTGAGAAATCGCACAGGTACCACCCTCCCGAACATCTGCCCTGCCCCTACCGCCATGAACGTCGCACATCGCACTCGGTCCCATGCCCTGAAGGACCACAAATGGCTTGCCGCCCTTTTTATGACGGCGGCCATCGCAGGCTGCGGAGGCGGCGGCACCAGCGCATCGCCCTTGGGCACCGAGCAGAACAACGCCGCTCCTGCACCAGCGCCAGCGCCCATCCCCGCACCGCCCGCACCGGCACCTGCTCCCGCTCCGGCACCTGCTCCCGCTCCGGCACCTGCTCCAGCACCGGCACCTGCTCCCGCTCCAGCACCGGCTCCAGCTCCAGCTCCAGCACCGGCTCCAGCTCCGGCTCCGGCTCCGGCTCCGGCTCCGGCTCCAGCTCCAGCTCCAGCTCCAGCTCCAGCTCCAGCTCCTGCTCCAGCTCCTGCTCCTGCTCCTGCTCCTGCTCCTGCTCCAGCTCCAGCTCCAGCTCCAGCTCCTGCTCCTGCTCCTGCTCCTGCTCCAGCTCCAGCTCCAGCTCCAGCTCCTGCTCCTGCTCCAGCTCCAGCTCCGGCTCCAGCTCCGGCTCCGGCACCTCCCCCCATCACCGGAGGGCTCAGTTGCGCGCCGTCGGCGATCACTTGCGTGGAGGTGGCATCCGGCAGCACGCAGACATCGGTGCCCGTGACCTTTGGTCAACCCTTCAAGGCGGGCGACCTGCTGGCCACGCAGGGCCTGTCGGCCACCGACAGCAACGGTGCGGCTGTACCCCTGCAGATGGACGAAATCTCGTCCCATGTGGATGGATCGGTGCGTTTTGCCGTGCTGAGCGCCCGTGTGAGCAACCTGCAGGCCAATCAGCCGCGCCTGATCAACCTTTTTGCGGCGGGCAAGTCGGTCAGCGCGCCCGTGGTTCCCGCCGATCCTGCCTGGAATATTGAACTTGAAGCGACGGTCTACGACTCCAGTGGCAACGCCACCACGCTGATCGCGCAACCGCAGGCTCAGCTCAAGGCGCAAATCGCCAGCGGCGCCGGCAAACGCCTGAGTGGCGCGGTCGCTGCGGAATACACCGTGGTCACGCCTTTCAAGAACAAGGCCACCAATGCGGTGCATCCGCACCTGGTGGCCCGGCTGCACACCCGCCTGTATGAAGGTGGCGCCCGCATCCGCACCGACGCGGTTCTGGAGAACACACGGACGTTCGTGGCGGCACCCGGCAACATCACCTATGACCTGAAGATCAAGCGCGATGGCGTGGTCATTCACTCTCAGCCCAAGTTCACGCACTACCACCATGCACGCTGGCACAAGGTGCTGTGGACCGGTGGCTCAGCGCCGAACTTCCGCTTGCGGCATCACATGCCGTATTTCCTCGCCAGTCGCGCCACGTGGAACTACAACCTGGCCCTCTCGGTGCCTCAGAGCGTTCTGCAAAGCGAAGCCCAGCAACTGGCTTCGGCAAAGACGGGGCCCATGGAACCCGCATTTCTGGAAACCTACTTCCCCACCACGGGTGCACGTTCCGATATCGGGCCGGTACCCCGCGTCACCGCGCTCTACCTGATTACGCAGGATGACCGCGTCCGCGCCAACATGTTCGCCAACGCGGACGCCGCAGCGGGTGTGCCCATCCACTACCGCGACGAAAACACCGATCAACCCCTGGACGTCGAGACCTATCCGAACGTATCGGTGCGGTACGACATTTCAGTGCCCAAGATTCCCTCGGCCTCGGGCTCCACCATTTGGGAGGCAGACACCGCCCACCAGGGTTCGTTCGCCTACATTCCTTACTTGATCACGGGCGACGCTTTCTACCTGGACGAAATGGCGTTCTGGGCCAGCTGGAACATCGCTTTCTCCAATCCAAGCAGCCGTGGCTACGCCAGCGGCTGGATCAAGCCCAACGAGGCCCGAGGCCAGGCCTGGAGCCTGCGCTCCATTCACGAAATCGCCAGGGCGCTCCCCGACAGTCATGCCATGAAGGGTTCGTTCCAGCGCAAACTCGCCAACAACCTGACCTGGTATGTGAACAACTACCCCGCCGCCAGTGCAGGCAGCCGCTCCCCCCTGGGTGCGTTCACCGGGGACGACAAAACCGAGGCGGCCCCCTGGCAGAACGACTTCATGACGCTGGTCATGGCACAGATCGCGGAAGACGGTAACAACGCCAGCGCCAAGACGTTCCTCAATTGGATTACCCAGTTCACGGTGGGTCGTTTCACCAACGAATCCAACGGCTTCTGCCCCACCAAGGCGCCCGGCTCCTGGTGGAAGATTCAGGACAGCAGTGGCAAATTCCTCACCTCCTGGGGCGCCCTGTACGCAGCCAACTACGGCTCGGTGGGCACCAATTGCGGCAGTGTTCCCGTGGACAACGGCTATCCCGACCTCGCCGAAGGCCAGGCTGCCATGGCACGTGCCATGTTGGCAGCAGCCACCAGTGCGGGAATTCCTGGTGCATCCGCGTCTTACACCTGGTGGAAGTCCAAGACGCCCAAGATGGATGCCGCATTTACCAGCGATCCCACCTGGGCCATCGTGCCTCGCTGAACAGCCTACCGGACATGAGGGCCGTCCGTTGCTCAGGCAGCGGGCGGCTTTTCTGCTTGCATCTGCAGCATGAGGGCATCGAGCAAGTACTTCGTCGCCCAGTTCGGGTAACCCGCCCTCATGTAACCGCCAAACAGCGGAAACGATCCAGCCAGGGCGCCCTGCAATGCAGGATTTTCGGATTCGACCAGTTGCACGCCTTTTAGAAAGTTCACCAGGCGATCGGCCGCAAGCTGGTATTTGGTCTCGCGCAACTCCTGGGCCAGCCGGTAGCAAACAATGGCGATCTGCGCCGATCCGGTGAGACAGGAAGACAGGGCTGCAGGCTTCCAGTCCGCATAAAACCGGCCTGGCAGATACCCTTGGGACGAGATCAGCGGCAGGATGCGATCCACCGTTTTCCGGACTTGCACCACAAAATCTGCGCGCCCCGAAAGGACGCCCACCTCCAGGATGCCCTGCAAGGTGTAGCCGATGGTGTGTGTCAGCGGTGCACTCGAGCGATTCAGGCAGTTGCTCGAAAACCAGCCATTGGGCTGCTGCTGACGCAGCGCCGCTTCAATGACCTGCGTGGCCGCCGTCATGTAGGAATGCTCATCGACGATCTTGCCGAACCGGTACACCGCCCAGGCGCAGAGGCAGGTGTAGGTCTTGATCTCGCCAACGCTCACAAAGGCGCCGTTGGTCTTGAAATAGAAAGATTCGTCCAGATCACTGACCAGAAAATCCGCCGCCCTTCGAGCCGCCTGCAAGACCGCTGGATCAGGACGGTGAAGATAGGCCGAGCACAGACCATCCAGCACCATGCCGGTGTTGAACGCGGCAGCCGTCTGCTCTTCGGGCGGGCACACCTGGCCACCCTGCACCGCGCCTGAGGGCATCTGGATGCGAATCTCCCAGTCCACCATCTTCATCGCGGCCGCGGCGATGTCCTCGTCTCTGTGCAGGCGCGAATAGGCCAACAGCGACGTGATGATGTACCCCGTGGTCTCGGGGTACGACGGCCGCCAACCGGGGTTCTCACGCGCGCAGGGGAAGTAACCCAGCGCCACCCCCCCGTCTCCACCCGCTTCCTGTGCGCGCAGAAGCCAGTCGACGGCGGCTTTCGCTCGCGAAGGCGCTTCTCCCGAAACCGGCCGAACCGAAGAGAACAGGTAGCGCCCATGGTCGTTCAGGACGTGTCTGCGAAACACGGCATTGCGCGGCTGGAAAAGCTGCGACAGTTCCCTGAGGAGGATCGAGGCCTCCCAATAGACATTGCGCAGGCTGCTGCCTCGCAGGCTTTCGCGCGCATGGTGGATAAGGGCCGCTGGAGTCATGGTTCCTTCTTGATGATCGCCCGTAAGTATGCAAGCGGATGGCATCTGCGCAGGGGTGCAAATGGGCGATGAGGCCATGCGGCGTCGGCAAAGCGTGAAATATGGAACAACCCGAGCGCCGGGGCGTGTCAACGAAACCGCGTCATCCGTGTAACTATTACCGGAATACCCTTGAAGTCGTAGCCTGCCTTAAGACGGCTCTGGTAGGCTCGTCAACGATCCCGCGCACCACATGCTGATCTGCTGCGTGGCGATCACCCCCTCCAAACGCAACATGCCGGCATGAGCAACAGCACGCAAAAGCAGATGGCCAAGGGCGCTGTCTGGATGATCCTGTTCAAGCTCGTCGAGCGCGGCCTTGGGCTCATCAGCACCCTCATCCTGGCGCGCCTGCTCGCGCCACAGGATTTCGGCGTGGTGGCGATGGCGCTTTCGTTCATCGCCATGGCCGAGCTGCTCAGTGCCTTCAGCTTCGACACCGCCATCATCCAGAACCAGTCCGCCACACCGGCCCACTACAACAGCGCCTGGACCTGCAGCTTCCTGCTCGGCATCGGCATCACGCTCCTGATGATCGCCATGGCCTACCCGATCGCGGCGTTCTACCGCAGCCCGGAACTGATGTGGGTGGTGATTGCGCTGGCATTCGGGCCCCTCTTCACCGGCGCCCAGAACATCGGTGTGGTCGCCTTCCTCAAGGAGCTGGACTTCCGCAAGGAGTTCAGGTTTCAGGTCAGCCGCAAGCTCATCAGCTTCGCCATCGTGGTGCCGTTGGCATTTGCCTTCAGAAGCTACTGGGCCCTGGTCGCTGGCATTCTGGTTTCCAAACTCGCTGGCACGGTGATCAGCTACCTGATGCACCCCTACCGCCCACGGCTGGACTTGTCCAAGGCCCGCGAACTGTTCAATTTTTCGCGCTGGCTGCTCATCAACAACTTCGCGGGCTTCTTCAAGGAGCGCTCAGCCGACTTCTTCATCGGCCGCATTTCCGGCCCGCAGGCGCTGGGCACCTACAACATCGCCTACGAACTGGCTCATTTGCCTACCACCGAAATTGGCGCACCGATCAACCGTGCGCTGCTGCCCGGCTTTGCCAGGCTCGACCAGCCCACGGACATCGCCCATGCCTATGCCAATGCGGTCCAGCTCCTGTCGCTGATCGCCTTGCCCGTCGCCACTTGCATCTACATCCTGGCGCCTTTTCTGATCCCCGTGCTACTGGGCAACAAATGGCTGGCCGCTGTGCCGCTGATGCAACTGCTGGCCTTCAACGGTGCTCTGCTGCTGTTCCACGCATCCATCTGCGCCGTGCTCATTGCGCGTGGTCACCCGGCCAGGGTGATGTATGCCAACCTCGGCTACACCATCCTCTTGCTCGGCCTGTTGGGGACCATCTTCTTTTTCTACAAGGACATTGGCGTGGTGGGGGCGGCCTATGCCGCTTTGCTCACGTCGCTGATCTCCACGCCGCTGTACCTGTACCAGTTGCATCGCTGCCTGGGCCTGCGCCCCAGCCTTTTTCTCAGATCCATTTCGCGCCCCGTGCTTGCCTGCACGGCCATCGCACTCCTGGTGCCTGCGCTCCTGCCGGCGCACCAAAGTTCCATGGGCGTGCTCGAATGCCTGCAATGGCTGGTGGCGGGCGGCGCGATCGCCGTGTTCGTCTACGCGCTGGCCATCCTGGCGGCCTGGGCACTGGCCGGGCGTCCCGATGGCGCGGAGCGCATCGTGCTCCGGCAGGCCCGCGGCGTGCTTCATCATTTCAAGATTCTTCCGTCCCGGGGCCATTCCTGAGGCGGTCTTCTTCTTTTCCGGAGTTCGTTCATGAGTTCGAAGCCATTCCCATGGCCAAGCAGGCTGGGCCTTTCGGCAGGTGACTGGGTCGTCGTACGCTCCCCCGAGGAAATTCTGGCCACGCTGGATGATCGCGCACGACTGGACAAGCTGCCCTTTCAGCCGGAGATGCTGGCCTTCTGCGGCCAGCGACTGCAGGTGGCCAAGGTGGCACACAAAACCTGCGACAACATCGAGAAGACCGGGGGGCGACGCATGATTGATGCGGTGCACCTGGTCGGTGCGCGCTGCGATGGCTCCGGTCACGGAGGCTGCATGGCCGATTGCGTGTTCTTCTGGAAGGAGGCGTGGTTGCGCCGCGAAAGCGACCCGCCACACACCCTTCCCGCAACCGGTGAAGACCTGGCGGCACGCGTGCGTGACCACGCCACAGCACCGGGCCAGGAGCACGAGGCCGATCCAGTCTATGTATGCCAGACCACCGCGCTGTTCGAAGCCACCACTTTGCTGCACTGGTGGGACGTGCGGCAGTACTTGCGTGACGTCACCAGCGGCAACCATGGCCTGTGGCACATGACCAAGTTGCTCCTGTTTGCCGGCTATCGCCATCTGGTGGACCTGGGCTACGGTTACCGCGCACTGGTCGCCCTGTTCAACCGCTTCCAGGCACTGCGCGGCGGCAAGCCCTACCCGCTCGGAAGTGGCTTGATCCCGGCGGGCAGCCCCACTCCCACAGAAGAACTTCGACTCCAGGTCGGCGAATGGGTGGAGGTCAAGTCGCCAGAGGAAATTCTTCCCACGATCACGGTCGACGGCTTCAACCGTGGCATGCGCTACGACATGGAGATGTCCAAGTACTCGGGCGGCCGTTTCCGGGTGCAGATGCGGGTGGATCGCCTCATCAACGAACAAACGGGCAAGATGATGCAGATGAAGAGCCCCTGCATTCAGCTGGAGGACGTGTATTGCCGGGCCGAATGCACCGCCCGCCGCATTGGCTGCCCACGCGCGTCCAACACCTACTGGCGGGAGATCTGGCTGCGGCGTGTCGACGCACCTGGGAGCTGAACGGATGGTGATTCGCAGACGCACTTTCCTGACCTCTACGGCCTCTCTCGCCACGCTGCAGTTGACGGGATGTGATGTCGCCTCTGGCTCTCTGCCCATGCCCAGGACGGGGCTGGATTTCCCCGGTTCCGCCGCCGTGAGGCAGACCATGCGCTTTCGCTTCCGGGATCCGCTGGCCATCTATCCGGCCACCTACATCTGGCGCGTCTACCCCAGGCGGCAGAAGGGCTACTACACCGCTTTTTTCTGGGGCAACGACGACGGCCTGAACGATCTGCGCACCTTTGTCTGGACGCCCGATGGCAAAGCGGACAGCTATTACGGTGCACACCCCTATCCGCAGCCACCGCCGGATGGCACAGACCACAGATGGGAGATCTCCGTGTTGCAGCGCGATCTGCTGGGGGAGTCGGTGGCCTACGACCGATGGTACACACAAGGCTTTCGGGCCTGGTCCGACCGACTGGGCAAGTTCCACGAGTACTTCTGGAACCTTCCGTCCACCAGCGAACGCCACACCGTGAGGTTCATTGCGCCAGCCACATGGGGCAACGTCCTGCCGCCATCGCCCGCCCTGACCTGGGGGGACGCGCCGTGGGCACCCGGCAACGAGGTCTGGAACGGCGTGATCGGCGGCATCCAGATCTACGACGCCTGCCTGTCCAGACACGACATGCTGGCCGAAGCCGCACTCCCCCGGTCCACCACCGTTGGGCGCACGCACCTCTGGTACGAAAACCTCGCGCCCACGCCCGACGACATCAGCGATCATTCCGGCCAGAACCACCACCCCGAATGGGTGGGTACCGAACGCCCCAGCCTCTGGAAGCGCGTCTGAACTCCAACCGCCATGCCAAGTCCACACGAAAAAACGCCCATGACCGCACTGCGCGACTGCATTGACCGGCTGGAACCCGACGAAGCCGGGAAGAAGATGTATGGACTCATCGAGCGTCTGTTTCCCATCTGCCGCAGCATCACCGGCGCGGGCGTGCGCCAGACCCTGGACATCGTCGGGGAACACCTCGATCTCGCGCGCAGCGAAGTCGCCACGGGCACGGCGGTGTTCGACTGGACCATTCCCAACGAATGGACGATCCGCGACGCCTGGATCAAGGATGCGAGTGGTCGCAAGATCGTCGATTTCCAGCATTCCAACCTTCACGTGGTGAGCTACAGCACGCCCGTGCATGGGCGCTTCACGCTGGCCGAACTCAAGCCGCACTTGCACAGCGACCCCGAGAACCCGGAGTGGACGCCCTACCGCACCAGCTACTACAACGCCAACTGGGGTTTCTGCCTACCACACCAGCAACTGCTCGCCCTGCCCGAGGGCGAATACGAAGTGTGCGTCGACGCCGACCTCGCGCCAGGCAGTCTGAGCTATGCGGAGTGCTTCATTCCAGGCCAGAGCGACCAGGAGATCCTTCTTTTTGCCCACACCTGCCATCCTTCGCTGTGCAACGACAATCTCTCGGGCATCAGCGTGCTCGTGGCGCTGGGAGAGTACCTGCGGCAATGCCGGCTCAAGTGGAGCTACCGGCTGGTGTTTGCCCCGGCCACCATTGGTTCCATCACCTGGCTCAGCCGCAACGAAGCCAGGCTGTCCCAAATCCAGGGGGGCCTGGTCGTCTCTGTCGCGGGCGACGCCGGCGGCGTGACCTACAAACGCTCGCGCCGCCACGATTCGCTCATCGACCGCGCCAGTGCCAGCGTGCTCACGCAAGCGGGTTTCGCAGACCGCATCGTGGACTTCTCCCCCTGGGGCTACGACGAGCGCCAGTTCTGCTCGCCCGGCATCAACCTGCCCATGGGCCGGCTCACGCGCTCGCCTCACGGTGCCTACCGCGAGTACCACAGCTCGGCAGACAACCTGCAACTGGTGCACCCCGAACACCTGCAGCACACCCTCAAGACCGTGCTGCAGATCCTGAACGTGATAGAAACCAACGGTCGCTACCTCAACCGGTTTCCCAAGGGTGAGCCGCAGCTGGGCCGCCGTGGCCTCTACCAGATGATGGGGGGCTACACCCGCATCAGCGAACTCCAGAATGCCTTGCTGTGGGTGCTCAATGGCTCCGACGGCGAGCAGTCGCTGCTGGACATCGCGGAGAAGTCCCGACTCGACTATTCATTGCTGCAACACGCCGCCGATCTGGCCATGCGTGCAGATTTGCTCACCCTTTTGGATTAATTCGCGCCAACGCTCAACAGCAACAGGCGCGAGCGCGGTGAACTCCTATACTGCGGCGCACACTGGCCTGCAGCGTTGCCGCGCAGGCCACACGAAAGGTCCGGCCCGGCCCGGACTCGGCACAAAGAATCTCTGGAGGAACGCACATGCAGATACTCGTCACGGGCACTGAAGGCTACATCGGCACGCGCCTGGGGCCCCTGCTCATGGCTCGGGGCCATCAGGTCACCGGTCTGGACACCGGCCTGTACAAAGACGGCACCTTGTACATCGACCCCAAGGGCATGCCCATGGCGCCGCGCACCCTCTTCAAGGACTTGCGGCAGGTAACGCCGGCGGATTTCGAGGGTTTCGACGCCGTGATCCACCTGGCCGAACTCTCCAACGATCCTCTGGGGCAGAACCGGCCTGAAATCACCTACAAGATCAATCATCAGGGTTCGGTGCGCATCGCGGAATGCGCAAGGCAAGCGGGCGTGAAGCGCTTCGTTTACGCCTCGTCGTGCAGCGTGTACGGTGCGGGCACTGGCGAGTTTCTGGACGAGAACGCCCAGGTCAATCCCCAGACGGCTTACGCCCACTGCAAGGTGAACGTGGAGAACGACGTGCGCAAGATGGCGTCGCCCGACTTCAGCGTCGTGTTCCTGCGCAACGCCACCGCCTACGGCCCCTCGCCTCGCATGCGTTTCGACATCGTGCTCAACGACCTGTCTGCGCTGGCCCACACCCGGCGCAAGATCGCCATGATCAGCGACGGCAGCCCGTGGCGCCCCATCGTGCACATCGAAGACATCTGCCAGGCCATGATCTGTGCGGTGGAAGCGCCCGAATCCAGCATCAATGGCGAAACCTTCAACGTCGGCGCCAACTCGGAAAACTACCGCGTGCGCGAAATCGCTGCGCTGGTGGCTGAGGCCTTTCCGGGCTGTGAAGTCACCGCCGGCCCACCGAGCGCCGACAACCGAAGCTATCGCGTGTCGTTCGACAAGATCGCCAGCCGGCTGCCAGGCTTCGCCGCCAAATGGACGGCGCGCGCGGGCGCCCAGGAGCTCGCCGACCTCTTCAAGCGCATCGACTTCACCGAAGAAACCCACGCCTGGCGTTCGTTCACCCGCCTCAAGCAATTGCAATACCTGCAAAAGACGCGCCAGATCGACGAAGACCTGTACTGGACCTGATGTCCCCCGACTGCGGCGAAGCACACATGTCCAAGCCACGCGTCAGCATCGGCATGCCCATCTACAACGGGGCGCTCACCATCGCCGAGACCATGGAAAGCCTGCTCGCGCAGAGCTTCACCGATTTCGAGATCATCGTCTCGGACAACGCGTCCACCGACCACGGCGTCGAGATCGTCAAGGCCTTCCAGCAGCGTGACGCTCGCATCCGCCTGATCCAGCAGCCGGTGAATCTGGGTGCCAACGGCAATTTCAGTGCCGTGGTTGACGCCGCAGAGGGCGAATATTTCAAATGGAGCACGTGCAGCGACCTGTGCTCGTCCAGCTTCCTTCAGGCCAGCGTGGATCTGCTCGATCGGCATCCCGAGGTGGTTCTGGCTGCACCGAAAACGCAGCTCTTCACCTCGGACTCAAAGGAAGTGACGCCCTACACGCAGGACATCGAGATTCGCGACACGACACCCGCAGCGCGCTTCAAGCGCCTGGTGGAAACCCTCAAGCTCAACAACGCCATGAATGGCCTGATTCGCACCCAGGCGCTGCGCTACAAGCGTCCGGCCATCGACCACTACCTCAAGGCGGACATCGTCATGGTGAGTTGCCTGGCCTTGCAAGGCCAGTTCAGAATCGCGCCAGAGGCCATCTTCCTCAGGCGCATGGACCCCGCCACCTCGACCAGCCTGATGAGCCCCGAGGACGACATCAAGCACCACTATCCCGTGATGTCTTCACGCGCACTGTTCCCCACCTGGCGCCTCTACCGCGGCTGGTGGCGCGCCGTGCAACAAGCACCCGTGCCCCTGGAGGACCGGCGATTCGCGCACCGCTACCTGCTCAGGATGTGCAACTGGGAGCGCAAGGAATTCCTGCACGACCTGGCTGGCGGCCTGGGCTACTTTGCGCGGCTGCGCTGGATGGGTGGCCGGGCATGATGCCGCTGAGATTTGCCTCGGACACGCCCCGGGTCCTTTGTCTGGGTGCCCACAGTGACGACATCGAGATCGGCTGCGCGGGCACCCTGCTGGAATGGCGCCGCCAGTACCCTTGCCTGGAGATCTGCTGGGTGGTGATGAGCGCGGCTGGCGAACGCGCTGCCGAGGCGCGCAAGAGCGTGCGTTCCTTGCTCGGCGCTTCGGTCAGAAAAATCGAGCTCGGCCATTTTCCCGACGGTCACCTGCCATCCCACTACAGCGAAGCCAAGGCCTTCCTGGCCGGCATTCGCGACGCCTTCACTGCCGACGTGGTGCTCACCCACCGCATGGAAGACCGCCACCAGGACCACCGCCTGATCGGCGAGATGACCTGGCAGACCTGGCGCGACCAGTGGATTCTGGAGTACGAGATTCCAAAATACGAGGGTGACCTGGGCCAGCCCAACGTCTACATGCCCCTGTCTGCCGCGTCGGCCCGCCGCAAGGTGGGGCACTTGATGAAGCACTTCGGCTCCCAGCGCTCCAAGAGCTGGTTCACAGAGCCGGTGTTCGAGGGCCTCATGCAGATCCGAGGCGTGGAGTGCCGATCTGCGTCCGGCTTTGCAGAGGCCTTTCACGCTCGCAAGATGGTGCTGCATGGCCAGAATTGATGCGGTGGTTCTTGGCAACGGCCTCAACGCGCTGGGCGTCGTCAGGGCACTGGGCGCTCACGGCCTGCGGTGCGCCATCGTGTCCCACGCATCCAGCGGTGTCGCCGCCTACTCGCGTCACGTGAGCAGGCACCTGGTGGTGCCGGAGAACTCTGATCCTGCCTCCATCGCCGCCTCGTTGGGGCTCCCAGCCCGGCAGGCGACGCTCTTCCTCACGGAAGAGTTCGACGTGATGCGCATTGCCGCAGACCCTGCGCCATGGCAGGCGCAGTTCCTGACCTATTTTCACGACCCGGCCCTCGCCGAGCAGTTGCTCAGCAAAAGCAGCTGCGATGCACTCGCGCTTCAGCATGGCGCGCCCGTGCCGAAGACGGTGACCGTGCTTTCGCCCAGCGACCTTCCCGCGCTTGATGCGCTTCAATTGCCCTGCGTGCTCAAGCCCGCCGAACGCAACGAGGCGTACTCGCGGCAGTTCCAGAAGGCCTACCGCATCGACGATCGCCAGAAACTGCTGGCACTCCTGGAGCAGATGCTGCCCTTGAAGATTCCCCTGGTGGTGCAGGAATGGATCGAAGGAGCGGACATCGACATCTATTTCAACCTGCTCTACATCGACCAGGCCGGCCAGTTGCTGCGAAGCTTCGTCGGCCGCAAGACGCTGTGCTGGCCTCCCGCCGTGGGCGGTACGGCGGCCTGCATGGCCGCACCTGAAAGCCATGAGGCCGTGACGCGCATCAGCCGGGACTTTCTGGCCAGCATGGGTTTTCGCGGGTTGATCGGCATCGAATACAAACGCGACTCGCGCGATGGCCGCTACTACCTCATCGAGCCCACGGTCTACCGCACCGACTACCAGCACGAGGTGGCCGCGCTCAACGGTTCCGACTGGTTGTACGCGGCACACCTGAGCATGCGCGGCCAGCCAATTCCCACCGAACCGGCCTACGGCGACCGTTGCAGCTGGATAGACTTCCCCGCCTCCCGGTACTCCCGCCAGATGGCACCGCCGCGCGACGATCCGATGCTGAACAGCGTGAAGACCGATGCCCACTTCCGGGTCTCCGATCCACTGCCTGGCATCGTGCATTTTGGTCGCTTCCTGCGAACCAGCGTGGCGCAACGCCTTCCCTTCTAGGGCCTGTTCACACTGTTTTTCCAAGATGCGTTGCGGATCAAAAAGGCCATGCGCAAGGCGCGAAACGCAGCCGGGGTTGCCCCCCGGCAAGGCTTCGCAACGCCGCGCATGGCCGTTTTGGCCGCAACCCGAAGGGAATGGGGTGGAAACAGCGCCACTCGTCATTGCACTCCTAGGCCAGACACCCAGTCTGGCCGTCGTCGCGCGCCTCGATTGGCGCTGTTTCCACCCCATTCGCACTTGGAAAAACAGTGCGAACAGGCCCTAACCCGTCATTCGAGATCCGCCCATGAGCTGGACCCTGGCCCTGCAAATCCTCATCGTGGCCACCTGTGTGGCCGTGCTGCTGGACTACGCCCGCCGTTTTCCCTTCCCGTCACGCCTGGTCGCACCGTTTCTGCCACCCATGAAGCGCTGGCCGGTGCCCCAGCTCTGGAAATGGGTGGAGGACGGATCACCCGATCCCGGCTTCCTGAACTTCTTCATGCGAGACCCGGACCGAAAGATTCCACCGGGAAAGGACTGGATCGCCCCGGTCGACGGCACCGTGCTGGCCAAGCTCACGCGCGATGGACGCAACTTTCTGGTCATCTCGCTCAATGTCTGGGACGTGCATGTGGGCCGCATGCCCTTTGCCGGGACAGTCACGGGCTATGTGGAGCACGGCGACATCCTGGAAAGCGACCGCTCAGATCCGCTGCGCGATGAGCCGTACTATTTTCTGAGGGGCAAGCGCTCGCCCAAGCAACGCTACATGGAAGCGCAGACCGAGTTCGGCCTGGCCCGCATCCGCTTCGTCACCAGCTACCTTTCTCGCCGCATCGAATTCTTTCACCCTGTGGGGGCCGAACTGCCCAAGGGCGAGCGCATGGGCCGCATGCTGTTCGGCAGCACCTGCGTCATCGAGGTCGACGCGCGCTATGCCTTCGACATCCCCGAAGGCGTGCGCACAGTCGCCGGCGAGACCATCATCCTGCGCAACCCCGCGAAGAACGCACCATGAACCTGCTGATTCAAGGAGACCAACTTTCATGGGGCGCCGTGGCGGCCCTGGTCTATCTCACCCTCCTGCTGCTTGCCTCCGACTACACGTGGCGCACCAGCCGCGTTGGCGGGAAGGCGATCTTCCTGGGTGCCGGCGTGCTGGGTCTGGCCGGCAGTGCGGTGCTGCTCTGGCTGGGCGCCCGCTAACGCCACACTTCCCAGGGCCGGTTCCCGCTTTCGTAGTCGTCGTCGAAGGACATCTTGTCCTTGTAGGTGTCCATCGCCTTCCAGAAGCCGGTGTGGCGGTGCGTGTAGAGCTGCTTCTTTTCGATCAGGCGCTGAAAGGGCTGCTCCACCAGTTCTTCACCCGGCTTCATGTGATCGAAGACTTCTTTCTTGAGCACCATGTAGCCACCGTTGATCCAGAGCTCCGAGTCTGCCCACGGGCCGATGTAGCTTACGGTGCCGTCTGCGTCGGAGGTGATGCTGTGGTAGCTGCCAGGCGGACGAACGGCCACGAAGCTGGCGATCTTGTCGCGCTGACGCGCCTGCGAAATATATTGATTCAGGTCGATGTCGCAGAGCTGGTCCGAGTAGTTGGCCAGGAAAACGTCGTCGTCCTTGAGCAGGTGCTTGACGGCCAGCAAGCGGCCCCCAATGTTGCGGCGAAGTCCGGTGTCCACGAAATGGATGGTCCAGTCGGGCACGTCGGTGCCACTCGCATGCAGGCTTGCCTTGCCCTTGACGAGGCTGCTGTCCTCGCTCATCAGCGGGTTGTAGTTCAGGAAGTATTCCCGGATCAGCTCGCCCTTGTAGCCCAGGCAGAGGATGAATTCAGTGTGGCCAAAATGCGCAAAGTGGCGCATGAGGTGCCAGATGATCGGCCGGTGACCCACCGAGACCAGGGGTTTCGGAATCGTTTCCGAATACTCGCGCATCCGGGTTCCCATGCCCCCGCAGAACAGCACCACTTTCATGTTCGACCTCCTGTTGATTCAGTTGCGCACAGCGGGTTTTGACCAGACCTTCGGGTTCGGGATCGGCGTGACCCACTGGCCACCCCATTCTTGAATGTAGGCCGTTTGCGCCATGATTTCCTCCTTCAGGTTCCACGGCAGGATGAAGAGAAAGTCCGGCCTGGCCTCACGGATGTGGTCGGGTGCATAGATCGGAATGCGGCTGCCGGGTGCAAACGTGTTTTGCTTGGCTGGGTTGGCATCCACCGTGAATTCGATCAGATCGGTGCCGATGCCACAGTAATTGAGCAAGGTGTTGCCCTTGCCGGGGGCACCGTATCCTCCCACCCGCTTGCCCTGGCGCCGCGCTTCGATGAGAAAACTCAGGATGTCGCGCTTGGTGGCCTGCGCCTGCTGGGCAAAGGCGGTGTAGGTTTCCACCTTCAGGAACCCGGCCTCTCGTTCCTCATCGAGCAACGCATCGACCCGTGCGGTGCGCGCCTGGGCTGCACCGGCATGCTGTCCGAACACGCGAAGCGATCCACCATGGGTGCTGAGCTTCTCGACGTCGTAGACCTCCAGGCCTGCAGTGGCAAAGACCGCTTGCACGGCGTGCAGCGACAGGTAGGAGAAGTGCTCGTGGTAGATGGTGTCGAACTGATTCTGCTGAATCAGGTTGAGCAGATGGGGGAACTCGAAGGTGACCGTGCCGTGCGGTTTCAGCGAGACCTTGACCCCGCCAACGAAGTCGTTGATGTCCGGCACGTGGGCCAACACGTTGTTGCCGGCGATCAGGTCGGCCGGGCCGTACTTGCCCAGCATTTCCTGCGCTGTCGCTCGCCCAAAAAAACATTCCTCCGTTCGAATCCCCAAGGCCCGGGCGGCCTTGGCCACGCTGCCCGATGGCTCCACCCCGACCACTGGCACGCCATGCGGCCCGAAGTGCCGCAGCAGGTAGCCATCGTTGCTGGCGAGCTCCATCACCAGGCTCTGCGGCGTGAGCTGCAGGCGCTCGACCATCGTGTCCACGTAGGCCTTGGCGTGGGCAAGCCAGCTGGGAGAAAAGGACGAGAAGTAAGGGTAGTCGCTGGTGAACACGTCCCCGGAAGAAATACAGTCGCGCAACTGCACCAGCCAGCAGTTCGTGCAGACGTAGGCCTGCAGAGGAAAGTACTTCTCGGGTGCGTTGAACCGATCAGGCGGAATCTGCGTCTGGCACAACGGGGTCATCCCCAGGTCGGCAAAGCTTTGCGAAACAGGCTTGCCACAGTGACGGCACGCGAAATCGGGAATCCGGAAGATGTCTTGCTTCATGATGAATGGCTCGTGAGTGAAACGATCAGATGCCGGGAAGGGTGAATGCACGGGGAAGTGTCAATGGGTTCTGGCAGGCGCCACCTGGTCCAGGATGCGCGCGAGCACAGCAGCCTGTGCAGACCTGGAGTACTTCTCGACCAGGCGCAGGTTGTTTCGTCGGGCTTCCACGGCCGGCGCAGCGTCTTTGTCCGCGTGCCATCGCGTCAGCGCTTCGTCGATCGTCTGCGCCGCGCCCATGTCGACCACGTACACGCCTTCGAACTGCCTAAGCTGCGCCGCCGTGTCGCCAGCGGGATCGACCACCGCCATCAGGCTGCGGCCGGCACGCAGGTATTCGTAGATCTTGGCCGGAATCTGGGCGTTGAAGTGGCTGCCTTGAAAGACCAGCAGCAGATCGGCGGCCATCATTTCAGCCAGCGCTTGCCCGTAGGCCACCGGCGGCGCGATCTCCAACGCGTCTTCCAGTCCATGCGCGCGGGCGCAGGCGCGCACTTCATCCGCATGTTGAGGTGCACGGAATCGGATGCAAAGCTTGTCCGCCGCCAGCGTGCCCCGATTGATCAAGGAACGAATGGCGGCGAAGAAAGTGGAAGGGTCCCGGTCGCGTGGATAGATCAGGCCACTGTGCAACATGAGCAGCTTGTCCGGCGGCGTGCCAAATCGCTCGGGTTGCAAGCCATCGAAAGCCGCGTCGTCGTACCCGTTCTCGATGACATGGCACCTGCCTGCTGCGTCCGGGTACCTGCGGCCGTACTCTGCTGCAGCCCGCGCCGTGGTGAACACACAGGCGGCGGCGTGTCGCATGGCATGGGCTTCGATGCGTTCGAAGGCCCTTCTCTGCCGGGGATCCGAGGGAGCGCCTGCCGAAACCATGGGGTCGCGAAAATCGGCCACCCAAGGCAGGCCACTCCATCGTGCCAGCGTGCCACCGATCCAGTGAGCCGTGGCGATGGGGTAGGTGCTCCAGACGACAGAGGGCTTAAGGGTCCGGACGAGCCCCCAGCCTTGCACCACGCCGCCAAGCCACCAGGATGACCATCGGTCTGGCAGCGCAAACCACCTCGGGTACTTGCCCGCCAGAGACAGGTGGCGCGCTGCGTCGAGCGCAAAAGCGCGAGACACCTGGGTATCGGGAGGGATATTGCGCAGCAGGTTGTCGCTGCGTTCCTCGTAGGCCCGAGGATGCGCGGTCAACACACTGGGACGCCACCCGGACTGAGGCAGGTACTTCACGAAGTTCAGCGTGCGCAGAATCCCGCTGCTTCCAGCCTGGGGCGGGAAATGAAACGCCACCATCAGCACTCTGGGCAGAGCCGAAGGCGTGGATGTCATTTCTTCCGGCCCTTCTTGTTCAAACGCACGACCTGCCAGCAGATGTACAGCAGCAGGAGGCAACTGAAGATGATGGAGAGTGCGTTGAGCATGAGGAATTCACTGTTTTCCGAACTGCAGCAACTGGAAGGTGCGCCCCCTGAACGGCACTTCGACGTAGCGATACAGAACCATCGACGCCACCAGGACGGCAAAACCATACACGAAGAACTGGAGGAGACCGAACTCGGCAGACAGGAATTTCACCCAGTCCTTCACGAAATAGTGAACCAGGTAGGTGGAGTACGAAATCTCGCCCAGATAAACCAGCACCGGACGGCTGAGGGCCATGGAACCCAAGGATCGTTCGTTCAGCAGATACAAAATGGTGCAGGTGAACGTCAGGGGAACGAACAAGAGATTCGACAACCACCCCGACATCCACTGGGTTGCGATCAGAGCCACCGCGACAAGCAAGGCGCCTCTCGAGATCGTGCTTCTCGCTTCGAAATACTTCATCCACAGCAGCCCCAACACCGCGCCCATGAAGAACTGAAGCGCACAGCGGTACAGGCCGAGTCGCGCAATTTCGTGCCCGAGGGACTCCAGGCCATTGGCGTGAAAGATGAGATAGAGCGCTGCGAGGAACGAGGTGTAACCCAGCAGAAGCAGCGGCACCGAAAGTCTCTTCAGGACGAACACGACCAGTGGAAACATCAAGTAGGCGGCCAGCTCGGTGCTGATGGACCAGGCGGGGATGTTCCATGCCAGTTCCTGCGCAAAGCCCCAGTTCTGAACCAGAAAAACCGACAGGAGAAAGTACGCGGGATCGTAGCGGGACCCCAATTCACCGGAAACCGAGAAAAGGTGGAGCGCAATGGGGTTGAGCAGGAAAAGGACGAGCAGGAAAATGTGCAGCGGATAGATGCGCGCGATGCGTTTGGCGTAGAACGACCGAACATCGGACCAGTTCAGGTGCGTGAAAAAATGCGCGTAGTTATAGGCAATGACGAACCCGCTAAGAACGAAAAAGAGGTCTACCGCGAGATAGCCATGGCCGAACAGGGTATCGAGCCACGGATGTCCGCCACCAGCGCCCATCGCCTCCCGAAAGTGATAGAACACCACCCACCAGGCGGCGAGTCCACGGAGCCCCGTCAGTGAGGAAATGTTATGTTTCAGCATCGGGCCTGAGCCTCAGGTTGATCAACGCGACGCCGAGCGCGGCCAGATAGTAGAAGTAGGCCTGAAAGCCGATGCCGATGAAGGCGCCACCGGCCAGATAGATCAGCAAGGTGTGTTTGAGCCGCATCCCCAGATCGCCGCGCCAGCCATCGGACTCCTTGCCTTGCGGTCGGGCAAAGGCCACATAGCTTCTGAAGGTCAGGAAAGTGATCGTCAGGAACAGCAGCAGCCCCGGAATGCCCGTTTCGCCAAGGATCTCGAAATAGATGCTGTGAAACGCCTTGGAGTCCACGGCCAGCGTGGAGCCATCGGCCAGCACCAGAGACGTCTCGTTGATCATGTAGGACTCGAAACTGCCCCCCCAGGGGTTGGTGCTGATGTATTCGAGTGTCCACAGCCACACCGCTACGCGCCCCATCGCAGAGCCTTCCGTTCCATCTCCGATGGTGGACATTCGCGTCATCCACTGGTCACTGGAGATGATGAGCGCGAGCACGCCGGCAAGCGCCACGAAGACAAAGTTTCGGAAAACGTTCTTGCTGTTCAGAATGAGCAGGACGCCCAACACACCCATGCTGATCAGGCCTGTGCGGGCGTAAGTGCCCAGTGAGGTGAGAAAAGCCATCACCATGAAGACCGAAAGCATCACCCGGGCCAGCTTTTTGTTGTCGATCAGGGTCTGCCATCTGTAGAGGTACAGACACAGCGGAATGAGGCTGATGGCGAACATCGCCAGTGTGCTGCCTTCGCCATAACCGTGGTTCACCTGCACCAGGCCCAGGGGTTTTCCGTATCCGCCACCCGATATCAAGACCTTGACACCAAATGGCAGGCAGTGCGCGATGCCAGAGATGACGATGGTCCACAGAAAGGCTTCCAGATCCACGCGCTGGCGAAGGAAAAAGGGGATCAGGCAGGAAAACGCCACACTTTTGACAGCCCAGTCCCACTTTCGATGCGCCTCATAGGGCACTTCAGCCCACAGCAGGGTCGCCGTCATCCAGACAGCGAGGACGAATGTCAGCAAGGTGATGGCGCGCAGCTTGATGAACTGGTCCCTGGGCATGAAGAACAACGACCCCACCACACAGACCCCCATGACCATCGACACGGGAATCGACGGCAGGATGGAGTACGCCAGCACCTGCGGCACAAAGATGTCCACCCAGACGTAACCGAGCACAAACACCAGGGGCGCCTGGGTGCCGAGGAAGAGAATCGCGAAATAGACCAGCGAAAGAAAAATGCTTCTCAAGTCAGTGCCTTGGTATCGAACGAATCACTGAAAATAAACCAGCGACAACCACAGCCCCAGCGAGGACCACACGGCGACGGAAGCGACGTCCAGGTACCGGTACCGGGCCCCGAACCTCACCAGCACCACAGTTCCCAGCAGGGCTACCGCCCACAACACCCCGAGGACGGCAAGCATTCGCAGGCGGTAGTAGCGATGGTCTTTCCAGCGAGGAAACTCCGTCAAGGCGTCTCGCATGGCGGTGTCCAGGGCGGGGTGGGCCTGCGATGCGGTCGACACCTCCATCAGGGGGATGCGCTGGGTGCCTTTGGAGGAATCCAGCATCAGCGAAGGGCCATCGCGGCTCACGTCGAGCACCTGTCCTCCTGTCGAGATGGTCAGGTGCCAGCGCTCGGGGCCTTTGAAATCGACTCGCTCGATCCGGGTCGCGCCCACTGCCCCGGCACGCTTCAGATCGAACACATGCGCGGTGGCGCTTTCCGGTTCACTCCGTTCGTACCGGATGCTGTGAGTCTCCACCGGCTTGGCATCCACCACGGTCCAGCCCGCGAAGGGGTCCATTTGCCCCTTGACGACCTCGATTGCAAGCGGCGCGCCCAGCATGCTGGCAAAGGCCACTTCCATGCGATCCCCCGATTTATCGTGAACCACCACGTACTCGCCATCGTTTTCCTTGCGCAGAGACAGCGCGTGGTCCATGGTCCAGATGGTTTCCACCGGCTCCCGGCTGCCAGCCACATGGTCCACCACCAGCAGTCGGTCGGCATCGAGCTGGATCGCCTGCCTTCGGACTTGCATTCCGTTGCCACGCAACGTCCGGGTGTCCACCACCTCCACACCCTCTGCGCTTCCTGAATAAACCAATTCGGTCGAACGCTCGCTGGACGCTATCTCGCGAATCCCGTGCGGCGCGTTCGAGCCTTTCCAGCCATTGGCGGCCCGATAGCCGTTCGAATCGTAGGGCCAGTAACCCACCGCCGTGATCCATTCAATGCCATCCCTCCAATACACGAGGCTGGTTTCGTCGGCATGTTTGTGTGGGTGGTTCAGGTGATGAGACCATGCGACGAAAGTCTGCCAAGCGGTCTTCTCCGCGTTCTGGCCCCAGAGTGCATAGCCCGCAATCGGGAACGTGTGTCGATAGGGAGCCGAGGATCCAGACGGCGGCGGCGCCCGCCCACAGAACGGCCCCCTCACATTGCTGACGGAAAGCGTGCCACCGGACGTGTTGCCGACCCGTGGCAAGCTGCAATCGGGGCGCATCACCTGGCCCAGGTAACGCAAGACACCCTCGTACTGGGCCTGCAATGCCGCCGGCACCCCGGGGCCCATGATCTCGTGCAGATCCACGATGTGCTGCATCAAGGCGGTACCGAACAGGTGATACCCCGGCGAGTGCTCAAGAATGACACCTTCGGGCGAGACATAAAAGGCCAGCTGGGTCTTCAGCCGCGTCAGCGCAAGTGTCTTCCAGGCATCCGACGATGGCAAGGCTGGAAAGCCAAGCGCCACCTGAAGAAGCGCAATGTTCTGCATCACACCGTGGTTGGTCTGCACCGTGAAATGGCTCTTCTTGGCCAAAAACTCTCCATGGCGCATCACCGATCGCAGCACCCGCGCTTTCAGCTCGGGAGGAGCCGCTGGGTCTTTGCGCAGGATCATCCAGAAGCGCGTCAACACCGAGACCCGCGCAGCGACGGCATGGTCGTTCCAGATGTATCCAACCGGCCCGTACAGGTTCGCCTCGTAGTTGAGAAAATCCAGTAGCCGGCGCTGGGCCCACTGCAGGTAGCGAGCGTCGCTGGTGGCCTCGTATTGCCGCAGCATCCGGTCCTCCAGCTCAAGACTGACGAGCACCAGGCCGTCTACGGCCGAGGGAGCCTCCAGGTCCTGTGGCCAGCCCTGCAGCGTGGCCTCTCCATGGGTGATCAGAGGCACGTCGATCCGGCCCTGCAGGATCATGTCGGCGATCGCCTGGTCGCCTTTATCCCTGGGATCGATGTGCATCAGGTCGACCTTCGCAAGGCGATCGAGCACCTGCGCAGACGGCGAGACCAACAGGGTGTCCACAGCGGCCGAGGACAACGTTTGTTCAGGGATCTGATAGTGGCTGTGCTCTGGCCACCAGACGAGCGCCGCCACCGCCAGGAACATCGCGGACTGTAGAGCAATTGAAAGCCACTTCCGCCCTGCCTTGCTCATCCTGCGCGCTCCATCAACTCGCGCGCTCGCGCAATGTTTTTTCGAACAGCGCGATCTGCTTCCAGGTGGTCGCTTCCCACGAAAACTGCTCGGCGTAACGCCGGGTGTCCCGGCGATCCAGGCGCCTGGAGGCCACGACATTCCATGCCTCGCACAGACTCGCCGCCGTGCGTTCTTTCATGAGGGCACCCGCCGCGTCGTCCTTCACGATTTCGGGCGTTCCCCAGATGCTGGTGGCGACAACCGGCGTTCCGCATGCCATGGATTCGAGAAGAACGTTCGCCCAACCTTCCCGGCTGGAGCACAACACCACGGCGTCCGACGCGCTGTACCACCAACGCAACTCGGGCTGCGCTACCTGCCCGACAAAGGTCACGCGGTCCTCCACCTTGAGGCGCTGGGCCAGAAGGCCAAGGGCTTTTTTTTCCGGGCCTTCGCCAACGATCAGCAGCCTGGCCTCCGGCAACAAGGCCAGGGCCTCGATGGCGATATGGTGACCCTTGCGCTCAATCAGGTGGCCCACCGAGAGAAGATACGTGCGTTTGGCCTCCAGACCCAGGTTCTGCCTCGCTTCGGCCATCGGCTCGGGCCGAAAGCGCTCCAGGTCCACGCCGTTGCGAAAGGTGTGCAGCTTGTTCTCTTGCGCACCAAGGTCCTTCAGGGTGTCCATCAAGGCCTGACAGACACCAATCGAACCGGCGGCTTGCTGCGCAGTGCGCAAGATCATTTGGCGCGGCAGCGTGTGTTGCGGGATCAGATTGAGATCGGTACCACGCGCTGTGACCACGAATGGCCGGTCGAACCATCTGGCCAACAGGCTGGCGGCAACGCCATCCGGGTAGTAGTAGTGCGCGTCGATCAGGTCAAAATCGAACCCTTGTTCGCGCAAGCGGTTCAGCGTCGCGCGGGCACCCAGCGCCATCGCCAGGGGGGCGAGCGTCATGCCCACCTTCGGCAGCAACAGGTATCGCGGATGGAACACCTCCAGGCCATTGCGCTGCTCATGCGTCGGTGTTCGCGCAAATTGGGCGTATTCGCCAAACCGCTTCGCGCCTGAAGGAAACCAGGGTACGGGCGCCACCACGCGGGCTTCAATCCGACCGGTCTTGAGCAGTTCACGCAAGCGCGTCTCGACAAAGATTCCATGGGTGGGACGCACCGAGCTCGGAAACAGCGACGAAAACAGCAGCACCTTCACGCGGCGCTCCTCACCAGTGCCGCGACGCGCTGGGCATTGCCGCGCCAGGTCAGATTCAGCCGATCCACCGTCTGCCGAGATCCCTCGGCCAACCGGGCACGAAGATCGGCTCGCGCGCTCAACAGCGTGAGGGCCTGCTCCATCCCGCCGAGATCGGCTTCGTCGAACAACAGCGCGTTCAGATCATGGGTGAGAACTTCCCGCAGATTGGGCGTGCCGGGCGCCACGATGGCCTTGCCGAGAACAAGGTACTCCATGAGCTTGAGCGGAGAGGCGTAGGCGGTCACGGCGGGTTGAAGGGCCACGTCGAAAGCCGCGACATGTTCGGGCACGAGGTGCCGGTCGATCACCCCGGTGAAGGTGACCCTCTGCGAGATGCCGAGCGAGGCCGCCAGCGTCTCCAGCTCTCCACGCACCGGTCCGTCTCCCACCACCAGCAGATGGGCCAGCGCCGGTGCATCCGGTGTGCCCATCCAGCGAATCACGCGATCCACACCATGCCAGTCGCGCACGAAGCCAGTGAAGCCCAGCACCAGCCGGCCTTGCAGGCCCAGCCGCGCCTTGGCTTCGTCTTGTGTGGGGGCCTGCGCGAAGTGCGCCAGGTTGATGCCGTTGGGAACGATGCGGATGCGCGCCTCGGGCACACCGCAGGCACGCACGTGATCGGCCAGCACGTTGGTGACCGGCAGGACGAAGTCGGCGCCACACCAGGCGGTGCGTTCAGCCCAGCGTGCCAGGCGTGCGAGCGCCAGTCCGCCACTGTGCCTGGAGCGCTCCAGCACCAGTGGCGCGTTCACCTCCAGCAGGAGCGGAACGCCCAGGCGGCGTTTGGCCATCACACCCGCTAGCAGAAAGAGGTTGTAGCGTTCGTAGATCACATCGGGCTTGAACTCGCGCGCCGCTGCCATGAGCTTGCGGTAGGCCACCGCGCTGTAGGCCAGTTCCATGAGCTCATAAAGAGCCTTCGGCAGGAGGGCCTTGAGTTTGTGCACCCATCCCATGTCGCCACCCATCTGACCCTGACCACCCCCAGGCCCTGCGGCTGGCTCGCCTGACCCAGGCGCCACCACGCGCACCTCGTGCCCTTCGTTGCGCAGGGCCTCGATCATTTCCTCGATGTGAACCGCCTGGCCATCCTTCGAGGCGGTCCGGTGGTGGTACAGGACCTTCATGCCCAGTTTCAGCGCAGCACGCCGCGGGTGTCGATCACCACCTTGTCGCGCAGGGTGTCCAGGGCGATGTCCTTGAACTCGGCGTGGTCCACCAGCAGCAACAGAATGTCGGCTTCCTTCAGCAACTGCTTGAGCGGCGTGAGTGGAAAGTCCACCTTGTCGATGCTCACGTTCGGATCGCATACCAGCAGCTTGCCCACCTGATCGCGCTGCAGCTCGCGCACGATGTCCAGCGCGGGCGATTCGCGCATGTCGTCGATGTTGGCCTTGAAGGTGATGCCCAGGCAGCCGATCACCGGCTCCTTGAAGCGCGCCGCCTTGGCCTTGACCTTGTCGATCACCCAATGAGGCTTGGCGTCGTTGACCTGCCGTGCCGTGCGGATGAGCCGGGCCTGATCGGGCGCAGAAGACACGATGAACCAGGGATCGACCGCAATGCAATGGCCGCCCACGCCAGGGCCGGGCTGCAGGATGTTGACTCGCGGATGGCGGTTGGCCAGGGAGATCGTTTCCCAGACATTGATGTCCAGGTGATCGCAGATCACGGAAAGTTCGTTGGCAAAGGCAATGTTGACGTCGCGAAACGAGTTCTCCACCAGCTTGGAGAGTTCAGCGGTCTTGCTGTCCGTGAGCAGGATGGCGCCGTTGCAGAAGCTCTTGTAGAGTTCGGATGCCTTCGCACTCGCCGCCTTGTTCAGGCCACCGATGATGCGGTCGTTGTCTACCAGCTCGCGCAGGATGTGGCCTGGCAGCACACGCTCCGGGCAGTGAGCTGCGTGGATCTGTCCGTCCAGTTCAGGGCGGGTCTGCACGATGATGCGGTGGATCAGTTCGGTGGTGCCCACCGGTGAGGTGGATTCCAGAATCACCAGGTTGCCGGGCCGCAGGTAGGGCACGATGGCGCGCGTGGCGGCCTTCACATAGGACAGGTCGGGCGCCTTGGGGTTGCCGTCCACTTCCATGAAGGGCGTGGGCACGGCGATGATGAAGGTGTCGCCCTCTTCCGGTTCGGTGGACGCCTTGAGGTTGCCGCTGTTGACCGCCGAGCGCACCAGAATGTCCAGGTCGGGCTCGATGATGTGGATGCGGCCCGAGTTGATGGTGTCCACCGCCTTCTGGTTCACGTCCACACCCAGGACCTGATGCCCTTTGGTGGCCAACATGGAAGCTGTGGGCAGGCCGATGTAGCCCAGGCCCATCACGACAATTTTCTGACTGATGCGTTGCACGGTTAACTTTCTTTCGTGGACAGCACGGCCTGGACGATGCGTCCGGCGGCGTGGCCATCGCCATAGGGGTTGTGCGCCTGCGACATGGCGGCGTACGCTGCAGGATTGTGGAGCAGGTTGAGGGTCTCCTTGACGATGCGATCCCTCGAAGTGCCGACCAATATCACGGTTCCGGCCGCCACGGCCTCCGGGCGCTCGGTGGTTTCGCGCATCACCAACACGGGCTTGCCCAGCGAGGGGGCCTCTTCCTGCACGCCGCCGCTGTCGGTCACGATGAGGTGAGCCTGCGTCATGAGGTAGACGAAGGGCAGGTAGTCCACCGGGTCGATCAGGTGCACGTTGGTCAGCCGGCGCGCAGCCAGGATGTCGGCCACGGGTTTGCGCACATTGGGATTCAAGTGCACCGGGTACAGGATCTCCACGCCCGGCTCGGCTTCGGCGATGTCCGCGAGCGCCTGACAGATGTGTTCGAATCCCTCGCCGAAATTCTCACGCCGATGCCCTGTGACCAGGATCAAGCGCTTGGCCGGATCCAGAAAGTCGAAACGTCGCCCCAGTTCGTCTCGAAGGCTGGCCTGTTCCTTCAACCGCTGGGCCACGGCCACCAGCGCGTCAATGACGGTGTTGCCCGTGACCGAGATGGAGCCGGGGTCCACGCCCTCTCGCAACAGGTTGGAGCGCGCCGCCTCGGTGGGCGCGAAATGCAGGTCGGCCACCGCACCGGTGAGCTTGCGGTTGATTTCCTCTGGAAATGGCGCGTGTTTGTTGCCGGTGCGCAAACCGGCCTCCACATGTCCCACGGCAGTGCGCGAGTAATACGCCGCCAAGCTTGCGGCCAGCGTGGTGGTGGTGTCGCCATGCACCAGCACCAGATCGGGCTTCTCGCTGGCCAGTACGGGTTTGAGGCCGGCAAGGATATTGCAGGTGATGTCGAACAGATCCTGACCAGGCTTCATGATGTTGAGGTCGTGGTCGGGCACGATCTCGAACAGTTGCAGCACCTGATCCAGCATCTCGCGATGCTGTGCGGTGACGCAGACCAGGGTCTGGATGGCCGGCGCGGCGGCCTGGAACGCCTTGATCACCGGTGCCATCTTGATGGCTTCGGGACGCGTCCCGAACACAAACATGACTTTCATCTGATTTCAACTCCACCCTGGATACGTCCACTGGTCCACACGAGGTCACAGGGCAGACATGCTGGATTGCGCCTCGACACGATCAACCTTCACGGCACGCCTCTGCTTCAGGAAGCCCAATGCGATCGACTCCAGGCCATCGGGCTTTCCCGCAAAGTACCAGGTGCTGGCCAACCATGCGGCGTAGAAAAGCGCGCCCAGACACACTCCCGTCAACACGCCCGCGATGCCGTCAGGCCCATGCTGCCCCAGCTGGACGACAAGAGCATACATGGCACATGCCCCCGACAACGGGCGCCAAAGGGCACCCAGAACCCCCATTGGACGAATCCCGCAGCAGACCTTGGCAGTGATCACCGTGATCAGTGCATTCAGCATGCTCGCAAAAAGGCGCGCCCAGGCCAGTCCGATCAGGTGCATTTGAGGAACCAGCACGAAGGCCAGCAGCGCAAAACACCCGAACTCGATCCACACGACACGGTTCTGCACCCTGGTGTGGCCTCGCATGAACAGCAATGCCGCGAGCGGATTCATCAGGAACTGCACACAGCCGACCATGCCGAACACAGCGACAAACGGGGCGGCATCTGACCACTTCGGCCCCAGAAGAAGTCCGGTGATGGGCACCGCCAGCGCGGCCACTCCCATCCCTATGGGCAGCGTGATCGCATTCACCGCAGCGAGCGTCTTGACCACCACGTCATTGGTGCGCCGCACATCGTCCTGCATGGAGGTCAGGACGGGCAGAAACGCGCGCATCATGGCGGGCCCCAGTTCCCCGATGGGCAATGAACCCAGGTCGGCTCCCACGTTGTAGGTTCCATACTCGGCTGTGGTGCCATAGCGGGCAGCGAGGACCTCATCGCTCTTGCGCAGGAGAAACGTGCCCAGCCCCGCCAACATGAGCCATTTGGTGACGGCCCAGATCTCGGCGATCTTGCTGGTGTTCCAGCGCGGTCGGTACGGGTGCAGCCAGTAGCTCAGCACGAGGCCGCTGATGTAGCCGGTTCCGATCCCGATCACCAGTGCCCGGTAGTCGCCCAGCCAGAAGCCGGCACTCACCGTGGCGAGAACGCTCAAGGTCTTCGAGATGACGTTGAGCTTGAAGTCCAGGGAGAAATTGAACGCCTTCTCGGCGAGCGTCATGCCGATGTTGCTGAAGCCATGCAACATCACGCACAAGGCCAGGGCGAACAGCACCTCCTGAACTCGCGGTTCAGTGAACCCGTCTGCAGCCAACGGCGCGATTGTCAGCAGCAAGGCCCCCACTGCAATGCTTTGGAGGACTCGAAGCGTCCAGGCGGAGTCCACTTCGTCACGGCCCACCGTGTCCTTGCGCAACAGAGCGTTGGCCGCACCAAAATCCACAAGCGCCTGAATGAAACTGACGATCAGCATGGCAATGGCCACCACGCCGTAGTCTTCTGGCACCAGCAGGCGCGCCATGATCACGGTGTTCAGGAATCCGATGCCCTTGATGGCCCAGCGGGAGCCCACCGTCCAGAGGGCTCCCATGATCAGCGTGCTCTTGGCGTTGAAGGACGGTTTCACAGCAAACCCCCTGAAAAAAGACGTTCGTAAGGTCGCACCATGGCGTCCATGCCAAAGCGCGATCGAGCTCGCTCGCGAGCAACTCGGCCCATGGCCTGGCTGCGCTCGGGGTGCTCCAGGCAACGCCAGATGCCGTCGGCCAGAGCAGCCACGTCGTCCGACGCGACCAGGTGACCCGTCACGCCCTCCTCCACCAGGTCGGGTGTGCCGCCGACGTCGGTGGCCACGGCGGGCAGGCCGCTGGCCATGGCTTCTTGCAAAGTGCAAGACGTGCCTTCGGCCTGCGATGGCAGCACGAAACAATCGAGCATGCGCAGCACGGCGGCCACGTCGTCCCGCGAACCGGGCAGCCAGGCCAGGTCTTGCATGCCCGCCTCTGCCAGGATCGCCTCCACTGGCTGTCGCAAGGGGCCTTCGCCCACCACCACCAGGCGCGCTCGCTGGGCGGCCTGCGGGTGCTCGCGCAGCAAGCGAACGAATGCGCGTGCCAGGAGAGGCTGGTTCTTGACGGTCTGCAGCCGCCCCACCGTGCCCACGAGCCAGTGCCTGCCGGGCACGAAGGGGCACCCGGGCACAGCCACGAGCGGTCCGGGGGAAAACACATCGGTGTCCACGCCGTTGGCAATCAGGCTGCGCCGCGCGGGCAGCACGCCGACCTTCTCGCCCAGGTAGTCGTCCAGATCCCTGGACACCGCCACGTAGTGGCTCACGAAAGGTCTGTAGAGCTTGCGTAGGCGCTGATAGCGCGGATTCCGGCCCTGCGGATCGTGGGCATCCCAGCCATGCTCGGCGTGAATGCGCAGCGGCACGCGCGCCAGCCACGCCAGGGGCGCAACCTCCAGCGCCGCAAGGTTGCAGGTGTGAACCACTTCAGGTCGGAGTTCACGCAGCAACCTGTAGATGCGTGGATAGAGGGGTACCGCGTGGCCCGGGGGCTTTCGCAATTCGATGAATCTCACGTCGGGCGGCTGGATGCGCGACCGGAAGTCGCTGATCGTGGTGAGCGAGAGCACCACATGCTCGAAGCGATCGGCTGGCAGCCGGTTGATGAGCTGAACGATGACATTTTCCAGCCCGCCCACGGCGAAGCTGTAAACCACGTGAACGATGCGCCGGCGGCGCGGACCCGCGTTCATGAAGTCGGCCGTTGTTCGGCTTGCCGCAGGAAGGCATCGAACATGATCAGCATCCACAACGGCGTGGAGTGGTCGTGGTGGCCGCCAAGGTGCTGTTCCACGAGGGTTTGCAGCGTCTGCGCATTGAAGTAGCCCGAGGCCAGCATCCGAGGGCTCAGCACCGAGTCGCGCATGCGCTGTGCCAGCGGCCCGCGCAGCCAGCTCGCCAGAGGCACGGAGAACCCCATCTTCGGCCGATACAGGATGTCGTTCGGCAGCAGCGGCTCGAACGCCTTCTTGAACACGTATTTGCCCTGGCCATCGTGGATCTTGAGGTCGCTGGGCAGCGTGGCCAGCCATTCGATGAGCTGATGATCCATGAGCGGCTCGCGAACTTCCAGCGAGTGCGCCATGCTGGCGCGATCGACCTTGGTGTTGATGTCGCCCACCAGCCAGGTCTTGTAGTCCAGGTACTGGATCAAGGCCAGTGGGTCATCGGTCTGCGCCTGCCTGGCGTGATGATGAAACACCTCGATAGAGTGGTAGCCACCCAGGCTGCGCTGAAAACTGGACGAGAACAGCCGCAGGCGCTGATCGGTGCGCAGGTGGGACATGCTGTGGTGGTAGGCCTGTACGCTGTTCATGGCCATGGCCTGGAAAGTCGTCTTGGCGCGAAACATGCGCGGCGCCCAGTCGGCCTTGGGATAGACCTGACCAAGCGCGCCAAAGACGGGCCGGCGTACGCCATGGGGCAGGCGGCTGCGCACGCGCTCTTCGCCCAGGTGCATGCGGTAGCGCCTGTAGCCGCCCAGGCTTTCGTCGCCGCCATCTCCGGAAAGCGCAACGGTCACATGCTTGCGCGCCATCTCGCAGACGCGGTAGGTCGGGATCGCAGAGCTGTCGGCATAGGGCTCGTCGTAGAGTCGCGCCAGGGTGTCGATGAGATCGAAGTCCTCACTCTTGACGATCTCCAGGCGGTGATCGGTGTGGTAGCGGTCGGCCACTTGCTGGGCGTAGGCAGACTCGTTGAAGCGCGGGTCATCAAAGCCGATGGCGCAGGTCTGCACCGGCTTTTCGGACAGGCCTGCCATGGTGGCAACCACTGCACTGGAATCGACGCCGCCTGACAGAAACGCGCCCAGGGGCACGTCGGAGATCAGGCGAAGCCGAACCGATTCGCGAATGCGCTCACGCAACTCGGCTTCGGTGTCGGCTTGCGACATGCGGCTGTCGTTGGTGAAGCGCACGTCCCAATAGGGAACGGGCTGAGCCGGCTTGGCGTCACCACGGCGCAGGGTGAGCGTGTGCGCAGCAGGCAGCTTGAACGCGTTGCGGTAGATGCAGCGCGGGTCGGGTACGTAGCCGAGCGCAAAGTAGTCTTCCACCGCCAGCGGGTCGATCTCGCGCGCGAAAGCTGGATGCGCAGTGACCACCTTGAGCTCGGAGCCGAAGATGAACGTTCCATCGGGCAGCCAGGCGTAATGCATGGGCTTGACGCCCATGCGGTCACGGGCGAGGAACAGGGTCTGCTGCCGCCGGTCCCACAAGGCAAACGCAAACATGCCGCGCAGGCGGTGCACGCAGGCTGGCCCCCAGGCCTCCCAGGCCTTCACGATCACCTCGGTGTCGCTGCGCGTGCGAAACACGTGACCCAGCGCCCTGAGCTCGGGCACCAGTTCCTGAAAGTTGTAGATCTCGCCGTTGAAGACGATGCCGACGCTGCCGTCCTGGTTGAAGAGCGGCTGCTGGCCGGTGGCCAGGTCGATCACCGAGAGACGCCGATGGCCCAGCGCCAGGCCAGGCTCGAAGTGAAGGTCGTCCTCATCGGGGCCACGGTGGGCCTGGATGTTGTTGATGCGCGAAGCCAGCGCGTGATCGAAATCGCGCTGACCCTGGGTGTCGAAAAGGCCGGAGATGCCGCACATGATCAGGGCGCCTCCTGGGTTTGCGCCAGCGCGGTTTTCAGTGAACCAGCCTGGCTGTGCAGAAAATCCTGCAAGACGGCGCGCCCCGCCGCGACGGCCTGAACCTCGGTCAGGTCGGTGCGCAAAGCCGTGTACACCACCACGATGGCGCCGTCGTCGCCCTCCCCGCCCAGCAAGCCCCGCACACCTTCGAGTTTGGCGCGCACGTCGCTGGCAGTGAACCGGTCGTTGACCTCGTAGAAACGCCAAAGCAGCAGGCGTTGTCCACCGCTTCCCTTGCTGGCCACCCATTGCCGCAGAATGGTCTCACTCACGCGCAGGTCGGTGCCCGCCAGCGTGGCCTGTGCACTGCCTTCGGACGCCAGTGCCCAATGAGGATCATCTTGTTGCACGAGCAGGTTGACGGAACTGACGAGCTTGCGCTCACGGTCCTGCTGGCGGTAGTAGCTGAGGTGCAGTCCGACCTGCTGGCCCTGGGGCCCCAGGTAGCCGGCATGGGCCGAGGCGGAAGCGTGCTGGAAGGCAGGCACCCAGTCGCTCGGCGGCGAATCCACCGACTGCCAAGGCGCGTTGGCCCGAACCGGTGCCAATTGCACGGGCTCCGGATTGGTGCCCAATGCCAATGCCTGCCGGGCCAGATGGGGCGAGGCCACCACCAACAGCGCGACCGTCATGGCGATCAGGCTGCTGCGCCCGAGCGAAGGTCCTGTGGGCATTCGGCTCACCCCAGGCATCGCGTCAGCAGGTTCCAGCGTGGCCTGAGGTGCATCGGCCCAACGGGCACCGATGAACAGCATCACCAGAATGACCACGCCAAAGAACAGCCAGCCATAGATGATGTGGTCCACGCCCACCGCCAACTGGTTGTTGGAGAGGTGGCCAATCATCACGATCATGTAGGCACGCAGCCAGTTCGCCACCAGGGGCACCACGATCGAGACGCCCACAAACATCAGGCGTCGCTTCGTGTCCTTGTAGCTGAGGTAGGCGAACAAGGTACCCACGGTGACCGATGCAATCAGGTAGCGGATGCCGCTGCAGCCCTCCACCACGGACCACGAGCCCGAAGGAATCACGAAGTGCTGGCCGTCTCGGTACACGGGCACACCACTGAGCCGCAATGCGGCCACGGTGAAATCGGCGGTCCATTCCACCAGCTGGGGCAACATGAAGTCCCCCACGGGCACGGCAAAGAACAAAAATCCGAGCGGAAAGGCCATCGCCCGCGTCGCCTGCCAGCCCAACACCGCCGGCACGCACAACACAAGTTGCGCCATCAGCGCAGCCTGGCTGGCCGCATTCACCGCCACCAGGTCACCGGCAAGCCAGAGCAGAGCGGGCCCGAGCATGAGCGCCCAGGCCCATGGGGAAGGTCGGGGCAGCATTGGCGCCAGCGCATGGCGCATGCGCCAGACCAGCCAGGCCGAGATCAGCGGCACGACGAAACCGTGGGTGTAGGTGTCGCGTTCGGACCAGATGGTGGCCATGCCCCAGGCGGTGTCTCTGTACAACCAGATCGTGGCCAGCACCAGCGCCGTCAGGCTGGCCAGCGGGACACGCCAGTGGTGGGGCAGTTTGCCGAAATCAGGCATGGGCCAGCGCCTTGGGTGCAGCATCGGCGAGACAGGCGTCGATGCCGCTCAGATGGGCATGCCAGCTGTAGCCCGCCAGCACGAACTGGCGGGCCTCGCGGCCCAGCGCCTGTGCATGGGCGGCATCGTCCATCAGCGGCCGCAATGCCTGAACGAACGCTTCTGGCGAGTCGGCCTGCAGCAAGCCCTGTGCAGACGTGGCGCCGATGGCTTCGGCGCACGAAGGCACGGTCACCACCGGTTGCCCCATTGCCATGGCTTCCAGAATCTTGTTCTGAATGCCTCGCGCCACACGCAGCGGTGCCACCACGGCAGAGGCATGTTGCAGGTAGGGTCGCACGTCAGGCACCGTGCCGGTGACCACCACATGCTCCCCGGCCAGCGCCAGCACCTGCGGCGAAGGGCTTCGGCCCACGATGTAGAAACGCGCACGTGGCCACTGGGCGCGCAGACGCGGCAGCATGTCGGCCACAAACCAGCTCACACCGTCGATGTTGGGCCAGTAGTCCATGGCGCCGGTGAACACCACCGCTTGCTCGCCGGAGGCGAAAGGGTTGACGCGCACCGGGTCTGGCTCGAAGAAATCCGCGTCCACTCCATTGCTGATCGACTGCACCACGTCAGCACACTCGGGTGCCTGCGAGACGAACAGCGCGGTCTCATTGGGCGTGACGAAAAAGGAGCGGCGCGACTGGGCCGCCACGGCGCGCTCGTAGGCCAGCAGCTGAGCGCCCTCACGGCGGTAGAGGCTGGAGAGCGGCCAGCGGTGCGCGGGTGCATATTGCGTCCACTTCGCCGAGTCCACGTCAACAAAGTCCACCAGCATGGGCACCTCGGGCGCGAGCGACTGCGCGTACGGCGCCATGGCGGAGGAAAACACCACGCTGGCTTGCAGCTCGTGCGAGGCCGCCACCTTGTCCACCCAGCGCTGCATGCCCGCGCTGCGGTAGTAGGCCAGCGTGAGCGCCTCACCACGCAGCAGACCACCCAGGCTCTTCACCTTGGCCAGCCGCGGCTGAATGCGCTCCACGTGCAGGTCCGGACACAAGGCCTTGAGGGTGGGCAGGTGCTGCTCATCGTCCGGGTCGTCGATGAAGGTACCCAGGAACACGCGGTGCTGGCGCAGCAAATGGCGAAGCAGGTGGTAGGAACGCACCTTGTCGCCCTTGTTCGGCGGGTAAGGCAGGCGATGCACCAGGTAGAGCAGGTTTGCCATGCCGCTATCCCAGGTTCCGGACGATGAAAGGTCCCAGCCAGTTCGCCAGGCCCAGCGGCATGCGGCGCCAGGTGGCAATCAGCAACTTGTACTTGGCATTCGCCGGGTTGTTCTGCGGAATGCTCTCGCGCTTGTAGAGGCGGTATTCGTAGTGCAGCGGCGTTGGCTCGAATCCCCAGTTCCGCTTGAATGCATAGGGGCCGGTGCCTTCCTTGCTGCGGCCGTAGTCAAACACCTTGAGCCCACGCGCACAGGCCATGCGCATGAGTTCCCAATATTTGAAGTCGTTGGCGGCCAGGTCGCGCGCGGCCTCGTCGTCGCCTGCGTAGTACGGCAGCACCTCGTCGCGGAAATAGAAGCTCAACACACTGGAGAGCGGCCGACCTTCGGCAGAGCAAACGGTCAACACCTCGCAATCCGGGCCAAAGGTGTCCATCAAGGCCTGGAAGTAGCGCCTGGGCATGGCGGGTGTGCCATGGCGATGCACGTTGTCGGCGTAGAGGCTGAAGAAGCGGCCGACGTCGGGATCGAGATGGGAGGTCAGGCCATTCTTGATGCCCTTGCGCACCATGGCGCGCTGCTTGCGCGGAATGGCCAGCATGTTGTCTTCTTCCCTGGGCAGGATGGCCTTGCGGAAGGTGACGTAGAGGTCCTGCACCGGCCAGTCGGTGTGGCGGCGTTCCATGTGGCGCAGTTCCAGGTGGTCGGTCCCCAGCTCGATGGCCAGGCGCTGGGCTTCGGCCTCAAGGGCGGTGGCGGCCTCTTCGGTCTGGGCAGCCGCGCCACCATAAACTGCGAACGGCAGGCCGGTCAGCGCGTTGCCGAACAGGCGGCTGTTCACGTGCGCCAGCGGCAGCACTCCCTGGATCTCGCCATCGGGCGCTTCAGCGTACAGGAAGTAGGTGTCGTGCCGAAAGACCTCGCGAATGATCTTTTGCCAGCCCGCGCGGTGAAAGAACGTGGCCTGCGGATGGGCGAGCACGAAAGCCTCCCAGCGTGCCACCTGTTCGGGCTGGGCGCTGTCAAGGCGAAGAATGCGCAGCGCGGCAGCGTCAGACAACGGACACCTCTCGCGCGCGACCTGGAAGGAAGATCCGGTCCATGCGGCCCCAGCGAAAATCTTGCAGCAGACGCGCCAGGCGCTGCTCGGTGCGCCCGATGTTCACGTAATGCCGAAAGCGCGTCTTGAGGTTGATGCCGGGCACACGGGGCTGACCGGCGTCGATTTCCCAGGGGTGAAAGTAAAAGATGGCCGACTGCGCATCGCGGCGGTTGACCTGCCGGAGCATCCAGCGGGAGATCGAATATGGCAGCAGGCGGAAATACCCGCCACCACTGGAAGGCAGGTTGCGGTTGAAAAGGCGCAAGGTCGTGGGCGGCACCTCCAGCAGGCCATCGCGCGGCGCGTAGGCAAAGCGCGGTGCATCGGGCATGCCGTAGTGGTCGTGCTGCACCGGGTAGATGCTGGAGCTGTATTGGTATCCCGCGCGCAGCAGCGTGTCCAGCGCCCAGAGGTTGTCTGCCCCGATGGAAAAGCTGGGTGCGCGGTAACCCAGCACCGGCAGACCCCCGATGTCCTCCAGCAGCGCTTTGGCTCGGTGGATGTCCTCGAAGAACTCCGGCTCGCTGAGGTCTGTGACGCGCTGATGGCCATAGCCATGGCTGGCCAGTTCATGACCCTCGCGCACGATGCGACGCACCATGTCCGGATAACGCTCGGCCACCCAGCCCAGCGTGAAAAAGGTGGCGTGGGTGTTGTGGTCGGCCAGCAGGCGCAGGATGCGGTCGATGTTGCGCTCGACGCGACATTCGCGCTGGTCCCAATGCGCACGGTCGATGTATGGCGCCATCGCCGAGACCTGGAAGTAATCCTCCACGTCGATGGTGAGCGCATTGATGATGGGCGAAGTCGAGCTCATTCGATCCCCTCCAGCGGTCAGGCCCCGCTGTTGCCACGCGGTTTGCGCGTGGCCGCCACGATCTTCTTGAGCGCGCCCAGGATCTCCAGGCTCACGCGCTCCTGGCGCAGCACGCTGCGCTCCATGCGCAGCAGCCGGGTGCTGAGCTGCTCGGCCGAGACCTTGGTCAATTCCTCGCTGATGCCGTCGATCAGTGCTGGATCAAGGTCGAGGTCTTCCGGACCGATGCCGTCCACCAGCGAGGGACGGGCTGCGGCGCCCTCGCTGGCTTTGGGGAGGTGCGCCCAGCGGTCCTCGGTCTCCACCGGCTCGACGGTGGCGACCGCGCTCTCGGCGTGCATCTCGGCCACCACCTCGTTCAGTGCGTCCAGCGTGAGGTGCGGCGTTTCTGCAAGATAGCCCTGCAGCAACAGCCGATCGCAGATCGTGTTGATGCGCCGGGGAATGCCGCCGCTGTGCTGAAAGATCGCCGGAAACACGGCGGGATCGAAAGTCGGCTTGTCGGTGGCACCCGCGCACTTGAGGCGGTGCTCGATGTAGGCGCGGGTGTCTTCCTCGTCCAGCGGGCCGAGGTGGCAGCGGGCCGTAACGCGCTGACGAAGCTGCAACATACCAGGGCCTTGCAGGATGTTGCGGAACTCAGGTTGACCCACCAGGAAGGTTTGCAACAGGGCCTGCTCGCCGAACTGGAAGTTCGACAGCATGCGCAGCTCTTCCACCGCCAGGTGCTGAAGGTTCTGCGCTTCGTCCACGATGAGCAGGCAGCGCTTGCCCTGGGTGGTCTGCGTGATGAAGAAGGCCTCCAGCGCCATGAGCATGTCGGCCTTGCTCGAGCCACGCACGGCCACGCCGAACGCCGCGCACACCAGCTTGAGCGCATCGTCCGCGCCCAGTTGCGTGCTCACCAGATGCGCCGCCACCACCGAGCCGTTTTCCAGGCTGTCGAGCAGGTCGCGAACAATGGTGGTCTTGCCCGCGCCAACCTCACCGGTGATGACGATGAAGCCCTCGCCGCGCATGACGCCGTACACCAGGTACGAGCGCGCGCGCCGGTGAGGCTTGCTGCTGTAATAAAAACGGGGGTCTGGATTGAGCTGAAAAGGCTTGCTGCTCAACCCGTAATACGCTTCGTACATGGAATCAGAATCGGTGCGTGATGAAGGCCGAGATGGCGGTTTCACCGTAAGAGCCAATGGCCCGGTCGTAGTCCGTTCTCTGGAACTGAAGGCTGCCACTGGTGCGCAGGCTGATGCGAGTGGACAGGCCAAGCGTGAATGACGTCAGGCGATTGTCCAGTCCCGCAACCGTGCTCTTGTTCTTCTGCGAAGCCAATCCGATGGTGTAGGTGGTGATGGGCGTGAGCCGGTGGGCGTAGTTGACCCCCCATGATTGCTGGCGAATCGGGCCACCGATGTCGAAGTCGTCCCCCAGATTGAGCGTCGGGTCCAGGCGCCGTGAATCGCCACGGCCCAGACTGAGGGTGATCACATCACGTTGCCCCACGAGTGCAACGGAGAGCTGCTGAGAGCGATCCAGTGTGGCCGAAGAGGACAGGAAGCTCTGGAAGACTCTGGCATCGGGGGGCAGGCCAAGCCGCACCAACTCCGCCTCGACCAGTTGCGCGCGGCGAATCGGGTCGGGCTCCTGCGACGTGTAGAGACTGTCCAGCAGCCCATAGATGGAGCCCAGAGAAGCGTCTGCGGACTCCAGCGGGCTGTTCACCACATCTCGCGTATCGGTGTAGCGCCAGACCGTGCGACCGGTCCGATGCTCGAAGGAAACGTTGTGCCCGGTTCCAAAGTAGCGCCTTTGAATACCTGCCTGCAGTCGCGTTCGGTCGGAGGGGCGCCAATCGAAGTTGAGGCCGGCGGTGTTGTAGGACTCGCGCGTGAGCGTGATCACGTCGTTGGCCTCCACGCCAGCGGTAACGGTGACGAGGACTTGCGGGTTCAGCGCGTAGAGCAGACCGCCTTGAACGGTGTCGGACCGGGTTCGGCGACCCAATGAATATTCGGCGTCCTGCGTTGAAGCATCGAACGACCAGCCCAATGACTGCCCCGTGAGTTCGCTGCGCATCCGAACCGACAGACTCTGCACCGTGATGTCTGAGCGGACTGCAGCGTCGGTGTCGAGGGCTTCCGCGCTGTAGCGCAGTTCATAGTTGACTCTTCCGCCCAATGTCCCCCTAACGTAGGGTGACAGTCGAAAACTGGCTGTTGAGGCCCGGTTGATATCGGATCGGCCAGAGGATTGGGTGCCGAAAGCCGAAATCACCTCGTCAGACATGATTCCGGACGCATCCAGGAAAACGGTGTTGTCCACCGCTTCGAACGTCATGTTGGCATTGAGCGCGTTGCGGAAATTGTCGCCAGAGGTGCCTTGCGCGTGATAAAGCGACGTCAGCGAATAGTCGAAGAAGCCCTTGGCGCGCGGTTTGTTCAGGATCGCCCGAACGCCAGGGCTGACCTCCAACACCTGTTCACTTTGCGGGTTCGTGGAGGCCAGCGTGCCATTGTTGGTCAACGTCGCGCCCACCGTGACGCGGGGCTCCACCCAGATGCCTGCTCGCGGCGGAACCTCGGCAGCAGCCGGTGGCTGCGTGGCGTCCTGGGCAAACGCCTGCAAATGGCACATGGAAGACAACGCCGTGCAGCAGGCCACCACCAGCGTGCGCTGCGCCGGCAGACTCAGGGCTCGCGTTCGCATAGTTGGTGTCATCGCAACAGACTCCCTCATCGCCATCATGCAGAAACAGCCATTGTCGCGTTGGACTCCGCAGGCTGGCCAACGGACTGGCCATATCCGTAGCCATAGCCGTATCCGTATCCATAAGCGTCTTGATCCCCACCGCGCGCCTGATTGAGCAGCATCAGCTTGATCGGGCAGGACTCGATGGTCGTCATGGCATGGCGGACTTGTGACTGCAAGGTTTTCTCTGCCTGCACGACGACGACGACCTGACCCATGTGGGTGGCCAGCACGCGCGCCTCGGTGGTCAAAAGCAACGGAGGCGAATCAAAAATGATGATGCGGTCCGGATAGCGCTGCCCCATTTCTTCGATCAGATCGGTCATGGCATCGCTCGCCAACAACTCGGTAGCGCGCGGGTGGGGCGTTCCGCTGGGGAGCAGGCTGAGCTTGTCGACGTTGGTCCGCAACAACACGTCCGACATTTCCACCTTGTCGCCGAGCAACAGGTCCAGCAAACCCGGGCCCGCTGGCAAGCCAAATGCTTTCATGAGCGAGGGCCGCGCCACATCGGCATCCACCAGTAAAACGCGATAGTCCAGCTCCATGGCAATGCTCATGGCCAGATTGACAGCGGTGAAACTTTTGCCCTCACCAGGCATGGCACTGGTGATCATGATGCGGTTGCCGTTGGGCACCACGGAGGCCCCTTTGCCGGTGGCATTGGCCAGCAGAGGCCGTTTGATCACGCGGTACTGGTCAGCAATGGCGGACCGCGGTGCGTTGGGCGTCACGTAGCCCTCGGCGGTCAACGCCGCCAGGTTGATGTGAACTGCCTTGGACACCACCTCCGGTGACGGTGTGGACGAAGCCTTGGGCGAAGCGGTTGTTGCCGCGGGCGCCTGAGCGGCAGAGACCGCCGGCGTGGATGAAGCTGGCGCATTTGCCACCTCCAGGGCAGCGGTGTCCACACCCGCCTGGCGCAGTTGTTCCAGGCGAAGGGCTGCTTTTTCAATCAGACTGGTCATGATTTCCAATCACCTCACAAGGCCGGATCGGTAAGACAGCAGTGCCATGCCGACCAGAAACACCAACACCAGGAACGCCACCGACGCAGCAAACCGCATCAGGCTGCGACGCTCGCGCTGGCGAAAGGAATCGTTCTTGACCAAAGTCACGACACCGAGCAATGGCAGCTCGGTCGAGCTGCGCAAAGTGTTTGCATCAAAGAACACAGGGCGAACCTGACTCATGAGGAAAGTAAACGCCAGGCCGGAGCCCAGTGCAAGCATCAGAGCGAGCGGCATGAGCAGGACCCGATTGGGGGCCACCGGTTTGCTCTCTGCGCGCGGCGGATCAATCACCCTGAAGTCCGCCAGACTGGAGGCACTTTCAAGTTCCCCGCTCATGGTGATCGACTCACGCCTCGACACGAGATCCTCATAGTTCTTGCGATGGATCTCGTAGTCGCGGTTGAGCTGCGCCAGCTCGGCCTCCATCTGGGGTGCCACCTTCATCTGCTCACGCGCCTTCGCAGCACGCGATTCAAATTCGGAAACGCGCGCCTGCAACGACGCCACCTGCACCTCGGCCGCCGAATGGATGCGCGCCAACTCCTGCACCGCCGGATTCACGGACACCAGGGGCTGCCCCGGGTTGGCCGCCGCAGCGCGCTGCAGCTCTGCAATTTCGCGCCGCTTCTGCTCTTCCAGCTCGCGGATCAGGCGCCGCGTGTTGAGCACATCGGGATGTTGCTCCGTGAACCGCTGCAGCAGCGCATCGAGGCTCCGCTTGAGGTCGCTGATGCGCAGGTCGGTCTCGGGTGTGGCGAACGAGGTGGTGGGTTGCGACGCCGTGTTGCGTTGCGCAGCGCGCACCGCCTCCAGTTGCCTGGCCGCGGCTTCGCGAGCACTGGTGGCTTCTCGAAGCTCAAGGCGGGCCTGGCTCAATGTGTTGGAAATCTCCGCCATGCGTCCAGCCATGTCCAGGCCGCCCTGCGCCTGCATGTCCAGATTGCGGAGCCTGAATTCCTTCAAACGCGTCTCGGCTTCGCTGAGCTTGGCTTCGTAGTTCTTGATCTGCTCCTCGATGAAGCGGCGCGCACCTTCAGAGTCCGACTTGGAATTGCCCATGCTGGACTCGACGAAGATGGTGAGCAGGGAGCTCACCACGCGCAGCGCCTTGTCGGGGCTTTCACCTCGGTAAGCCAACCGATACAGGTTGTCGCGGCCCGCTGACTCGATGGATACCGACTTCGTGACCTGCGCGATGAGCTGTTCCTGCTCCTCCTTGGATTTCGCGCTCAGGTCCAGGTCGGCCATGCGAACAAGCTTCTCCACCGTCGGGCGGTTGATCAGCGTGCGGCTGAGCATCGTCACCTGCTGCTGGACGTCGGGCTGCACCGTCAGGCCCGCCATCAGGGGGCGCAAGATGGATTGCGTATCCACGTAGACACGCGCCGAGGCCTCATAACGATCGGGAATGAGCATCACGCCCACCGCAGCCGCGCCAGCGACCAGCCAGGCCACCAGCACGCCGAGGCGGCGGTACTTCCACATGCCCCTCAGGTAGGTCGTGATTTGATTGATGAGGTCGTGCATGCAGGCAACCGTGTGTGACAGCGAATGAGCGGTGCGGCCGGCCGGACCGGAGACCGACCGGTGGGCGCCAGTGGCGCAAGGATCAGAACCAGCCCTGCGGGATGATCAGGATGTCGCCAGGCAGCATTTCCACGTTGGCGGAAATGTCGCCACGCTTGATGAGGTCCTGCAGTCGCACGCTGTAGCGCTTGTTGCCTTCGGCAGCGCGCACGATGGTGGCCTTGTTGCCGTCGGCGAAGTCGGTCAGGCCGCCTGCGGCAATCATCACGTCCATCACCGTCATCTTCTGCTTGTAGGGCAGGAACTGCGGACGGGTGGCTTCGCCTACCACGCGAATCTGTTCGCTGTAGGGGCCGACAAACGTGGTCACGATCACTGTGACCACCGGGTCACGCACGAACTTGCCCAGGGCTTTCTCGACGTCGCGAGCAATTTCCGAAGATGTCTTGCCTTGTGCCACCAACTCGTCCACCAGCGGAGTGGACACCTTGCCGTCCGGACGGACCGGCACGGTGGAGGACAGTTCGGGATTGCGCCAGACGTTGATGTTGAGAACATCACCCGGCCCGACCACGTAGTTGTAAGCGGCGGTCGAGGCCACGGCGGGCGCCGGAGGATGCGAAGAACCGAAACTGGCGCAACCTGCAAGAGCCAGCGCCGAAGCCATCAAGGCCAGTCGGGGCACGACGGCGCGGATGAGTCCTGAAGTATGTCTTTGCATGGCTCATTTCCTCCAAAAGCAGTGAAATGTTAATAAAAGTTAACGGTCTTTTTTGAATATACCCCAGACGGCATCCTATTTACTATCTGCATTCAGTGACGTGTTAACCAAAGTCTGGAAGGCCATGCACAAGCTCACGCTCAGAGGCATTTCCTGCGCACTTGGTCACACACCAGCAAAGCTCAGGACACCGAAACCCAACCGGTAAAATGCCGCCTGCTTCCGACACCAACCTCCCCCAGGAAATCCAGCATGTCCCTCTTCTCCGCCGTCGAGATGGCGCCCCGCGACCCGATTCTGGGTCTGAACGAACAATTTGCCGCCGACACCAACCCCAATAAAGTCAACCTCGGTGTCGGTGTGTACTTCGACGACAACGGCAAGCTGCCTCTGCTGCAGTGCGTTCAGGCCGCCGAAAAGGCCATGATGGACAAGCCCTCCGCCCGCGGCTACCTGCCCATCGACGGCATTGCAGCCTACGACGCGGCCGTCAAGAGCCTGGTGTTTGGCGCCGAATCCGAGCCGGTGAAATCGGGCCGCGTGGCCACGGTCCAGGCCATTGGCGGCACGGGTGGCCTCAAGATCGGCGCCGATTTCCTGCACCGCCTCAATCCCGGCGCCACCGTGCTGATCAGCGACCCGAGCTGGGAAAACCACCGCGCGCTGTTCACCAACGCAGGCTTCAAGGTCGACACCTACGCTTATTACGATGCCGCCAAGCGCGGTGTGAACTTCGAAGGCATGCTTGCCAGCCTGAACGCAGCAGCGCCCGGCACGATCGCCGTGCTGCACGCCTGCTGCCACAACCCCACCGGCTACGACATCACGCCGGCGCAGTGGGACCAGGTGGTCGCGGTGGTCGAGGCCCGCGGGCTCACGCCCTTCCTGGACATGGCCTACCAGGGTTTTGGCCACGGGATTGCCGAAGACGGCGCGGTCATTGGGAAATTCGTCGCTGCGGGCCTCACCTTCTTTGTGTCCACCTCGTTCTCCAAGAGCTTCAGCCTGTACGGCGAGCGCGTGGGGGCCCTCTCGGTGCTGTGCGAAAACGCCGAGGAAGCCTCGCGCGTCCTCTCGCAACTCAAGATCGTGATCCGCACCAACTACTCCAACCCGCCCATCCACGGCGGCGCGGTGGTCGCAGCCGTGCTGAACAACCCCGATCTGCGCGCCCAGTGGGAAAAGGAACTGGGCGAGATGCGTGTGCGCATCAAGGCGATGCGCCAGAAGCTGGTGGACGGACTCAAGGCCGCTGGTGTGAAGCAGGACATGGGATTCATCACCAGCCAGATCGGCATGTTCAGCTACTCCGGTCTCACCAAGGACCAGATGGTGCGTCTGCGCAGCGAATTCGGTGTCTACGGCACCGACACCGGCCGCATGTGCGTGGCTGCGCTGAACAGCAAGAACATCGACTACGTGTGCCAGGCGATCGCGAAGGTGGTTTGACGCCGCCTGTGCCGCCTCGCGACTGGCCGGGCGCTGCATCCTGCCACGTGACGTCCTCGCTGGTTCAACCCCAGATCACCGATCGCATGGAAATCGAGGCGCCCTGGAAACCTTCGTTGAAGAAAGTCGGGGCCTCGTCGGCGCTGGCTGCGCCCGCCGCATAGAGCAGCGGCAGGTAGTGCTCCCAGCTCGGGTGTGCCATCTGCGCCACCGAGCCGAGTTGCTGAAAGTCCGCCAGCGAGTCGATGCGCCCGGCAGCGATGTGCTCGGCCGTGACGCGGTCGAACTCGATCGCCCAATCGTAGGCCTGGTCAGCGGAGGCGTTCCAGCGCATGGTGCGCAGGTTGTGAACCACGTTGCCGCTGCCCACAATCAATACGCCCTGCTCACGCAGCTTCGCCAGCTGGCGCCCCACCGCGAGGTGCTCGGCGGCCGGGCGGCGGTAGTCCATGCTGAGCTGGACCACCGGAATGTCCGCTTCGGGGAACATGGGCAGAAGCACCGACCAGGCGCCGTGGTCCAGGCCCCATTCGCCTTCATCGAGCGCCAGCGGCGCACCGCTGCCGGGTTGGCGCACCTGCTCGCTGATGGCCCGCGCCATCGCCGGTGCGCCCGGGGCGGGGTACCGCTGGTCGAACAGCGCCTGCGGGAAGCCGCCAAAATCGTGGATGGTTCGGGGGTTGCTCATGGCAGTGAGCGTCCAGCCGTCGGTGAGCCAGTGGGCGGATATGCACAAAATCAGGCTGGGCCGCGTGCCGCGGGACAGCAGCTCACGACCCATGGCCTGCCATTGGCGCCGCCAGGCGTTGTCTTCGATGGCGTTCATGGGACTGCCGTGTCCCACGAACAATACGGGTTGGTGGGTGATGGTCATGGCTGGTTGGGTATGTGTCATGCGAACTCAGGCTTCATTCTTTCACGAAGGTGACAGGTGAACTCGAAGATAAGGGCCTGTTCACACCATTTTTCCCAGTGCGAATGGGGTGGAAAATAGCGTGAACTGGCCCTAGGTGTTATCACCCTGACAGGGCCTTTGACATGCTGCTATATTGCACTGCAACATAACGAGTCGGTTCTCATCCATGCTGTATCAGATTTACGAAACCCAGCGCTCCATCATGGAGCCGTTTGCAGATCTGGCCGAAGTGGCCGCCAAGCTGTACAGCAACCCCATGCTGCCGCTGGCCCAGCTGCCCGGAGCCCAGCGCATCTCCGCCGGCTACGACCTCATGCACCGTCTGGGCAAAGATTACGAAAAGCCCGTGTTCGGCATTCATACCGTGAACGTGGATGGCGTGGAGGTCGCGATCCACGAACGCATCGAGATCGACAAGCCGTTTTGCGAGTTGCGCCGTTTCAAGCGCTTTTCAGACGATACCGACACCCTGGCCAAGCTCAAGGGGCAACCCGTGGTGCTGATCGTGGCGCCACTCTCAGGTCACTACGCCACCCTGTTGCGCGACACGGTCCGCACCATGCTCAAAGACCACAAGGTCTACATCACCGACTGGAAAAATGCGCGACTGGTGCCCTTGGCCGATGGGTCGTTCCACCTCGACGACTACGTGAACTATGTGCAGGAGTTCATCCGCTACCTGCAAAAAGGCTACGGCAATTGCCATGTGATCAGCGTCTGCCAGCCCACCGTGCCGGTGCTGGCGGCTGTCTCGCTGATGGCCAGCCGGGGCGAGACCACACCCTGGTCCATGACGATGATGGGCGGCCCGATCGACGCGCGCAAATCGCCCACGGCGGTGAACAACCTGGCCACGCAGCGCAGCCACCAGTGGTTCGAGAACAACGTGATCTACCGCGTGCCGGACAACTTCCCTGGCGCGGGCCGTCGCGTGTACCCCGGCTTCCTGCAACACACCGGCTTTGTGGCCATGAACCCCGACCGCCACGCCAGCAGCCACTACGACTACTTCAAGGATCTTGTCAAAGGCGACAACGAGAGCGTGGAGAGCCACCGCAAGTTCTACGACGAGTACAACGCCGTGCTTGACATGGACGCCGACTACTACCTTGAAACGATCGAGACAGTGTTCCAGGATTTCAAGCTGGTCAACGGCACCTGGGATGTGAAAGACGAGGCCGGCGAGCAAGAGCGCGTCCGCCCGCAGGACATCACCCGCACCGCCCTGCTCACCATCGAAGGTGAACTGGACGACATTTCCGGCTCGGGCCAGACCGCTGCCGCGCACCAGCTCTGCACCGGTATCGCCAAGTCCCACCGCATGCACTACGAGGCGCCGGGCGCCGGGCACTACGGCATCTTCAGCGGCCGGCGCTGGCGCGAGATGGTCCACCCCGTGGTGAAGTCCTTCATCCGTGCGCACCAGCCCGACACGGCCACGGCCACGGCCAAGCCCACCACTGCCAAAGCGCCAGCGCCAGCGCGTGCTGCGCGCAAGGCGGTGCCGGTCAAGAAGGCCGCCGCGGCCAAGCCAGCGGCCAAAAACCGCAAGTCCGCCCGGGTCTGAGGGCGCAGCGCGGTCCGCCAGGCTGCGCCGCCGTTATATTGACGGCCATGAACGAACTGGCCCGGCGCATCGACGCTGCCCTGCCGCAGACCCAGTGCACTCGCTGCGGCTACCCCGACTGCGCCAGCTACGCCCAGGCCATCGCGGCGGGTGAGGCTGGCATCAACCAATGCCCCCCGGGCGGCGCGGAAGGCATGGAGCGACTGGCCGCCCTCACCGGCAAACCCCCTGTCGCACTGGATCGAAAATTCGGCATCGAAGGTCCGCTGACCGTGGCCGTGATCGACGAAGACTGGTGCATCGGCTGCACTCTTTGCATCCAGGCCTGCCCCACCGATGCCATCCTGGGCACGCACAAGCGAATGCATACCGTCGTGGAGCCCTATTGCACCGGGTGCGAACTCTGCCTGCCGGTGTGTCCGGTGGACTGCATCTCGCTGGAAGTGGTGAGCGGGGAGCGCACCGGCTGGCAGGCCTGGACGCCAGAGCAGGCGCGCCAGGGGCGCGAGCGCTACGCCAGTCGGCAGGTGCGCCTGGCGCGGGAAAAAGTGGAACACGAGACAAGGCTGGAAGCCAAGGCCCGGGACAAACTGGCCCATCTGCCTGAGCATTCACGCATCACGGACCCGGCGATGCTGGACAAGAAGCGCGCCGTGATCGAGGCCGCACTGGCCCGGGCGCGGGCGCGCCGTACGCCAAGCTAGGCAGTCACCGTCTTGTACACGCCGCAACCCACGTAGAGATCGTCGACCTTCACCACATAGGACATCTTGCCCTGGATGGCACCGGAGACCGGGTTGGCGATGTCGTATTCCACCCAGCCTGCTCCCACCTCTGCCTGGTCCACGATGGCGCTGAGCAACGCCGCGCCGTCGGCGCCCGCAATGTCCTGCACCCGGCTGCCCACTTTCTCCGGTTTGCCGCCAAAGGCGCGGTACACCCCGTCGCGGTCGAGCGCGAACACATACATGTCGCGATCGTGAAAGCCTCTGGCCGGCTCGGTGAGCTCGCGCACAAATGCTTCGCGTCCGCGCTGCTGGCGCATCGTCAGAGCGCGGTCCACCAATGCCATGGCTTCCTCGGCCGTGCCTTGCTGGAGCATGAAGGACGACACCGCTCGCGCGAGATGCGCCGCCCGCTGCTCGAGCTGATCGGCCTGCGCTACGGCACGCTCCACCATCTGCGCGTTGCGCTGGGTGATGGCATCGAGCTGCGTCACGGCAGAAGAAATTTCCTTCAGCCCGGAACTCTGTTCGGCGCTGGAGGCGGAAATGAGCGACATGTTGGCCGCCACGCCTCGCACGCCGCTCACGATCTGGCCCATGCTGTTGCCAGCCGTGCGCATGCGCGCCACGCTGGTTTCCACCTGCGTGCGCGAAGCTTCGATCAACTCCCGGATCTCGCGCGCTGATGCCGAAGAGCGTTGCGCCAGCGTGCGAACCTCATTGGCCACCACGGCAAAACCTCGACCCTGTTCGCCAGCCCGCGCGGCCTCCACGGCGGCGTTGAGCGCCAGGATGTTGGTCTGGAAGGCGATGCTGTCGATCACGCCGATGATTTCGTTCATCTGCTGGGCGCCTTTCTGGATGCCCTCCACCGAGTCAACCGCTCGACCCATGGACTGCGCGCCTGACTCGGCCACGTCGCGCACCTGGGCGGCCTGCTGGTCAGACTCGCCAGCGGTCTGGGCATTCTGCTGCACGGTGCTGGAGAGCTGCTGCACACTCGCGGCGGTCTGTTCCAGATTGGCGGCCTGCTGTTCGGTTCGATCGGCCAGGTCGCGGTTGCCGGCCGCCATACTGCGGCCGGCATGGGCCACCAGTGCGGAGTTGCTGCGCACCTCGGCCACCATGGCGGACAGGTTGGCGGCCACGTGCTCCACGAGTCGCCCGAGATCGGTCAACTCGTCACGCCCTCGAATCTGCATGGAGGAGCGCAGGTTGCCAATGGCGGTCTGTTCCATGGCTTGCCGCACCTGGCGGAAATCGGCCATGAAGCTGATGTGAAAAGCCAGCAGGAGGTAGGCGAGCAAACCCAACCCTCCTCCGGCAAGGAGCATCACACCGATGCTCCCGGGCTCCACCAGCAGCACGGCCGTCAATGGCCACGCGGCGGCCGCGGCCAGCACCAGCAACTTGCTGCGCAAGCGCAGGCGGCGCATGAGCCAGATGCCCGGGAAGAAAAGAAACGGAATGGCGGACATTGGGGGCGGCTCCTGGTTGCCTGGGTCGCTCAATGGATGCCGACAATGCCGGATCGCTGGCTCAAAAAGTGCCGGAACAACTCCACCGCCATGGCCCGCAGGGTGTCATCGGCCATGTTGTGGCCGTGGGAAATCTGCTCCAGCGCGTAGCGACGGTCGCAGGCCATCAGAGCGCGGCTCACGCACATGCCCTGGCTGGACATCCGCAGGCAGAACCTCTCCAGCAAGGCGTCAGGCCAAGGCTCGGCCTGCCCCTGGCCGCGCCATGCAGACGCGGGAAAATGATCAACATTGGTCGGCTTGGCGGACGTTTCCATGGCACGCTCCTGCAACTGGGTGGCAGAGCCCTGCGCACGGCTGGACCCCGAGGCCACGAGCGTACGTCGCCCTCAACGGCCGCATAGCGACAAAAAGGCCCGGAAAAGCCGCCTTGCTCCGGGCTTGCCAGGTCAGCCGGGCTGACTCTCCAGCCGGCCAAAGGCGGCCACCACCTCAAGTGGCGCCTGCACCAGTTCCACCAGCACGCCTTCGCCGGCGATGGGGAACTCCTCATTGGCCTTGGGGTGCAGGAAGCAGATGTCGAATCCCGCCGCGCCCTTTCGGATGCCGCCCGGTGCGAACCGAACCCCCTGCGCGCTGAGCCATTCCACCGCCTGCGGCAGCCGATCGATCCACAGGCCCACATGGTTGAGCGGCGTGGCGTGCACCGCAGGCTTCTTGTCGGGGTCCAGCGGCTGCATCAGGTCCACCTCGACCTTGAAGGGTCCGCTGCCCATGGCGCAGATGTCCTCGTCCACGTTCTCGCGCTCGCTGCGGAAGGTGCCGGTGATTTCGAGCCCCAGCATGTCGACCCACAACCTTTGCAGGCGTTGCTTGTCGGGGCCGCCGATGGCGATCTGCTGGATGCCCAGCACCTTGAAGGGACGATGGGAGGTTGGCGACTGGACCATGAATCAGTGAACTCCGTGGATGAACCCCGGTGTGCGCTCCAGCGACCAGACGGTGGCCGGGGGCAGGTTGGCCCAGACCGACGCCGCACGGCGCCAGTGCCAGCCCGGGGGAATGTGGTTGAACGGCCGCAGGTGCGGCGCTGCATAGGTGTACTGGATCAGGCGCGAGCCCGGCTGGCGCGCAATGAGCGAGAACATGGCATCAATGCACTGCTTCGCTTCTTCACGGGGCATGGACAGCAAGGGCAGCGAGGACACCAGCGTCACTGGCGAGCGTGCCTCGATCGGCAGGGCATGCAGGTTGGAGGCGCAGTGATTCAGCACCTCCAGCGAGGGAAAAGCCCGTCGCAGCAAGCGGGCAAAGTCGGCGTCGCGTTCGATCACCACAAAGCGCTCAGGCGTGATCCGAGCGTCTGCGAGGGCGCGGGTGATCGCACCCGTTCCGGCACCCACCTCGATCAGCACCGAAGGCTGATCTCGCTGGACTTCATCGGCGATGGCCCGCGCCAGCGCCTTGGAGGCGGGTGCAATCGCACCCATCCGGCGCGGATCGCGCAAACACCCCAGGGCAAACGCCAGACCGTGCCGCATAGAACCCCTTCGAAGCCTCAATGCTCCGTAGGGTATCCCATTTCCGGGGCACCGTCCGTATCGGGATGTGGCCAGGGAAAGGCTCATTCAAATTCAACGATGGGCTGGTCGACGATGAGCGACTCACCTTTCGCTGCCAGCACCTTCGAGACCACACCATCTGCCGCTGCGAAGAGCACGTTCTCCATCTTCATGGCCTCAATCACGGCCACGCGTTCGCCGGCCTGCACCTTCTGGCCAGGTTGCACCGCCACATCCACCAGCAGGCCCGGCATGGGCGAGAGCACATATTTGCTCATGTCGGCGGGGGCTTTGAAGGGCATCAGCGCGTGCAGCTCGCCCATGCGCGGCGAGACCACCATGGTCTCGATGCGCGTGCCGTTGTGCTGAACCACCAGCGCCAGCGGGTTGCGCGGCGTGCCACGCTCGACCTGGACGGTGAAAGGCTCTGCGTTGCAGATGCCGGTGACGCAGATATCGTTCAGGCGTGAAGGGCTGGAGAGCGCGTACCTCTTGCCGTCCACGGTCACCACGGCGGAACCGAGCTGCCCAACCACCTCGTCCACGTGCACGGGGCGGTAGGTGTGCTGCCCGTCACTGCTCAGCACAACGACGCAGAAATCATGTCCGACCTTGACGCCATAGCCCGGCAACTGGCCCGACAGGCCGGCAGCGCGTTCGCGCGACTTGCGCCGCACGAAGGCGGCCAGCGCGACGAGGAAGTCCGGGTCGCTGTGCGGCACGTCTTCCGCGCGAAAACCCTTCGAGTAGTGCTCGGCGATGAAGCCGGTGTTGAAATCACCGGTGATGAATTTCGGGTGCGCCAGCAGCGCCGCCTGGAACGGGATGTTGCTGCTGATGCCTCGGATCACGAAACCATTGAGCGCCTCGCGCATCTTGGCAATCGCCTCCGTGCGGTCCTTGCCGTGCACGATGAGCTTGGCGATCATCGAGTCGTAGAACATGGGAATCTCGCCACCGTCCTGCACGCCGGTATCTACCCGTACGCCGTGCAGCGCCTCCGTGTTCGCCTGGAACATGGACTGCGCGGGAGGTACAAAACGCACCAGCCGCCCGGTGCTGGGCAGGAAGTTGCGAAACGGATCCTCGGCGTTGATGCGGCATTCGATCGCCCAACCCTCGCGCTTGACCTGGTCCTGGGTCAGCGGCAGCTTTTCACCGGCCGCCACCCGGATCATCAGCTCCACCAGGTCCAGCCCGGTGATGCACTCCGTGACCGGGTGTTCCACCTGGAGGCGGGTGTTCATTTCAAGGAAGTAGAAATCCTGGTCCTTGCCGACCACGAACTCCACCGTGCCCGCGCTCTGGTATTTGACCGCCTTGGCCAGGGCCACGGCCTGCTCGCCCATGGCCTTGCGGGTGGCATCGGAGATGAAAGGCGACGGCGCTTCCTCGATCACCTTCTGGTGGCGGCGCTGGATGGAGCACTCGCGCTCGTTGAGGTAGATCACGTTGCCATGTGAATCGCCCAGCACCTGGATCTCGATGTGGCGCGGCTCCTGCACGAATTTCTCGATGAAGATGCGGTCGTCACCAAAGCTGTTGCGCGCCTCGTTGCGGCAGCTCGTGAAGCCTTCAAGGGCCTCCTTGTCGTTGAAGGCCACGCGCAAGCCCTTGCCGCCGCCTCCTGCACTGGCCTTGATCATCACCGGGTAGCCGATGTCCCTGGCGATCTCCACAGCGCGTTCGGCAGATTCGATGGCGTCGTTCCAGCCCGGAATGGTGTTGACGTTGGCCGCGTTGGCCAGCTTCTTGGAGGCGATCTTGTCGCCCATGGCGGCAATGCTGAAATGCTTCGGTCCGATGAATGCCATGCCCTCGTCTTCCACGCGCTTGGCGAAGGCTTCGTTTTCCGACAGGAAGCCATACCCGGGGTGGATGGCCTGGGCGCCGGTCTTCTTCGCGGCCTCGATGATCTTGTCGGCCACCAGGTACGACTCGCGAGAGGGTGCCGGACCAAGCAGCACGGCCTCGTCGGCCAGTTGTACGTGGCGAGCTTCCTTGTCGGCCTCGGAATACACCGCCACGGTGGCGATGCCCATCTTCTTTGCGGTGGCGATCACGCGGCAGGCGATCTCGCCACGGTTCGCAATCAGGATCTTGGTGAACATCTTTGCTTCCTTCTTCCAACCGTTCGGGCTGAGCCTGTCGAGGCCCGGCACTGACCAGTCAACTTGTGTGATAGCCCTTCGACAAGCGCAGGGCGAACGGGGGGTCTACAGCGGAATGTTTCCGTGCTTGCGCCACGGGTTTTCCAGTTTCTTGTCCTTCAACATCACCAGAGAACGGCAGATGCGCTTGCGCGTTTCGTGCGGCAGGATCACGTCGTCGATGAAGCCGCGCGCGCCCGCCACGAAAGGGTTGGCAAATCGGGCCTTGTACTCGGCCTCGCGCTGTGCAAGCTTGGCCGGGTCTTTCTTTTCCTCTCGGAAGATGATTTCCACGGCGCCCTTGGCGCCCATCACCGCAATCTCGGCGTTGGGCCAGGCGAAGTTCACGTCGCCGCGCAGGTGTTTGGAGCTCATCACGTCGTAGGCGCCGCCGTAGGCCTTGCGCGTGATCACGGTGATCTTGGGCACGGTGCATTCAGCGTAAGCGTAGAGCAGCTTGGCGCCGTGTTTGATGATGCCGCCGTACTCCTGGCTGGTGCCAGGCATGAAACCGGGCACATCGACAAAAGTGACGACCGGAATGTTGAAGGCGTCGCAGAAGCGCACGAAGCGCGCGGCCTTGATGGAGCTCTTGATGTCCAGGCATCCCGCCAGCACCAGCGGCTGGTTGGCCACGATGCCGACGGTCTGGCCATCCATTCGGGCGAAGCCGATCAGGATGTTCCTGGCGTACTCGGGCTGGAGCTCGAAGAAGTCGCCATCGTCCACCGTCTTGACGATGAGTTCCTTCATGTCATAGGGCTTGTTCGGGTTATCGGGCACCAGGGTGTCCAGGCTCAGCTCCATGCGGTCGATCGGGTCGCCGCTCGGACGCACAGGCGCCTTTTCGCGATTGTTCAGTGGCAGGTAGTTGTAGAGGCGGCGCAGCATCAGCAGCGCTTCCACGTCGTTTTCGAACGCCAGGTCGGCCACGCCGCTGCGGGTGGTGTGGGTGATGGCACCACCCAGTTCCTCCGCCGTCACTTCCTCGTGCGTCACGGTTTTCACCACCTCGGGACCCGTGACGAACATGTAGGCCGAGTCCTTCACCATGAAGATGAAGTCGGTCATGGCCGGTGAGTACACCGCGCCACCGGCCGAAGGACCCATGATCATGCTGATCTGCGGCACCACGCCACTGGCCATCACGTTGCGCTGGAACACGTCGGCATAACCACCCAGAGAGGCCACGCCTTCCTGGATGCGGGCGCCGCCCGAATCGTTCAAGCCGATCACCGGTGCGCCCACCTTCATGGCCTGGTCCATCACCTTGCAGATCTTCTCCGCGTGCGCTTCAGAGAGAGCGCCACCGAACACCGTGAAGTCCTGGCTGAAAACGAACACCAGGCGACCGTTGATCATCCCGTAGCCAGTGACCACACCATCGCCAGGAATCTTGTTGTCCTGCATGCCGAAGTCGGTGCAGCGGTGCTCGACAAACATGTCCCATTCTTCGAAAGTGCCCTCATCCAGCAGCACCTCCAGACGCTCGCGCGCACTCAGCTTGCCCTTGGCGTGCTGAGCGGCAATGCGCTTCTCGCCGCCACCCAGCCGGGCCGCAGCGCGCTTCTTCTCCAGTTGTTCCAGGATGTCCTGCATTTTTGTGCTCCAGAAGAGAATGGTTTCAGTCAAAAAGGTCGAGCAGTCGGCGCGCGGCGGTGGACGCGGGCAACTGCCCCGCCAACACTTGCTGCGTGATGCCGTCGAGCTGGGCGCGCACCTGCGGGTGCGATCGGAAACGATGCTTGAGGCCGGCGTCGATGCGCTCCCACATCCAGGCGCGAGCCTGTTGCTGGCGTCGCGTGACCTGGCGACCATTGTCGGTCTGCAACTGCCGGAAGCGAGACACCTCCGACCAGAAAGCGTCCACTCCGCGCCCGAGCAGTGCGCTGAGCTGGATCACCTGTGGCTGCCAGAGCGCCAGGTTGTGGTGGGCGTGTTCGGGGTGACCCTGCAGGCCGAGCAGGCGCAATGAAGATGTGATCTGTGCCCGGGCGCGTGTGGCCGCGTCGGGATCGAGATCGGCCTTGTTGATGACCACCAGATCCGCCAGCTCCATCACACCCTTCTTGATCGCCTGCAGATCGTCTCCGGCGTTGGGCAACTGCATCAGCACGAACATGTCGGTCATGCCGCTGACCGCTGTCTCGCTCTGGCCCACGCCCACGGTCTCGACGATCACGATGTCGTAGCCCGCCGCCTCGCACACCAGCATGGCCTCACGCGTCTTCTCGGCCACGCCGCCCAGCGTGCCGCTCGAAGGGCTGGGGCGGATGTAGGCTTGCTCGTGCACCGAGAGTTTCTCCATGCGCGTCTTGTCACCCAGGATCGAACCACCCGAGACCGTGCTCGAGGGGTCGATGGTGAGCACCGCCACGCGGTGGCCTTTGTCGATCAGGTACAGGCCCAAGGCCTCGATGAAGGTGCTTTTGCCCACACCTGGCACACCGCTGATGCCCAGGCGAAAGGCCTGGCCGGTGTGCGGCAGCAAGGCGGTGAGCAGTTCGTCGCCCCGAGCGCGGTGGTCGGCACGGGTGGATTCGAGCAGGGTGATGGCTTTGGCGATGGCACGGCGCTGGGTCATGGGGGAGCCGCGCGTGACGTCGTGGGTGAGCCCTTCGACAAGCTCAGGGCGAACGGCCGTATTCCGCTCGGGCTGAACCCCACCCCGCTCTGGCTGAGCCTCACCCCGTTCGGGCTGGGCCTCACCCCGTTCGGGCTGGGCCTCACCCCGTTCGGGCTGGGCCTCTCCCCGTTCGGGCTGGGCCCCACCCCGTTCGGGCTGAACCTCTCCCCGTTCGGGCTGGGCCTCTCCCCGTTCGGGCTGAACCACTCCCCGCTCGGGCTGGGCCCCACCCCGTTCGGGCTGAACCTCTCCCCGTTCGGGCTGAACCTCTCCCCGTTCGGGCTGAACCTCTCCCCGTTCGGGCTGGGCCCCACCCCGTTCGGGCTGAACCTCTCCCCGTTCGGGCTGAACCTCTCCCCGTTCGGGCTGAACCTCTCCCCGTTCGGGCTGGGCCTCACCCCGTTCGGGCTGAGCCTGTCGAAGCCCATCCTCTCCCTGCTTCGACCGCGCCAATAACTGAACCCGCTCCCAGTCCCCAGCGATCAACGCTTCTTTCTTCGCCCGCGACCATCCTTTGATCTGCTGCTCAAAAGCCAACGCGCCTTCGCGAGATTCGAACTCCCCTTGCCAGATCAACTCCACCGGCTTGCGCGTGGCGGTGTAACCCGTGTCGCTGGTCTGGTGCTGCAGCAGACGCGCCTCCAGATCGTCGGTATGACCGGCGTAGTAGGTGCCGTCGCTGCAGCGCAGCAGGTAGACGTGGAAAGGTTTCACGCGCAGTGAGCTGGTGGGGGCTTCGACAGGCTCAGCCCGAACGAAGAAGAAAGGCTGCCACGCACGAGTTCAAACCGCACCCAGTGCTTTCCTGATCTGCTCCAGCACATCCTTCGCACTGGCCGGGATCGGCGTGCCCGGGCCGTAGATGCCCTCGACGCCCGCCTCGTAGAGCATCTCGTAGTCCTGCCTTGGAATCACACCGCCGACGAACACGATGATGTCGTCAGCGCCCTGCTTTTTCAGCTCCGCAATGATGGCGGGCACCAGGGTCTTGTGGCCGGCGGCGAGCGTCGATACGCCCACGGCGTGCACGTCGTTCTCGATGGCCTGGCGCGCGCACTCCTCGGGCGTCTGGAACAGCGGGCCCATGTCGACGTCAAAGCCGAGATCGGCGAATGCGGTGGCCACCACCTTGGCGCCACGGTCGTGGCCGTCCTGGCCGAGCTTGCTGATCATCACGCGCGGGCGGCGCCCCTGTTCTTCGGCGAAGGCGTTGATCTCGGTCTTGAGGGCGTCCCAGCCCTCTGCGGAATCGTAGGCAGCTGCGTACACACCGGTCACCTTTTGCGTATCGGCGCGATGGCGCCCATAAACCTTCTCCAGCGCGTCGCTCACCTCGCCCACCGTGGCGCGCAGGCGAATGGCCTTGATCGACAGATCGAGCAGGTTGCCCTCGCCGCTGTCGGCGGCGGCGGTGAGCGCTTCCAGCGCTGCCTGCACCTGGGTTGCATTGCGCGTGGCCTTGATTTTCTGCAAGCGAGCGATCTGGCCTTCACGCACCGCCACGTTGTCGATGTCACGCGCTTCGATCGGGTCTTCCTTGGCCAGCTTGTATTTGTTGACACCGACGATCACGTCCTTGCCAGAATCAATGCGCGCCTGCTTCTCGGCCGCAGCGGCTTCGATCTTGAGCTTGGCCCAGCCGCTGTCCACGGCCTTGGTCATGCCGCCCATGGCCTCGACCTCTTCGATGATGGCCCAGGCCCTGTCGGCCATCTCCTGCGTCAGAGATTCCATCATGTACGAACCGGCCCAGGGGTCCACCACGTTGGTGATGTGCGTCTCTTCCTGGATGATCAGTTGCGTGTTGCGCGCAATGCGGGCGCTGAACTCGGTGGGCAGCGCGATGGCTTCGTCGAAAGAATTGGTGTGCAGGCTCTGTGTGCCGCCGAACACCGCCGCCATGGCCTCGATGGCGGTGCGCACCACGTTGTTGTAGGGGTCCTGCTCGGTGAGCGACCAGCCCGAGGTCTGGCAGTGCGTGCGCAGCATCAGGCTCTTGGGGTTCTTCGCGTTGAAGCCTTTCATGATGCGCGTCCACAGCAGGCGTGCTGCGCGCATCTTGGCGATCTCCAGGTAGAAGTTCATGCCGATCGCCCAGAAGAAACTCAGGCGCCCGGCGAAGTCGTCCACGTCCATGCCTTTGGCGGTGGCGGTCTTCACGTACTCCTTGCCATCGGCCAGCGTGAAGGCAAGTTCCAAAGCCTGGTTGGCGCCGGCTTCCTGCATGTGGTAGCCGCTGATGCTGATCGAGTTGAACTTCGGCATGTGCTTCGCCGTGTACTCGATGATGTCGCCGATGATCTTCATGGAAGGCTCGGGCGGGAAGATGTAGGTGTTGCGGACCATGAACTCCTTGAGGATGTCGTTCTGGATGGTTCCGCTCAGTTTGTCTTGCGCCACGCCCTGCTCTTCCGCCGCCACCACGTAGCCCGCCAGCACCGGCAGCACCGCGCCGTTCATGGTCATGGACACACTCACCTTGTCCAGCGGAATCTGGTCGAACAGGATCTTCATGTCCTCCACGCTGTCGATGGCCACGCCGGCCTTGCCCACGTCGCCCGTCACGCGCGGGTGGTCGCTGTCGTAGCCCCGATGGGTGGCCAGGTCAAACGCCACGCTGACACCCTGGCCGCCGGCGGCCAGGGCCTTGCGGTAGAAAGCGTTGCTTTCTTCTGCGGTGGAAAATCCAGCGTACTGGCGGATCGTCCACGGCCGTACCGCGTACATGGTGGCCTGTGGACCGCGTATGAAAGGCTCAAAGCCAGGCAGCGTGTCGGTGTGCGGCAGGTGGGCCGTGTCCTCGGCGGTGTACAGCGGCTTGACGCGGATGCCGTCGGGCGTCACCCAGTCCAGCGCGTCCACGTCGCCCCCGGGTGCGGATTTGCGGGCCGCCTGGGCCCAGGCTTCAAGGGTGGCAGGGGCGAATTCGGGCTGTTTCTGGCTCATGGCAGGCGATGGGTGCTGGGGTGTTCAGAACGGCGGCAATTTTACATCATTCATAATTATTGATGCAAAATATTCCCTCTGACTTACAATCCAGGTCGTTTCCACACCGTTTCGATTCCCCTCCCAAGCCCATGTCCGCCGTGTCGCTTTCGCCCCGCGCCCTGTACGAAGAAGTCGCCGAGCTGCTGCGCCAGCGCATCTTCAGCCGCGAGCTGGAGCCCGGGAGCTGGATCGACGAACTCAAGATCGCCGAGGAATACGGCATCAGCCGCACGCCGCTGCGCGAAGCGCTCAAGGTGCTGGCCGCTGAAGGCCTGGTCACCATGAAGGTGCGGCGCGGCGCCTACGTGACCGAAGTGTCGGAGAAAGACCTGGCTGACGTGTACCACCTGCTCTCGCTGCTGGAATCCGACGCCGCCGGCGTGGTGGCCGAGCGGGCGAGCGACGAAGAGATCGCGTCGCTTCAAGCCTTGCACGCTGAGCTGGAATCGGCCGTGGGCGAGCGCGACCGCTTCTTCGCGATCAATGAACAGTTTCACATGCGCGTGCTCGAACTTGCGCGCAACCGTTGGCGCGAGCAGATGGTGGCCGACCTGCGCAAGGTGATGAAGCTGAACCGCCACAACTCGTTGCTGAAAAGTGGACGCATCGAAGAGTCGCTGGCCGAACACCGCGCCATCGTCGCCGCCCTTGGTCAGCGCAATGCCGCACTGACCGTGCAGCGCATGCGTGAGCATTTCGAGAACGGACTGGAAGCCGCCGCCTGAGGCTGCCGACGCTACCTCAGCGCCAGAAGGGGTCGAGCGCCGCCGTGAAAGTCGGCAGGTCTTCGAAGTAAGGCAAGGCGCCTCCCTCCATGGCGTGAAACTGCCAGTTCGGCCGCGCTTCGACCGAGTCTCGCCCCTGGTAATCGGTGAAGTCACCGCGCGTGGACATGCTCACCCATACCGGGCAGGTGAGCGATTCATAGAGCGTGTTGACGTCGGCGCTGAACAGCGCCCCTGAGAGAAAACTCAGCGGTGCGTGATGGGCGCCGGGCTGCCTCGCATTGATCACCGCCTGGCGCCACAGCGTCTCGTCGATCGCGCTGGAGCCAAAGGTGCGCTTCAGAAAATAGCGCACCACGCCCGGTTTGGTGAGCAGGCGAAAAATGCGGTCGCCCCAGCCAGGGCGCGACAGCAGGCGCAACAGCCAGGGTTTGACCAGTGTGGTGCCCGGCGGCCCGTGGCGGCGATCGCGGCGCGAGAAGCCGGTGGGGCTCACCAGCGCGATGCGGCGGATGCTTGCGGGTGCCTCGCTCTGCGCGCGCGCCACGAATTCACTGCCCAGCGAGACGCCGAGCGCATCCACCAGACCCACCTGCAGCTCCTCGCGCATCCAGTCCACCACGGCCAGCACAGCGTCGGTCATGAGGCGGGGGTTGTAGGGGCGGTCACTTCGATCGGAGTGGCCGTAGCCCGGCAGGTCCAGCGCCACCACGTGGCGAGCCACGCGGTGGTGGTTGAAAAGCGGGGCGACTTCGGCCGCCGACGCCGCCGCGTTCACGCTGTGCACCAGCAGCAGGGGCGGTCGACCATCGCCCTGCCCTGGCGGCGGCCCGGCGTGGTACACAGCCACGCGGCCTGCGCCCGTGTCCAGCCATCGCAAGGGTGCTGGCACCGCCGGTGGCAGGCCAGTGGGGGTCATGCGGACGTCACCTCCGCCGGCTCACCTTCGTGCGCACGCGCCATGGCCCAGACCTCGCGCGGCGGCAGCGGCTTCAGCCGGTGGTCGCTCCACACCTGGCGCCACTTGCGCGCGCCACGCAAGCCGTGGCGAAGTCCCAGCATGTGCCGGGCAATCGCGTACCAGGGGCAGCCGTCTTCCAGAAACGCCCGCTCCATGTAGGCCACCATCTGCTCCTCTACCGCCTCGCGCGTCACCGTGGAAGGTGACGCACCAAAAAAGGCCTCGTCCCACTGTATGAGCAACCAGGGGTTGTGGTACGCCTCGCGGCCCACCATCACACCATCGACGTGCTGCAGGTGTTCGCCGATCTGTGCGTTGGTGGTGATGCCACCGTTCACCGCAAAGGTGAGCGATGGAAAGTCGCGCTTGAGCTGGTAGGCGAGGGAATAGCGCAGCGGCGGAATCTCGCGGTTTTCCTTGGGTGACAGGCCTTCCAGCCAGGCGTTGCGCGCATGCACCAGGAACACCTTGCAGCCGGCTTCGCTCACCGTGCCCACGAAGTCGCGCACAAAGTCGTAGCTCTCCACCCGGTCAATGCCGATGCGGTGCTTGACCGTGACCGGAATCGACACCGCATCGCGCATGGCCTTCACGCCATCGGCCACCGTCTGCGGCTCCGCCATCAGGCAGGCGCCAAACGCACCGCGTTGCACCCGCTCGCTGGGGCAACCGCAATTGAGGTTGATCTCGTCGTAACCCCACTGTTCGCCCAGGCGCGCGGCCTTGGCCAGATCATCCGGTTCACTGCCGCCCAGTTGCAACGCCACCGGATGCTCCTCGGCGTTGAATCGCAAATGCCGCTGCACGCTGCCGTGCATGAGCGCACCCGTCGTGACCATCTCGGTGTACAGCAGGGTGTGTTTCGAGAGCAGCCGGTGCAGGTAGCGGCAGTGGCGATCGGTCCAATCCATCATCGGGGCCACCGAAAGCCGCCAGGGCGAGAGCAGGGTCGAGTTCATGGTTTCGATCATCAGGCAGGCGCCCGCGCAACGCCTGCCACCTTCGAGTGTTCCAGCACGTAGCGCGTCATCGACAGGGCAAGCTCTTCTTCGCCCAGGAACACTTTGCCCGCGATTTCCTTTTCCAGGAGGCCCGCCTCTTCTTCACTGTGCGTTCGAATCACGGTCTGGATTGAGGGATTCAGGGTGCGAGCGATGCCGATCATCTGCCTCACGTCCAGCGTGTCGGGGGTCGCGATGACGAGCATGCCGGCTCGCGCAATGTGAGCCTGGATCAGCACCGCCGGGTCTGCGGCGTCGCCAAAGACCGCCGGAATGCCCTGGGCGCGCAACCGCTCCACGATGTCGCGGTTCTGCTCGGCCACGACGTAGGGCAGGTGACGCTCTTCGAGCGCCTCGGCGATTCGCCGACCCACCCGGCCGTAGCCCACCAGCACCACCTGGCGAGACAGGTACTTTTCGTGCGTGGTCACGGGAAGTTCGGCCAGTGGGTCGTCACGCGCCTCCAGCCGGCGAGCGAAGTCGGAGTTCTTGCGCAGCCACTCCTGCAAGGGATGGATGGCCTTGAACAGCACAGGATTGAGCGCAATGGAGATGAGTGCACCCGCCAGAACCAGGCTCGTGCCTTCTGGTGGAAGCAGGCCCAGCGAGGCACCCAGGCCCACCAGAATGAAAGAGAACTCGCCGATCTGCGCGAGGCTGGCCGAGACCGTGAGCGCCGTGTTGAGCGGGTAGCGCATGGCCACCACCAGGGCCGCAGCAGCCGCCGACTTGCCGAGGATGATGATGGCCACGACCGCCAGCACTTGCAGCGGCCGCTCCACGAGCACGATCGGATTGAAGAGCATGCCCACCGAAACAAAGAACAGCACGGCAAAGGCATCGCGCAAGGGCAGCGATTCTTCGGCGGCGCGGTGGCTGAATTCCGATTCCCTCAGCACCATACCGGCGAAGAAGGCTCCCAACGCAAAGGACACACCGAAAATGGCGGCAGCGGCGAAGGCGATGCTCACCGCAGCGGCGACCACGCACAGCGTGAAGAGCTCGCGCGAGCCGGTGCGCGTGACCTGCCAGAGCAGCCAGGGAAACACGCGCCGACCCACGATGAGCATGAGCGCCACGAAGCCACCCACCTGCATCAGCGTGAAGCCCAGCGCGCGCCAGATGGAATCGAGGTCTTCATCGGCCCCCTGGCTGCCAAAGAAACCGGCCAGTGGCGGCAACAGCACAAGCACCAGCACCATGGCCAGGTCTTCCACCACCAGCCAGCCGACCGCGATGCGGCCAGTGAACGAGTCGAGGATGCCCAGGCTCTCCAACGCCCTGAGCAACACCACGGTGCTGGCCACCGAAAGCGACACGCCAAACACCAGCGCTGCGCCCACACCCCAGCCCCACCAGAGCGCCAGGCCCATGCCCATGAGCGTGGCCACCGCCATCTGCACCACCGCACCGGGCAACGCGATCTTGCGCACGGAAAGCAGGTCGGCCAGCGAGAAATGCAGTCCGACGCCAAACATGAGCAGCATCACGCCGATCTCGGCCAGCTGCGAGGCGATACCGGCGTCGGCCACGAAACCCGGCGTGAAAGGACCAATGATCACCCCTGCCACAAGGTAGCCCACCAGCGCCGGCAGGCGCAGCTTGGCAGCCAGGAAGCCGAGCACCAGCGCCAGGCCAAGACCGGCGGCGATGGTGTTGATCAATGAAATGCTGTGGGGCATCGGTCGAATTTACACCACGCCCTTGCGGCCAATGACCGGACAACAAAAAACCCGCCGGAGCGGGTTTCACGGCAGAGCAAGGGGCCATTCACCCCATGTGCAGGCCACCGTTCACCGAGAAATCGGCACCGGTGGCATAGCCGCCCTCTTCGCTGGCGAGCCAGGCGATGATGGAGGCGATCTCGCTGGGCTCACCCAGGCGTTTGACGGGCACGGTGGCCACGATCTTCTCCAGCACGTCGGGCCGGATGGCCTTGACCATGTCGGTGCCGATGTAACCCGGGCTCACGGTGTTCACCGTGACGCCCTTGGTGGCGAGCTCCTGCGCCAGCGCCATCGAGAAGCCGTGCATGCCGGCCTTGGCGGCGGAGTAGTTGGTCTGCCCGGCCTGGCCCTTCTCACCGTTCACCGACGAGATGTTGACGATGCGGCCCCAGCCCTTTTCCACCATGTCGGCCACGACCTGCTTGGTCACGTTGAACATGGAATTGAGGTTGGTCTCGATGACGGCGTCCCAGTCTTCGCGGGACATCTTCAGAAACATGCGGTCGCGGGTGATGCCGGCGTTGTTCACCAGCACGTCGATGGTGCCGTGCTCGGCCTTGGTCTTGGTGAACGCCTCCACCGTGGAATCCCAGTCGCCGACATTGCCGACCGATGCGTAGAAGCTGTAGCCCTGCGCCTTCTGCTCGTCGAGCCATTTCTTGAAATCCCGCGTCGGACCGCAGCCGGCGATGACCTTGAAGCCCTCCTTGTGCAGACGCTGGCAGATGGCGGTACCGATGCCACCCATGCCGCCGGTGACGTAGGCAACTTTTTGACTCATTGTGTGTGCTCCTCTGTGATGCTTTGCGAAATGCAATGGACCTGGTGATTAAACCCAATATTCAGCGCTCGACCGCGAGGGAAACCCCCATGCCGCCACCGATGCACAGTGCTGCCAGGCCTTTCTTGACGTCGCGGCGCTGCATCTCGTGCAGCAGGGTCACCAGGATGCGGCAGCCGGACGCACCGATCGGGTGTCCGATGGCAATGGCACCGCCATTCACGTTCACGCGAGCCGGGTCGATGTCCAGCGCCTTGTTGACCGCACAGGCCTGGGCCGCGAAGGCTTCGTTCAGTTCGAACAGGTCCACATCTGCGGCTTTCCAACCCGCGCGGGCCAGCGCCTTCTGCGAGGCGGGCACCGGTCCCATTCCCATGGTGGCGGGGTCCAGGCCACTGGTGCCAAAGGCGGCAATGCGCGCGAGCGGCTTGAGACCCAGCGTAGCGGCCTTCTTCGCGCTCATCACCATCACGGCGGCGGCGCCGTCGTTGATGCCCGAAGCGTTACCGGCGGTGACCGTACCGGCTTTGTCGAAGGCCGGTCGCAGGCCCGCCAGGGCTTCGGCGTTGGTTTTCTTGTTGATGAACTCATCGGCGTTGAACACCACGGGGTCGCCCTTGCGCTGGGGAATGCTCACGCCCACGATCTCTTCCTTGAACTTGCCGGCGTCCTGCGCGGCACTGGCCTTCTGCTGGCTGCCCAGTGCCAGAGCGTCCTGCGCGTCGCGGCTGATGCCATGTGCCTTGGCCACGTTTTCGGCGGTGATGCCCATGTGGTACTGGTTGTACACGTCCCAAAGGCCGTCGACGATCATGGTGTCGGTCATCTTCCAGTCGCCCATGCGCTGGCCATCGCGGCTGCCATTGAGCACGTGCGGCGACGCACTCATGTTTTCCTGGCCACCGGCGATGACGATCTCGCTGTCGCCCCAGGCCACGGCCTGGGCGGCCAGCATGACGGCTTTGAGGCCGGAGCCGCACACGGCGTTGATGGTGAGTGCCGGCGTTTCCTTGGCCACACCAGCTTTCATCATGGCCTGGCGCGCCGGGTTCTGGCCCACGCCCGCGGCCAGCACCTGGCCCATGATCACTTCACCGATCGCGTCCACCGGCAGGCCGGTGCGGGTGAGCAACTCCTTGATGACGATGCTGCCCAGCTCGGTAGCCGGCGTCTTGGCGAGCGATCCGCCGAACTTGCCCACGGCGGTGCGGGTGGCGGCGACGATGACGATGTCTTCCATGGTTTTCTCCTTGATGCGTTCAAACAATTCCGTTCGCCCTGAGCTTGCCGAAGGGCCTCCAGCGGTGCTGGCGAGGGCTTCGACAGGTTCAGCCCGAACAGTGGGATCCGTTCAGGCTTTGGCTTTCACGTAGCGCCCGGGCGCAGGCTCGATCACTGCATAGGCCTTGCCCTTGCCATAGGCCTTGGGCGCTGCAATCTGTTTGCCCGCCTGAGGCTTGAGCCAGGCGGACCAGTCGGTCCACCAGCTGCCGGGGTGTTCGGTGGCGCTGTCGATCCACTCCTTCACGTCTTTCGGGAACTTGCCCGCCGGACCGATCCAGTGGCTGCGCTTGTTCTTGCTCGCGGGGTTGATCACGCCCGCGATGTGGCCTGAAGCGCCCATGACGAATCGCTTCTTGCCCGGGAATAGCTGCGTGCTGCCATAGGCGCCGCCGATGGGCACGATATGGTCTTCGCGCGAGCCGTAGATGTAGACGGGCAGCTTGACCTGGCGGAAGTCGATCTTCTCGCCGCACACCTTGACCTTGCCCGGCTTGACGAGGTTGTTCTCCAGGTACATCTGGCGCAGGTACCACGCGTAATACGGACCGGGCAGGTTGGTGCTGTCGGAGTTCCAGTACAGCAGGTCGAACGGTGGTGGCGTCTCGCCCTTGAGGTAGTTGCCCACCACGTAGTTCCACACCAGATCGTTCGGCCGCAGAAAACTGAAGGTGGTCGCCAGATCGCGCCCCGGCATGAGGCCACCATCGGCGAACTGCATCTCTCGGTACTTCACGAAGTTCTCGTCGATGAACACATCGAGGATGCCGGTGTCGGTGAAGTCCAGCAGCGTGGTGAGGAAGGTGGCGCAGTTCACTGGCTCTTCGCCGCGCGCGGCCAGCACGGCCAGCGCCGTGCCCAGCATGGTGCCTCCCACGCAGAAACCCAGGGCGTTGATGGTCTCGGCACCGGTGATGTCCTGCGTGACGGCGATGGCCTTGATCACCGCGTCTTCGATGTACTGGTCCCAGGTCTTTTTCGCCAGCGATTCATCGGGATTGCGCCAGCTCACCACGAAGGTGCGGTGCCCCTGTTCCACGCAGTAGCGAATGAGCGAGTTCTCGGGCTGCAGATCCAGGATGTAGAACTTGTTGATGCATGGCGGCACCAGGAGGAAGGGCCGCTCGTAGACCTTGGCCGTGAGGGGCTTGTATTCGATCAGCTGGAACAGATCGTTCTCGAACACCACGGCGCCTTCGGTGGTGGCCACGTTCTTGCCCACCTCGAACACGCTTTCGTCGGTCATGGACACATGGCCCTGCTTCATGTCGTGCAGCAGGTTGGCCATGCCTTTGGCAATGCTCTCGCCCTGGGTCTCGATGGCCTTTTTCTGTGCCTCGGCGTTGAAGGCCATGAAGTTGCTTGGCGCGCTGGCGTCGATCCACTGTTGCACCGCAAAGCGCACGCGGCTGCGGGTCTTGGCGTCGCCCTGCACCGCATCGGCCATGGCCATGAGCGTTCGCGCATTGAGCAGGTAGGACGCGGCCGCGAAGGCCGCCACCGGGTTGCCCGCCCACGCTTCCGAGGCAAAACGCCGGTCGCCGGCCGGCTTGACGTTCGGGCCCTGGTTCCACAGGCCCGCGACCTCCTTGAGGTAGTTGTTCTGGATCTCGAGCAACTGGGCGGGATCAAAGCTCACGCCATGCCCGGCGGCCTGTGTGAACAGATCGCCGATGCCCGCCATGCCGGGCACTGCCGTGGGCAAGGGCATGGCGGTAGGCACCGGCATGCCGAACGGGTTGGCACCGCCTGCGGCGGCACCCGGCATCGCCTGTGCAAGCTGGGTCCATTGCTGGATGAGGTTCTGCTGAAACTGCTGGGCAGATTCCAGCCAGTTGGGAGGGGGGGTCTTGCCCGTTGTCATGCTGGTCTCCGTGGGTGGTGCCTGCGGCCTATGATGGCCATTCTGGGGAAGAAATTCCGGGTTTTCCCTAGTATCAACGCGAGAGCTTCCAGCAAGCTGACGCGCGACTCCCGGGCTTCAAGGAATGACGTGTATCTGGTGGTGATCGGGTGGATGTATGTGGTGCTCATGATGTCGGTGGCCGAGGCCAGCAACACCACGGGTACGGTGCTTGGGGCCATTGTGACCTTTTTTCTTTACGGTTTGCTGCCGGTGGCACTGGTGGTTTACCTGATGCGCACGCCTCAGCGGCGCAAGGCCTTGAAAGCGCGTGAAGCGGCCGAGCTGCGCGAGGCGCAAGCCACTGCCTCAACCGAGCCAGATGCAGGCGGCCATGCGCCCGGTGCCGCCCAGGACGGCGGTGTCGCGCCGGTGCGAAAAGAACCGTGAGGCGTCGGTCACCGTGCACCAGGCCTGGCCACCGTCGTTGCCATGCACATCGCTAATGCCAGCCGCTCGAAGCGCGCGACGTGCGAGCGCGGGCAGATCGGCGAGGAACTTGCCCTTGCCGTTGGGCCAGAAATGCGCCACGGCATCGGGATCCGCACTCACGAAGGCTTCGCACACCTCGGCGCCAACCTCGAACGACTTGGGCCCGATGCACGGCCCCAGCCAGGCCATCACCTCACCCTCGCCTGCTTCCGCGCGCAAGGCCTGCGCTGTGGCCTGGATCACACCGGCGGCCAGACCCCGCCAGCCGGCGTGAGCGGCCGCCACGGCGGTGCCCGAGGCGTGCGCGAACAACACCGGCAGACAGTCCGCCACCATGATCGTGGCGGCCAGGCCGCGCCCACTCACCACGCAGCCATCGGCCTGGATGCCATCGGGCGTGGCTGCGCTCAGGTGCGCCACCTGCGTGCCATGCACCTGTTTCAGAAACACCGGACGTGCGGGCGCGGTGAACGCGGCCAGGCGGTCGCGGTTGGCCGCCACGGCCAAGGGCTCGTCGTGAACGTGGTCACCCAGGTTGAAGCTGTCGAAGGGGGCCACCGACACACCTCCCAGCCGCGTGGTGCAGACTGCCCTCACGCCCGGCGGCACTGGCCAGTCGGGCACGATGGCGTCGGCGGCCAGCAGCATCAGGCTTCGGCGTCGGGACACGCCGAGGGCTGGGACTTCTGGAACGCGTCGAGCTTCATGCAGGCCTCGAAGGCTGCCATGGTGCGCGGCAGGCCGCTGTAGTCGGTGTTGAAGCGCTGGCCATTGAAGATCTGCGGCACCAGGCAACAGTCGGCCAGCGTGGGCGTGTCGCCAAAGCTGTAGGTCGAGGCGGGCAACTGCGCGAGTTGACGCTCATAGGCTTCCAGGCCTGTCCGGACCCAGTGGCGGTACCAGACGTTCTTGGGCTCCTCCTCCACCTTCAGTTCGCGGGTGAGGTACTTGAGGATGCGCAGGTTGTTGACGGGGTGGATCTCGCACGCCACGATCTGCGCCAGGGCCCGCACGCGCGCCCGGTCGATGAGGTTCGCGGGGACCAGTGAGGGCGTGGGATGCACCTCGTCGAGGTACTCGATGATGGCCATCGACTGCGTCAGCCGCGTGCCGTCGTCGAGCTCGAGCACCGGCACCAACCCTTCCACGGAAATGTCACCGAAAGCGGGCAGCTTGTGGTCGCCACGCGCGATGTGCACCGGCACGTAGTCGAATGGGATGCCTTTGAGCGCGAGCGCGATGCGCACGCGAAAAGAGGCCGAGGAGCGGAAGTAGTTGTAGAGCTTCATGGCCAGCAAGGATAAACCGGTGCGTGCGATTTCACGAAGTGGCCAAAGCCGGATAGTCGGTGTATCCCTGCTCGCCGCCACCATAGAAGGTGGTGCGGTCCGGATCGTTGAACGGGCCGCCCTTTTTCAGTCGCTGGACCAGGTCCGGATTGGCGATGAAAAGCTTGCCGAACGCCACGAGGTCGGCGCCCTCGCGCAGCGATCTCTCGGCCAGCGAGAGGTCGTAGCCGTTGTTCACCATCCAGGCGGCGCGCCCGCCGGCGGCGCGGTAGGCCAGGCGCAGGGCACCAAAATCAAAGGGGCGGTCGGGTATCTCGCGCGGCCCGCCTGTGGCGCCTTCGATGAAATGAACATAGGCCAGGCCCAGCGGCACGAGCTGGCGCATCACATGGTCAAACAGCGGCTGCGGGTCATCATCGAGCACATCGTTGGCCGGGGTCACTGGCGAAAGGCGAATGCCGGTGCGCTCGCCCCCAATGGCGCCAGCCACCGCTTGAGTGACCTCGATCAGCAGCCGTGCCCGGTTCTCGATGGAACCTCCGTAGGCATCGGTGCGCTGGTTGCTTCCGGTCTTGAGGAACTGGTCAATCAGGTAGCCGTTGGCGGCGTGAATCTCCACCCCGTCGAAACCGGCCTCGATGGCCGCCAGGGCCGCGCGCCGGTAGTCGTCAACAATGCCGGGAATTTCGTCGAGCGCCAGCGCGCGGGGCTCGGAGGTCTCAACAAAGGTGGGCACGCCCTCCTTGATGAGCACGGTCTTGGTCTTGGCCCGAATGGCCGAGGGAGCCACGGGTGCGCCGCCGCCAGGTTGCAGCTCAGTGTGAGAGACGCGGCCCACATGCCAGAGCTGCACAACGATTTTGCCGCCCGCTTCATGCACGGCGCGCGTCACGGGTTTCCAGCCCTCGATCTGGTCGGGCGCATACAGGCCGGGCACATCGGCATAACCCTGCCCCTGGTGGCTGATGGCAGTGGCTTCGGTGATGAGCAGCCCGGCGCTGGCGCGCTGGCGGTAGTAGGTCGCCATCAGGGGCGTGGGCACGGCGCCGGGCGCGCGGTTGCGCGTGAGCGGGGCCATGACGATGCGGTTGGCGAGCTGGATGCTGCCAGCGGTGGTGGGTTCGAAAAGGGTGGTCATGGGCGTGTTGAAGTGAGGCAAAAGCCGAGGCGGCCCGAAGGCCGCCGTTGCTCTGCATTGTGCGCAGCTCAGGTCCTGCTTGCGCCCAGCGCTCGCAATGCCCCCGCCACGATGGGGACGATGCTCACGGCATTGCTCGCATGCGAAATGCAGTCGGTGCTCCAGATCTCGCGCACGCCCGCCGCGCGCACGCGCTGAACCGAACCCGGCGCAAACAGCGCGTGCGTCACCGCCACGTCCACCGAAGCCGCACCCGCCGCCAGCAGCAGTTCGGCCGCGCGTGCCAGGGTCTGGCCCGAACTCGCCACGTCGTCGATCAGCACCACCGCTCGTCCCTCCACCGGCAGAGCCGGCAACGCGATATCGACCTCGTGGTCTCCGTGCCGCGTCTTGCTGCAAACGGCATGGTCCCAGCCCTGGCGCCGGGCGGCCAGCGCCACCCATTGCAGAGCTTCCGCGTCGGGCCCGATCAGCAGCACATCGGCGCGCTGCGAGGCGATGTGGTCCGCCAGCAAGGGCGCGCCACTCAGGGCAACGGCGTGCTCCAGCGGAATCGCTTCGTCCAGCTTGTCGATGCGGTGCAGGTGCGGGTCCATGGTGATCACGGCATCGAACAGGCCCGCCAGAAAGCCGCCCACGATGCGCTGGCTCACCGCTTCGCCAGGGAAAAAGGCCATGTCCTGCCGCATGTAGGCCAGGTAGGGCGCCACCAGCGTGAGGTGCGATGCGCCCAGTTCGCGGGCGGCGCGGGCGGCAATGAGCAGCTCGACCAGTTTTTCGTTTGGCTGGTGCAGGCTGCGCCAGAGCACCACCCGAGCAGGCAGGCTTTCGGGCAGGCGCAGGCGCCATTCGCCGTCGGGAAATCGGTGGCGTTCGATCAGGCCCAGCTCGAGGCCGGCCGCCTCGGCGGTGGCGCGGGCAATGCCCACTTCATCGTCAAAGCACAGCAGGATGCCCTGCCCGGTTCCGTTGTTCATGCCCGGCACGATACACCGGCCGGCCGATCACCCCACGACGAGGCGGATACCCGGCAGCACGTGCTCTGACTCGGTGCGGCGTTCCAGGGCCAGCCGCATGTTCATCTGCGCCACTTCGGTGTGCTCCACCGCCAACGCCTGTGCACGGGCACCTTCGCCGCGCTTGAGCGCATCGAAGAGCATGTGGTGCTGGCGATGGGCGTAGAGCATCCAGTCGCGGTCCATCGACACCGTGCCTTGCATAGGCAGCATGGCTGAAGCCGGAGCGAACGGCAGCTTGTCGTTGAGCGCCACGGCGCGTTGCAAGGCCCGATTGCCGCAGGCTTCGAGCAACAGCGCGTGGAAGCGGTCGTTCATCACGGCATAGGCGGCGTAGCTCTCGATGGTGAGCGGGTTGTCCGCCAGCAGGCGGTCGCCCTCCTCCAGGCTGGCCTGCAACTGGCCCTGCAACTGGCGCGAGAGGCCGTGTTCGGCCACCAGGCGCGCGGCCATGCCTTCAAGGTGGCCGCGCACCGCGATCGCGTCGGTCACCTCTTGCGCGGTGAACTGCCGCACCAGGTACTTGCCCGTCTCATTGGCCTCGACCAACCCTTCCTGCTCCAGCGTGACCAGCGCAGCGCGCACCGGCGTGCGGGACGCGCCCAGGCGTTCGGCGAGCTGTTGTTCCGCCAGACGCTGGCCTGGCTCGAAGCCGCCGCTCAGGATCAGGTCGCGCAATTGCATCAGCACGGTTTCTTGCAAGCTCATGGCGCAAACTGTACACTGAATTTTAGAAACGGGATACCGTTTTGCAATCGCACCGCACTGGAGCCCTGAACATGAAAGCCGAACTCAACCAACGCCTCACCCAGGTCGGCCCTGGCACCCCCGGCGGTGAAATGCTACGCCGCTACTGGCAACCCGTCGCTTTGCTCGACGAATTCGATCCCGTGCTGGACCCCCGCATGGCGGTGCGCCCGGTGAAAGCAGTGCGCCTCCTGGGGCAGGACTTCGTGCTGTTCCGGGATGCGAAAGACCAGTACGGGCTGCTCGATCGAGACTGCCCGCACCGCGGCGCCGACCTGACCTTTGGCCGCAACGAGGGCGATGGCTTGCGATGTCCTTTTCACGGCTGGAAGTTCGACACCAAGGGCCAGTGCATCGAAACGCCCGCAGAACCTGCGGGCAGCACCCTTTGCACCCGCATCCGCCAGCGCAGCTACCCGCTGCAAGTGGCCAGTGGCGTTCTCTTTGCCTGGCTTGGCCCAGAGGGCCAGACGCCACCTCCGCTGCCCGCCCTGGACTGCTTTTCCGCACCCGGCTCCCACACCTTTGCGTTCAAAGGCCTGTGGCATTGCAACTGGCTGCAATCGTTCGAGGTGGGTATTGACCCGGCGCATGCCTCCTACCTGCACCGCTTTTTCAATGACGCCTCGCTGGAAGACAGCTACGGCAAACAGTTCCGGGGCGCCAGTGCGGGCGACGTGGGCGGCCAGCGCTGGCCCATGACGCGTGTGATGCGCGAATTCGGCCAGCCGCAGATTTCCTTTGAACCCCGGCCCTATGGCCTGCAGCTCACCGCGCTGCGCCCCATGACGGACGAGCTCACCCATGTGCGCATCACCAACGCCGTCTTCCCGCAGACCTTCGTGATTCCGCTGTCGGAAACCATGACCATCACGCAGATGCATGTACCGGTGGACGACACGCACAACTATTGGTACGCATTCTTCACCAGCTTCGACGGCCCGGTCGACAAGGACGCCATGCGAAACCAGCGCCTGCAAGCGGTCACGCTGCCCGACTACCTCCCGAAATCGGGGCGCCACAACCACTGGGGCTTCAACGCCGAGGAACAGCAGACACGCACCTACCTCGGCATGGGCGAAGACGACATCAACGTGCACGACCAGTGGGCCTGCGAAAGCATGGGAGCCATCCAGGACCGCACCCGAGAACATCTGGGCACCACCGACCGCGTCATCATGGCCAACCGGCGCCTGCTGCAGCAGGCCATCGACACCGTGGAACAAGGCGGCACGCCCCCCGGTATCGCCGATGCCTCCCTGCATGAAGCGATTCATGGCCCCGACACGGTCGACGGCATCGCCCCCGCCAGGAGTTGGCAGGCATGGTGGCTGGACAGCATTCGCGCCAGACGCGAGAACGCACCCTGGCACACCGCACCCGTTCAGGCTGAGACTTCTTCTGTTCGGGCAGAGTCATCTTCTGTTCGGGCAGAGCCACCTTCTTTGCAGGCTGAGGCTTCTTCCGTTCCGACTGAGCCACCTTCCGTTCGCGATGAGCCACCTTCGGTTCGGGCTGAGCCACCTTCCGTTCGGGCTGAGACTTCTTCCGTTCGGGCTGAGCCACCTTCCGTTCGGGCTGAGCCTGTCGAAGCCCATCCCCAGGTGCTAGCGAGCCCTTCGACAAGCTCAGGGCGAACGGAGAGCACAAGCCCAGGGCAAACAGAAAGCACAAGCTCAGGGCGAACGAAAAACACAGGGACAGGGCACACGGAGAACGCTGGATGACGCATTTCGCCGAACGCAGCGGCATTCACACCGCCGCGCGCGAAGAAAGCTGCCAGCGCCTGGCAAGGCTTATGGCGAACAGCGGTATCGAGCTGGTGAGATTTGGCTGGTGCGATGCACATGGCATGTTGCGCGGCAAGACGCTCACGGCATCTGCGGCCCTGCGCGCGCTGCGCGACGGCGTGGGCATGGTGGGCACGCTCATGCTCAAGGACACGGCCGACCGCACCGCCTGGAAAGTGTTCGATCCCGGGGCGGGCGACGATCTGCCCGGCTTCGCGGGGGCGGCCAACCTCATGCTGCTGCCCGACCCGGAGAGCTTCACCGCCCTGCCCTGGCTGGACCGCACGGGCTGGCTGCGCTGCCAGCCCTGGTACGCCGACGGCACACCGGTGCCGCTGGACACGCGGCGCGTGCTGCAGAACGCGCTGGGCCGCCTGCGGCAGGTGGGCTTCGGCCTGAAGACCGGGCTTGAGGTGGAGTTTCACATCTACCGCATCACCGACGCCGGGCCCCAGCTTGACCCCGAACTCGCCGCCTGGCCCGGTCTGCCGCCGACGGTGGAGATGATCCACCCCGGCTACAACCTGCAGGCCGAGGCCATGGCCGATCTGGCCGACGCACCGCTGCGCATCGTGCAACGCACCGCACAGGCACTGGGCCTGCCATTGCAATCACTGGAGATCGAACTCGGCCCGAGCCAGGTGGAAGCGGTGTTCGACGCCACCGACGCGCTCACCGCCGCTGACCAGATGGTGCTGTTCCGCAATGGCGTGCGCCAGGCGCTGCGACGCGCGGGCTACCACGCCACTTTCATGTGCCGTCCGCCCTTTCCGAACATCATGTCCAGCGGCTGGCACCTGCACCAGTCGCTGGTGGATCTGGAGACAGGGCGCAACGCCTTTGTGCGCGAAACACCTGCAACAGGCTCCACCCCAGCCGACGCCACCCACACGCTCTCCAAGACAGGCGCGCACTGGCTCGCGGGCCTGCTGGCCCACGCGCGCGGCATGACGGTGCTCTGTACGCCCACCATCAACGGCTTCGCCCGCTTTCGGCCCAATGCACTCGCACCGCAAGCGGTGCTGTGGGGCCAGGACAACCGGGGTGCCATGCTGCGCGTGGTGGGCGCGGCGGGTGACGGAGCCACCCGCATCGAGAACCGTGTGGGTGAACCCAGCGCCAACCCCTACCTCTACATGGCCGCACAGATCCACGCCGGGCTCGACGGCCTCGCACGCGGCCTGTGCGCTCCGCCAGCCAGCGAAACGCCCTATGCAGAAGGCGGCGAGAAAATTCCCACCTCGCTGTCAGAAGGCCTCACCGCGCTGCAGGCCAGCGCCGCGCTGTGCGCAGGCCTGGGCGAGGGCTTCGTGCGGTACTACAGTCGCATCAAGCAGAGCGAGATCGACCGCCACGCACTGGCCGAAGACAAGACCGATTTCGAACGCCGAGAGTATTTCAGCCGAACCTGAATCTGCCCCATGATCACGATTCGATTCATCCACGCCGACGAGCGTGTGCAGGACATCCAGGCCGAACCCGGCCAGAGTCTCATGAAGGCTGCCGTGGACGCCAACGTGGCCGGCATTGAAGCCGACTGCGGCGGCTCGCTGACCTGCGCCACCTGCCACGTGATGGTGGCGCCCGAGTGGGCGCACCGGCTGCCGCCACCCGTGCCCGACGAGGTCGACATGCTGGACTTCGCCTCCAGCCCGGTGCGGCCAGAAAGCCGCCTGTCGTGCCAGATCCGGCTGTTGCCGGAGCTCGATGGCCTGGTGGTGCGGCTGCCCGCCACGCAACACTGAGTACACTGACTTCCCTCGCTTCCTTGCCCGCCCACCATGACCGAACCCACCTACGCCTTCGCCCCTCCCGCCGTCGTCAGCGTGCCCGTGCAGGGCCGCGCCGAGCGCTTCGCCGTGCACCGCATCTACTGCGTGGGCCGCAACTACGAAGAACATGCCAAGGAGATGGGCTTCACCGGCCGCGAGCCGCCCTTCTTTTTTCTCAAGCCCGCCGACGCGATCGTGGTGGCGGAGCCTGGCCAGACCGCCACCATCCCGTATCCCACGCTCACCGCCAACCTGCACCACGAGATCGAGCTGGTGGTCGCCATTGGCGTGGGTGGCAGGAACATCAAGGCCGCCGATGCCGCCAGCCACATCTACGGATACGCCGTGGGGCTGGACATGACGCGCCGCGACCTGCAGACCGACATGAAGAAGCAGGGCCGTCCCTGGTGCATCGGCAAGGCTTATGACCAGTCGGCGCCCATCGGTCCCATCACCCTGGCAGCGCAAGCGGGCGACGTGAATCACGCCGCCATCTGGGTGCAGGTGAACGGCACGGACCGCCAGCGCAGCAACGTGGCCAAACTGATCTGGAACGTGGCAGAGACCATCGAGCACCTGTCGCAAGCGTGGGAACTCAAGCCCGGCGACCTTATCTACACAGGCACGCCCGAAGGCGTGGCCGCCGTGGTGCGTGGCGACACCATGACCGGCGGCGTCGATGGCCTCACACCGATTTCGGTGAAGGTCGCCTGAGGTCGTCCACCCCCCAGACTGAGGGTTAGACCTCTCAAGAATCCCTGCGCTCCGGCGTATCCTTGCTCCATTTTTTCACAGCACCCAGGAGAACCTTCCCATGATCCAACGCAGAACCCTGCTCCAGTCCGGCGCCGCCGTGGCCCTCGGCGCACCCGCCTTTGCGGGCCTGGCGCAGCAAAGCGTCACGCTCAAGTTCCACACCTTCATGGCCCCGCAATCCAATGTGTGGCTCAACATGCACAAGGCCTGGATGGACAAGGTCGAGAAAGACTCGGGCGGTCGCATCAAGTTCGAGGGCTATCCGGCCATGCAGCTGGGCGGTTCGCCGGCCCAGCTGTACGACCAGGCGCGCGACGGCGTGGTCGACATCGTCTGGACGCTGCCAGGCAACACGCCGGGCCGCTTCCCCCGCATCGAGGCCTTCGAGCTGCCGTTCATGATGAACAACGCCGAAGCCACGTCGAAGGCTTACTGGGAATACGTGCAGACGGTTGCCAAGGACGAATTTAAAGACACGCATCCCATCGCCCTGCAGGTGCATGGCCCGGGCATGTTCCACATGCGCAGCAAGCAGATCAAGACGGCCGAGGACCTGCGCGGTTCCAAGGTGCGCGGCCCGACCCGCCAGATCACCAAGATGCTGGGCTACCTGGGCGCCACGCCAGTGGGCATGCCGCTGCCGCAGATCCCCGATGCGCTTTCCAAGGGTGTGATCGACGGCTGCGTGATTCCATGGGAAGTGGTGCCGTCGGTGAAGGTCCACGAACTCACCAAGTTCCACAGCGAATTCGACCCTGCGGGCGGCGCGCTCTACACCACCACCTTCGTGATGGCGATGAACCGCAACAAATACGCCTCGTTGCCGGCAGACCTCAAGGCCGTGATCGACAAGAACTCCGGCCTGGAAACGTCCGGCTGGCTGGGCAAGGTGCAGCAGGCCGGTGACGGCCCGGGCCGCGAACAGGCCGTGAAGCAGGGCAACAGCATCTACACGATTCCCGCAGCGGAAGCGCAGGAATTCAAGCGCAAGGCGCGCCTCGTGGAAGTGGAATGGGTGCAGGACATGGACAAGCGCGGCTTCAACGGCAAAGAACTGCTGGACACCGCCAAGGCCTTGATCGCCAAGCACGGCAAGAAGGCCTGATCGCTTTCGTCAGTGAAATGCCGGGCCGAAAGCCCGGCATTTTTTTGTCCCCCTAAACTGCCGCAATGCTCCGCACTCCCGCCAAACACTGTCGCAACTGCGGCACCGCCGTGCAACTGCGGCTGCCCGACGACGGCGACACCCGGCCACGCGCCGTGTGCCCCGCGTGCCTCACCGTGCACTACGACAACCCGCTCAACGTGGTGGGTACGGTGCCAGTGTGGGGCGATGCGGGTCAGTACGTGCTGCTGTGCAAGCGCAACATCGAGCCGCGCTGGGGAAAATGGACGCTGCCTGCCGGCTTCATGGAGCTGGGCGAGACCACCGCCGAAGGCGCATCGCGTGAAACCGACGAAGAGGCCGGCGCCCAGTTCGAGCTGGGCGATATCTTCACGCTCATGAACGTGGCCCGCGTGGGCCAGGTCCATATCTACTACCGAGCCCGCCTGCTCAGCGACCGCTTCAATCCCGGCCACGAAACGATCGAGGCCCGGCTATTCACCGAAGAACAGATTCCCTGGGACGAGATCGCGTTTCGCACCGTCAAGGAAACGCTGGAGCACTATTTCGAAGATCGGCGCCGGGGCGCTTTCGGCTTCCACGCCTTCGACATCGGCTAGGGCTTGTTCAACAATTCGGCCAGGCGCGTGATCACCCATGTGGACTCGGCCACCGTGACCACCGCCGGCTCCACCCGCAGGCCTTGCAGGCATCGCGCCAGCACATCGGCTGCCGTGATGCCCAGGCTGAACTCCATGTTGCGGGCGGTGTCGGTGAGCATCTGCGCCAGGTCTTCACACAACTCATAGCGAGCGGCCAGTTCGGCGCGCGGGAGTGACGGTTTCTGCCCGCCCGGCGCCAGGTAGAGCGCCATGAAGGATGGTGGAATTTCAATCTGGGATTCGTCGGACATACCGGACTGTATTGCAACGCCGAACGCCTTCGGGCAACATGCGGCGCTTCAACCCAAACAAGGCGCCCCCCCATGGCCATCTGGATGGAACTCGGCATCTTCCTGGTCGTGCTGGCTTTCGGCCTCTGGCAGCTGTGGGATGTGAAGAAGGCCAAGGCGGAACGCATCGCGCGGGAAGCACGCAGGCCATCCGATAAAGACGCTTGAGCAGCGCCCGGCGCCAGCGTCAGCCACCCGGACGATCGCGTCGACCAACTCGGGTGCAATCGCCTGACGGGCCGCGGCGTCGTCGCAAGAGATGGCTTCGCGGGCTTCCTGAACCGTGAGGCCGGACTTCTCGGCGATGCGCCCGAGCGTGGCCCAATACCCGATCGGGCCTGCAACCGACCGGCGTTGTGGTTGCGCCGCCTCACGGGCTTGCTGAATCAGCCCTGCAGGCAGCTTGACCGATGAGAATGCGGTGCTGGAGGATGCCATGGCGAAAACTCCTTTTGGTGCATTTGCGCCACGATGGATCCCATGGAAACCACCGACCTTTTGGCCCATTGCTTGATCGACTTCGAAAAACCGCCATGAGAAAACAGGGAACCGTGATGCGCTGGGACCGCGAGCGCGCGTTTGGCTTCATTCGCAGCCCCGACACCGCCGCCGACGTCTTCTTCCACACCCGTGACTTCAGCGGACACAACCCGCCCGCCGAAGGCATGGAGGTGACGTTCGAGGAGATCCACGTGGGCGGCAAGGGGCCCCGGGCGCTGTCGGTGGAGCCACTGCGCAACGCGGTGGCCTCGACGCTGGACGCCGCTCCCCTGCCCCTGGCTGCCGAGGCAGAGATACTGCCCAAGGCGGCGCCCGCCCGCCGCTCGCGCACACCGCACGAGAAGCGCCGCGAAGAACTGCCCCTCTGGATCGGCCTGGGCCTGATCGGACTCTGGCTTCTGCTGTGGCTGATCGGGATCGGGTTCGGACGCTTCCCCTGGGTGGTCCTTACCGCTGTGGTCATCATCAACCTGACCACCTTCTACATGTACTGGCGCGACAAGGACGCGGCCATCACCGAGAGTCAGCGCGTGCCTGAAGACTGGCTGCACGGACTGGGCCTGGCCGGCGGCTGGCCCGGTGGCTGGTTCGCACAGCACATCCTGCGGCACAAGACCGCCAAGATGCGTTTTCAACTGATGTATTGGGGCACCGTGGCCCTGAACTTCGCCGCGCTGCTGGCCTGGATCTGCTGGCCACTGTTCATGGGTCCGGCCGGAGCCTGACCCTCGCTTCAGCGAGGCTTGCGTTTGCCCGCACCCACCGGCGACCCCGGTCGGCCCGCACCCGTGGCGCGAGGCGGCAGACCCGTGTGCTGCGTGAGCAACCGCCCCTTCGACGGCGTGCCGTCCACTGGCGTGCTGTTCTTGCGGCGCGCGCTCTGGTAGCTGCCGTCGGTCAGCGGCTGGAACGTGGGAATGAGGTGGTGCTTGCCGTTGCCGATGAGGTCGGAGCGGCCCATGCTCTTGAGCGCCTCGCGCAGCAGTGGCCAATTGTTCGGGTCGTGGTAGCGCAGGAAAGCCTTGTGCAGGCGGCGTCGCTTGTCCCCACGCACGATGTCCACGCGCTCGCCGCGATCATCTCGGTGAATGCCTTTGAGCGGGTTCAGGCTGGTGTGGTACATGGCCGTGGCCGTGGCCATGGGGCTGGGGTAGAAGGTCTGCACCTGGTCGGCCCGGAAGCCGTTCTTCTTCAACCACACCGCCAGGTTCATCATGTCCTCGTCACTGGTGCCCGGGTGGGCGGCGATGAAGTAGGGAATGAGGTACTGCTTCTTGCCGGCCTCTTCGCTGAACTTCTCGAAGAGTTGCTTGAATTTGTCGTAGCTGCCAATGCCCGGCTTCATCATCTTGGAGAGCGGACCTCCTTCGGTGTGCTCGGGTGCGATCTTGAGATAGCCACCCACGTGGTGCTGTACCAGTTCTTTCACGTACTCGGGACTCTTGATCGCCAGGTCGTAGCGCAGTCCGGACCCGATCAGCACCTTCTTGATGCCCCGCAGCTCCCGCGCCCGCTTGTAGATCTTGATCAACGGACCGTGATCGGTGTGCAGATTGGAGCAGATGCCGGGGTAGACGCAGCTCGGCTTGCGGCAGGCGGCCTCGATCTCGGGCGACTTGCAGCCCAGCCGGTACATGTTGGCCGTGGGGCCGCCAAGGTCGGACACCACACCGGTGAAGCCCTCTACCTTGTCGCGGATGTCTTCCACTTCCTTGATGATGGATTCTTCCGAGCGGCTCTGGATGATGCGACCCTCATGCTCGGTGATGGAACAAAAAGTGCAGCCGCCGAAGCACCCGCGCATGATGTTCACGCTGAAGCGGATCATCTCCCAGGCAGGGATCTTGGTGGAGCCGTCGTGCTTGCCATGTTCGTCGGCGTACACCGGGTGCGGGCTGCGGGCGTATGGCAGGTCGAACACATGGTCCATCTCGGCGGTGGTCAACGGAATCGGCGGCGGATTGATCCACACGTCGCGCGCGGTCGCGCCTTCGCCGTGGGCCTGCACCAGCGCGCGCGCATTGCCCGGGTTGGCTTCGACGTGCAGCACGCGGTTGGCGTGGGCGTAGAGCACGGCGTCGCTCTTGACTTGTTCGTAGCTGGGCAGGCGGATCACCGACCGGTCGCGGGCGGGCGGTTTGCGCTTGCCTTGCAAAGCCGGGTTGGGCACGAACTTCAGTGTCTGAATGGCCGCACCCATCCCCGTTCGGGCTGCGCCTGTCGAAGCCCCAGAATCCCGATCGTCCTGAGCTTGTCGAAGGGCAGGCTCAGGGCGATCGGGGGGGTCTTCTTTCGAGCAGGAGCTGCCTTGCGCCTGTGCCTGCTCGCTGGTCGTCAGGTAGGGATTGATGTGGCTCTCGATGCGCCCAGGCACATCCACCTCGCTCGAGTCGATCTCGATCCAGCCCGCAGCGGTCGGGTCGCCCGGCCGGCGCACGAAGGCCGTGCCGCGCACATCGGTGATCTGCTCTATGGGCTCGCGCGCGGCAAGGCGGTGCGCCACCTCGACCAGGGCGCGCTCGGCGTTGCCATAGAGCAGGAGATCGCACTTGCTGTCCACCACCACGCTGCGGCGCACCTTGTCGCTCCAGTAGTCGTAGTGAGCGATGCGGCGCAGGCTGCCTTCGATGCCGCCAAGCACGATGGGCACGTCCTTGAAGGCTTCTCGGCAGCGCTGGCTGTAGACGATGGCAGCGCGGTCTGGCCGCTTGCCGCCCACGTCGCCCGGCGTGTAGGCATCGTCGCTGCGGATCTTGCGGTCCGCGGTGTAGCGGTTGATCATGGAGTCCATGTTCCCCGCTGTCACGCCCCAGAACAGGTTGGGCTTGCCCAGAGCCTTGAAGGCCTCTGCACTGGTCCAGTCGGGTTGGGCGATGATGCCCACTCGAAAACCCTGTGCCTCCAGCACCCTCCCCACCACCGCCATGCCGAAGCTGGGGTGGTCCACATAGGCGTCTCCCGTCACCAGGACGATGTCGCAACTGTCCCAGCCAAGCTGCTCCATTTCTGCGCGGCTCATCGGCAGGAATGGCGCCACGCCAAACCGCTTGGCCCAGTACGGGCGGTAGCTGGTGATCGGCTTGGCGGCTCGCGCGAAGAAGGAAACGTCGAGAGGGGCGTTCATGGGGCTGGCACAGACCCGGAGCGCGGGTGGGTGGAAAACCGGTCATTTTACCGGGCCACCCTCTTTTCCGGGGCTTTAAGGGCTACCCCTGGCCCTCACGACTCGACGCTCTGGCGCCGCGCGTGCGCAATCAAGCGGTCAAAAAAAGTTTCAAGCTGTCGCTGCTCATCGGCGGAAAGGCAACCAAAGATGTCGGCGTTGCGTTGCGAGATCAACCGCATCACGCGCTTGTAAAGCAGCTTGCCGCTTCGCGTGGGCGTGAGCACCACGCCACGCGCATCGGTGTCGCAGGGCGCCTTCTGCACCAGATCGCGCGCCACCAGCATCTGTGCCGCACGGCTGGCCTGCGCCTTGTCGAGGTTGGCGCGTGCAGCCAGGTCGTTCACCGAAAGTGGCGCGAACTGCCCGATGGCGGCCAGGCACCGCGCCTCGCCCGCGCCCAGTCCCAGTTCGGTCGCGTAGGCCTCACTGCTGTGGCGGTCGGTGAGCTTGTTGAGCTGGTGCAGGCGGTAGGTGAGGAAATCCTGCAACGGCGGCAGTTCCGCGCTCATCGTCCTGCCCCGTCGCTTTGTGCCAGCGCATTCTGGATCAGCGGCAACACCTGGTCTGCGCGCTCGAAACGGCTCATGAGCGAGAGGCACAACATGGAAAGGAACATTGGCGTGCCCGCCTCACCCACCCGCGTCAATGCCTCGCACACGGCGCTGTAGCTCTGGTCCAGGTCGGAATCGGTCATGCGAGCACCCTCTTTTCGTTCAAGGTGGCGCGCAGCGGCGCCGGGTCCAGACCGTGCCAGCGGCCCATCACATAGCCATCCGGTCGCACCAGCACCAGCGCGGGCTGGTCGGGTTCACGCAGGCCGAAGCGCTGCCAGGCCTGATTCCGCACGTCCATCGCCGGCGTGATGGCGAGCACCTCCAGATCGGGCAGCGACCGTTGCGGATCGCCGCCGAAAGCCAGCACCACGAAATGGTGGCCGAAACGGCTGCTCAGGTGAAAGGCCCCCTGGGGTCCTTGCAACAAGGCTTCGGGTGCGGGTGCGCCCGGCGCCGCCTGCTCGTTGACCCACGTCTGCGGCTGTGTCGCGTTCAGGGGCGAGCCCACGTACGTGATGGGAGAAGACTGGCGCGGGTTGATCAGCGAACGCACCCGGGCATCGCTCACCGCCAGACGCAGCGTGGCCTCGCGCATGAGGCGGTAGGCGAAGTTGGGCGGCGCCATGAATTCGGTGCTCTTGGCGCCGTACGCGATGTTTTCCCGCGTGGCGTGGACGCGCTCGACCGAATAGGAGTCGAGCAAGGCATCGGGAGATCGGCCCTGGACCACGCGCGCGAGTTTCCAGGCCAGGTTGCCTGCATCGTCCAGCCCGGAATTGAGTCCGCGCACACCGAAGATCGGCACCAGATGGGCCGCGTCGCCGGCAAAGAGCACGCGGCCCTGCCGGTAGCTGGGCAACGTGAGGCATTTGGCGTTGTAGATCGAAATCCACAGCGGCTCCCACGGCTCGGTCTCGCCGATCATGTCCAGGTGACTCTGCACTCGCGGCAACACGTTCTCGGGCTTCACCGCTTCCAGCGGGTCTTCATCGTCGCGAATCTGGTAGTCGATGCGCCAGACGTCGTCGGGCTGACGGTGCATGAGGATGGTGGAGCCGGGGTTGGACGGCGGATCGAACCACGCCAGGCGCTCCACCTCGCGTTGCGTCTTCTGAACGATATCGACGATCACGTAACGGCCTTCGTACTGCGTGCCTTCGAGTTGCAAGCCAAGTTGCTCGCGCACGGTGCTGCGCCCTCCGTCACAGGCCACCAGCCATTGGGCGCTCACGGTCTGCATGCCCTCGGGCGTGTCCACGTCGATTGCCACGCCGTCGGCGCGCGGTCGCACCGCGCTCACGCGGCTGGCCCAGTTCACCTGGGCGCTGCCGCCTTGCGCCTGGGCGGCGCGGTGGGCGAACTCTTCCACGTAGAACTGCTGGATATTCACCATGGGCGCAAAGCGCTGAGTGGGTTCGCTGGGCATTTCAAAATGCAGCACTTCGGTGTTGCGCCAGTGGCTGCGACCGCCCACCCAGCTCAGCCCCTTCTCGACCAAGGGCCGGTCGGCCCCCACCCAGCCCAGAATTTCCTGCGAGCGGCGCGACATGCAGATGGCGCGGCTGCCACTGCAATACCCGTCGTCGGCCTCGATCACGAGATTGGCAATGCCCTGGCTGGACAACAGTGCCGAGAGCGTCAGGCCCACCGGGCCACCGCCGGCAATGAGCACGGGAATGGTGGAGGGAAGCGCATTTTTCATTGTGTTCAATCTGGTTGCGCTCGCAACTATAGAGATAAATGGTTGCGCACGCAACTTTATTTCAACAGCAATGGAAACGGCACTGTCGCCGCCAGGGAATGGCCAACGAGGCGAGACCGCGCAGCAACGGCAAGGCATGGGGATGGGGTGCTCACCAGGGGCCTGGAGCGGGCGCAGACCAAGGTCACGGCATTCGATGGCATTTCGCGCCACAACCCGGAAGTGGTCTGGTTTGGCCGCCAGGCGCAAGAGGGATGCTGCGGGAAAATGAAACCGCATGTACGGTTCATCTCGTTACCCCTCTTACGGTACCGCTCTGAATGTAAGACGCACCCCGCTTAGCATGACCGCTTCACTTTTAGAAGGAGCTGGCATGGCACTGCATTTTGGCAAGCGCGAAACCGAACAACCCAAGTCCCTCAACACGGGCATGGCCACACAACGTTACGGCCAACCCGCCACCCAGCCGTCGAGCGCCCAGGCACAGACCGCGACGCAGCCGAACACCACCACCACGCCCGACCTGGACCTGCCCCTTTCCGCCCCGGAGGCCTCCAAGGTGCCCGAAGGCGGCAGCAAGCTCACCGTGGGTCCCAACATCAAGCTCAAAGGCGTGGAGATCACGGATTGCGACACGCTGGTGGTCGAGGGGCTGGTCGAGGCGACCATGGACTCGCGCGTGATCCAGATCGCACAACAGGGTGCGTTCAAGGGCTCGGTGGAGATCGACATTGCCGAAATCCGCGGCACCTTCGACGGCAATCTCACTGTGCGGCAGAAGCTGGTGATCTACGCCACCGGCAAGGTCACCGGCAAGATCCGCTACGGCAAGGTGGTTATCGAGGAAGGTGGCCAGCTTTCGGGCGACATCGAGTGCACGGTGACTTCCACCAGCAAGGCGCAGGGCAACAAGCAGCACGCCATGGCACTGGCGGCCTGACCCGCATTTCCCGCTGCGCTGGGGCGGCTCGCTGGCCGCCCGGCGTTGCCCACCCCAGGGTGCGCCGTTATGCTCTGGGGATGTACGCCGAATTTTTCGGGCTGAAGCAGGACCCGTTTTCCATCGCGCCGGACCCGCGCTACCTCTTCATGAGCGAGCGCCACCGCGAGGCCTTGGCGCACCTGCTCTACGGCATCCGGGGCGGCGGCGGCTTCGTGCTGCTCAGTGGCGAGATTGGTGCCGGCAAGACCACCATCTGTCGCTGCTTCCTGGAGCAGATCCCCGAGCGTTGCCGGGTGGCGTACATCTTCAACCCCAAGCTGACCGTTGGCGACCTGCTCAAGACCATCTGCCACGAGTTCAACGTCGAGGTGCGGCACGAGGGCATTGGCCCAGCCACCATCAAGGACTACCTCGACCCGCTCAACGAGTACCTGCTCAAGAGCCATGCGAACGGCGAGCGCAACGTGCTCATCATTGACGAGGCACAGAACCTCACGCCCCATGTGCTGGAACAGCTCCGCCTGCTGACCAACCTTGAGACGAGCGAACGCAAGCTGCTGCAGATCATCCTGATCGGCCAGCCCGAGCTGCGCTCCGTGCTGGCGCGACCCGAGCTCGAACAACTCGCCCAGCGCGTGATTGCACGCTTTCACCTGGGCGCGCTCAACGAAGCCGAGACGCTGCAGTACATCCAGCACCGCATGCAGGTTGCAGGCCTGCGCGGTCCCTTGCCCTTCTCCAGCCAGGCCATCCAGCGCATCCACGAGATTGCACGCGGCGTGCCGCGCCGCATCAACCTGCTTTGCGACCGCGCCCTGCTCGGCGCCTATGCCACGCACCAGCCGCGCGTGGACCGTGTGGTGGTGGACAAGGCGGCCCGCGAGGTCTTCGAGTCCGATGCGCCGGCGCCCGTGGTGCGCCGCCGCGCCGCACGTGCCCCGGCGCGAACCTCGACCGTGGGCCTGCTGGGCGCAGGCCTGCTGGCCGGGGTGGTGCTCGCGGGTGCCGCCTTCTGGTTCTGGAACCAGCCACACACCCGCCCTGGCGCAGCGCTCTCGGCCCAGCCGCCCGCGCAAGCCCAAGCGGTGCCTGCCGCTCCGGCGGCCAGCGCGCCGGTGGCGGCACAGGCGCCCGCAGATCCTCCACCCGCCACCGCACCTGCCGCCCTGCCCAGCGGGCCGCCCCCGGTGGCCGATCTCCACACCGCTGAAGCGCAGGCGCTGCGAGAGCTCGGCCCGCTTTGGGGGCAGGAACTGGAATCTGGCGAGCCCTGCGCCATTGCCCAGCGCGCGGAACTCCAGTGCTACCGCACCGACCGCCTCACCTTGAGTGGATTGCACCAGCTCGACCGGCCTGGCATCGTCACCTTGCGGCTGCCCGAAGGGACTGGGCTGGCGCTTGTGACCTCACTGACCGGCGACGCGGTCACGCTGCAGGCGCGGGGGCAGCGCTGGCTGATGCCGCTGACCGCGCTGGCCGATGTCTGGCGCGGCGACTTTGTCACTTTGTGGCGCACGCCGCCTGGCCAGAAAGGGCGCCTGGTGGACGGGCGCACTGGTGCGGCAGGGGAATGGCTGGGCAGTCGCATTGCTGGCCTGCAGGCGATCGGCAAGGTACCGCCCACGTCCAACAATCTCACCGCCCGCATCCAGGCTTTCCAGCGCGTCAATGGCATCGACGCCGCAGGGCTGGCCGGGCCTATCACCTTCATGCAGGTGAACCAGGCCAGCGGTGTGGACGAGCCGCGCCTGTCCGCGCCGGGTTCCTGAGTTCATCTGCCCGATATGTCCTACATCCTCGATGCACTCCAACGCGCCGACGCCGAGCGCGAGCGCGGCCATGTGCCCGGCCTCAACAGCCAGCGGGTCCCACCGGCCAGCCGAAAGCCCGTGCAGACGCGGCGCTGGCGCCCCTGGCATGTGGTGCTGGCAGTGGGCATGGGCCTGTGCGTGGTGCTGGCACTGTGGTGGTGGCAACCACCCTCGGTGGAATCCATGCCCACCGCTCCAATAGCCCCGCCAGCGCCCACCTCGCAGGAACCGGCACCCACCGTGATCAACCCACCGCCCGTGGCCGCACGGCCTGAACCGGTGTTGCCCATCCTCGCGCCGCCACGTGCCGAGCCGGTTGCTCCACCCAAAAATGCGACGGCCACTGCGAAGGCGCCTGCGCCCGCAGCGAACGCTTCAACCGCGCAGGGTCCCGCCGAACCGGCTTCCACGGCGCCGGTGCGCAGCTTCGCTGAACTCTCGCCCGAAGCACGTGCCCAACTGCCCGCCGTCAACGTGAGCGGCGCCACCTACTCCAAAGACGCCGCCGTGCGCATGCTCATCGTCAATGGCAAGGTGGTGCAGGAAGGCCAGGAGATCGCTCCCGGCCTGAGGCTGGAGACCATCGGTCAGCGCAGTGCCGTGCTCAACCACCAGGGGCTGCGCTACTCGATCGGGTACTAAGGCCTGTTCACACTATTTTTCAAAGATGCGTTGCGGATCAAAAAGGCCATGCGCAAGGCGCGAAACGCAGCCGGGGTTTTCCCCCGGCAAGGCTTCGCAACACCGCGCAAGGCCTTTTTGGCCGCAACCCGAAGGGAAGGGGAACAGCAGCTTGGGCCGGCACAGCCGTCCCTCGCGGTCACTGCAGGGGGGCACTTCTGGCGATTCGTCTCTCAACCTCCTGGAGCACTGACTTGAATGTCGATCCCATTGACCCGGTGTTGCAGGTGCGTCACCTGCGATTCAGTTGGCCCGGCCGGCTCCTGTTTGACGGCCTGTCCTTCGATCTTCCGCCCGGCGTGAATCTGGTGCGGGGTGACGACGGCAGCGGCAAGAGCACCCTGCTCGCCCTGATTGCCGGCGCGCTGGCGCCCGAGGCGGGTGAGCTGATCGTGCAGGGCGTGACGTTGCGCAGCCAGCACGACGCCTACCGCCACCGCGTGTTCTGGATCGACCCACAAACCGAAGCGCACGATGCCCTGGCCGCCGGCGGTTACCTGGAAAGCCTGAGCCACCACTATCCAGGGTTCGACAAAGAGACACTGAACGAGCTGGTGGACGGCTTTGGCCTGCGGCCTCACCTGGGCAAACCCATGTACATGCTCTCCACGGGCAGCCGGCGCAAGGTCTGGCTCACGGCCGCGTTGTCTGCGGGCACGCCGCTCACGCTGATCGACCAGCCCTTCGCCGCACTGGACGCGCCCTCCATCCGTTTCCTGCGTGAGCTGCTTCAGGACGCCAGCAGCCACCCCAGTCGCGCCTGGCTGCTGGCGGACCACGAGGCACCTGAAGGCGTGGTGCTGGCCAGCAGCATCGAAATCTGACGGCTTTTCTGTAAAAAGTTGCGACTGGGCCCGATGCCCTGCGGGCGATCGCCGTTGGCAAACAAGCCCTCTCGCGATCCGGAGCTCAATGCGCGGTCAGCGGCTGCCCAGCCCCATGCCGCGCGAGATCACCTCTTTCATGATTTCGTTGGTGCCGCCATAGATGCGCTGCACCCGTGCGTCTGCGTAGGCACGGGTGATCGGGTACTCCCACATGTAGCCATAGCCGCCGTGAAGTTGCAGGCACTCGTCCATCACCTTGCACTGCAGGTCAGAGCACCAGTACTTGGCCATGCTCGCCGTGGCGGTGTCGAGCTTGTCGCCACCGAGGAGTTCGCAGCATTTGTCCACAAACACACGCGCCACCTGCACCTCGGTCTGCAACTCGGCGAGCGTGTAGCGCGTGTTCTGAAATTGCGCCACGCTCTGGCCAAAGACTTTGCGGTCTTGGGTGTACTGCACCGTCCAGTCGATCGCCGCCTGCGCCGCTGCCACCGCACCAATGGCGATCTGCAAGCGCTCCCAGGGCAGTTGCTCCATGAGGCAGATGAAGCCGCGTCCCTCCATGGCTGGTCCACCGAGCAGGTTCTCTGACGGCACCTTCACGTTGTCGAAGAAGAGTTCGGAGGTGTCCTGCGCCTTCATGCCCAGCTTCTTCAGGCGCTTGCCCTTCTCGAAGCCTGCCATGCCGCGCTCCACCAGCAGCAGGCTGGTGCCCTTGGCGCCTGCGGCGGGGTCGGTCTTGGCGACCACGATCACCAGGTCGGCGTGCCAGCCGTTGGTGATGAAGGTCTTGCTGCCATTGAGCAGGTAGCTGCCGTCGGCTTGCCGAATGGCGGTGGACTTCACACCCTGCAGGTCGCTGCCGGCCGCGGGCTCGCTCATGGCGATGGCGCCCACCATCTCGCCACTGGCGAGCGGGGGCAGGTACTTTTTCTTTTGATCTTCCGTGCCGTAGTGAAGGATGTACGGTGCCACGATCTCGCTGTGCAGGCCAAAGCCGATGCCAGAGAAGCCGGTGCGCGCGATCTCCTCCATCTGCACCACCGAATAGAGCTTGTCGACCCCTGAGCCACCGTAGGCTTCGGGCAGCGTCATGCAGAGAAAACCGTTCTCGCCGGCTTTGCGCCACACCCCTCGGTCCACGTAGCCCTGCTCCTCCCATGCCTCGTGGTGCGGCGCGATTTCCTTGTCCACGAACTTGCGGAAACTGTCGCGGAAGGCCTCGTGGTCGGCGTTGAATAGCGTGCGGTCGATCATGGCGGTGTCACCTATCAGACTGTGTCGGGGAATTTTACAAAGCAGTTGCTTGGCGAAAGTCTATACTCGTTCGCGGTATCCGCATTCCCCCAGGAGACACCATGAGCGAAGCCTTCGTTTTCGATGCCGTGCGCACGCCGCGCGGCAAGGGCAAGAAAGACGGCAGCCTTCACGAGGTCAAGCCGGTCGATCTGCTCGCCGGGGTTTTGGCCCGGCTGCAGCAGCGCAACGGTTTCGACACCGGTGCGGTGGACGACGTCGTCATGGGCGTGGTCTCGCCGATCGGCGAACAGGGTTCCGTGATCGCCAAGGTGGCCGCGCTCAAGGCCGGCTGGGACTGGCGTTGTTCCGGCGTGCAACTCAACCGCTTCTGCGCTTCCGGTCTGGAAGCGGTGAACCTGGCAGCCATGAAAGTCAAGAGCGGCTGGGAGGACCTGGTGGTGGCCGGCGGCGTGGAGAGCATGAGCCGAGTGCCCATCGGCTCCGACGGCGGCGCCTGGGCGCAGGACCCGCAGACCAACAGCGACACCTTGTTCGTGCCGCAGGGTATCGGCGCGGATCTGATCGCCACGCTTGAAGGCTTCAGCCGAGAGGACGTGGACGCCTTCGCACTCGAATCCCAGAAGCGCGCCTCTGCCGCGCGCGCGGCCGGTCACTTCAGAGGCTCGGTGGTACCTGTCACCGACTTCCTCGGCCAGACCATTCTGGAAGAAGACGAGTTCATCAAGCCACACACCACGCTGGAAGGACTGGGTTCGCTCAAACCGGCGTTCGATCAACTCGGCGGCATGGGCTTTGACGCGGTGGCCATGCAGCGCTACCCACAGGTCGAGCGCATTCACCATGTGCACCACGCAGGCAACTCCTCGGGCATCGTGGACGGCGCCACCGCCATGCTGATCGGCAGCGAGGCCGCAGGCAAGACCCACAACCTCACGCCGCGCGCGCGCATCGTATCGGTGGCGCTCTCGGGTGCGGACCCGACCATCATGCTCACCGGCCCCATGCCGGCGGCCCGCAAGGCGCTGGCCAAGGCGGGCCTGACCATCGACCAGATCGACCTGTTTGAAGTGAACGAAGCCTTTGCAGCCGTGCCCATGAAATTCATGAAGGAGATGGGCGTGCCGCACGAGAAGGTGAACGTGAACGGTGGAGCCATCGCGCTGGGCCATCCGCTGGGAGCCACCGGCGCCATGATCCTGGGCACGCTGGTGGACGAGCTGCACCGCAGGCAGTTGCGCTACGGCCTGGCCACGCTCTGCGTTGGCGGTGGCATGGGCATCGCCACGATCGTCGAGCGCGTCTAACCCACTGCCGTTCGGACAGCGCCTCTGCCCTTCGACAAGCTCAGGATGACCGGAACACCAACCCAGCCCGTTCGGGCTGAGCCTGCCCTTCGACAAGCTCAGGATGATCGGAACACCAACCCAGCCCGTTCGGGCTGAGCCTGTCGAAGCCTTCATGCGAAGCAACGCGCCTGCCCTTCGACAAGTTCAGGGCGAACGGTGAACTCAGAGACTCAAACTCCATGAAAACCATCCGCTACGAACTCGCCGACAGCATCGCCACCCTCACCTTTGACGAGCCCGACTCGCCGGTGAACACCATGTGCGCCGACTGGCAGCTCGACCTGACCGAGGCCACGGCGCAGGTGATGCGCGATGCGGCCAACATCAAGGGGATCATTCTGGCCTCGGCCAAATCCACGTTCTTCGCCGGTGCCGACCTCAAGGGGACCATGCGCCTGAAGGCCAGCGACGCATCGCGCGTGTTCACCGAGATCGAGCAGACCAAGAAGAACTTCCGGACATTGGAGACCCTCGGCGTGCCGGTGGTGAGCTGCATCAATGGTGCGGCACTCGGCGGCGGGTGGGAGGTGGCGCTGGTGGGGCACTACCGCATCGCTGTCGACAATCCGAAGATCCAGCTCGGCCTGCCGGAGATCACGCTGGGCCTGATCCCCGGCGCCACAGGCATCACCAAGATGACGCGCCTGCTCGGCATCGTCGGCGCACAGCCTTACATCCTGGAGAGCAAACTGTTCAACCCGCGCGAGGCACTCGACCTCGGCCTGGTACACGAGCTCGTATCGGCCGAAGGCGACGTGCAAGCCGCGTTGCGCAGCGCCGCACTGGCCTGGATCGCGGCCAATCCCAGGCCACGCCACCCCTGGGACGCCAAGGATTACAAGATGCCCGGCGGCACGCCCGCCAACCCGAAGATCGCTGCAATGCTTGCAGTGGCGCCTGCCATGCTCAAGCAAAAGACGCGCGGCCTCTACCCCGCCCCCGAAGCGGCGCTGGCGGCCATGGTCGAGGGCGCACTGGTCGACTACGACACCGCGCTGCGCATCGAAAGCCGATACCTGGCGCGGCTCATCGTGAGCCCGGTGGCGAAGAACATGATCAACACGTTCTTCTTCAACATGAACGCGATCCGCAGCGGGCATTCGCGCCCCAAGGGCATCCAGCGATACGTTCCGCGACGCGTGGGCATTCTGGGTGCCGGCATGATGGGCGCGGGCATCGCCCACGTGCAGGCCAGCCGAGGCATCACCACCGTGCTGGAAGACGTGAGCCTGGAGAACGCGCAGCGTGGCAAGGCGTACAGCCTGAAGATCACCGACCCGCGCGTGGAAAAGGGCCAGATGAGCCCGTTCGAGCAGAAGGCGGTGCTCGATCGGATCACGGCCACCCAGTACGTCGCCGATCTCAAAGGTTGCGACCTCATCATCGAAGCCGTGTTCGAGAACCGCGAACTCAAGGCCGCCGTGACCCGCGAAGCAGAGCCCATGCTGGCCGCTGGCGGCTTCTTCGCCAGCAACACCTCCACGCTGCCGATCTCGGGCCTGGCGAAAGCCAGCAACAGGCCGCAGCGCTTCGTGGGCATTCATTTCTTCAGCCCGGTCGACAAGATGAAGCTGGTGGAGATCATCCGAGGCAAGCAGACCGACGACGAGACCGTGGCCCGCGCCTATGACTACGTGCAGGCGCTGGGCAAGCTGCCCATCGTGGTGAACGACTCGCGCGGCTTCTACACCAGCCGCACCTTTGGCACCTTCGTCATGGAAGGTGCCGCCATGCTGGGCGAAGGCATTCCCGCGCCGGTGATCGAGAACGCAGCCATGCAGGTGGGCATGCCGGTGGGGCCGCTGGCTGTGCTGGACGAAACCGCGCTCTCGCTCTCGGTGCATGTGCTGGACCAGACGCGCACCGACTTCGCACGCGAAGGCCGGACCTACGAGGCCTCGCCCGGCGAGCGGCTGGTGGAGCGCATGGTCAAGGAATTCAAGCGCCCCGGCCGCGCCGGCGGCGGCGGCTTCTACGAGTACCCCAGCGGCCAGAAAAAGCACCTCTGGCCCGAGCTCAAGGCACGTTTTGAGAAACCCACGCTCACCTGGAATCTGCAGGACATCAAAGATCGGCTCCTCTACCGCCAGGCGGTGGAGACCGCGCGCTGCCTGTCCGAGGGCGTGCTCACCAGCGTGCACGATGCCAACATCGGCTCGCTGTTTGGCATTGGCTTTCCAGCCTGGACGGGAGGCGCCATGCAGTTCATCTACGGCACCGGCATCGAGGCATTCGAGCAGCGTTGCGCGAGTCTGGCCGCCACCTACGGCAAGGGCTTTGAACTCACTCAGGCCGACAAGGACGCCATCCGCATGCACCAACCCGTGTACTGAAAACAAAAAACATGAAACGACTCGAAGCAAAAGTCAGCCTGATCACGGGCGCGGCACAGGGCATCGGCCTGGCCACCGCACGCAAGTTCGCCCAGGAAGGATCTACCGTGGTGGTCTGCGACGTGAAGCAGGCAGGGGTGGATGCAGCGGTGAAGCAGTGCGAAGGCCTGGGCGTGCAGGCGATGGGTTTCGTGATGGACGTGACCCAGCGCGCCATGGTGGACGACGTCGTGGCACGGGTGCAGCAGCGCCTGGGCCGCATCGACGTGCTGGTGAACAACGCCGGCATCACGCAGGACGCCCGCCTGCAGAAGATGACGCTGGAGCAGTTCGATCGCGTGATCGACGTCAACCTGCGGGGCGTGTTCCATTGCGCGCAGGCGGTGGCCGACGGCATGACCCGGCAAGGCAGCGGCGTGATCCTCAATGCGTCCTCGGTGGTGGGCATCTACGGGAACTTCGGGCAGACCAATTACGCGGCCAGCAAGTTCGGCGTGATTGGCTTCACCAAGACCTGGAGCCGCGAACTCGGGCCCAAGGGCGTGCGTGTGAATGCGGTGGCGCCCGGCTTCATCACCACCCCCATCCTCTCCACGATCCCCGACAAAGTGATCGCCGAGATGGAGCACCGGGTGCCACTGCGCCGCCTGGGCCAGCCTGAGGAAATTGCCAACGTCTACGCTTTCCTGGCCAGCGACGAGGCCAGCTATGTCAATGGCGCGGTGATCGAGGTGTCGGGCGGCATGTCGGTCTGATTTCATTGCTAACGACATCCATATAGTTGCCATAGTCAACCATATGGATGAAAATGTGGGCCATGACCCCGCCCGAAACGACCGCCCCGGTGGATCCCCTGCAAGTTCGCGCCCTGCGCGCCTTCAACCGCTTCTACACCCAGCGCACCGGCCTGCTCGACCCGTACCTCGGCAGCGATTTCTCGCTCACCGAGGTACGGGTGCTCTATGAGCTGGCGCACCATGCGCCCTGCACCGCCAGCGAACTCAAGCGCCGGTTGCTGCTGGACGCGGGCTACCTCAGCCGCATCCTGCGACGCTTTGGCGCAGCCGGGTGGGTGGCGCGATCACGCTCCACGGTGGACGCCAGGCAACTCGCCCTGAGCCTCACGCCGGAGGGCCGTGCCGTGTTCGAACCTCTTCAGCAGCGTTCGCGTGAAGAAGCCGCCCGCCTCTTGGCCCCGCTGCCAGCGGCGCAGCGCGACGCGCTGGTGTCGTCACTCGCCCGAGCCCAGGGCCTGCTGGAGTCTCAAGGCGCGCCGTCTTCCCACACCGCCGTGCTGCGCGACCCACGCCCAGGGGACATGGGTTGGGTGGTGCAGCAACACGGTGAAATCTACGCACGCGAGTACGGCTGGAACAACGAGTTCGAGGCGCTGGTCGCCGAAATCGTGGCCGGCATGATCCGCCAGCACGACCCTGTGTACGAACGCGGCTGGATCGCCGAACTCAATGGCGAACGCGTGGGCGCCGTGTTCGTGGTGCGCAAGAGCGAGACCGAGGCGCAACTGCGCCTGCTCATCCTCAGCCCCGCTGCCCGCGGCCTGGGGCTGGGCGCACGCCTCACGGATGAGTGCCTGGCCTTTGCCCGCGCCAAGGGCTACCGCCGCATGGTGCTGTGGACCAACAGCAACCTGACTGCCGCACGCGCCATCTACGCCCGGCGCGGTTTCGTGCTGGAGCACAGCGAGCCTTACCGAGGGTATGGACAAGATCTGGTGGGCGAGACCTGGGCGCTGAACCTTTGAGACGACGTGGCCGACTGGTGGCGCCGATAATCAGCGCCACCATGCCCGAGCCCCAGCCCCCCATCGCCCCGGAACAGCAGCAGCCCTCCTCGAAAACCGACCTCTTTCTCTCGTTCACCTGGCTGGCCCTGCAGGGATTTGGCGGCGTGCTTGCCGTGGTGCAACGCGAGCTGGTGGAGAAAAAACGCTGGATGACGCGGGAGCAATTCGTGGAGGACTGGGCCGTGGCGCAGATCATGCCGGGGCCCAACGTGGTCAACCTCTCCATGATGATCGGAGGACGCTACTTCGGCCTGCCGGGCGCTCTCGCCGCGCTCGCCGGCATGCTGGCCGCTCCCATGGTCGCGGTGCTGCTGCTGGCCGTGCTCTACGGCAACGTGGCGGACAACCCCATGGCTCAGAACGCGTTGCGAGGCATGGGCGCCGTGGCCGCCGGCCTCATCACCGCCACCGGCATCAAGCTCATCAGCGCGCTCGACAAAAACGCCATGGGACTCGCCGTGTGCATCGGTCTGGCCACCCTCACCTTCGTGGCCATTGCGCTGTTGCGCTGGCCGCTGCTGTGGGTGTTGCTGGGCATCGGTGGCGGCGCTTGTGTCTGGGCCTATCGCGTGCTGTCCGACGTGGATGCCGACCGCCAGAAGGAGTCCAGGGGATGATGGCACCCACCGCCGCCAACTGGCTCGATCTGTTCACGCATTTCGCTTCGCTGTCGCTGCTGGGCGTGGGTGGAGCCATCACCACCGCGCCAGACATGCACCGCTACCTCGTCTACCAGAACGGCTGGCTCAGCGATTCGCAGTTCACCTCGTCCATTGCGCTCTCGCAGGCGGCTCCCGGGCCCAATGTGCTCTTCGTCGCTCTGCTGGGCTGGAACGTCGGGCTCAACGCTGGCGGTGGCCCCGCGGCCGGTGGCGTCGCCTGGGCGTTGGCCTTTTTCGGCGTGCTGGTGACGATGGTGGCCATCCTGCTGCCGTCTTCAGTGCTCACTTACACCGCCACGCGCTGGGCGCACCAGAACCGCGAACTGCGCGCCGTGCGCGCCTTCAAGACCGGCATGGCGCCCATCGTCATTGCCTTGCTGATCGCCACGGGCTGGCTGCTCACAGGTTCACACGACCACCCCGCTCGCGACTGGCGGCTGTGGCTGCTCACAGCAGTGGCCACCCTGCTGGTGTGGCGCACGAAGCTGCACTTGCTTTGGATGATTGGCGCAGGCGCGGTGCTCGGCGCCCTGGGTCTGGTCTGACCGCCCGGACCGCCCGGACCGCGACAAAGGCTACTGGTTCGCCTGCAGCATGGCCGCCATTTTCTGGTGGATCAGGTTGATCGCCTTGAGCGGACGAATCATCACCTTGAAGTCGACGATGCGGCCTTCATCGTTCCAGCGAATCATGTCCACGCCATTGACGGTGATGCCGTCGATTTCCACCTGGAATTCCAGCACCGCGTCGCGTGGCCCCACCACCTCCCGCACATAACGGAAGGAGGCATTGAAGAACACCTGAAATGCCGCCGCCAGGTACTGCGTGGTCACTGCCTTGCCAGGCTGTGGCGTGTGCACGACCGGTGAATGGAAAATCACATCCTCGGCAAGCAGGTCGCGCAGGCCTCTGGCATTGCGGGTCTGCACCAGGTCGTGCCAGAGGTCGAGGGTGGCGATCGGCATAGGTGTCTCCGTATGGTGGGCGAGCGGCCATTGTGGCCGTACTCAGTGCGCGGTGGAAGACAGGTTGACGATCACGACGCCCGCGATGATCAGTCCCATCCCGAACATCGTCGGCACGCTCAGCGTCTGCCCCATCCAGAGCCAGCCGATGAGCGAAATGAGCACGATGCCCACCCCCGACCAGATGGCGTACGCCACCCCTGTGGACATGGTGCGCAGCACCAGCGACAGAAAATAGAAGGCGATGACATAGCCCAGCACGGTGACGAGACTGGGCACGAGGCGGCTGAAGTTGTCGGACAGCTTCAACGCGCTGGTGGCGATGGTTTCGGCGGCGATGGCAATGGCGAGATACAGGTAGGTCATGCCCGAATTTTCCGATCGTCGACGGCCTTTCACCAGCGCCCAAACCCTTGGCCTCACGCACGCGCAACGACTCTTCCATTCCGATGGGCGTTCCAGCGCCACAAGCACTGCGGATGGGCTCGAAACGCGGCCTCCGACGCCAGAACGGTTCAGCTTCTCTGCCGCAGCGCCTCGTACAGGCACACGCCACTGGCCACCGACACGTTCAGGCTCTCCACAGCACCCGCCATGGGAATGCTCACCAACTCGTCGCAGGTCTTGCGTGTGAGCTGCCGCATGCCCGCGCCTTCGGCACCGAGCACCAGTGCCACCGGCCCCTTGAGGTCGACCTGGTAGAGCGTCCTGGGCGCATCGTCGCTGGTGCCGATGACCCAGATGTTGCGCTCCTTGAGCTCGCCAAGCGTGCGGGCGAGGTTGGTCACCATGAAGTACGGCATGGTCTCTGCCGCGCCGCTGGCCACCTTGGCCACCGTGGCGTTGATGCCGGCGGCGTGGTCCTTGGGGGCGATCACGGCGTGGGCGCCGGCACCATCGGCCACGCGCAGGCAGGCGCCGAGGTTGTGCGGATCGGTGATGCCGTCGAGCACCAGCAGCAAGGGTGCAACGCCGGTGGGTTCAAGCTGCTCCAGCAGGTCGTCGAGCGATCGCGCCTGGTCCACAGCCTCCACGCGAGCGGCCACCCCCTGGTGGCCATGGCTACCGGCCAGCTTGGCGATGCGCAGGCCGTCGGCTTCGATCAGGCGCACATTGGCCTCGCGCACCTTGTCCAGAAACTGGCGCATGCGCGCGTCGCGCCGCGTGGGCTCGAAATAGATTTCGATGATGGATTGCGGCGCGGTCTTCAGGCGCACGCCCACGGCGTGAAAGCCGAACAGCACTTTGGGGGATGACATGCCCGGATTATCCGTGCTCAAGTGCCGTTGGCCATTTCACCCAGTAGGCGCAAGGCGCCATCGAAGCGTGCATCGCCCGGGTAGCCCACGTTCAGGCGCAGGTGGTGGGTAAAACGCCGGTCGGCGGAAAACAGCACGCCGGGTGCGGTGCTGATGGCGTGTTCGCGTGCGCGGTGGTGCAAGGCGAGCGCGTCCACCGTGGGGGGCAGCTCCATCCAAAGGAAGTAGCCACCGAGTGGGCGTGTGACGCGGGTGCCGGTCGGGAAATGCCGCTCCACCAGACGCAAGGCCCGCTGCTGCTGCGTAGCGAGTGCCTCACGCAGGCCGCGCAGGTGTCGGTCGTATCCGCCTTGCGCCAGGTAGTCGGCCAGGGCCAGTTGCGGCGGCAGAGCGGTGGCGAGCGAGCTCATCATCTTCAGCCGCTCCACCGCGGGCGCAAACCGCCCTGCGGCAGCCCAGCCGACGCGGTAACCCGGGGCCAGGCACTTGGAGAACGACGAGCAGTGCAGCACCCAACCCTCCCGATCAAACGCCTTGGCCGGCGGTGGGCGCCGTGTGCCTGCATGCAGCTCGCCATAGACGTCGTCCTCGATCAGCGGCACACGATGGCGGGCCAGCAGTTCCACCAGCGCCTGCTTGCGCGCCGCAGACATGAGCGCGCCCAATGGATTCTGGAAACTGGGCATGAACCAGCAGGCGGCCACGGGCTGACGCGCCAGCAACGCGGCCAGCGCGTCCAGATCCACGCCCTCGCGCGGGTCGGTGGCCACCTCCACGGCCTTGAGGTGCAATCGCTCCAGCGCATGCAGCGCGGCGTAGAAGGTGGGTGATTCCACGACCACCAGATCGCCCGGCTTCGTCACCGCCTGCAGACACAGGTTCAGCGCTTCCATGGCACCGTTGGTGATGATGGGCTCGTCTTCGCCCAGGGGCACGCCATGCAAGGCATAGCGCCGCCGCAGCGCCTGCCGCAGCCCCGCGTCGCCCGCTGTCAGTGCGCCGGTGATGCGCGCCGCCGGTAGCCGGCGCATGGCCCGCGCGCCGCTGCGCGCGAGCGCGTCGAAAGGAAACAGGTGCGCCGCTGGAAATGCCGATCCGAGCGGGATCACGTCTGCGTCGCGGGTGGAGTCCAGCAGCGCATACACGAGTTCGCTCACCGCCACCGGGGTGGCCTCGTCGCGCGGGCGGGCCGCCATCGGCACGGCACGCGGCGCGCGCCGGCCCGCCCGCACATAGAAACCCGAGCGGGCCCGCGCCTCCACCAGGCCCTGCGATTCCAGTTGCCCATAGGCCTGGAAGACCGTGGACGGACTCACACCGCGTTGCGCACAGGTCTGCCGCACCGACGGGAGACGCTCGCCCGGACGGAACAGGCCGGCACGGATGCCATCGGCGAGTTCTTCGGCCAATTGCTGGTAGCGGGCAACACGGGGAGGGTTCATGGCATCTGATATGGTGAATTTTCAATATATCTGAACATTGCGCATCAGATCAGGCTTTGACATGATCGACGCAACATGCAATTCCAATTTCGCTTCCCAGGCTGGCGGGCCTTGGTCCTGGCTGCAGGCTGGGTGATGTCCCAACCGGCCGCTTCCCTCTCATTCGAAGACACCATGGCGCAGCGCCTGATCGCCTGCACCGCCTGCCATGGTCCGCAAGGACGCGCCGCCGCCGATGGCTACTACCCGCGCCTGGCCGGCAAACCCGCCGGCTACCTCTACAACCAGTTGTTGAATTTCCGCGATGGCCATCGCGCATACCCGCTCATGACGCAGATGGTCGACCCGCTGAGCGAGGCCTACCTGCTGGAGATTGCCGAATATTTCGCCGCACTGGACGTGCCCTACCCGGCACCAACGCCCGTGCAGGCAACCCCGGCGCAGCGACAGCGCGGCGAGCAACTCGCGCTGCGGGGCGATGCCTCGCGCCAGCTGCCAGCCTGTGCGGCCTGCCACGGCGCGGCGCTCACCGGCGTGTTGCCGGCCACGCCCGGTCTGCTGGGTCTGCCGCGCGACTACCTCAACGCCCAGCTCGGCGCCTGGCGCACCGGCCTGCGCCAGGCCCATGCGCCCGATTGCATGGCCGACGTCGCCAAGCGCCTGGCGCCTGAAGACATTGCCGCCGTGAGCGCCTGGCTGGCTTCCCGGCCGGTACCGGCCCAGGCCCATGCTGTGCGGCCCGATGCCTCGCCGCTGCCCATGCATTGCGGCAGCGCTCTGCCCCCCGGAGCGCAGCGATGAAGCCGCGCTCACTGTTTTCGCTGCGGACGGGCATCACCGCCCTGGCGATGGTCGCCGTGGGCGTCTGGCTGGCCTGGCCCGCTGCGCCCATCGCCATCACCCCGGTCAACCCTTTGGCGATGCCCGACACCACCACCATCGAACGTGGCCGTTACCTGGCCGTGCAAGGCAACTGCCAGGGTTGCCATACCGCGCGCGGTGGCACGCCTTTCGCAGGCGGCCGCGCCATCGACACCCCGTATGGCAAGGTCTTTGGCGCCAACCTCACCCCCAGCGCAGCAGGGCTGGGCGGGTGGAATGCCGATGATTTCTGGCGGGCATTGCACCATGGCCAGTCACGAGATGGCCGATGGCTCAACCCGGTGTTCCCCTTCAACAACACGACGCGCATCGCCCGCGCGGACAGCGACGCGCTGTTCGCCTACCTGAGCAACCTGCCACCGTCGGATGCTCCCGTGCCAGCCGACGAGCTGCGCTGGCCCTACAACACGCAACTCGCCTTGCGGGTCTGGCGCGCACTGTACTTCGTTCAGGGCGATGCAGCCGCTGCGGCGAACGACGCAGTGGCGGTTGACGAGGTGCGGCGTGGCGCCTACCTCGTCAACGGTCTGGGCCATTGCAGCGCCTGCCACGTGTCGCGCAACGCACTGAGCGGCAACCGAGACATGCTCGATCTTGCCGGCGGCCTGATTCCGCTGCAGAACTGGTACGCACCATCGCTGCTCGACCCGGCGGAAGCGGGCGTGCAGGACTGGACGCTCGAGGCCATCGTGGCCTTGTTTCGCGACGGCCGCACCGGCAGCGCCAGTGTCAGCGGACCCATGGCCGAAGTGGTGCAGCACAGCACGCAGCACTGGACGCCGGAGGACCTGCGCGCCATGGCAATCCACCTGCAGCAGTTGCCTCGCCAACAGGTGGCAGCGCCGCCACCGACCGACGCACCCGATGAACGCGCCCTTCGCGTCGGGGGGGAACGCTACGAACAGCACTGCGCGCAGTGCCACGGCCCACAGGGCGAAGGGGTTGGACTCTACCCACCCCTGGCGGGCAACCGCACGCTGCTCATGGCCTCACCCGCCAATGCCTTGCAGACCGTGCTCCAGGGCGGCTTTGGCCCTTCCACCGCCGGCCACCCGCGCCCTTTCGGCATGCCGCCCTTCGTGCTGGAACTCAGCGAACAGGACATTGCCGACGTGCTGACCTACGCACGCACGCAATGGGGCAATCTGGCTGCGCCGGTGAGCGCCCTGGACGTTCGGCAACTGCGTGGATCGCGCTGACGGTTCGTCAGACCAGCGCCTCTGCCAACACCTGCCCGGCCTCGATGGTGATGCGGCGCTCGCAGCGCCGGGCGATGGCGCGGTCGTGTGTGACGAGCACCAGTGTGGTGCCCTGTTCGCGGTTGAGGTCGAACATCAACTCCATGATTTTGCCGCCGGTGGCGAAATCCAGGCTGCCCGTGGGCTCGTCGGCCAGCAGCACCGACGGCTGCACCACGAAGGCCCGCGCCAGCGCCACGCGTTGCTGCTCGCCACCCGAGAGTACCTTGGGGTAGCTGGAGAGCCGCTCGCCCAGGCCCACTCGCTGCAGCATCTGCGTGGCAGTGGCGCGGGCATCGCGCCGCCCGGCCAGCTCCAGGGGCAGCATCACGTTTTCCAGCGCCGTCAGGTTGCCCAGCAACTGGAAGCTCTGGAACACGAACCCCACCTTCTGCGAACGCAGCGCGGCGCGCTGGTCCTCGTCCATGGCGAAGAGATCGACACCATCAATGTGAACCGTTCCCGTGCTGGGCGTATCCAACCCCGCAATGATCGACAGCAGGGTGCTCTTGCCCGAGCCCGAGGCTCCCACGATGGCGGCGGTTTCCCCTTTGTTCAGGGTGAAATCAATATCACGCAGAATCGTCAGGGTACCGGTGGAGTCGGTCACCGTCTTGAACACGTGCTGCACCGCAATCATCGAATCGGCCATGGAAGGAATTCTCAAGTTGAAACGTCGTCACTTTAACGTGCTGGCCCTTGCCGGGTGGGCGGCTCCCACCTTAGCTCAGGCACCCGCGCCCGCGATTCTGGTGGTGGGTGACTCGCTGAGCGCGGAATATGGGCTCAAGCGCGGCACGGGCTGGGTGGCCCTGCTGGAAGAGCGCCTGAAGCGGGAGAAAGTTCAGGCCCGCGTGGTGAATGCCAGCATCAGCGGCGACACCACCTCGGGTGGGCGCTCGCGCCTGGCGGCTTTGCTCAGGCAGCACAAGCCAGCCGTCGTGGTGATTGAGCTCGGAGGCAATGACGCCCTGCGCGGCCTGCCCAATCACATGACGCGTGACAACCTGGCCGCCATGGCTCGCTCATCGCGCGAGGCGGGCGCCAAGGTCTTGCTGCTGGGCATGGAGATGCCACCGAACTACGGCGCGAAATATGCGCAGGAGTTTCGGCAGGTGTTCACCACGGTGGCCCAGGCCGAGAAGGCCGCGCTGGTGCCCTTCTTCCTCAAGGGCGTGGCCGACACCCAGGACCCCACGGCCCTGTTCCAGAGTGACCGCATCCATCCCAATGAACAGGCGCAGCCGCTCATGCGCGACAACGTCTGGCCAGAGCTTCGCAAGCTGTTGCCACGCGGATAATCGCGGCACCATGCCCGTCCACACCCTGAATGCCGCACTGGCCACCCATCGCCTGGCCGAATTCGACGCCATCATTGACGCGCGAACCGAGGACGAATTTGCGCTCGACCACGTGCCGGGCGCCATCAACTGGCCCACGCTGAACAACGCCGAACGCATCGCCGTGGGCACCATGTACAAGCAGGTCAGCCCGTTCGAGGCCCGCAAACGCGGCGCGGCGATCTCGGCGCGGAACATCGCCGCCCACATCGACCGCGAAGTGCTCGACAAGCCACGTGAATGGAAACCGCTGCTGTATTGCTGGCGCGGCGGCAACCGCAGTGGTGCGCTCGCCACCATACTGAGTGCCATCGGCTTTCACGTCACGCTTCTGGAAGGCGGCTACAAGGCCTGGCGCGCGGCTTTGGTGCAGGACCTTGCGGACCTGCCGCGCGGCCTTGCCTACCGGGTGGTCTGCGGTCCCACGGGCAGTGGCAAGACACGTTTGTTGCATGCACTGGCGGCGCAGGGGGCTCAAGTGCTTGACCTGGAAGCACTGGCCTGCCACCGCAGTTCGGTGCTAGGCCACATTCCGGGACAGGCGCAACCCAGCCAGAAGCGCTTCGACACGCTGATCTGGGACGCGCTGCGCACCTTTGATCCGACGCGCGTGGTGTACGTGGAGAGCGAGAGCAAAAAAGTGGGCAATGTGCGCGTGCCCGACGCGCTGATGGACGCCATGCGCGCCAGCCCCTGCATCGACCTTCGGCTGGGTGACGAGGAGCGAGTGGCCCTGCTGCTGGAGGACTACGATTTCTTCGTGAAGGACCCCGAGGCCTTCAGTGAACGTCTGCAGGCGTTGACGGAACTGCGTGGCAAGGAGACGGTGTCGCGCTGGGTGGCACAGGTGCATGACGGGCAGGTACCCGGCGTGGTGCTCGATTTGCTGCGCCTGCACTACGACCCCACGTACGGTCAGTCGATCGCACGCAACTTCAGCCAATTCGCGCGGGCCCTGCCCTGCGAGTTGCGCGACCGCTCACCGCAGGCGCTGGCAGAAGCGGCCAGGGCGCTCATTGCCAGCGAAACACCCGCGACCGCACACGCCTGAGCGCATGCGCAGTGCGGGAAGGACGGGACTCAGTCCGCGCTGCCGGAGCCCTCGCCCGCAGCAGGCGCATCCCCGGGCACATCGGGCGCACCAGCGTCGTCGCTCTGGGGCGCGTCGCTGTCATCGTGCCGACGGCCGGCTGCCTTGGCCTTGAGCTTCTCCTCTTTCTTCTTTTTCTTGGCAAGCTCGCGCTGGCGTTTTTCGTATCCGTAGTTGGGAGTAGCCAATTCGATCTTTCGGGTCTGTGGTGAGGAAAGGGGTCAGGCCTGCAAGGCCTCCAGCGCCTGCGCCAGGTCCGCGCGCAAGTCATGCAAAGCTTCCAACCCCACGGCAAAGCGTACCAGACCGCCGGCGTGCGGCCAGGCCAGTTGCCGCGAGGACGTCATCCGATAGGGTGCGCACAGGCTGATGGGGCCAGCCCAGCTCCAGCCAAGGCGAAACACGCGCAGGCGGTCGCAGAAAGCGTCGATGCGGGTCTGTGATATGGCCGGGTCGAACACCGCGCTGAAGAGGCATGCCGCCGCGCGAGCATCGCGTTGCCATACCTGGTGACCAGGCGAGCCGGGCAGCGATGGGTGCAAGACTTGCACCACCCCGCTCTGCTGCTGCATCCAGCGGGCCAGTTCGCGTGTGCTGGCGTCTTGCGCGTGGTAGCGCAGGGCCATGCTGGGCAGGCCGCGCAGCACGAGCTCGACGTCGTTGGCGCCCACGCCCAACCCCAGGCGCATGCGGGTCAGCAAGATCTTGCGGTGCAAAGCCAGTTCGCGGGTGATGACCGAGCCCATGAGCACGTCAGCACCGCCGCTGGGGTACTTGGTGAGGGCGTGTACCGAAACATCCACACCCAGATCGAAGGCGTTGAAGGCAATCCCCGCTCCCCAGGTGTTGTCCAGCGCGGTCACGATCGCCTGCGCGGGGTCGCGCACGGCGTTGGCCCGGCGCACCTGCTCGACCAGGGCGGGAATGTCCGGGTACTCCAGCGTGATGGAACCGGCCGCTTCCAGCCACACCAGGCGAGTGGCCGGACCGATCTTTCTCGCCAGATCTCCGGGGTCCATGGCGTCGTAGAAGCGGTGCGTGATGCCCCATGCGGCGAGCTCCGCGCCGGCGAACGTCTTGCCGGGATCGTAGGCGTTGTCCGGAATCAGCAGCTCGTCGCCGCTTCGCAGCAGAGCCATGTCCACCAGCGTCATCGCGGCCAGCCCGCTGGGCGCGAGCAGGCAATGCGTGCCGCCCTCCAGCGTGGCCAGGCGTTCTTCGAGCGTGAAGGTGGTAGGCGTTCCGTGCAGGCCGTAGGTGTAGCCGCTCTTGTCTTTCCAGTCGTAGGTGCGCAGGGCCTGAACGTTGGGAAAGAGGACGGTGGACGCCTTGTGAACGCCCGGCGCCACGGCCTCGAAACCCTCGGGGGGCTTGTACGGGTGGTGGATCAGGCGGGTGGAGAGGTCGTCGTTCATGAATGTTTTGCCGGCGGGCCGACCCAAGGCGACAAGCGTTCCCCGGGGGGGCAGCGACCCGCGCAGCGGCGGAACATGGGGGCCACTTGGACTAGGGACTGTTCACACAATTTTTCCAAGTGCGAATGGGGTGGAAACAGCCACTAGAGCTTCCACTTTTCGAGGAGTTGAGCCGGACGCATGCTGTCGTAGCCCTCGAACGGCTGGTGGATCCAGGGGTTGGTGGGTAGGAATTCCACCGAATAGTCGGGCGTAAAGGCCGAAAGCTGTTTGGTCCAGATCACCGCGCTGCGCATCTCGGTGATGGGCTTGTAGTTGTTTTTGAGCAGGTCGATCACGGCCTTGAGCGTGTGACCCGAGTCGGCCAGGTCATCCACCAGCAAGACACGACCCGCGATCTCGCCCTTGGGCGTGGTGATGTATCGAGCGATGTCGAGGTTGCCCTGCTGCGTGCCGGCAGCAGCTCGGTAGGAGCTGGTGGACATGATGGCCAGCGGCTTGTCGAAGATGCGGGAAAGGATGTCGCCGGGGCGCATGCCGCCCCGCGCCAGGCACAGGATGGTGTCGAACTCCCAGCCGGACTGGTAGACCTTGAGTGCGAGCTTTTCGATCAGGTTGTGGTACTCATCGTAGGAAACGTAGAGGTGTTTGCCGTCTTCGGTCAGCATGCGGACTCCGGGAGTGGGGCTGGAAGGGGATTTTGCACGAACGTGGGGTCCGGGAAGCAAGCGAAACGCTCAGCCATGATAAGGATTGACGAGCAGGATGGTGTGGTCACGATCAGGACTGGTCGAGACCACATGGATCGGCACGCCGGTGGTTTCTTCAATGCGCTTGAGGTAGCGCTGCGCATTCAGCGGCAGATTCTCGTGGGAAGTGACGCCCACGGAAGTCTCGCTCCAGCCCGGCAAGGTTTCGTAGATCGGCTCGCAACGCGCAATGTCCTCGGCTCCCATGGGCAGGATGTCGATCACCTCATCGTCAAGCCGGTAACCGGTGCACAACTTCAACTCCTCCAGGCCATCGAGCACATCCAGCTTGGTGATGCACAGGCCCGTCAGGCCATTGACCTGCGCCGAGCGTTTGAGCAGCGCCGCATCGAACCAGCCGCAACGGCGGCTGCGGCCGGTGGTCACGCCCTTCTCGGCCCCCACCGTGGCCATGTGCCAGCCGGGCGTGCCTTCCTTTTCCCATTCCAGTTCGGTGGGGAACGGTCCGCCACCCACGCGGGTGCAATAGGCCTTGGTGATGCCCAGCACGTAGTGCAGCAGGCCGGGGCCTACGCCCGATCCGGCCGCAGCGTTGCCGGCAACGCAGTTGCTGGAAGTGACAAAGGGATAGGTACCGTGGTCGATATCGAGCAGCGTGCCCTGGGCGCCTTCAAACAGCAGGTTGGCGCCGGAGCGGTGCGCTTCGTTGAGTTCGCGCGAGACGTCGGCAATCATGGGCTTTAGCAGCTCGGCCTGTCGCATGGCCTCGGCATACACCGGCTCGAACTGGATCGCGCCATCTTTCATGTACGCGGCGATCTTCTCGTCCCAGGCCATGTCGGCCGAATGCAGCCAGGTGGTGAGCAGGTGGTTGTGAAGGTCGAGCAGCTCGCGCAGTTTGGCGGCGAAACGCTCGGGGTATTTCAGGTCCTGCACGCGAAGCGCTCGGCGCGCGATCTTGTCTTCGTAGGCCGGACCGATGCCTCGGCCGGTGGTGCCGATCTTCTCGGAGCCGGCCTTGACCTTGGCGGCCTCGCGCGCGATGTCTATGGCAGCGTGGAACGGCAGGATGAGGGGGCAGCCTTCGCTCACACGCAGGCGCGAGCGCACCTCCACCCCGGCTTTCTCCAACCCGGCAATTTCCTCGAACAGCTTGCCCACCGAGAGCACCACGCCGTTGCCGATATAGCACTTCACGCCAGCGCGCATGATGCCGCTGGGAATGAGGTGCAGTGCGGTCTTCACACCGTTGATGACCAGGGTGTGACCGGCGTTGTGACCGCCCTGGAAACGCACCACACCGGTGGCGGTTTCGGTGAGCCAGTCGACCAGCTTGCCCTTGCCCTCGTCACCCCACTGGGTGCCCACCACCACCACATTGCGCCCTGGGGTCACGGCGCTGTTGCTGTTCGTCATTTGCTGGTTTCCGTTTGAATGTGTTGCACTGACCATTGCCCGCGTTGGCGAGCGTCGGCGACCAGTTCGCGGTCGCAGTGGAATTCGTCGACTTCGTGTTCGTGTCCGGGGAGCACGCACACCACGGTGTGACCTTCGCGGCGAAGCTTGGCAATGGCCTCTCGCAGGCCGCCATCCATACCCCAGGGCGCACGGATGGCGGCCTTGAGGGGACGCGGCGCCACTGCAGCCACCAACTCTTTCAGGTCGAGGCTGAAACCCACGGCAGGGCGGTTGCGGCCAAACACCGCACCTACCTCGTCGTAGCGGCCGCCGCGCGCGAGCTCGAGCGACTGCCCTGCTCCACCTTCCGCCTGGTGGGCAAAAAGCGCAAAGCGCATGCCGGTGTAATACGCGTAGCCACGAAGATCAGCCAGGTCGATCGAGACCTTCAGGCCCGTGGCATGCGAGGCCAGCCAGCGCAGGCCTTGGAGCGCCGTGTGCAGGGCCTCGGAAGGCTGCAGGATGCGCTGGGCTTCATCCAGCACATCCACTCCACCGAAGAGGCGCGGCAGCGCGCAAAGGTCATGGCGCACGCGATCGGGCAGTCCACTCGCCAAGGCTTCGAGCCCGGCGGCGTCCTTGGCGTTGAGCGCGGCATGGATGCGCGCTTCGTCGGCCGCGTTGAGTGTCACCGGTGCGAGCACGGCGTCGATCACGCGGACATCGGCCATGTCGAGCTGCAGGCCCTGAACGCCTGCGCTGCGCAGGCAGGCCTGCGCGAGTTCGATGGCTTCGAGGTCTGCCTCCTGACCCGCGTGACCATAAATTTCCGCTCCAAACTGCAGTGGCTCGCGGCTTGCAAAGGGGCGGTCGGTGCGGGTGTGCACCACCGGGCCGCAGTAGCACAGCCGCGCCACCCCCTGGCGATTGAGCAGGTGGGCGTCGATGCGCGCCACCTGCGGCGTGCTGTCCGCACGCAGGCCGAGCGTGCGCCCGGACAGCTGGTCAACCAGTTTGAAGGTCTGCAGGTCGAGGGCTTCGCCGGTTCCGGTGAGCAACGATTCCAGGTGCTCCAGCAGTGGCGGCATCACCAGCTCGTAGCCGTAGCCACGAGCGGTGTCGAGCAAACTCCTGCGAAGTTCTTCGATGTGGCGAGCCTCGGAAGGCAGGACATCGGCGATGTGATCCGGGAGGACCCAGGCAGACATGGGCATTTTCAGGAGCTGTTAAAAACGTGATTTTACCGGCCCCGGTACCTGGGTCCGGCGTGAAATCAGCCGAGCAGCCACCAGAGCAAAGCACCGCCAATGATGCTCATGAGACCAAAGAATCGGAGTTGCCCGTCTCGCATTCGCAGCAATTCCGAGAACATGCGACGCCACAGACCGGGTGCCAGAAGCGGGAGCACGCCCTCGACGATCAGCACCAGGGCCAGCACGGGCCAGAACAGTTCAGACATGACCGATCCGGTGGATCAAGGAGGCGCCGCGTGGGAACGGAGCCCCGGGCCCGCCCGCGCTCAGCGGTTGGCGGGTGCGAGGTTGCTGCTGCGCAAGGCCTTGAAGAAATCGGACGATGGGTCCACCACCAGCACATCGCCCTTGCCGGCAAAGCTGGCCTTGTAGGCGTCGAGGCTGCGGTAAAACTGGGCAAAAGCCGGGTCACGGCCAAAGGCATCCGAAAACGCTGCGGCGGCCTTGGCATCGCCCTCGCCCTTGATGAGCTGCGCGGCCCGGTAGGCTTCGGAGACGATCACCTCGCGCTGCCGGTCGGCGTCGGCACGAATCTTCTCGCCCTCGGCAAAGCCGGTGGAACGCAACTCGTTGGCCACGCGCTTGCGTTCAGCTTCCATGCGCTGGTAGACCGAAGCCGTGATGCTCTCTGCATAGTCCACGCGCGTGATGCGCACGTCCACCACGTCCATGCCCCAAGGCTTGTCTGCACCACGAACGGCGGCCAGCACTTCGCGCTTGACGTCGGCCATGAGTTCTTCTCGCCGCGTGGAGAGCAGCTCATTCACGGTGCGCTTGTTCACTTCTTGCTGGAAAGAGTTGCGAACAACCCGGTTGAGCTGCAAGGCGCCCGCACGCTCGGTGATGCCAACGTTGCGGATGTATTCCTGCGGCTCACTGATGCGCCAGCGCACATACCAGTCGATCACCACGCGCTGCTTCTCGGCAGTCAGCGTTGGCTCGGTGTCGGTGCTCTCCAGCGTGAGCAGACGCTTGTCGATATACGACACGTTCTGGAACGGTGGGGGCAGCTTGAAGTTAAGGCCCGGCTCAGTGACCACCTGTTTGATCTGCCCAAGCTGGAAAACCACACCGAACTGGCGCTGGTCGACCACGAACAGCATGGAACTGGCAATCGCCAGGGCCACGATGAGAGAAGTAAGGATGAAACCCAGTTTGTTCATGTGAGTGCTCTCGGGTCGCGTGGGGCGGCTCAGCGGACTTCGCGCTCACGCGAGCGCGCGGTGTTGTCGAGGCTGCGGCTAGCGGGCGTGGAGGTGGTGCCAGCGCTGGGCGCCGGAACGGTCGTCGCAGGTGTGGTGGCCACACCAGTCTGGGCGGTCATCTGCATGAGCTTGTCCAGCGGCAGGTACAGCAGGTTGGATCCCGACTTGGAATCCACCAGCACCTTGGTCACATTGGAGTAGATCTCCTGCATGGCGTCCGTGTACATGCGCTCGCGCGTCACCTGGGGCGCCTTCTGGTATTCGGTCAGCACCGAGCGGAAACGTTGCGAATCACCTTCGGCCTGGGCCACGATGCGTGCGCGGTAGCCTTCGGCTTCCTCGGTCAGGCGGGAGGCGGCGCCTCGCGCGCGTGGCACCACGTCGTTTGCGTAGGCCTGAGCCTCGTTCTTGGCCCGCTCGCGCTCCTGGCCGGCCTTGAGCACGTCGTCGAAGGACGCCTGCACCTGCTCTGGCGGCCGCACGCCGCCTTGCTGCAGGTTGATGCCAACCACTTCGATACCGACCTTGTAGCGGTCGAGGATGTTCTGCATGAGGGCGCGCACGCGCGGTGCGATCTGGTCGCGCTCTTCGGCCAATGCGGCATCCATCTTCATCTTGCCGACGACTTCGCGCACCGCGGTCTCGGCGACCTTGACGACAGAGGCGTCAGGGTCGCGGCTCTCGAACAGGAAGGCGCGCGCATCGTTGAGGCGGTACTGCACGGCAAACTTGATCTCGACGATGTTCTCGTCTTCGGTGAGCATGGCCGACTCACGCAGACCGGTGGCGGGCACCACGTTGTCTCGCCCCACGTCGACCGAGCGGATCTGGGTCACGAACACGGTTTCGTGGCGCTGGATCGGGTAGGGCAAGCGCCAATTGAAACCCGCGCCCACCGAACTGTGGTACTTGCCGAACTGCGTGATGACGGCCTGCTGGCCTTCCTGCACGATGAAGAAACCGGTGCCCAGCCAGATCAGAACCGCCACACCTACGATCAGGCCGGCGCCGATGCCGGTGGTCTTGGGATTGGGCGTGAAGCCCGGCATGCCTCCGCCAGAGCCGTTGCCCCCGCCTGTGCCGCCGCCACGTCCGCCCTTGTTGCCCAGCAGACCACCGAGCTTGCGGTTGAAATCGCGCCAGAGTTCGTCAAGGTCGGGAGGACCCTGGTTGGGGCCCTGTCCGCGCGGCGGACGTTGCGGCGGGCGCGAATCGTCATCGCGCCCTGGCTCCTGCCCGTCCTTCGAACCTTCAGGGCGGGATGCGTCATCGCCTCGACCCCAGCGTGGATCGTTCAGGTTGAACATGCCCAGCCAGCGTCGCCACCCCCGACGGCGGAAGGGCTGCGCAGAGGCGTCTGCGCCGTGTGCGGGGGATTGCAGATTCACATCCATGGGTTGCCAACTCTTTTCGGTGCAAGGAACAAAACAATCACATTGTGCCCAATCAGGAGACCGGGTTGCCGATTTCAGGTGAAGCCCCGGGGGTCATGTGGCCTGGATCTTCTGTCTGCGCCAGCACTCGCTCGGCAAGCAGTGCTCGCAAGGCCGGCAAGCCCTCTGCGGTGTGGGCACTGACGTGGATTCGAGGGACCGACTGCCCTTCCAGTTCCATGGCGTCGCTCAGAGCGCGCGGCGCATTGGCGTGTTCCACGGCATCCAGCTTGTTGAAAACGAGGATCTGCGGCACATGGTCGGCTCCGATATCTTTGAGCACGCCCATGACCGAGGCGATCTGTTCGGGGTGTGCTGGGTTGGATGCGTCGACCACGTGCAGCAGCAAGTCGGCGTCGGCGGCTTCCTGCAGCGTGGCGGCAAATGCGTCGACCAGGCCGTGCGGCAGGTCGCGGATGAACCCGACCGTGTCCGACAGGGAGACCGAGCGATGGGCTTCGCCCAGGTAGAGCTGCCGGGTGGTCGTATCCAGTGTCGCGAAGAGCTGGTCGGCGGCATAGGCGCGCGCCTTGACCAGAGCGTTGAAAAGGGAAGACTTGCCGGCGTTTGTGTAGCCCACAAGCGAAATGGAGTACGTGTCGCGGCGCTCCCGCTGGCGGCGCTGGGTGGCGCGTTGTTTCTTGACCTTTTCCAGTCGATCTTTGGTGCGCTTGATCGCCTCGCTGATCATCCGGCGGTCCAGCTCGATCTGGGTCTCGCCCGGACCACCGCGCATGCCGATGCCGCCGCTCTGGCGTTCCAGGTGCGACCAGCGCCGCACCAGACGGGTGGAGAGGTATTGCAGTCGGGCCAATTCAACTTGCAGCTTGCCCTCGTGGCTGCGGGCGCGCTGGGCAAAGATTTCAAGAATCAGCAAGGTGCGGTCGTTCACCGGCAGGCCGAGGTGACGCTCCAGATTGCGCTGTTGTGCCGGGCTCAAGGACTGATCAAACAGCACTTCGGCAGCGCCGGCGGCCTGAGCCAGCATCTTGATTTCTTCGGCCTTGCCCGAACCGACGAACAACGCCGGATCGGGTGCCCGGCGCTTGCAGGTCACGCGCTCTGCCACCCGATAGCCTGCGGTCTGAGCCAGCAAGCCCAGCTCTTCGAGGCCAGCGTCAAAATGGGGAACACCAAAGTCCACACCCACCAGAATGACCGATGGTGTGGACGTTGGGGAGGGGACGGGTGGGTTCAAATCGTTGGGGCAGCAACGCGCAGGGCGTTGCGGGTCCGGCAGGTTTGCTGCGCGGACTCCGTGTGATTCAGGTTCTGAATCAGGGGGCGGAATCGTCCGCGCCGACCGCCGAGAACTGCACGGGGCGACCCGGAACGATGGTGGAAATGGCGTGCTTGTAGACCATCTGCGTGACCGTGTTGCGCAGGAGCACGACGTACTGGTCGAAGGACTCGATCTGACCCTGCAGCTTGATGCCATTGACCAGATAAATCGACACGGGCACATGCTCCCGGCGAAGCTGGTTCAGAAAAGGGTCTTGCAAGAGCTGGCCTTTGTTATTGCTCACGATATGCTCCGTGTTCAACGAAAGTTAATGAAGAGCGGACCTTACCACAGCACCGGCGGAGAACCTCAGGTAACCGGAAATTCTTATTCCTTGAAGGGATTGGCCGAGGTCTTGAACTCGATCCGCAGGGGCGTGCCCACCAGGTCAAAGGCCTTGCGGAAGCGCCCTTCGAGAAAGCGGCGGTAGGCGTCGGGCACGTGCTCCAGTGAATTGCCATGAATCACGATCACTGGCGGATTCATGCCACCCTGGTGGGCGTAGCGCATCTTGGGCCGGAACATGCCACTGCGCGTGGGCGCCTGGAAGGCCACCGCTTCGAGCAACAGACGTGTGAGCACCGGGGTGGACATTTTGCGCATGGCCGAGGCATGCGCCTGGGCTATGGATTTCCAGACTGGGCCAAGGCCCTGGCGCTTCTTCGCTGAAATCAGATGCATCGAGGCGAACTTGAGGAAGGCCAGGCGGGTTTCGACCTGGCGCTCGATCTGTTCGCGCTGGTAGGCGTCGACCGCGTCCCATTTGTTGATGGCCAGCACCACGGCGCGGCCACTCTCCAGGATGTAGCCTGCGATGTGCGCGTCCTGATCGGTCACACCCAGGGTCGCATCGAGCAGCAACAACACGACGTGAGCGTTCTCGATCGCCTGCAGCGTCTTGACCACCGAGAACTTCTCGATCGCCTCGAACACTTTGCCCTTGCGACGGATGCCGGCGGTGTCGATGAGCTCGAACTTCTGTCCACCGCGCTCGAAGGGCACGGCGATGGCATCGCGGGTGGTGCCGGGAAGATCGAAGGCGACCAGGCGTTCCTCACCCAGCCAGGCATTGATCAGGGTGGACTTGCCCACGTTGGGACGGCCGGCCACGGCCAGGCGGATCACGCCAGCCTCTGCTTCAGGTTCATCTTCGTCTTCTGGCGGCAGGCCTTGGATGCGCTCGAGCGCGGTCTCCAGCACGGAGCGAATGCCCTGGCCGTGTGCGCTGGAAGCCGGCAGCACCTCACCCAGGCCCAGCTCGAAGAACTCCACCAATTGAAGGCCCTGGGTCATGCCCTCCGCCTTGTTGGCCACCAGCACGGTTGGTTTGCCCAGGCGGCGCAGGTACTGGGCAATCTCGTGGTCCTGCGCGCTGATGCCGGCGCGCGCATCCACCACAAAGATCACCACGTCGGACTCGGCCACGGCCTGGCGGGTCTGCTTGGCCATTTCCTTGTAGATACCCTCGCTGGCCTCGGGTTCGAAGCCGCCGGTATCAATGACGATGTACTCGCGCCGCCCGAGTCGGCCGTTGCCGTAGTGGCGATCGCGGGTGAGGCCTGCAAAGTCCGCCACGATCGCATCGCGCGTGCCGGTGAGGCGGTTGAACAGGGTGGACTTGCCCACATTCGGGCGACCCACCAGGGCGATGACGGGCTTCACTGGGGGCGCCAGGCGTAGACGCCGCCATTGCGCGTCTGCACCACCAGCGCATTGCCTGCCAGCACGGGAGCCGACAGGATGGGCGAACCATCGGTTGTCAGGCGCGTCATCTCGCTGCCGTCTTCGCGTGAAATCAGGTGCACCAGGCCCGCTCCGTCGCCCACGGCCACCACACGACCCAACGCCAGCGGCGCGCTCAGATCGCGGTACTTGAGGCGGTCCACGCTCCAGGCGGGTTCGCCGGTGCCTCGCTGCCAGGCCTGGAACTTGCCATCGGTTTCAGCGCCAAACACCAGCCGGTCGTCGCCGTGCAAGCCCGTGATTCCACGTGAGGTTCGGGTCCAGGTCAAGGTTCCACGAGTCGCGTCGACACAGCCCACTGCCGCACCATAGGCACGCACGCAGACGCTGCTGCCGATGCGGCTGGCGGGACCGACGATGTCGACCAGCCGCTCCACCTCGTTGGTACCGCGTGAGGTGGCCACGGGGGCCTCCCAGCGGATCACGCCATTCAGCGGATTCAGTCCGACAAGCCGCCCTGAAAGCCCGGCCACCAGCATGTCGCCCACAGCCAGCAGCACGCCGCTCTGGCTGAGCACCAGCGGTTCGGCCGGACGGGTCTGGCTCCAGAGGCGCGCGCCATTGGCGCCATCAAATGCGATCACGGTGCGGTCGGCGGTGAGCACAAAGACACGCTTTCCCGCGACCAGGGGGGCGGTAAAAGCGCGCGCCGGCAGGCGCACGCGCCAGAGTTCGCGCCCATCGGCAACCGCCACGAGTTCGTTTTCCCGTGTGACGACGGCAGCGGTCTGGCCATCGGAGCCCACGCCCGCGGCGATGCGGGTGGAGAGGTTCAGGCGCCAGACGTCCCGACCGTTGGCTGCATCGAGCGCAGCGACCGTGCCCGACTCGCTGGCCACGAACACACGATCCGACGCCACACGGGGCACGAGCGACGCATGTCCCGCCCCCACCTGGGCAGACCAGGCCACGCTGGTGCCCATCAGCGCCGCAACGGGCGCCAGCTCGGTCGGCCTGGGCTTTTCAGGACCCGAGGAACAGGCCGCCAGCAGAACGGTCAAGGTGAGGCCCCACACGGCCATCGTGTGGCGCCCCAGGGGTTGGAAGCGAAAGTTCGGGCAGGTCTGCATGGCGTTCAGGGGTTCAGGGCGCAGTGGAGGTCAGGCTGGATACGTTCACGCCCAGTGCGGCGAGCTTCACCTCGACCAGGCGGCGGTATTCGGTACGCTCTCCCAGGGCCTTCCAGGCATTCTGGTATTGCCCACGGGCTTCGTCGGGCTTGCCTTGAGCCATGAAGATGTCGCCTCGGCGGTCGGCCACCAGTGGTTCGAACGACTTGGGGACAGGGGCTTCGAGTGTCTTGAGTGCCTGATCAAAGGCTTGCGCCTCCAGGTCGAGTGCGGCCAGCCTCAGACGCGCCACGGCTTGGTAAGAGGCGTCGCCCGATTTCTCGGCCGCCCAGGTCAGTGCCGCACGCGCCTTGTCGGCTTGCCCGGCGTCAAAGAGGGTCTTGCTTGCGAGCAGGGCCGCCTGGCTGGCAAAAGTGGTGCCGCCAAAGTTGGCCTGCATGTCGGCCAGCGCGCGCTCCATGCGCTGCGCGTCCTTGGCCACTGCAGCGCGATCGACTTCGTCGTACAGTGCCGCCGCCTTGACTGCCTGATTGCGCTGCCACCAGTTCCAACCGTTCCAGGCCGCGAACGCGCCGAACACGACGATCAACACCCAGCTGATGAGGTTGCCGTAACGGGTCCAGAAATGTTTGATCTGGTCGAGCTGTTCCTGCTCTTCGAGGTCGAGGTGTTTGGCCATGGTGGATATCGAGCTGCGGGTCGTGCGCCGAATGCGCAACGGAGCATTGTAGGCGGGCGGGCGAGCCACCCAGAGGATGGACGTCAGGGCTGACGAAGGCGTGCAGCCCACTCGGCCACCGACGCCAAAGGCAGCAGGCTCTGGGCCGCCTCGGACGAGGCGCCCTGCCCTTCGATGCGCGGCCCTCGCAAAGACTTGAGCGCCACCTGACCTTGCAGCATCTCCTGCTCGCCAAAGATGAGCGCGTGGCGCGCACCGCTGGCATCGGCCTTCTTGAACTGCGACTTCATGCTGCCCATGCCTTCGGATCCACCCGCATGCATCTGCACGCACACGCCATGGCGGCGCAGTGCGCGCAGCACCGGCATCACCTCGGGCACGCGGGCCACATTGGGCACCACCGCATAGGCGTCCGGGACAGGCTGCGCCGGCAGCCGATCCTGCTCCTTGAGCAGCTCCAGGATCCGCTCCATGCCAAGCGCCCAGCCCACGGCGGGTGCAGACTTGCCACCGATCTGTTCAAACAGGCCGTCGTAACGGCCGCCCGCACACACAGTGCCCTGCGAACCCAGCTGGGTGGTGACGAACTCGAAAACCGAGAGGTTGTAGTAGTCCATGCCGCGCACCAAACGAGGATTGATGCGGTAGGCAATGCCATGCGCATCCAGCAGGCCGCGCAGGCGGTTGAAGTGATCGAGCGACTCGGCGCCCAGATGATCCATCAGGCGAGGCGCGGCATTGACCAGCGCCTGCATGGTGGGGTTCTTGGTGTCCAGGATGCGCAACGGGTTGCTGTACAGGCGCCGCTTGGCCTCCTCGTCGAGCTCATCCGCATGCACCTCGAGGTAGGCGATGAGGGCCTGGCGATGAGCCAGCCGCTCCGGGGGTTGGCCCAGGCTGTTGATTTCCAGCTCGACGCCTTCGAGACCAAGCTCGGCCCAAAGGTCACAGGCCAGCACGATGAGCTCGGCATCCACATCGGGCCCGGCAAATCCCAGGGCCTCCGCCCCAAACTGGTGGAACTGGCGATAGCGCCCTCGCTGCGGCCGCTCATGGCGGAACATGGGACCCATGTAGTAGATCCGCTTGGGGCCGTCGTACAGCATCGAGTGCTCCAGCGCGGCGCGCACCACGCCAGCGGTGTTCTCGGGCCGCAGCGTGAGCTGCTCGCCATTGAGCCGGTCTTCGAAGGAATACATCTCCTTCTCGACGATGTCGGTCACCTCCCCCAGGCCACGAACGAAAAGGGCCGTGGGCTCCACGATGGGCGTACGCAGGTTGCGATAGCCGTAGCGGCGCATGAGGCCCCGAAGGGTGTCTTCGAGCCACTCCCAGTGCGCAGACGCGGGAGGGGCGATGTCGTTCATGCCTTTGACGGCGCTCAGTTTCTCTGCCATGTGCTTGGACCGGTTCAGGCAGTCGTGCCGAACCGCTTCTCGATGTAGTTTTCGACGATGGTCTGAAATTCGCGGGCGATGCCCTCGCCACGCAGGGTCATGGCCTTCTGCCCGTCAATGAAGATCGGCGCTGCCGGGGCCTCACCCGTGCCCGGCAGGCTGATGCCGATGTCAGCGTGTTTGCTTTCGCCCGGTCCGTTGACGATGCATCCCATCACCGCCACCTTGAGGCCCTCCACGCCTGGATAACGTGCGCGCCACACCGGCATGGAAGCACGGAGGTAGTCGTCAATCTGTTTGGCCAGTTCCTGAAAGGTGGTGCTGGTCGTGCGGCCGCACCCCGGACAGGCGGTGACCGAAGGCACGAAGGATCGCATGCCCAGAGCTTGCAGGATCTCCAGGGCGACCACCACCTCCTGCGTGCGCGCTTCACCCGGCTGCGGAGTGAGCGAAACGCGGATGGTGTCGCCAATGCCCTGCTGCAGCAGCACCGCGAGCGCCGCCGTGGAGGCGACGGTGCCTTTGGTGCCCATGCCGGCCTCGGTCAGGCCCAGGTGCAGCGCGTAATCGCAACGTTGCGCCAGCGCCTGGTACACGGCGATCAGGTCCTGCACCGCGCTGACTTTGCAGGAAAGGAAGATGTTGTTGCCGTTGAGCCCGATGCGCTCTGCGCGCCTGGCCGATTCGATGGCCGAGGTGATCAGCGCCTCGTACATCACCTGGCGCGCGTCCCACGGTTCGGAGCGGCTGGCGTTCTCATCCATCAGTCGTGCAAGCAGGTCCTGGTCGAGGCTGCCCCAGTTCACACCGATGCGCACCGCCTTGTCGTGACGCGCAGCGATCTCGACCATCTGTGCGAACTGGCGATCGCCTTTGTCGCCTCGTCCCACGTTGCCTGGGTTGATGCGGTACTTGGACAGCGCCTCGGCACAGGCCGGGTGGTCGCTCAGCAGCCGATGGCCGTTGTAATGAAAATCACCAACGAGAGGAACTTCGACACCCATGCGGTCGAGTTGTTCACGGATATAGGGAACCGCCCTGGCCGACTCGTCGTTGTTGACGGTGATGCGCACCAACTCTGAACCCGCCAATGCCAGTTCTTTGACCTGGATCGCGGTACCCACTGCATCGGCGGTGTCGGTGTTGGTCATGGACTGCACGCGCACCGGCGCATTGCCACCAACCGTCACTCGGTTGGCCCCCCAGGCCACCACACCCTGCCGCGAACGTCGGGGCTGAGCAAGGGACAGCGGGATGGGTTCGCAGGCGCCGACAGATCGAACAACGTCGTCCATGGTCACTTCACCTCGAATCGCGCCACGTTGTTGCGGGCGATGGCGTTCACGTCGAATGGCCGGCCACGCACCGTGACCCGGGCCGACTCGGCACGCCCAAGCACCACGGAATACGGGGGGGCACTGGAGAAATCCACGGCATCACCCGCCTGAAGCATGCGTTGGATGACCACGTTGCCCGATCCGTTGGTGACCTCCACCCACGACTCGCCGGTGGCAGCGATCGTCAACAAGCTGCCCGCTGCGGCAGGCTCTGTGGTCGCGGGCGCTGCGGCGGCATTCGGTGTGGCCGGCGCAGCGGGTGCGGGCGTTGCGTCAGCCGCTGGCGTGGCAGCAGCCACTGCCTCGGATGGGATGCCAGGTGCCACAGCGGGCTCCTGCGGCAGCGGTGCGGCAACCGGCTCCGCAGCGGCCACCGGCTCCACCGGTGAAACCACGGTGTCGGCGCCCACCGCAGCGGCAGGAGGCTCCTGGGCGCGCGGCAAAAACACGATGACCAGGGCCCCAAGCAACAGCACGATGGCGGCGAGCATCGCTGGGCGGGAGAGCCAGGACAGGGGATTGACCGGCGCAGGATCGCTGGCTGGTTTGAAAGGCGCATTGATTGCATGACGTGAATCACCCAGTTCGGGCGCCACGCCTTGAGGAATCTGCTCCAGGATGGGTGCGGGGTCAACCTTGAGCTGGCGACAGGCGCTGGACGCCAGGGCACGCGCGAACGTGAGGTCGGGCAATTCGTCGTAGCGCCCTGCTTCGAGCGCCTCGAGCTTGCGCACCGGCACTTTCAGCGCAGCCGCCAGCGCGGCGATGTGCAAGCCGGCCGCTTCGCGGGCGGCACGCAGCAGCACGGGTCGGCTCGCCGCTTCCGGCGCGGTCAGGGCGTCATTCATCGAAGGCCCCCCGCTGGTAGGACGCCCATTCGCGGGAATCGGGGTAGCGGCGACCCAGTTGCTGGGCAAGCTGGCGCATGGCCTCGGTGTTGCCCACCCGGCGCTCGACCTTGATGCCCAACCACAAGGTTTCTGCGTTCGCCAGATCGGAGTTGTTCAATCGGCGAATGGTGAACTGCGCCTTCTCGTTCTCGCCGCGTCGAAACTGCAGCGCGGCCAGGTTGTAGGCGGTAATGGGATTCCCCGCGTCAAGCTCATAGGCACGCGCCAGGCTGCCTTCGGCTTCGGCCAGCTGGCCGGCGCGCACCTGACACACTCCCTTGGCCATCAAGGTCTTGGCCTGTCCGCCGTACACCGGACTGGCCATCGCTTGCTGGAACAGCTCGATCGCCTGCGCATAGCGCCCTTGCTGGCAGGCAAACAGGCCGTAGTGGTGCAGCACATCGGGATCTCGCGGATTGAGCTGCTGGGCCCGACGGAAGCTTTCCTCGGCCAGCGGAATCTCGTTCATGCGCGAATACACCAGGCCACGCAGCATGTAGGCCGACGCGTAGGTCGGGTCGGCGGCCAGCGAGAGCTTGATCTCGTCAAGCGCCACCGTGGTCTGCCCTTGTTCGAAATAACCCGCAGCGAGTTCCAGGCGGATTCGCGCCCGTTTTCGAGCCTCGGGCTCATCGGATTCCGTGAGCGGTTCGGCCGTTCGGCCCACGGAAGGCCCCGACATGCCCGCTGCGCCGGGGTTCTGAGCACATCCGGACAGCAGGGCGAACATAGTGAGCGCGAGCAGCAGAGCAAGCGGCCAGGGCAACCAGGAACGGGAACTCGGGTCGGAGATGCGGAGCGCTTGGGTCATGCCTGCCTTTCCTTGCGGACGATGCGAATGGGTGTAGCCGTTGACTCTCGACGCTGTGCCAGACGGCTGGCAGCGTTGGTGCGGTCCAGCACGTCGCCTGCCAGTTGACCGCACGCCGCGTCGATATCGTCACCCCGGGTCTTGCGCACGGTGGTCACCACCCCTCCTTCGTTAAGGATCTGGCCGAATCGCAGCACCACGGGACGCGGCGAACACGTCAGACCTGAATCGGGAAACGGATTGAAGGGAATCAGATTGATTTTGCACGGAACACCGCGTGTGCCATGTCCCTGGATCAAAGCCAGCAACTGGCGGGCATGCTCGGGCTGGTCGTTCACACCATCGAGCATGCAGTATTCAAAGGTGACGAAGTCGCGCGGTGCGGCAGGCAGGTAGCCCAGGCAGGCGTCGAGCAATTCGGCGATGGGGTACTTGCGGTTGAGCGGCACAAGGTCGTCGCGCAGCGCATCATTGGGCGCGTGCAGCGAAACCGCCAGCGCCACTGGACAATCCTGAGCCAGCCGCTCGATCATGGGCACCACGCCAGAGGTGGACACGGTCACGCGCCGACGGGAGAGACCGTAGCCATGGTCGTCGAGCATGACGCGCAATGCAGGTACGAGGGCGCCGTAGTTTTGCAGAGGCTCCCCCATGCCCATCATGACCACGTTGGAAATGACCCGTTCGGCGGTCTTCAGGTGGCGGCGCAGGAAGCGTTCGGCATGCCAGAGCTGCGCAACCATTTCGCCAGTGGTGAGGTTGCGCGAAAAACCCTGGTGGCCAGTGGAACAGAAGCGGCAACCGACGGCACAGCCCGCCTGGGAGGAAATGCACAGCGTGCCTCGGTCGTCTTCAGGGATGAAGACCGTTTCCACGGCGTTGCCGTCACCCACGTCGAACAGCCACTTGATGGTGCCGTCGGTGGACTCCTGGCGTGACAGGACCGGGAGATCGGCGATGGTGCAGATGCCGGGCAGTTTCTCGCGCAGGCTGCGGGCGAGGTCGGTCATGTCGGCGAAATCCGCCGCGCCCTTCTGATGAATCCAGCGAAACAACTGGACCGCGCGAAAGCGCTTCTCGCCCAGCTGCTCGCAAAAGGCGGCCAAACCCTCAAGATCGAAGTCGAGCAGGTTGGCCGTCATGACATGATCAACGCGAGTAGACGTTGAGACCGGCAAAGAAGAATGCCACTTCTGCGGCGGCGGTCTCGGGCGCGTCGGAGCCATGCACGGCATTGGCGTCGATGCTGTCGGCGAAGTCGGCGCGGATGGTACCGGCGGCTGCCTTCTTGGGGTCGGTGGCCCCCATCAGGTCGCGATTCTTGACAATGGCGCCTTCGCCTTCAAGCACCTGAATCATCACCGGGCCGGAGATCATGAAGTCGACCAGGTCCTTGAAGAAGGGACGGGCCTTGTGCACGGCGTAGAAGGCTTCGGCTTCACCACGCGAGAGGTGAGCCATACGGGCGGCCACAACCTTCAGGCCGGCGGCTTCGAAGCGGGCGTAAATCTGGCCGATGACGTTTTTGGCGACGGCGTCGGGCTTGATGATCGAGAGGGTGCGTTCGATGGCCATGGAAATCCTGAAGTTGTTGGGTCAATCAACCGAGGTAAGAGACACCTCGCAAAGCCCATGATTCTACCTCGGTCGGGCCAGTGGGGTGGGCCAGTTGCGGAGCTCAGCGGCCACCGGAGCGACCGCCCCCGCCACCCCCACCACGACGGCGCCCTCCGGGAGGAGGCCCTCCTCGGCCGGCGTTCTGCTCGCGACGTCGTTGCAGGGCGTCCTGGCCGATGTAGCCGAAGGAGGTCTTCATGGGATCAGGCTGCGCCTGGCCGGCACCCTGGCCCTTGCCGGCGACCTTGCCTCCTCGACCCTTGCCCTTGCCACCCTGCCCTGCGGGGGCTCCACCCATGCCGTAGCCGCCGGAACGCCGATCATCAAAACCTGGGCCTTCCGACCGGCTGCCCGGCGGTTTTCCCTGGCCGCGCGTGGCCTGACTCCGGCGCATCGGCTGCTGCGTCGGATGCCGTCCGGGCGTACGCGGTCGCTTTGCGGCGCTGTCGTCGCCCTCCGGCATGCCTGCCGCAGCCGTGAGACGCCCAATGTCACGGTCGTCGAGCTCGACCCAGGCGCCGCGCTTGAGACCCCGCGGCAGCATCATGGCCCCGTAACGAATGCGGATGAGGCGGCTCACGGCATGGCCGACAGCCTCGAACATGCGGCGCACCTCACGGTTGCGGCCTTCGCCGATCGTGACGCGGTACCAGCAGTTCGCGCCCTCGCCGCCACCGTCCTCGATGGAGGCAAACTGGGCCATGCCGTCATCAAGGCGCACGCCATCGAGCAGGCGCTGCTTTTCTTCGTTGGACAGGGCCCCGAGCACGCGCACGGCGTACTCGCGCTGCAAACCGAAGCGAGGGTGCATCAGCCGATTGGCCAGCTCGCCCGAACTCGTGAGCAACAAAAGGCCTTCGGTGTTGAGATCGAGCCGTCCAACCGACTGCCACTTGCCCTGCAGGAGGCGTGGCAAACGCCGGAACACTGTGGGACGGTTCTGGGGATCGTCGTGGGAGACCACCTCGCCCGCCGGCTTGTGGTAAGCCAGCACGCGCGGTGGTGGAGGCGTCATGCGTACGCGCACTGGCTTGCCATTGACCTTGATGGTGTCTCCGAACTGGATGCGCTGGCCGATGTGGGCCGGCTCGCCATTGACCGAGATGCGCCCCTCCAGGATGAGCTGCTCCATCTCCAGCCGCGAGCCCATGCCCGCCTGAGCCAGCACCTTGTGCAACTTGGGCGATTCGGGCTGGGCGCTGAGCACCCGTTTGGTGGGCAGGGGCAGATCCTGTTCCTGCTCGGCATCAAAGGCTCCACTGACAACGTCGTCAAAGCGCAGCGCCTCCAGCCCGGAGGCGTGTGCAGCAGCAGACTTGTCGGCGGCTGGCACTGGCGCGTTCAGCGGCGAGGGTGCAACGGCTTCGGCACCGGCCTCCCGGCCCGCCTCGGCGTCGGGATCAGGTGGCAGGGAGTGGGGATTCGCCGGGTTCATGGGGTTCCTGTAAGGAGTTTTCCTGCGCCGGCGGATCGCTGGCGGGAGTGGCGGCGTCAGACGCCAGGTCTGCGGGCTCGGACGCGTCGTGGAGGTCGGGTTGCAAGCTGGCCGAGAGTGTGTCGAAATCCAGCCGATCCAGGGCAGACTCCTGGACATCACTGCCTTCGAGCGGCGGCAACTGATCCAGCGAGGCAAGGCCGAGGTCGTCGAGGAACTGGCGGGTGGTGGCGAACAGCGCAGGGCGACCCACCGTCTCCCGATGCCCGATCACTTCGATCCAGCCTCTGTCCTCAAGCTGTTTGATGATCAGCGAGTTGATGGTCACACCCCGGATGTCTTCCATGTCGCCCCGCGTGACGGGCTGGCGATAGGCAATGATGGCCAGCGTTTCCATGGTGGCGCGGCTGTAGCGCGGTGGTTTCTCGGGATGCAGGCGATCGAGGAAGGGACGCAATTCGGGCCGGCTCTGGAAACGCCAGCCCGTGGCCACCTTGACCAGCTCCACCCCGCGCCCGGTCCACTCGAGCTGCAGATCGGCCAGCAACGACTTGAGCGTGTCGGCAGAAACTTCGTCATCGAACAGCGTGCCGAGTTCGCGCACCGACAGCGGCTGGGGTGCGCAGATCAAGGCCGTCTCGAGGACGCGCTTGGCATCCGTGGTGTTCATGGTGTCGGTCGGTCAAAAACCGGCTAGCCGCCGGGACGGTACAGGAAGGCGTCGGGTCCGCTGCGATCACGGTGGCCACGGTGACCGGGGTCTCGGATCGACGGGGGACAACCAGTTGCCGAATCGGGCAACGCCAATGGGTTTGTGGGATCAGGAGAGCCAGCGCCGCCGCGAGGTCTGCGGCGGGGGCGGCGATCAATCCAGAAAACCGCTGGCCACTCGATCTTCATTGTAGCGGAGGCCACATTCGGCCATGGCAGAGCGCATGTCCAGGGGCGGAGTGCTCCGGAAGTCGAGGGCGGCACCGGAGATCGGGTGCCGCAGCCGCAGACGCGCTGCGTGCAACGCCTGATGGTTCATGCCCCACTGGACCCGCCCCCCATACAACGTGTCGCCCACCAGGGGATGCCCCATCCAGGCCATATGCACACGAATCTGATGGGTTCGACCGGTGTGGAGCTTGCAGGCCACCAGGCACGCCTGGTCCGATCCGTCGATCAGGCGCACCGTGGTCTGCGCCGATTTCCCATTGCCACTGTCCGCCCGCACCACCGCCATTCGCAAGCGGTTGTTCACGTCGCGACCGATGGGTTGGTCAACACCCCGTTCCAGGAAACCCTGCCAGCGACCGTGCGCGAGGGCGAGGTATTGGCGGTTCACGTCGCGGGCGGCAATGGCGCGCACGAGGGCCTCCATGGCCTGCCGGCTCTTGCCCACGAGCATGAGGCCCGAGGTGTCCTTGTCCAGTCGGTGCACGATGCCGGCGCGAGGCAGGCTGGCTGCGCCGGGGTGGTAGGCGAGCAGACCGTTGAGCAAGGTGCCGTTCCAGTTTCCGGCGGCGGGATGCACCACCAGGCCTGTCGGCTTGTCGATGACCAGCAGGTCGGCGTCTTCGAAAACCACGTCCAGTGCCATCGGCTGAGGCACGAACGCTTGCGCCTGCTGAGTGGGGCGAAGCTCCACCATCAGCCGGTCCCCTGCGGCAATGCGCGCTGCGGGCTTGCGCAGCGGCGCTTCCCGAAGCACGACGGCGCCGTTGGCCATGAGTTGCTGGAGGTAGGAACGCGAGAACTCGGGGATCAGCGCCGCCAGGGCGCGGTCGATGCGCCAGCCGTGCATGTCGGCGGGCACGTCGCAGACGCGGGTCTCCACTTCAGGAGCGAGCTCGTCAACAAGCCCCTGTGGCGAACCTTCAGGCACATCCCCCGCCGATATAATTTGCGTTGCCAAACCCATTGTCCCGTTGTAAAGGTGCATCCTTGATGCTTAGTTTCAGATTATCGGCTGTGTCCTCCTGTGTGTTGGCAGCGGCGCTGGTGTTGTCGGCGTGCAGCACGAAGCCCGTGGACGAGACGGCCGGCTGGAGCCCCAATCGCATCTACAGCGAAGCCAACGAAGAGCGTTCGGCCGGCAACTACGAGAAGGCCGTGACACTGCTGGAGAAACTCGAAGGACGCGCAGCGGGCACGCCGCTGGCGCAGCAAGCCCAGCTCGACAAGGCCTACACGCACTACAAGGCCGGCGAACAGGCGCAGGCTCTGGCCGCTCTGGACCGTTTCCAGAAGCTCCATCCCACCAGCCCGGCCATGGACTACGCGCTCTACCTCAAGGGCCTGGTCAGCTTCAACGACAACCTCGGCCTGTTCGGTTCGCTGGCACGGCAGGACCTGTCCGAGCGGGACCAGAAGGCGGCCAAAGAGTCGTTCGAGGCATTCCGCGAACTCGCCAGCCGCTTTCCCGACTCGCGCTACAGCCCGGACGCCCGTCTGCGCATGACCTACATCGTGAATTCGCTGGCGCAATACGAGGTACACGTGGCGCGGTATTACCACACCCGCGGCGCCTATGTGGCCGCCATCAACCGCGCGCAGTCCGCCCTGACCGACTACACCGACGCACCTGCGCTGGAAGAAGCTCTGTTCATCATCGTGCAGTCCTACGATGCGCTGGGCATGACCCAGCTGCGCGACGATGCGCGGCGCGTGATGCAGGCCAGCTACCCTCGCAGCGAGTACCTGAGCAAGGGCTTCAAGTCGGCGGACAACCCATGGTGGAAGCTCTGGTAAGCACCAGCGCATCGAGCGCCTCGGCCATCTCGGTCTCGTCCCACAGCCGGCGCATGACCGGCAAGGCCGCCAACAGGCGGTTGCCGTAAGAGCGACTGAGCAGCCGACGATCTCCAATCACCAGCACCCCCCGGTCTGATTCCGCCCGGATCAAACGACCGGCGCCCTGCTTGAGGGCCATGGCAGCCTCGGGCAGGAAACCATCGGTAAAGGCATTCAACCCGCGCGCTGCCAGTTGGCGCGCCCGTGCTTCCATCAGGGGATCATCGGGCGGAGGAAACGGCAGCTTGTCGATCACGAGCAGTTGCAGTGCATCGCCTGGCAAGTCCACGCCTTCCCAGAACGATGCCGAAGCCACCAGCACCGAGGGCTCCCTCGCTGTGCGAAAACGATCGAGCAAGGCCCGCCGGGATCCACGCCCCTGCGCCAGCACCTGCAATGGCGCGCAACCGCCCTGCGCAATCAACTCCGCCAGACGCGCAGCCATGCGATCTGCCGCACGCAAGGTGGTGGTGAGCACCAGGGTGCGGCCACCCAGGCGAGAGGCCCAGCGCGCCACGGCTTCGGCCAGCGCCGGCGTGTGGGTTTCATCGCTCGGCTCCGGCAGATCTTCGGGCACATACAGCGCGGCTTGCACCGCATGATCGAACGGGCTGGGAACCTGCAGGGCCCGCAAGGCGGGTAGGTCCGTCAGACCAAGGCCGCCGGTGAACCAGTCCAGCTTCTCTTCGGTGCCCAGCGTGGCGGAAGAAAAAATCCAGCTTTGCCCACCTGGCGCATCCGGTCCCAGCAGCGCGCGAAACACGGTCGAGCTGTCGGATGGAGAGCGAACCACTCGCCAGGAACGCCCTTCGCTCCACTCCACCCAACGCACACCCTGCCCTTCGGCCTGGCCCGTGAGGAGCTCGCGCCACAGCCCTCGCATGGCCTGCGCTCGCTGGTACAGCCTTTCCAGTTCGGCACTGGCTTGGGCGGTGGCCTGCAGTGCCTGCACGATGGCCGCCAGCGCCACCTCCAGGCTGGTCACCGCATCGGTCCAACGCGCCGCATCCACGCCCTCGGGCGACGAGCCCGGCCAGCGGCTGCGCTGTGAGGCCACGCGCGGCATACTCAGGAATGCCTTTCCGGCCTGCTCCAGGCTGAGGGCGAGATGGGCCCAGGGCCGCTGGCCGCGCGCCCATTGCGGCCCCTGCAAGGCCAGGTCGTGCGCAAGTTCGCGCAACGGAGCAGACCCGATGGCCCGGCCCAGAAAGCCAATGCCCGTGTCGTTGAGCTGATGGGCTTCGTCGAAGACGATCACACCGGTCGTGGGCAGCAAGGTGGCTACACCCGTTTCACGCATGAGCTGATCGGCAAAAAAGAGATGGTGGTTGATCACCACCCAATCGGCCTGCAGGGCTTCGCCGCGCGCTCGATGGACATGGCAATCACGCAGGCGCGCACAGGCGGCGCCCAGGCAGTTTTCACGCGTCGAGGTGATCATCGGCCGCAAGGGCGAGCGTTCGTCCAGGCCATCGAGCTCGCCGAGATCACCGCTGCGCGAATGCCGGGCCCATGCCATCACCCGTGACAGGGAGGCCGCCACGGCGGGGTCGCGCAGTCCTCGGGCCGCAGGTCCATGCAGCGCCTGTTCCAGCCGATGAAGGCACACGTAGCTGGATCGCCCCTTGAGCAAAGCCACACGCACCGGCACGCCCAACGCGTTGACCACGGCGGGAATGTCGCGCGTGAAGAGCTGGTCTTGCAAGGCCAGGGTCGCGGTGGACAGGAGGGCGCGTTGCCCGCTGAGCAGCAGGGGCACCAGGTAGGCGAAGGTTTTGCCCACGCCCGTGCCGGCTTCCACTGCCAGGTGCTCACCCGCCTCGATGGCGCGAGCCACCGCCAGCGCCATGTCGCGCTGCCCGGGCCGTGCGCGCAGCCCGAGCCCGGCACGACTCAGCGCGCCATCGGCGGCAAACGCCGCCGCGACCCCGGTTTCCAGTGTGTTCAGAGTGCCTCCGTCGGCGCCACGCATCGTCCACGGTGGACAAAGTCACAGGCGGCGCATTGGCGCTGTCCAGCGGCGCCAGTTGTCACGCGTTTGATGATAGGCTGGACGCGCTTGCGCCATCGCCGGCGATCACTTTTTCTTCTGCACACCCTACCGACCGTTTCAACGCCACATGTCCAAAGGCTACCGCATCCAGGCATCCACCGGCATCCACCGGGGCGACCGCGACTACCAGCAGGATCAGGTCTGCCTGCTGCACCATCCGCGCCACGGCAGCTGCATGCTGGCCGTGCTGGCCGACGGGATGGGTGGGCGCAGCGGGGGGCGCAAGGCCTCGGACCAGGTGATGCTCACCGCGCGCCAGTTGTTCGAGCGCTACGACCCCGAGACCGACGACGCCGGTTCCCTGCTGCGCCAGATCGTCGAGGAGTCGCACCTGGTGATCAAGCTGACCGCCGTGTCGGCCGAACAGGAGCCTCACAGCACCATCGCCGCGTTCCTCATCAATCCCGGAGGCGACAGCCATTGGGTGCATGCGGGCGATTCGCGCATCTACCACTTCCGCAACGGCAAAATGATCTTCCGCACGATGGATCATTCCTACGTGCAGACACTGGTGAACCAGGGCGAGATCAGCGAAGAGGAAGCGCTTGACCATCCGCACGCCAACATCCTCATGGGATGCCTGGGGACCGAAAACGATCCACCGGTGGACATTCACGTCGTGCCGCAACTGCACCCGGGCGATGCGCTCATGGCGTGCAGCGACGGTGTTTGGCACTACTTCACCCCGGAAGAGCTCTCCAGCACCATCGCCATGCTGTCACCGCGCGAAGCCTGCGAGTTCCTGATCCAGAAGGCGCGCACGCGCGCCAAGGGCATGGGCGACAACCTGTCGCTCACCATCGTGAAGCTCGAGCCCCTGGGTTAGTGCTCAGGTCAGTCCGGTGTCCACCAGCCGGTGCTCCAGCGCCAGAAATTCCGCCGACTGCATTTCGCCCAAGCGCGAAACCGTGCGCGGGAATTCGTGCGACATGGGACCTTCCAGGTAGAGTTCCTCGGGCGGCACGGCGGCTGACATCACGAACTTGACCCGTCGGTCGTACAGCACGTCCACCAGCCAGGTGAAGCGACGCGCCTCCGAGGCCTGCCGCACCGACATCTGCGGCACGTTGGAGAGCATCAACGTGTGGAACTGCGTGGCGATCTCCAGGTAGTCGTTTTGCGAGCGGGGGCCACCGCACAGGGTTCGAAAGTCGAACCAGATCACGCCACCGGCGCGGCGCAAGGCATGGATCTGGCGCTCCTCGATGTGCATGACCGGGTCCTGATCACCGACCTCGGCCAGTTGCGCGAAGGTCGCCTCCATCGCCGCATCGGCCTGTGGACCCAGCGGGCAGTGGTAGAGCTGGATGTGCGTGAGCGTGCGCTGGCGGTAGTCGGTACCGTTGTCCACGCTGATGACTTCAAGCCGCTCCTTGAGCAGCGCAATGGCTGGCAGGATGCGGTCTCGGTGCAGACCGTCTGGGTAGAGATGGTCGGGGTGGAAGTTGGAGGTGGTGACGAAGCCCACACCGGCCTTGAACAGCGCATCCAGCAGACGGTGCAGGATCATGGCGTCGGTCACATCCGCCACATGGAACTCGTCAAAGCAGATCAGCTTGTAGCGCTTGGCGATGCGCGAGCCCAGTTCGTCCAGCGGGTTGACGGTGCCCTGGAGTTCGCGCAGCTCCCGGTGCACCTCGCGCATGAACTCATGGAAGTGCAGGCGTGTCTTGCGTTTGAGCGGAACCGCTTCGAAGAAGCACTCCATGAGGAAACTCTTGCCGCGCCCCACCCCACCGTGCATGTAGACGCCGCGCGGAATCTCCGGGTTGACGAAGAGCTTCTTGAGCGAGTTGGAGCGGCGCTGCTTGTACGTCGCCCACTCTGCCGCGCACCGCTCCAGCGCATCCACCGCGCGCTCCTGCGCCGGGTCGGACGTGTAGCCGCGCTCCCGGAGCACGGCCTCGTAGGTGCTGCGGACGCTCAAGATCGCCGGGTCAGAAGTTCAGCGTGCGCTTGTCCACCGCCAGGGCGGCTTCCTTGGTCGCCTCCGAGAGCGAGGGATGCGCATGACAGATTCGCGCGATGTCTTCGGCGCTGGCCTTGAACTCCATGGCCACGACGGCCTCGGCGATCAGCTCCGATGCCATGGGCCCCACGATGTGGACGCCCAGGATTTCGTCGGTGGTAGCGTCGGCGAGGAACTTCACCATGCCTGTGGTATCACCCAGCGCGCGTGCGCGGCCATTGGCCAGGAACGGGAAGGTGCCGGCCTTGTAAGCCACACCATCGGCTTTGAGCTGTTGCTCCGTGCGGCCGACCCATGCAATTTCAGGACTGGTGTAGATCACCCATGGAATGGTGTTGAAGTTGACGTGTCCATGCTGGCCAGCAATGCGTTCGGCGACGGCCACACCCTCTTCCTCGGCTTTGTGCGCAAGCATGGGCCCCCGCACCACGTCACCCACGGCCCACACGCCCTTGAGGTTGGTGCGGCAATCGTCGTCCACCAGGATGGCACCGCGCTCGTCGAGCTGCAGGCCCACGGCCTCGGCGTTGAGGCCGATGGTGTTGGGGACACGGCCGATGGAAACGATGAGCTTGTCGGCATCGACGGCCTGCTCTTCGCCCTTGGCGTTGGTGTAGGCCACGCTCACACCCTTTTTCCCGGCCTTGACTTCGCCCACTTTCACGCCGAGTTCAATCTTCAGGCCCTGCTTGTCGAACGCCTTCTTGGCTTCCTTGGCGATCTGCTGGTCCACAGCCCCCAGGAACGTAGGCAGGCCTTCAAGGATGGTCACGTCCGAGCCGAGTCGGCGCCAGACCGAACCCATTTCCAGGCCAATCACGCCAGAGCCGATCAACACCAGCTTCCTGGGCACGGCACCGACGCGCAATGCGCCGTCATTGGACAGCACGGTCTCTTCGTCGAACGGCACACCCGGCAGTGCTCGCGCGTTGGAGCCGGTGGCCACGATGACCTGCTGCCCCGTGATGAGTTCTGCGGCAGCACCGGCCACCTGGATCTCGTAACCTGCCTCCACCGCCTTCACGAACGATCCCCGGCCATGGAAGAACGTGACCTTGTTCTTCTTGAACAGGTAGAGGATGCCGTCGTTGTTCTGCTTGACCACCGAATCCTTGCGAGCAAGCATTTTCGTGACGTCGATCTTGACGTTGCTCGCGCTGATGCCGTGGTCGGCAAAGTGGTGGTTGGCGTGGTCGAAATGCTCGGACGACTGCAGCAGGGCCTTGCTGGGAATGCAGCCCACGTTGGTGCAGGTGCCGCCCGGGGCGGGGCCACCGGCGGCGTTTTTCCATTCGTCGATGCAGGCCACCTTGAAGCCGAGCTGGGCGGCGCGAATGGCGGCGATGTAACCACCGGGGCCGCCGCCGATCACGACGACGTCAAATGCTTGGGACATGTTGTTTTCCTGAATTCAATGGGCCAACGCCCCTGTCGGGGCGTTGGCGGGAAGGCTTGCCGATCAGATGTCGAACAGGATCCTGGCGGGGTCTTCCAGCGCCTCTTTCATGGCGACCAGACCCAGCACAGCCTCGCGACCATCAATGATGCGGTGGTCGTAGGACATGGCCAGGTAATTGATCGGGCGGATCACGATCTGACCGTTCTCCACCACCGGCCTGTCCTTGGTGGCGTGCACGCCCAGGATGGCCGACTGCGGAGGGTTGATGATGGGCGTGGACAGCATGGAACCGAACGTGCCACCGTTTGAGATGGAGAAGGTGCCACCGGTGAGGTCGTCCAGGCCAATCTTGCCGTCCTTGGCCTTCTGGCCGAATTCGGCGATCTTCTTCTCGATATCGGCAAAGCTCATCTGGTCGGCATTGCGCAGGATGGGCACCACCAGACCTCGGGGCGAGCCCACGGCAATGCCGATGTCGAAGTAGCCGTGGTAGACGATGTCGTTGCCGTCCACCGAGGCGTTGATGATCGGGTACTTCTTGAGCGCATGCACTGCCGCCTTGACGAAGAAGCTCATGAAGCCGAGCTTCACGCCATGTTCCTTTTCGAACTTTTCCTGGAACTTCTTGCGCATCTCCATCACCGGGGCCATGTTCACTTCGTTGAACGTGGTCAGGATCGCGTTGGTCGATTGCGACTGCAGCAAACGCTCGGCCACACGGGCGCGCAGGCGGGTCATGGCCACGCGCTCCTCCGGGCGGTCGCCCAGGTCGGGTGCCACCACTGGCACCTGGGGCAGCACCCTGGCCGGCGCGCCAGTGGGAATGGCCACGGGCGCGGCCACCGCCTTGGGCGCGGGAGTGGCGGTTGCACCACCGGCCACGGCGGAGAGCACGTCGCCCTTGGTCACGCGACCGTCCTTGCCGGTGCCAGGCACCGAACCAGAGGCCAGGTTGTTGTCGGCCATGAGCTTGGAGGCTGCGGGCATGGCCACGCCGGCCTTCGACTGCGAGAGCGCAGCGGCTGCGGGCGCTGCGGCTGGAGCCGAAGGCGCTGGTGCGGCAGCCGGAGCCGCAGCACCCGCCACCGCCTCGGTGTCGATGCGCGCGATCAGCTGCTCGGCCGCGACGGTGGCGCCATCGGCCTGCACCAGCTCGACCAGCACTCCGGCGGCGGGGGCAGGCACTTCAAGCACCACCTTGTCGGTTTCGATTTCGATCAGGATTTCGTCGATAGCGACGGACTCACCAGCCTTTTTCTTCCAAGTCAACAGGGTGGCCTCGGCCACCGATTCGGAGAGTTGCGGGACTTTGACTTCTACGATTGCCATTTCTTTTCCTGGGTTGTGCGTTGCACGTCACTTGGTGAGGATGAAGCCCTTGAGCTTGCCGAACGCGGCTTCGATCAGCGTCTTTTGCTGCTCCTGGTGCAGGTGGGCATATCCCACCGCAGGAGAGGCAGACGCCGCGCGGCCGGCGTAACCGAGCTTCTGGCCTTCGAGCATGTTCTCGTGGATGTAGTGCTGCACGAAGAACCAGGCGCCCTGGTTCTGTGGCTCGTCCTGGCACCAGACCACGTCGGTGGCGTTGGGGTACTTTCGCATCTCGGCACCGAACACCTTGTGCGGGAAAGGATAGAGCTGCTCCACGCGCAGGATGGCGACATCGTCCGAGCCGCGCTCCTCGCGCTTCTTCACCAGGTCGTAGTACACCTTGCCGGAGCAGCAGATCACGCGCTTGACCTTCTCGGCCTTCTTGATGACGTCGGCATCGTGCTCGGGAATGACGGTCTGAAAACCGCCCTTGGTGAATTCGGACAGCGGCGAGGTGGCGTCCTTGTTGCGCAGCAGCGACTTGGGCGTGAAGATGATCAGCGGCTTGCGCAGCCCGCGAATCATTTGACGGCGCAGCACATGGAAGATCTGGCTGGCCGTGGTTGGCTGCACCACCTGCATGTTGGTGTCGGCCGCCAATTGCATGAACCGCTCCAGTCGAGCCGAACTGTGCTCCGGACCCTGGCCTTCGTAGCCGTGCGGCAGCATCAGGGTGATGCCGTTGACGCGGCCCCACTTGACTTCACCCGAGGCGATGAACTGGTCGATCACCACCTGCGCGCCATTGACGAAGTCGCCGAACTGCGCTTCCCAGATCACCAGCGTGTTGGGATCGTTCGACGCATAGCCGTACTCGAAGCCCAGCACAGCTTCCTCGGAGAGGATGGAGTCGATCACCACGAACGGTGCCTGGTTGTCGGCCACGTTCTGCAGCGGCACGTAGATGCCTTCGTCGTACTTCTCGCGGTTCTGGTCGTGAATCACGGCGTGGCGGTGCGTGAAGGTACCGCGGCCGCAGTCTTCACCCGAAAGCCGCACCGGGAAACCGCTGGCCACCAGCGAGGCAAAAGCCATGTGTTCGCCCATGCCCCAGTCCACCGGGATTTCGCCGCGGCCCATGGCTGCACGGTCGGCATAGACCTTTTTGACGAGCTGGTGCGGGGTCACGTTGTCGGGAATGGTCGTGAGGCGATCCGACAGGCGTTTCCACTCAGCCATGGGGATGGCGGAGTCGGCGTTGTCGGTCCACTTCTTGCCCAGGTAGGGGCTCCAGTCCACCGCAAACTTGCTCTTGAAGTTGGTCAGCACCGGATCCACGGTGTGACGCCCTGCGTCAAGCGCGGCGCGGTAGGCCTTCACCATGTCATCGCCGAGCGTTTCACCCAGGCCCTGAGCGGCCAGTTTGTCGGCGTACAGCTTGCGGGTGCCGGGGTGAGCCGCGATTTTCTTGTACATCAGCGGCTGGGTCAGGCTGGGCGTGTCCTGCTCGTTGTGGCCGAGCTTGCGGAAGCACACGATGTCGACCACCACATCCTTCTGGAAGGCCATGCGGAACTCCAGCGCGAGCTGGGTGGCGTACACCACGGCTTCGGGGTCGTCGCCGTTGACGTGCAGCACCGGCGACTCGATCATCTTCACGACGTCCGAGCAGTACAGCGTCGAGCGGCTGTCGCGCGGGTCGGAGGTGGTGAAGCCGATCTGGTTGTTGATGACCAGGTGTACCGTCCCACCAGTGGTGTAGCCACGGGTCTCGGCCAGCGCCAGGGTCTCCATGACCACGCCCTGCCCGGCAAAGGCGGCATCGCCATGCACAAGCACCGGCAGCACCTGCTTGCCCAACGGGTCGCCACGGCGGTCCATGCGGGCGCGCACCGAGCCTTCGACCACCGGGTTGACAATCTCCAGGTGCGAGGGGTTGAAGGCAAGCGACAGATGCACCGGACCGCCAGGGGTGGTCACGTCCGAGCTGAAACCCTGGTGGTACTTCACGTCACCGGCCGGCAGTTCCTCGGGTGCGGTGTGATCGAACTCGGCAAACAGGTCCTTGGGCATCTTGCCCAGGGTGTTGACGAGCACATTGAGGCGGCCACGGTGCGCCATGCCGATCACGATCTCCTGGATGCCAACCTGACCCGCCTGGCGGATCAGTTCGTCCATGGACGCAATGAAGCTCTCGCCACCCTCAAGCGAGAAACGCTTCTGACCCACGTATTTGGTGTGCAGAAAGCGTTCCAGGCCCTCTGCAGCGGTGAGCCTGTCAAGGATGTGTTTCTTTTTTTCTGCGTTGAAGGCGGGCTTGGAGCGCGTGACCTCCAGGCGCTCCTGCCACCAGCGCTTCTGGCTCTGGTCGGTGATGTACATGTACTCGGCACCGATGGAGCCGCAGTACGTTTCACGCAGCGCGTTCAGCAGTTCGCGCAAGGACATGGTTTCCTTGCCGAAGAACGTGTTGCTGGTGTTGAACACGGTCTCGAGGTCGGCGTCTGAAAAGCCGTAGAACGAGAGTTCGAGTTCCGGGATGTGGTCGCGCTCGGCGCGTTTCAGGGGATCGAGATCGGCCCAGCGGGCACCGACGTTGCGGTAAGCGGCAATGAGCTGCTGGACGGCGACGCGCTTGCGTCCCAGGTCGGAATCGGCGCCTGTCGCCACGACGACTTTGGTGCCGCCCTGCTTGGCGCGTTCGGCGAAAGCATTGATGACCGGCTGGTGAGGGACGTCGCGAGCATCGGAGCCGTCAACAGCGGGGACATGTTGCAGCGCGTCGAAGTAGCCGCGCCAGTTGTCGGGCACGCTGCCCGGATTTTCGAGGTAGTTCTCGTACATCTCTTCCACGTACGGCGCGTTGCCGCCGAAGAGATACGAGTTGCCTTTGTAGGCAACGTAAACGTTGCCCCCGTTCGATGGGGTATCGCTCATGAATCCGCTGACCTCCGTTTCCCTTCGGGAAACATTAGCTGGTTAAGAAAACCTCCCGCGGCACGGCTGAACCGTTAGGCGGATGCGACAGTGACTGTGGAAGGACCTGACTGCAACCAAGGATTGTGCCACCTTGGCGAAGAACAAGGGAGAAGAATGCGCTTTGTTTGTTTCAAATGTGCGTCAGGATGCAACGCGAGGCGAGAGCCGCTCGGACGCCGGCACCGAACTGGGCTCGTCCATTTCAATGGCGATCTGCGTGCAGACCGTGCGGCACAGGGTGACGGCCTTCTCGCTCTGCACGCGGTAGATCACCTGCGTGCCTTCCTTGCGCTTGGCCAGCACGCCGGCGCGGTAAAGAAGATTCAGGTGCTGCGACAGATTGGGCTGGGTCGTGTCGATCTCCTGCAACAGCTGCGAGACGGACTTCTCACGATCACACAACGCACTGAGGATGCGCAGGCGCATGGGCGTGGCCAGCACCCCGAACAGCTCGGCGGCCAGCTCGAACACCCGCACCTTTTCCACCTGCCCTGGGGTCTCGATCATTTGGTCCATGGCGATCTTCGCTAGTGTCTATATAAGCATGAATCATACTTATAAAGACCTCAAAGGGCCACCCGCCACAGGCGCGCGCTCAGTCCTCAGGCCAGCAAGTCCTTGATCTGCTGCAAGGCGGCAGGGTCGTCCATGGTGGTCAGGTCGCCCGGGTCGCGCCCCTCGCATACGGCCTGGATGGCGCGACGCAACAGCTTGCCGCTGCGCGTCTTGGGCAGAACAGTCACGAAACGCACGCGAGCTGGACGGGCCACAGCGCCGAGTTGCTCGTCCACCACCTTCATGATCTCGCCCTCCAGCTTGAGGCGCGCGGCTTCACCCGCCAGTGCAGAGGCGTCCTTGGCCACCACAAAGGCCATGGCCACCTGGCCTTTGAGCGTGTCGGCCACCCCCACCACGGCCACCTCGGCGACATTGGCGTGGCTGGATATGCTCTCTTCGATCTCCCGCGTCCCGAGGCGGTGGCCGGCGACGTTGATCACGTCGTCGGTGCGGCCCAGGATGTAGAAGTAGCCGTCCTCGTCGCGAATGCCCCAGTCGAAAGTGCTGTAGACCAGCTTGCCCGGGATGCTTTTCCAGTAGGTGTTGACGAATCGCGCATCGTCGCGCCAGACCGTCTGCATGAAACCCGGGGGCGTGGGGCCCTCGATCACGACCACCCCCTTTTCGTTCGGGGCGGTGAGTTCCTCGCCGGTGTTTTCGTGCAGAAGCTTCACGCCGTACCCATACATGACCACGCCCGGACTGCCGAACTTGCTGGGCTTCTTCTCGACGCCATTGGCAATCGTCAGGATCGGCCAGCCGCTCTCAGTCTGCCAATAGTTGTCGATGATGGGCACGCGCAGGCCGTCGCTGATCCAGCGGGCGGTGGGTTCATCCAGCGGCTCGCCGGCCAGGAACAGTGCCTTGAGGCTGGAGAGGTCGTATTTCTTCAGGTAGGCCGGGTCCTGCTTCTTCAGCACCCGCACGGCGGTGGGAGCACTGAACATCACCGAGACCTTGTACTTCTCGATCAGGCTCCACCATATGCCGCCATCTGGACGGATGGGAAGCCCCTCGTACATGATGGTGGCCATGCCCGCGATCAACGGGCCGTAGACGATGTAGCTGTGGCCCACGACCCAGCCGATGTCGCTGGTGGAAAAGTAGGTTTCTCCCGGCTCGCCCATGAATATGTGTTTCATGCTCGCGGCCAGCGCCACGGCGTAGCCACCGGTGTCGCGCTGCACGCCCTTGGGCTTGCCAGTCGTTCCGCTGGTATAGATGGTGTAGCTGATGTCGGTGGAATCCAGCCATTCGCAGGGCACCTGCGCACCAAGCTGCCGTTCGCGCAACGCGGCGTAGTCGTGGTCGCGCCCCGGCACAAGGCTCAAGTTGGCGAGCCCGCGATTGACCAGAATCACTGAGTTCGGTTTGTGGCTGGAGAGTCGAATGGCTTCGTCGAGCAGCGGCTTGTACTCCACCACCTTGCCGCCACGCGATCCCGCATCGGCACTGACGATGGCCACCGGCGAAGCATCCTCGATGCGGTTGGCCAGTGAATGGCTGGCGAAACCACCGAACACGACCGAGTGAATGGCACCGATGCGCGCACATGCCAGCATGGCAAACGCTGCTTCAGGAATCATGGGCATGTAGATCAATACCCGGTCGCCCTTTTTCACGCCCTGGTCCAGCAGGACCGCTGCCATGTGCTGCACCTCGGCGTGCAGCTCCCGAAAGCTGTACGTGCGCTCGATATCGGTCTCGGTGGACACAAAGATCAGCGCGTTCTGATCGGCCCGTTCCTCCAGGTGCCGGTCCACCGCGTTGTGGCACAGGTTGATCTGGCCGCCCTCGAACCAGCGCGCGAACGGCGGGTTGTCGTGGTTGCAGACTCGATCAAAGGGCTTCTTCCAGTCCACCAGTGCGGCCTGCTCGGTCCAGAACGCGTCTCGGTCTTCCATCGAGCGACGGTAGAACTCGGCGTAGCCGTGGGGTTGCTTCATGGTGGTCTCCTGCGGGTGGATGCTGGGCGGCGGGTCAAACTGAATTCATAATTATGAGAGCCAGCCTTTCGATAGGCTGACGATGCGCCCCTTGGCGGGCTTACTTGATCAAGGCTTGAACATCGCGAAAGGCCGGGTGTTGCGCGCTGCGGAGCCACTCGAAGGCGACCATTTCCGTGGTGACCAGTTCGGCGCCCGCCCCAGCGAGGCGGTCGAAGGCAGCGTCCCGATTGCGTTCGGTGCGCGAGCTGCACGCATCGGTCACGACCCAGACATCAAATTCCTGTTCGATGATTTCCAGCGCGGTCTGCAGCAGACACACATGGGCCTCACAGCCGGCGAGCACGATCGTCGACCGATCTGCGGCAGGCGCAGCTGCTGCTTTCTGCAGGTGCCTGGGCAGGCTGCGTGCATTTCCGCCACCTGGTCGAACGGGTGGGCGAAGCCAGTCGGCCAGACCGTCGGCCACCGCGCTGAAGTGCATCTTGGACAACGTCTTGCTGCAAAGCTCGCGCAGTTCAGGAAGATTGGAACCGAGCTTGTCGGGGTTCTGCTCGGTGCCGAAGGCGGGCACATCCAGCAGCTTGGCCAGGCGGGCCAGGCGCAGGGCATTGGCCACCACTTCCGGGCCATCGAAGATCGCCGGCATCAGGCGGGCCTGGTAATCCACCAGCACCAGTTGGGATTCGGAGGCGTCCAGCAGCATCTTTTTCTTTCTTTCGAATCAGGTAGGGGTGCGGCATTCTCGCAGCGCCGACGCATCCCTTGGTCGGCCCAGCAAGACCGGGTGGCGAGTCGATGCGGGGGAAAGCATCCAAAATGTCAGGCAAATCAACGGCTTGCTGGAAACTTCTAACTTGACTTCGAACGCTGGCCCGTCTACGCTGCACGACATGACCCGCTGGCTTCCCGTCCTGATCCTGAGCTTCTCGGCCGTGGCCCACGCCTCGCCGGGAGGCACCAGCTTCAACGACATCGACGGCCTGCTGGTCGAAAAGGGCTTGATGTCGCGCATGGGCGAACAGATCCAGCAAACCCGGGACACCGTGAGCGAACAGGCTTCCAGCCTGGTGATCAACGCCCTCGCCTTCCTGGACATTCCTTACCGTTACGGCGGCAACAACACACAAACCGGCTTTGATTGCAGTGGTTTCGTGCGTGCCGTCTACGAACAGTCGATGGGCAAGGTGCTGCCGCGCCGCTCAGACGAACAGGCTGCGGCCACCCAGGAAATCGACCGCAGCGACCTCAAGCCGGGCGATCTCGTCTTCTTCAACACCATGAGGCGCGCTTTCAGCCACGTGGGCATCTACATGGGCGAAGGCAAGTTCATCCACTCGCCACGCGCCGGCGCGCAGGTGCGGGTGGAGGACATGCGCGTGTCCTACTGGAGCAAGCGCTTCAACGGCGCGCGCCGCGTGCCTCTGGCCGCCCCGGACCAGCGCTGAGACCGCACGCCCCCAATGAACAAACCCGGCCATGGCCGGGTTTGTTCATTGGGGCATGTCCTCGTTTACTTGCGCTGCGGCGGTACGTCGGTGCACGAGCCGTGTGCGATCTCGGCGGCCATGCCGATGCTCTCACCCAGCGTCGGGTGCGGATGGATCGTCTTGCCGATGTCCACGGCATCGGCCCCCATTTCGATGGCCAGCGCAATCTCGCCAATCATGTCACCCGCATGCGTGCCCACCATGCCACCGCCCAGGATCTTGCCGTGGCCGTGCGCCTCGGGCGAATCGTCAAACAGCAGCTTGGTCACGCCCTCGTCTCGCCCGTTGGCAATGGCACGGCCTGAGGCGGTCCAGGGGAACAAGCCCTTCTTCACCTTGATGCCCTGAGCCTTGGCCTGGTCCTCGGTCAGACCCACCCAGGCCACTTCCGGGTCGGTGTAGGCCACGCTGGGGATGACGCGCGCATTGAACGCGGCGCTCGCCAGCTCCGGGTTGCCCTGCAACTCACCGGCAATCACCTCGGCAGCCACGTGCGCCTCGTGCACCGCCTTGTGCGCCAGCATGGGCTGGCCCACGATGTCACCGATGGCGAAGATGTGGGGCACGTTCGTGCGCATCTGGATGTCGACGTTGATGAAACCCCGATCGGTCACGGCCACGCCGGCTTTGTCGGCCGCAATCTTCTTGCCGTTGGGGCTGCGGCCCACCGCCTGCAACACCAGGTCGTAGGTCTGCGGTGCAGGGGCAGTGCCGCCCTCCTCTGCAGCGGCAAACGTCACCTCGATACCCTGCGGCGTGGCCTTGGCCGAAACCGTCTTGGTCTTGAGCATGATGTTGTCGAAGCGCTTGGCGTTCATCTTCTGCCAGATCTTCACCAGGTCGCGGTCGGCACCCTGCATCAGGCCATCGAGCATCTCCACCACGTCCAGGCGTGCGCCCAGCGTGCTGTAGACCGTGCCCATCTCCAGCCCAATGATGCCGCCGCCCAGGATCAGCATGCGCTTGGGCACTTCCTTGAGCGCGAGTGCGCCAGTGCTGTCGACCACGCGGGGATCCTCGGGCATGAAAGGCAGGCGCACCGCTTGCGAACCGGCGGCGATGATCGCCTTCTTGAACGCGATCACCTGCTTTTTGCCGGTCTTGTCCTGCGCGTTGCCCGTGGTTTCCTCCACCTCCAGATGGTTGGCTCCGACGAAAGCACCATAGCCACGCACGGTGGTCACCTTGCGCATCTTGGCCATGGCCGCAAGACCGCCCGTGAGCTTGCCAATCACCTTTTCCTTGTGGCCACGCAGCTTGTCGATGTCGAGCACGGGGTCGCCGAAGGACACGCCAAGCGCGGCCATGTGGCTCACTTCATCCATCACGGCGGCCACGTGCAGCAAAGCCTTGGAAGGAATGCAGCCTACGTTCAGGCAGACGCCGCCCAGCGTGGCGTAGCGCTCGACCAGCACAACCTTGAGGCCCAGATCGGCGGCGCGGAAGGCCGCGCTGTACCCGCCAGGACCGCCGCCGAGCACGAGCACGTCGCAATCGAGGTCGGCCGTTCCTGCAAAGCTGGAACCAGCGACCACCTCCGTTCGGGCTGAGCCCGTCGAAGCCCCTGATCCCCGATCGTCCTGAGCTTGCCGATGGGCGGGTTCAGGGCGCACGGAAGTTGGCGCAGGCGCTGCTGGTGAGGCACCTGCCGACTCCAGCGTCAACACCACACTGCCCTGCCTGACCTTGTCGCCCAACTGGACCTTGAGTTCCCTGACCACCCCGGCCTGCGAGGACGGAATCTCCATCGACGCCTTGTCGGACTCGACGGTGATGAGCGATTGCTCGGCCTTCACGGTGTCGCCAGGTTTCACCAGCAACTCGATCACGGCCACTTCGTCGAAGTCGCCGATGTCGGGGACTTGAATTTCAATCAGTGCCATCGTCATTCCTTAGAGAAGAACACGACGGAAATCGCCGAGGATCTGGCCGAGGTAAGCGTTGAAGCGCGCCGCGGCGGCGCCGTCGATCACCCGATGATCCCAGGTCAGTGAAAGCGGCAGCATCAAGCGTGGCTGGAAGGCCTTGCCATCCCACACCGGCTCCATCTGGCTCTTGCACACGCCGAGAATGGCCACCTCGGGCGCATTGATGATGGGCGTGAAATAGCGCCCGCCGATGCCGCCCAGGCTGGAGATGGTGAAGGTGGCGCCGCTCATTTCAGCCGGGCTCAGCTTGCCCTCACGCGCCTTCTTGGCCAGTTCGCCCATTTCCTGGCTGATCTGCAGCACGCCCTTTTTGTCGGCGTCCTTGATCACCGGAACCATCAAGCCGTTGGGCGTATCGGCGGCAAAGCCGATGTGCCAGTACTGCTTGTAGATCAGCGAGTCACCGTCGATCGAGCTGTTGAACTCGGGGAACTTCTTGAGCGAGGCCACGCAAGCCTTGATCAGGAAGGCCAGCATGGTGACCTTGATACCGCTCTTCTCGTTTTCCTTGTTGGTCGAGACCCGGAAGGCTTCGAGGTCTGTGATGTCGGCGTCGTCGTGGTTGGTGACCGCGGGGATCATGACCGCGTTGCGCAACAGATTGGCGCCGCTGATCTTCTTGATGCGACCCATCTCTTTGCGTTCGATCGGACCGAATTTGGCGAAATCGACCTTGGGCCAGGGGATGAGGCCCAGACCTGCGCCGTCGCCTCCACCACCCATAGGGGCCTTGGCGGCCTGCGCCTTGGTTTGCGCCGTACCCGACATGACGGCCTTGGTGAAGCCCTGAACATCTTCCTGTGTGATGCGGCCCTTGGGGCCGCTGCCCTTCACCTCTTCGAGCGGCACGCCGAGTTCGCGTGCGAACTTGCGCACCGAGGGGGAGGCATGGGGCAGGCCCACGGTGGTGGCTGCGGCCGGGTTGTGTGCGGCAGCGGCAGGCGCCGCCTCCGTTCGCCCTGAGCCCTTCGAAGGGCTGGATTGCACCTTGGCCGGGGCTTCGGCAAGCTCAGCCCGAACGGATGCAGAAGGCGCCGCCACGACGCCTTCGAGCACCGCCAGCAGATCTCCGATGTTGACCGTGTCGCCGACCTTGACCTTGAGTTCCTTCAGCACGCCAGCGGCCGAAGATGGAATCTCCATCGAAGCCTTGTCGGACTCCACCGTGATCATGCTTTGCTCGACCGCGATCTTGTCGCCTGGTTTGACCAGCACCTCAATGACTGCAACATCCTTGAAGTCGCCAATATCGGGCACGCGCACCTCGACCGGGCCAGCAGCCGCAACCTCCGTTCGCCCTGAGCCTGTCGAAGGGCTCGCCTGCACCTGGGCAGGAGCTTCGACCGGCTCAGCCTGAACGGAAGTAAGGGGCGCTGCTGGCGCCGGTGCGGCAGCAGCTTCACCCGCCGCTTCGACCACGAGCACCACCGAGCCTTCCTTCACCTTGTCGCCCAGCGCCACTTTGATTTCCTTGACCACACCCCCCGTGCTCGACGGGATCTCCATCGACGCCTTGTCGGACTCCACCGTGATCAGGGACTGCTCGGCCTTGACCGTGTCACCCACCTTCACCAGCAGCTCGATGACCGCCACCTCGTCGAAATCCCCAATGTCCGGGACCTTCACATCAATCAGTGCCATGTTCTTGTCTCCGGGTTAGGCGTTGAGCGGGTTCACTTTGTCGGTCTGGATGCCGTATTTCTTGATCGCCTCGGCGACCTTGGCCGCAGGCACCTTGCCCTCTTCGCTCAACGCCTTGAGCGCGGCTACCACGATGTAGTGGCGGTTGATCTCGAAGTGCTCGCGCAGCTTGCTGCGGAAATCACTGCGGCCAAAGCCGTCGGTACCCAGCACCTTGTAGGTGCGGTCCTTTGGAATGAAGGGGCGAATCTGCTCGGCGTAGTTCTTCATGTAGTCGGTCGAGGCCACCACCGGACCGCTGATCGCGCTGAGTTGCTGCGCCACGAAAGGCACGCGCGGCGTCTCGGTGGGATGCAGCAGGTTCCAGCGGTCGGCGTCCTGGCCATCGCGGGCCAGTTCGTTGAAGCTGGGGCAGCTCCACACGCCAGCACTCACGCCCCAGTCCTTCTCGAGCAGCTCCTGTGCGGCGATGCTCTCGCGCAGGATGGTGCCGCTGCCCAGCAACTGCACGCTCGGCGCGTTTTTCTTCAGCGCCGGCGCCTGCTTGCAGTAGTACATGCCCTTGATGATCTGCTCTTCCGTGCCGGGCTGAAGGCCGGGCATCGCGTAATTCTCGTTGAGCAGCGTCAGGTAGTAGAAAACGTTGTCCTGTTTCTCCACCATGCGCTTCAGGCCATGGTGAAGGATCACGCCGACCTCGTGCGCAAAGGTCGGGTCGTAGCTGATGCAGTTCGGAATGGTGCCGGCCAGGATGTGGCTGTGTCCATCTTCGTGCTGCAAGCCCTCGCCGTTGAGCGTGGTGCGACCCGAGGTGCCCCCGAGCAGGAAGCCACGCGCCTGCATGTCGCCCGCCGCCCAGGCCAGGTCGCCGATGCGCTGGAAGCCGAACATGGAGTAGTACACGTAGAAGGGCACCATGATGCGGTTGCTGGTGCTGTAGCTGGTGGCCGCCGCAATCCAGCTGCTCATGCCGCCCGCTTCGTTGATGCCTTCCTGCAGGATCTGGCCGGCCTTGTCTTCCTTGTAGTACATCACCTGGTCCTTGTCGACCGGGGTGTATTGCTGACCGTGCGGGTTGTAGATGCCAATCTGGCGGAACAGTCCTTCCATGCCAAAGGTGCGCGCTTCGTCCACCAGGATGGGCACCACACGCGGGCCCAGCGCCTGGTCACGCAGCAACTGGGTGAGGAAGCGCACGTATGCCTGGGTGGTGGAAATCTCGCGGCCTTCGGCCGTGGGCTCGAGCACCGCCTTGAAGGTGTCCAGAGAAGGCACGGTGAAGCTTTCATCGGCCTTCACGCGACGCTTGGGCAAATAGCCGCCCAGCGCCTTGCGGCGCTCGTGCAGGTATTTCATCTCCGGCGTGTCTTCGGCCGGTTTGTAAAACGGAATCTTGGGCAGCTCGCTGTCCGGAATCGGGAGGTTGAAGCGATCGCGGAAGATCTTGATGTCCTCGTCGGTGAGCTTCTTGGTCTGGTGGACCGTGTTCTTGCCTTCACCCGACTTGCCCATGCCAAAGCCCTTGACCGTCTTGATCAGCAGCACGGTGGGCTGGCCCTTGTGGTTCACGGCCTTGTGGTAAGCGGCGTAGACCTTCTGTGGATCGTGGCCACCACGCTTGAGGTTCCAGATGTCGTTGTCGCTCAGGTGCGCCACCATCTCCAGCGTCTTGGGATCGCGGCCAAAGAAGTGTTTGCGCACGTAGGCACCGTCGTTGGCTTTGAAGGACTGGTAGTCGCCGTCGACCGTGTCCATCATGATCTTGCGCAAGGCGCCGTCCTTGTCGCGCGCCAGCAGGGAATCCCACTCGCTGCCCCACAGGAGCTTGATGACGTTCCAGCCGGAACCCCGGAATTCACCTTCGAGCTCCTGGATGATCTTGCCATTGCCACGAACCGGGCCGTCCAGGCGCTGCAGGTTGCAGTTCACCACGAAGATCAGGTTGTCCAGGTTCTCACGAGCGGCCAGGCTGATGGCACCGAGGGATTCGACTTCGTCCATCTCGCCGTCGCCGCAGAACACCCAGACCTTGCGGTTCTCAGTGTTGGCAATGCCACGTGCGTGCAGGTATTTCAGGAAGCGCGCCTGGTAGATGGCCATCAGCGGGCCCAGGCCCATGGAGACGGTGGGAAACTGCCAGAACTCGGGCATGAGCTTGGGGTGCGGGTAGCTCGAAAGACCCTTGCCGTCCACCTCCTGGCGGAAATTGATCAACTGTTCTTCAGTCAGGCGCCCTTCCAGGTAGGCACGGGCATACACACCAGGCGATACGTGACCCTGGATGTAGAGGCAGTCTCCGCCATGGTTCTCGCTCTCGGCGTGCCAGAAATGGTTGAAGCCGGCGCCAAACATGTGGGCCAGCGAGGCAAAGGAGCCAATGTGGCCGCCGAGGTCGCCACCGTCCTCCGGGTTGTGCCGGTTGGCCTTGACGACCATGGCCATGGCGTTCCAGCGCATGTAGGCCCGCAGACGCTCCTCGATCTCGATGTTGCCGGGGCAACGCTCCTCCTGGTCGGGCTCGATCGTGTTGACGTAGCCGGTCGTGGCCGAGAACGGCAGGTCGATGCTGTGCTGGCGGGCCTCTTCCAAAAGTTGCTCAAGCAGAAAGTGCGCCCGCTCGGGGCCTTCGCGCTCAATCACGGCGGCCAGGGCCTGCATCCATTCACGGGTTTCCTGGGCGTCCACATCCCCGGCACCTTGGCCCTTGAGAGCGTCGTTCGCTGACATGCTTGTCTCCTGTTGGTTTCAATCGAGCTTACGGAGGTCTCTCCGCAGTGTCACGGATTTTTCCACAAAAGGTTTTCAATTTCAATATGTGCTTCAACATTTCATATAATGACAATTGTCCATGAACGTGGTGTGGTGTTCCAGGTCCTCTCACGTAGACTCGAGCCCTCCATGAAGCCGCTACCGTCGCCGACTACCACGAACAAGCCGCCTGCACAGGCAGCGTGGTGGAAACGCTGGTGGCGTCGCCTTCCGCCCTCTCGCCAGGACCGCTTCGCCACGCTCGGACCCTTGCTGGCTGTGCTGCTGTTCCTCTCGGCCATCGTCGTCGCCATCACCTACCTGCGCTATGAAGAACTCGAGCGCGAGCAGGAAGCCGTCACGCGGGACGTGGAGTACGCGCAGCAACGCCTGCGCCTGAGGCTGCTGGAAAGGCAGGAGCAGCTCATGCGCCTGGCGCGCGAGGTGAGCAACAAGGAAATCGAGAGCGAGGAGTTCGAGTTCCAGGTCGAATCGCTGGTCAGCCAGTTCCCCGAGATGCTGGCCATCAGCTGGGTGGACAGCCGGCGCAATGTGCAGGCCAGCTACGCCTCTCCCAGCGCGCCCGTGGCACTCACCCGTGCAGTGGGCAGCTCGCTGTCTGCAGGCGAGACCGACGGCACTTTCGAGCTCGCTCGCGACCTGCGGCAACCGGTGTATTCCCGGCCCTTCGGTGACGACGCTCGAAACGCCAGGTTGATGCTGCACGTCCCACTGAGCGAGCAAGGGCGCTTTTCCGGCACGATCATGGGCGAATATTCGATCGACGGCCTGATGCGCTTCGGCATTCCGCCAGAGATCATGGCGCGGTACGCGGTGGCGCTGGTGGACGACCGGGACCGCGTGCTCGCCGGCAGTCTTCAGACGCCCGAATCCGTGCTGCGTCTGTTGCCTTGGTCCAATCCGCCGCTGGAGCACGCGGTGCCGGTTTCGCCGGTGGGAAATGGCTTGATTCTCAAGGCCCAGGGATACCGCACATCGCAAGACATCGTGGGCAGCGGCTTCTTCTGGGTGATCGGTGCGCTGAGCGCGCTGACCGTATGGATGCTGCTGGGCACCTGGCGGCACACGCGGCGCCGTGTACAGGCGCAGCAAGCACTGATGGCCGAGACCAACTTTCGCCGTGCCATGGAAAACTCCATGCTCACTGGCATGCGCGCGCTGGATATGCAAGGCCGCATCACCTACGTGAATCCGGCTTTCTGCTCCATGACGGGCTGGACCGAAGGCGAACTGGTGGGGCGAACGGCGCCATTTCCCTATTGGCCCGAAGAGGACCACGACCAACTGGCGGCGCGGCTCGAAGATGAGCTTCGCGGGCGCTCCACGCCTGGTGGTTTCGAGGTGCGGGTGCGTCGGCGCGACGGCAGCATCTTTGATGCGCGGATGTACGTCTCTCCACTGATCGACCCCAAAGGACATCAGACCGGCTGGATGACCTCGATGACCGACATCACCGAGCCCAAGCGCATCCGCGAGGAGCTTTCCGCGTCTTACGAGCGCTTCACCACGGTGCTCGAATCGCTGGACTCGGCCGTGTCGGTAGCGCCACTGGGCAGCGATGAAATGCTGTTCGCCAACAAGATGTACCGGCTGTGGTTTGGCACACGCGGCCTGGGCCACCGGCACCTCGTCGATCTGGCGGGCAACCAGCCCTCCCCCAGCCCGGACGACGGCGACGCCGTGGACGCGTTTGCCGGCATGCCCACCGAAACGCTGACCGACGCCGGGGCCGAGAACGCCGAGGTGTTCGTGGAAGAACTCGACCGCTGGCTGGAGGTGCGCACGCGCTACCTGACCTGGGTCGATGGCCGGCTGGCGCAGATGGTGATCGCCAGCGACATCACGCCGCGCCGCTTTGCCGAAGAGCAGGCCTCGCGTCAGGCAGAGCGCGCACAGACCGCCAGCCGCCTGATCACCATGGGTGAAATGGCCTCCAGCGTGGCCCATGAGCTGAACCAGCCACTCACCGCCATCACCAACTACTGCAACGGCATGATCTCGCGCCTTCAGGAGCAGCGCATCAGCCCTGACGAACTCCTGGGTGCGCTGGACAAAACCTCGCGTCAGGCTCAGCGCGCCGGTCAGATCATCCAGCGCATCCGCGCCTTCGTGAAGCGCAGCGAGCCCAACCCCACCCTGTCGGATGTGGCGCAGATGGTCAACAACGCGATCGAGCTTGCAGAAATCGAACTGCGCCGTCATCAGGTTCGGCTGTCGCCCTACGTGGCGGCTCGACTGCCCAGCCTGATGGTCGACCCCATCCTGATCGAGCAGGTGCTCATCAACCTGCTCAAGAACGCTGGCGAGGCGATTGCGCAGGCCGGTCGTCTGCCGGGCGAGCGGTACGTGGAGCTTCGCGTCGGCCCCAGGCATCTGGACGATCAGGACGTGGTTGAGTTTTCGGTGCGCGATTCGGGCAACGGGGTGCCCGACGAATTGATCGAACGCATCTACGAAGCCTTCTACAGCACCAAGAGCGAGGGTATGGGCATCGGCCTCAAACTCTGCCGCAGCATCGTGGAATCGCACCACGGCAGGATGCAGGTGCAGAACATCTACAATGGCGAAGAGGTGGTGGGCTGCTGCTTCAGCTTCTGGATCCCCGTGATCTCGCGGCTGCAGAACCACAGCGCCGCGGCTGGGCCCGCCACAGAGCCGCTGACGGACACAGAAAGAGCGAGATGAGTTTGATCCCCAAGAAAGGCAGCGTCTACGTGGTCGATGACGACGAGGCGGTGCGCGACTCACTTCAATGGCTGCTCGAAGGCAAGGACTTCCGGGTCCGCTGTTTCGAATCTGCAGAAGCCTTTCTGAGCCGCTACGATGCCCGCGAAGTGGCCTGCCTGATCGCCGACATCCGCATGGGCGGCATGACCGGCATGGAGCTGCAGGACCGCCTCATCGAGCGCCAGTCACCCCTGCCCATCGTCTTCATCACCGGCCACGGCGACGTGCCCATGGCGGTGGAGTCCATGAAGAAGGGTGCGCTCGATTTCATCCAGAAGCCGTTCAAGGAAGACCAGCTTGTGGCGCTCGTCGAGCGCATGCTCGAGCACGCACGCGAAGCCTTCGCCACGCATCAGCAGGCGGTCAGTCGAGACGCCCTGCTCTCCAAGCTCACCAGCCGCGAAGCCCAGGTGCTCGAACGCATCGTGGCGGGTCGCCTGAACAAGCAGATCGCCGACGATCTGGGCATCAGCATCAAGACGGTGGAGGCGCACCGCGCCAACATCATGGAAAAGCTGGGTGCGAACACCGTGGCAGACCTGCTCAAGATTGCGTTGGGACAGACGCCCGCCAAGGCCTGATTCACACCCGTCACGCCCTCATTGCAACGCCCGCCCTCCACCCGGCGGGCGTTTCCGTTTTTTCAACTGCTGTTTCACACTTCGACATGACCGCCCAACTGATCGACGGCAACGCCCTTTCCAGAAAAATCCGCGCCGACGTTGCCGGCCGCACTGCTGCGCTTCGGGCTCGAGGCGTCGTGCCCGCGCTGTCGATCATCCTCGTGGGCGAGGATCCAGCGAGCCAGGTCTACACGAAGCACAAGGTCAACGACAGCACGGAGACCGGCTTGCTGGCCACGCTGGAGCGCTACCCGGCCAACATGGCCGAAGCCGAGTTGCTCGCGCGCATCGAAGCCCTGAACCGCGATCCAGCGGTCCACGGCATCCTCGTGCAGTTGCCACTGCCGCGGCACATGGACGCAAACAAGGTCATCGAGACCATATCGCCGGCCAAGGACGTGGACGGCTTTCACATCTCGAGCGCGGGTGCGCTGATGGTCGGTCAACCCGGCTTCTGGCCCTGCACGCCCTATGGCTGCATGAAGATGCTCGAGAGCATCGACTACGACCTCAAAGGCAAGCATGCGGTGGTGATCGGTCGAAGCAACATCGTGGGCAAGCCCATGGCGCTGATGCTTCTGCAGAAAAACGCCACCGTGACCATCTGCCACAGTGCCACGAGCGACCTCAAGGCGATGACCCTTCAGGCCGACGTGATCGTCGCCGCCGTGGGCAAGCGCAACGTGCTGACGGCGGATATGGTCAAACCCGGTGCAGTGGTGATCGACGTGGGCATGAACCGCAACGACGAAGGCAGGCTCTGCGGCGACGTGGACTTTGCAGGCGTGAAGGAGGTTGCTGGCTGGATCACGCCCGTGCCGGGGGGCGTGGGCCCGATGACACGAGCCATGTTGCTGGTGAACACGCTGCAGGCCGCTGAACGACAGGCGGCCTGAGCTCTCGCTCACCCGGCGCTGCGCTGCGCCTTTTCCTGTTCTGCGCGGCCGCGCACGATGCCTTTGGCCTCCGCCCAATCCTCTGGCGTGAGCTTGCCCAGCTCGGCGAAGGTGCTGGGCGCCGCGAGGTGATGACCACCGTCGATGGCGATGTTGGCACCGGTGATGTAGTCGCAGCCATCGGATTGCAGGAAGGTGAGCAGGTTGCACAGTTCCGGCATGCGGCCAAATCGGCCCAGCGGCACCTGGTCGGCCGACGCCGCGCCCACATTGGCTTTGGGAATGGGGGCCAGCTTCTCCCAGGCGCTCTCCGTGGGGAAAGGCCCGGGTGCCACGGCGTTGACGCGAATGTTGTGGCGCCCCCATTCGACAGCGAGCGACATGGTCATGGCATGCACGGCGGTCTTGGCCATGGTCGAGGGCAGCACGTAGGCCGAACCGGTCCACACCCAGGTCACCAGCATGCTGACGACCGAACCTGGCAAACCCTGGGCAATCCAGCGCCGCCCACAGGCCAGCGTGGCGAACAGCGCACCATCCATCACTGTGGAGCGAACGGCGGCAAAGCCGCGAGGGCTGATGTCCACCGAGGGTGAGATGAAGTTGGCGGCGGCGTTGTTCACCAGGCCCGTCAACGGGCCGTCCTGCCAGATCTTGTCGATCATGGCCTCGATCTGTTCCGCTTCCCGCACGTCGCAGATGTGATACGCCACACGCCCACCGTGCGCGGCGCTCTGCATGAGTTCGGCCACCGCCGCTTCAAGCACGGCCTCGCGGCGACCGCAGATATAGACCGCCGCACCTTGGGAAACAAAAGCGCGCGCGAGCTCCTTGCCCAAGCCGGTGCCGCCACCAGTGATCAGGATGCGTTTGCCCTTCAGAACGTCCGCGCGGAAAGGTTGCTTGTCGGGAACAGACATGAATGACCTCTTGGATTCGATGGTGATGCGTGGGCGGTGTGGTGCCACCAGCGCTCAGGCGTTGTTTCGGCGGTAGTCGGCGATGAGCTGGCGGCCGATGATGTGCTTCATGACCTCGATCGAGCCGCCGGCAATCTTGACGATCCGCGCATCAGCATACGCGCGTGCGATCGGGTATTCCCACATGTAGCCCCAGCCGCCGAACAGCTGCAGGCATTCGTCGACCACCTTGCAATGCAGATTGCTGAGCCACATCTTGGCCATGGCGGCATCCACCGAGTCGAGCTCGTCGCGCATGAAAAGCTGGATGCACTTGTCGGTGAACTGCCGTCCGACCACGGCCTCGGTCTTGAGCTCGGCCAGTTTGAACTGGGTGTTCTGAAAGTCGGCAATGGTCTGGTTGAAGGCCTTGCGCTCGGCGGTGTAGGCCACGGTGTAGTCGATGACAGTCTCGCACACGGTGGCTGAGCGGATCGCTTGCGCCAGGCGCTCCTGCGGCAGCTTGGTCATCATGAGTTGAAAGCCCTCACCTTCGTTGCCCAGCATGGCCGACGCCGGCACGCGGACTTCGTCAAAGAACAGCTCGGAGGTGTCCTGGCCCTTCATGCCCAGCTTCTGCAGGTTCTTGCCGCGGCGAAAGCCTGGCAGGCTGGTGTCGACCAGGAACAGCGTGACACCCTTGGCACCAGCGCTGGAATCGGTCTTGGTGGCCAGCACGATCACATCGCAAAGCTGGCCGTTGGAGATGAAGACCTTCTGGCCCGAGATGACGAAGTCGTCGCCATCGCGCACCGCTCGGGTGCGAATGGCCTTGAGGTCTGAGCCCGCGTGGGGCTCGGTCATGCCCAGTGAGCCGATCGCCTCGCCCCGGACCATACTGGGCAGCCATTGTTGTTTTTGCTCTTCCGATCCGAAAGACTTGATGTACGTGGCCACCAGGTCGCAGTGGATGAGAAAGCCGGGGCCGGTGTAGCCCGAACGGGCCATTTCCTCGAACACGACGACGTCGAAGAGGTAGTCCAGCCCCAGGCCGCCGTATTCCTCAGGGATCGTGCAGCACAGCATGCCTGCCTCGCCGGCTTTGAGCCAGAGACTGCGCGGCACCACGCCGTCTTCTTCCCACTCTGCGTGGTGCGGAGCGATCTCCTTGTCGACGAAGCGCCTCACAGTGTCGCGAAAGGCCTCGTGCTCCTCGTTGAACAGTTCTCTCTTGATCATGATGGGCCTCGCGGTGGGTGGGTGCGCTCAGTAGGACTTCGGCAGGTCCAGCACCTTCTCGGCAATGAACGAGAGGATGAGCTGTTCGGTGATCGGCGCAATGCGGGTGATGGTGACTTCGCGCAACAGACGTTCCACGTGGTATTCCTTGGCATAGCCAAAGCCGCCATGCGTCATCACCGCCTGCAAGCAGGCGTCGTAGCCAGCACGCGCGCCGAGGAATTTGGCGGTGTTCGCCTCGGCGCCGCAGGACTGGTGGCTGTCGTAGAGCCAGGCGCCCTTCATGGTCATGGCCCAGGCCGCCTCCAGCGACATCCAGCGCTCGGCCAGGGGATGCTGAATGCCCTGGTTCATGCCGATCGGCCTGTCAAATACGATGCGCTCTCGCGCGTACTGAGTGGCCCGGCGCAGGGCATCCTGTCCGATGGCGATGGCCTCTGCGGCGATCAGCAGCCGTTCGGGGTTGAGGCTGTGCAGGATGTAGCCGAAACCCTTGCCCTCTTCGCCAATGCGGTCTTCATCAGGAATGAAAAGGCCGTCGATGAAGATGGCGTTGGAGTCCACCGCCTTTCGACCCATCTTGGGAATCTTGCGCACCTCGATCTTGCTGCGGTCGAGGTCGGTGTAGAAGATGGTGATGCCATCGGTGGGCTTCTTGCAGTCCTCGATGCGCGTCGTGCGCGTGAGCAGCATGATCTTGTTGGCCACCTGCGCGGTGGAGGTCCAGACCTTCTGGCCGCGCACGATGTAGCCACCGGGCACCTTTTCAGCAAAAGTCTTGATCGCCGTGGTGTTCAGGCCCGCATCTGGCTCGGTGAATCCAAAGCAGCATTGGTCCTCACCCGCAATGAGCCGCGGCAACCAGCGCTGGCGCTGTTCGTCGGTGCCGAAAACCACGATGGGATGTGGACCGAACAGGTTGATGTGTACGGTGGAAGTGGCCGCCATGCCACCGCCATGGCTGGCCACCTCGTGCATCATGATGACCGCCTCGGTCACGCCCAGGCCAGCACCACCGTATTCCACCGGCATGGTGATGCCAAGCCAGCCGGCATCGGCCATCGCGCGGTGGAACGCGCGGGGAAATTCACCATCTTCGTCGCGTTCAAGCCAGTAGTCGTCGCCAAAGCGCCTGACCACCGCGCTGACGCCATCGCGGATCGCCCGATGATCTTCGCTGACAGAAAAGTCCATCCCGCTGTCTCCTGTGTCTCGTGTCTTGTCGGGGTTTTCAGGTGGGCAGGCCCAGCGTCCTTCGGGCCTGCTTGAGGTGAGGCATGTCGTACATCACACCGTCCAGGCTCAGGGTGCCGGCGTTCGGCTGCTGCTCGAAGGCTTCCACCACGCGGCGGGCGTGCGCCAGCTCTGCTTCGGTCGCGCTGAACGCGGTGTTGATCACCTCGACCTGGTCGGGGTGAATTGCGATGCGACCCCCGAATCCGCGGCGGCGCGCCTGTCGGCACGAAGCGGCCAGGCCCGCGGCATCTCGAAAGTCCGCATAGAGCGTGTCAATGGCCACCGCACTGGAACTGGCGGCCACACAGAGGCACAGCGACTGCGCCCACACGTAAAGTGGCGCCAGTGGCCCGTCCTCGTCGCGGTTGCTCACGGCACCAATGGCGGCCGACAGGTCCTCTGCGCCCCAGGTCACCGCCACCACACGGGGCTGCGGCACGCTGAAGGTGTTCATGTTCAGCATGGCCTGCGGCGTTTCGGTGATCACGGGCAGCACCGACACCTCGCCCACAACCATGCCGGCCCGGGCTTCCAACGCCTCAAGCACGTGGTGCAACCGAAGAAGGTCTGCAGACGAAGTGGGCTTGGGCAGCACGATGCCATGCAGGCCGGGTTGCACCACGGCCGCCAGGTCATCCAGCGCCAGTCCGGAATCAAGCGGATTGACGCGCACGAAACGGCGCGGCCCGGCGGTGTCGCTCGCGCGCTGTTCGAGCCAGGTGCTGGCCATGCGGCGTGCCTGCGGCTTGTTCGTCCAGGCCACGGCGTCTTCAAGGTCCAGGATCAGGGCATCGGCCTCACTGGCCAAGCCTTTGGCCAGCTTGCGTTCGCTGTCGGCCGGCACGAAAAGGAAAGAGCGCAGGGGCATCACGCTACCTGCCTGAGCATGAGCGCCTGGCGCTTGCAACTGGCCACCTCGTCGCCATGCTGGTTGAAGCCCTGGTGCAGGAAGGTCACGATGCCAGCGTTGGGCCGTGACTTGCTGGGCCGAGTCTCCAGCACCGTGGTGCGCGAGCGCAGCGTGTCACCGGCAAACACCGGCTTGGGAAACACCACGTCGGTCATGCCCAGGTTGGCCACCGTGGTGCCAAGCGTGGTGTCCTGTACCGAAAGGCCGATCACCAGGCCAAGGGTGAAGATGCTGTTGACCAGCGGTTGGCCGAACTCGGTGGTTCGGCAGTACTCGGCGTCGATGTGAATGGCCGCCGGGTTGTAGGTGGCGTTGCAAAACCACATGTTGTCCGCCTCGGTCACCGTGCGACGGATCTCGTGATCGAATGCTTGCCCGACCGTGAATTCACCAAACCACAACCCTGCCATGTGCTTGTCTTCCGTCTTGTGATTTCAGTAGAGTACGTACATGTATCGTACGCCTGCGTACTTTACCACACAGGTACAATCCACATGTTGGTAGAAACCATAACCGGAGACATCCATGACATCACCCGTGAACCGCCAGATCTTGCTGGCCAGGCGCCCGAGCGGCATTCCTCAGGCCGGCGACTTCGAGCTGGTCAGCCGACCCGTTCCCGAGCCTGGTCCGGCACAGGTGCTGGTGCGCAACGCCTTCCTGTCGGTGGAACCAGCGATGCGCGGCTGGGTCAGCGCGGTGCCCAATTATTCGGAACCCGTTCCCATCGGGGGCGTCATGCGCTCGTTCACCGCCGGCTGGATTCACCGCTCCAACCATCCAGACTATCCCGTCGGCACGCGCGTGACCGGCCTTTTCGGCTGGCAGGACTTCGCGGTGGCGGACGTGAGCGCGATCGAGCAGGTGATCACCGACAACGACCTCCCGCTCTCTACCTACCTGGGCGTCCTGGGCATCAACGGCGTGACCGCGCACTACGGTCTGCGCGAAATGGGGCGTCCCCTGCCGGGTGAGACGGTGGTGGTCTCCACGGCTGCTGGCGCCGTGGGTTCCTGCGTGGGCCAGATCGCGCGCCTGATGGGTTGCCGAGCGGTTGGCATTGCGGGGGGCGCGGAGAAAACGCGGCAGTGCGTGGAACAGTTCGGCTTCGACGCGGCGGTGGACTACAAGGCGGCGGACTTCTCCGATCGGCTGGCCGAGGCCTGCGCGGGCGGCGTACACGTCTACTTCGACAACACGGCGGGGCCGATCAGCGATGCCGTCATGCGCCACCTCGCCAACCGGGCGCGGGTCGTGGTCTGTGGCACTGCGTCGTTGTCGAGCTGGGATCCATGGCCGCAGGGCCCGAGGGTCGAGCGCCACCTGCTGGTCAAGCGCGCGAGCATGGCCGGCTTTGTGATCTTCGACCACGCAGAGCACCATCCCCAGGCCCGGCGCGACCTGGCGCAGTGGATCCGCGAAGGACGCCTCGTCTATCAGGAAGACGTGCTCGACGGCATGGAACAGGCGCCAGACGCCATTGCGGGCCTTTACCGGGGCGAAAACCGGGGCAAGCGGCTGATCCGGATTGCCAACGCACCCTGACGCGTGGCAGACGATGGCTCACTTGACCGGCATGCCCGGCAAGTTGAGGAAGGTGTCAGCAGCGCTTTCCGGCAACAGCGGGCCTCGCCGGAAGACGCCACTGGCGCGCACGACGATGTCGCCGTCGGCGGTGATGAGGCCTTGCGAGAAGATCAGGTTTCGCGTCACCTTGAGGACCTCCGCCCTGCCCTCCACCCAGCTGCCCAGCGGCGCTCCAGCCAGGAAGTCGATGTCGAGGCTGATGGTGGGCAGAAACTGCCGAGGGATGTCGGTCTGGTACTGCGCGGCAGTGGAGATGAAGATGTCCGCAAACAGGCTGAGCATGCCCCCATGGCAGTGGTTGCCGGGATTGGTGTGGCGCGGCTCGACGCGAAAGCCCAGCACAAGGTGTTGATCGGCCCAGCGAGCGTACAGCGGCCCATTGTGGGTGGCAAAGGCTCCGCCCACGGGCGCGAGTTGAAAACCTTCAGGGGGCTGCGATGCGCCGCTCATAGTGCCCGGCCTGTCTGCGCCCAGGCATCGGCGAGTGTGTCGCGGTGTTCAGGCGCCGCAATGCCGATGAGGGCTTCGGCCCTCCGATGAACATCCAGGTCGCGCACATCGGCCACGCCGAACTCGGTGACGAACACGTCGGCCATGTGGCGCGGCAAGGTGCACAAGCCACCGGCCCCCAGGCTGGGCACGATGCGCGAGAGCTGGCCGCCACGCGCGGTGGCGGGCAGGCAGATCAGCAGGCGACCGCCTGGCGAAGCCTGCGCGCCCAGCGCGAAGGCGGGCAAGCCACCGGGGCCTGCCTGCAGGCCGCTGGCCATGCGCTCGGCATTCACCTGGCCGAACAGGTCCACCTCCACCGCACTGTTGATCGCCATGAAGCGCGGAATGTCGGCCAGCGCGGCAAGCCGATGGGTGTGGTCCACCGAGGTGAGCCACAAGGAGCGCAGTTCCGACACGAAGCTGCGCAGGGCTGCCGAGCCCAGCACCACGCCGGTGGTGATGCGGGAAGGCTCGTGCATCGCACCCGCCTCCCACAGGGTCTGCACGCCGCCACTGATGAGGCCGCCGTGGAAACGCAGGCGACGGTGCTGGCGCAAGGCGTTGGCCAAAGCGAGCGGCACGGAGCCTATGCCGAACTGCAACGTGTCGCCATCGCGCACCAGGCCGGCCACGTGTTCGCCGATGCGCCGTTCAATCTCGCCCTCGACGGGTTCCTTGAAATCCAGCAGGGGTTCGGGGGAAACGACCTGCGCATCCAGTTCGGACACATGCACACGAAAGCTTCCGGGCAGGCGAGGCATCAGCGGATTCAGGTGCGCGACACGGCGTTGCGCACGCGGCCACACCAGCGGCAGGAAATCGGCGGAGAGGCCCGGGGAGCACCAGCCATCGGCATCGGGCTCGCTCAGGTGGGCAATGGCCAGGTCCATGGGCGGACCGTTGAGCAGTTGCCGTGTCAGCGCCAGGTAGTCCATGGACACCAGCGCCGCGCGACCTTCGCGCACACCGGGCCGCAGACCGGGCGTCATGAAAGCCGACCACTGCCGAACCTGGGGATGCAGGGCGAGCGGATCGAAGGTGTCAATGCCGGGGAACTGCACGCCGCAGAAGGTGACGCCCGCCGCCCGTTCGGGGTCCGCGCTCAGTTCGCGAACCAGCAAGGCCGACTGGTTGGCCATGGTCGGCTGGAACACCCGCATGCCGGGGCGAAGGCCTTCGATCAGTCGCAGCTGTGTCATGTCGAGGTGCGGGATCGAACGAGCGCTTCGCCGTTCATCAGCGCCGTGCCCTTCTGGTTCGTGGCCTGCACGCGGTAGCGGGCGAGGCCGCTGTTCAACTCCGCGCGCTCGCCGTGCAGGCTGATGGTGTCGCCCAGGCTTGCCGCCGCTGTGAAGCGGGTGTGCAGCCGCACCAGCGAACCCGGCCCAAAATGGCTCGTGATCAATCGGCCCGCGAAGGCCATGGTGAGCATGCCATGCACCACGGGGCGTTCGAAGCCGGCGGCGCGTGCCACGTCGGCGTCGAGGTGCAATGGGTTGTGGTCGCCCGATGCCGCAGCAAACAGGGCCAGGTCCACGGCGGTGACCGGCCCACAGGACAGGTCCAGCGTTTCGGGGAACTCGGCGGCAGGCATCACGCGGCCTTGTTCGGGTTTCGCACCAGGATGGATTGCCGGCTGCTGGCCACCGCGCGATCGCCAACGCGGTAGTCCGTGTCCACGATCACGAAGGTGATCGCGCCCTCCTTCTTGTCCTGGATGTCGCTGATGCGGCGCCTGATCGAGACACGATCGCCGACCGACACCGGCGCGAGGTAGTCGAAGGTCTGCTCGGCATGCAGCACGCGGTTCATCGGCACCTTCAGCAGCTTCAGGAGGGCCACGCTGCTGAAGTGTTCGCCTTCGAGTGCCTTGAGAAACGTGGGCGGAACGGCGCAGCCAGGCAGGCCAGCCTCTCGCGCAGCCTGCGGGTCCCAATGCACGGGATTGTCTTCGCCGATCGACTGGCAGAACAGCTTGACGCGCCAGGCGTCGATCAACGCCTCGCTGGGCGCCGTGGTGAAGCCGATGTGCCCGCGATCCATCAGGCAAAGTCCTGCGCGAGACGCGGCTTGAGCACCTCCCACGCGGCGCTTGCGGAAGCATCCAGTGCGGGTTGCACCCGCGCCTGTTCGTCCCACAGCCAGGCCAGGGGACCGCCGCTCCACCCGGGCGCCACGCCCGAGAGACAGGCCGCCACATCCAGGAACGCTGGATCGCCCGCACCGGGTCGTGCTGCCCAGCGCAGCGCCAGCGCAGCCTGCTCGGGAAGGTCTTTGCCCACCAGCGACTGCAGCAGGCCGGTGGTGCCGTTGGAGCGCCAGGGCACCGCCCAGAGGCGCTGCGCCAATGCGGCGGCCAGGGCCGCTGCCGGTTCATCCGCTCGACCCACGATTTCCAACACGCGGCCGTAGGCGCCGGCCGGAGCCAGCACCACCACGGTCTCGCCCTCCCCGGCCTGCGCGGCATCGCCCAGCACGCGTGCCCGCACGCTGTACGTGTGGCCCAGCGAATCGGTCAGCGCCAAGGAATCGGCGGACAGCGCGTCGTCCTGCGTGCAAGGCACCTTCACCCGCGCCAGCGCCTGCGCCCAGGTTTGCCGTCCGGCGCTGAATGCACCGTGCCGGATGGAGGCGAGCTGCGTGTCCCTGGGCGGCGCCAGCTCGCGTTCGGCCCGCAAACGCTCCAGGAACAGGGTACGCACCATGCGCCCGGCCACGGGGCTGAACATCAGGCGCAGGAACTGGTTCATCTCCACCGCCGTGGCCTCGGCCAGCGGCAGGCGCGCGCCCTTGAGCACGCTGTCGACGATGGCGCTGTAGGCGGGGTAGCGGCTGAAGGTGTCATCGCTCACGCCATGGTGCAACGCCAGGGCACGTGCAGTCTCGTCGCCGTGTACAGGCACGTCGGCCTGCGCCAGATGAGCGAATTTCAGCCGGGGGTCGTAAGCCTGTCCCATCAGGTTGCGTGCCATCGTGCGGGCTTGTTCCAGCAGTCGATCGGCCGGCACCGCGTGCGCGAACAAGCCCGCCCGCACCGCCTCGGCCGGCGAGAGCGAGCGCCCGGTCAGCAGCAGGTCCAGCCCAAGCTCGAAACCCACGAGGCGCGGCAGGCGTTGCGTGCCACCGGCGCCGGGCAAAAGCCCCCAGCGGATTTCGGGCAACGCCAGCTGGATCCGGGCGTCGTCGGCCACGACGCGAGCGCGGCAGGCCATCGCGAGCTCCAGACCACCGCCCATGGCCAGGCCGTTGACGGCGGCGATCCATGGCTTTTCGCTCGCTTCCAGCCGCACGAACTGGCGCCCCAGGCGGCCACAGCGCTCAAACATGTGTTCGTGCGATTCGCGGCGCGCTTCCGAGCAGTACCCCCTGACCATGACCAGATCCGCACCGGCCAGAAAACTGGACTTGCCCGAGGTCAGCACGACGGCACGCACCGCCTCATCGCTTTCGACCCGGTCCATGAGCGCGTCCAGCGCGCCCATGAGCTCGAACGAAAACACGTTCATGGTGCGATCGGGCATGTCGATGGTGGCCAGCAGCACACCGTCGGTCTCCAGCACGGAGCGGATCAACTCGGTCAAGGGTGTCTCCTCGGGAACGGGTGGCCTTCGACGAAGCCTCAGCTCGCGTATTTCTTGAAGTCGGGTTTGCGGCGCTCGTTGAAAGCGCGAACGCCTTCCTTCGACTCCTCGGTCTGGTAGTAGTGCTTGACGGTCTGGATGCCCAGGAAGCTGATGCCGCGGATGTGCTCGGTGTCGGCCGCGAAGGAGCGCTTGACGATGGTCAGCGCCGTCGGGCTCATTTCGTTGATCTCCTTGCACCACTGCGCCACTTCGGCGTCGAGCTGGTCGTGCGGCACCACCTTGTTCACCAGGCCCATCTTCTCGGCCTCGACGGCGCTGTACTTTCGACACAGGAACCAGATCTCGCGCGCCTTCTTCTCGCCGACGATGCGGGCGAGGTAGGCCGTGCCCCAGCCCGGATCGGCCGAGCCGACCTTGGGGCCGACCTGGCCAAAGGTGGCCTTCTCGCTGGCGATCGTGAGGTCGCAGATGGTGGCAAACACGTTGCCACCGCCAATGGCAAAGCCCTGTACCTTGGCGATGGAGACCTTGCGCAGGTCGCGCAGCGCAGTCTGCATTTCCTCGATGGGCATGCCCACGGTGCCGCGCGGCCCATACAGCCCGTCTTCGCTGAGGTGCACCTTCTGGTCGCCCCCGGTGCAGAAGGCCTTGTCGCCCGCGCCACTGAGCACCATGACGTTGGCGCTCTTCTCTTCATCGGCGCGGCGCAGCGCGTCGATGAGCTCTTCCAGCGTCTGGTTGCGAAAGGCGTTGTAGACGTCCGGGCGGTTGATGGTGATGTGAACGACACCGTCGCGCACGTCGTAGAGGATGTCTTTATAGGTCTTGCTCATCGTTGTCTCCAGTTCTTATCCGTGCATCGAAAGACCACCCGAGACGCTGATGGTCTGGCCGGTCATGAAAGCGGCGTCGTCGCTCGCCAGAAAGGCCACCAGGCCGGGGTAGTCGTCGGGCACGCCAATGCGGCCCAGCGGCACGCCGCGCACCATCGAGTCGCGGATTTTCTGGCCCTGCTCGCCGGTGCCCACGAAGGCGTCCATGGCGGGCGTGTCGGTGGGACCAGGGCACACGGTGTTGATGGTCACGTTGCTGCGCGCCACTTCGCGCGCCAGCGCCTTGGAGAATGCAATGGTGGCTCCCTTGCAGCCTGAGTACACCACTTCGCCGGTGGAGCCCACGCGCCCGGCATCGGAGGCAATGTTGACAATACGACCGCTCTTGCGCGCGGCCATGCCCTGGGCCACGGCGTGCGTCATGTGAAGTGGACCGAACCAGTTGATGGCGGTGACCTTCTTCCAGAAAGTCTCATCGGTCTTCAGGAAAGGCATGGGGGTGTCCCAGCCGGCGTTGTTGACCAGAATGTCGGTGCCGGCACCGGCCTGTCCCTCGAAGCTGGCCACGGCAGCCGTGACCGCGGCGTAGTCCGTGATGTCGCAGGTGACGGCCACCGCCTTGCCACCAGCGGCGGTGATGGCGCTCACCGTTTCAGCGGCACCGCCGGGGTTGATGTCGAACACACCCACGGTGACGCCCTCGGCTCCCAGCCGCTGGGCGATGGCTCGCCCGATGCCGCTGCCCGCACCGGTCACGATCGCGGTCTTTCCCTTCAGTCCTCGCATGAACAGTCTCCTGATTGAAATATGAAAACAGTAGCGAACCGCTGACGGCGATCAAGCGCCGTGGCGGCCCACGATCGACACGGAACACACATTCTGATGGGGATGGCCGCCCAGGTTCTGGGCCAGGCCCAGATCCACCCTGTCGAGCTGCCGATCCCCAGCGCGGCCCAGCAGCTGCAGATAGATCTCGTAGACCATGCGCAAACCCGAGGCGCCGATGGGGTGCCCAAAGCACTTGAGGCCGCCATCAGGCTGAACCGGCAGGCGACCATCACGGTCGAAGGCGCCATCGAGAATGTCGTGGACCACCCGGCCGGGCTCGCTGAAGCCCAGGTCTTCCATCAGCACCGCCTCGGTGATGGAGAAACAGTCGTGCACTTCGGCCATGTGAATCTGTGTGCGCGGGTCGCTCACACCGGCCCCCGCGTAGGCGCGGGCGGCGGCGCGCCGCGCCGTGGCGATGCTGGCACCGTCCCATTGCTGGAACGACGCCTCTTCGCCGTTGCTCACCGACACGTCCAGCGCCTTGATGGTCACCAGTTCCTGGCCAGGCTTCAACGCGCGCGCAATCTCGGGCGTGGTGACAATCGCGCAGGCCGCGCCGTCGCTCACGCCGCAGCAGTCGTACAGGCCCAGCGGCGCGGCAATGGTGGCAGCTCGCAGCACATCGTCTTCAGTGATGCGGTTGCGCAGGTGGGCCTTGGGATTGCGCGAGCCATTGTCGTGGCTCTTGACGGACACGTGCGCCATGGCCCGTTTGAGATCACGCGGGTCCACGCCGTGTTTGGCCGCGTAGGCCGACGCCAGTTGGGCGAATGCACCTGGGGCGGTGCTGTTGGGCAGCCAGAGATCGTTGTTCACGCCGCGCGTGCGCACCGGCAGGCCGCCGTAGCCGGTGTCCTTGAGTTTCTCCACACCCAGGGCCAGCACGATGTCGTAGGCACCGGAGGCCACGGCATAGGCGGCACCGCGCAAGGCTTCGCTGCCGGTGGCGCAGGCGTTTTCCACCCGCGTCACGGCAATGCCGGGCAGTCGCAAGGCCTGCGCCAGCGGCCCGGCGGTCTTGCCCACGTTGTTCTCTTCCAGGCACACGCCCAGCCACGCCGCTTCGATCTGCTTCACGCCGACGCCGGCATCGGCGACGGCTTCGTTGAAGGCCTCCAGCACCAGGTCTTCAGGGCTGCTGTCCCAGCGCTCCCCAAACTTCGAACACCCCATGCCGATGATGGCAACCTTGTCCCGAATTCCACTGGCCACGATGATCTCCCTGCTCAGGCGGCGGCACGCACTGGCGTGGCCTTCCAGAAATAGCGGCGAAAGCCCCGCTTGCTGTCGTATTCCTTGATGCGGAACACCATGCGCACGGCCAGTCCGGGCTTGAGTTCGTCCTGGTCGGTGTCGGTGAACTCCATCAGAACGCGTCCGCCCTCGTCGAAGTCGATGTGCCCGAACTGGAAGGGCGGATGCGGCGTGTAGGCCAGAAAGTCGCTGGTGTGCGAGAGCACGCGCGCCGGTGCATCGGCCAGGCTCACCGGTTCCTGGCTGTCCTGCGCGTTGCAGGCCGGGTTGACGCAGACCCGGGAGGCGGGGAACTGCACTGTGCCGCACTGTTTGCAACGCCCGCCCATGAACCGCTCCACCCGCTCATGGTCCCGCCACGCAGCGGTGAGCGCGGTCTTGTTGTCCATCTCCGCGCGCATGCCCCATTCCAGTTCGAGCTGCTGGGTGAACGCGAGGTACTTGAGGTAGCTGGTCTCGGGTTTGCCCGCGTCGGGTACCGCGCCCGGGCAGGGCTGCGCGGTGCGCCGCAGCAGCAGCACATCGCAACCGCCACCGAAGGCCACCAGCGCGATCAGTTCGCCGGCTTCGGCGCGGCGCAGCACCGCGTCGAGCATGGCCAGGGGCTGCGCACACCCGAGGTCCCCCACGGTGTCTGCCAGCGTGGGTGCCACGGCTTCGGGGCGCACACCCACACGCTTGGCCACCGCTTCGTTCACCCGCGCCATCACGGCGGGCATCACGAAATGGTCCACCGCGGTGGCCTCGATGCCATGGCGATGCAAGGCTTCGCGGATCGCGCCGGCCGCGATCTTCAGGTAGCCCTCTTCACGCACCCAGCGTTCTTCCCAACCGTAGTCGTAGCGCTCACCGCTTTGCCGGAAGTGGTCCACAAAGTCGGCATGAACCGTGTGCGAGCCGACCAGCGTGGCAATGACCGCACCCTGCCCCACGGAAACGGCGGCCGCCCCGTCGCCACACACCATCTCCAGCCCACTGGCGGGCCGCTGCACGCGGCGTTCGGCCGCCACGATCCAGCGTGGCGCCGCGCCCGCCACCGGCGTGTTCAGGGCGGCCAGCAACTCGGTGGTCGCCGCGCGCGCGCTGGAGGTGACGTCGCGCACCTGCGCTTCATCCTGAATGCCCAGCGCACTGGCCACGATGCCAGCGTTGATGCGTTCGGCAAACGGCAACGAGGTGGACGCCAGCGTCAGCGCAGATGCGCCCTGCACACCGCCAGCGCCACCCCGAACGGCTTCGACGGCCATCGTGACCACGTCTTCATCCCAGTTGGCCATGGACCGCTGTCCTCTGGCCAGCGACTTAAGGCCAGGGGCCATCCAGCGGTGCTGCGCATAGATCTCGGTGCGCTCAAGCCGAAGCCGGGGCACGTAGCGGCCGGTGGCGAGCAGGCCGTGCTCTTGTAGGGTGCTCATGTTCCGTTGTAATCTTGATATGCATTAAGAACTTTGCTACACCACATGATACACTAGTGAACAACAAAATCGACCGGCGTTTCCATGGCTTGATCGCTAGGGTTTTCCCGATGGAAGGCTGGATGGCAGAGCACCGATTCCGGAGACAACATGAAGGCGAATTCGCAGCGGTTTCGCGACTGGGTGAATGCCCGGCATGGCCTTGCCCTGGGCAGCTACGACGCGCTGTGGCGCTGGTCGGTGGCCGATGTGGGCGCGTTCTGGCAAGCAGTTTGGGACTACTTTGAACTGTTCTCGCCCACCCCGGCGCCAGCCCCCTTGCCCTCGCCCGCGATGCCGGGCGCCCGCTGGTTCCCGGGCGCGCAACTCAACTACAGTTCGCAGGTGTTTCGTCACAGTGCGGCGGCGCGGGCGGCACATGCCCCCGCCATCGTGTTTCGCAACGAGCGGCTGCAACGCGAGGCTCGCTCGATGGAGATTGGCTGGGACGAGCTGGCCGGCCAGGCGCTGGCGTTGGCCGGCGCGCTGCAAGCCATGGGCGTGCAGCGGGGTGACCGCGTGGCGGCCTACCTGCCCAACGTTCCCCAGGCGGTGGTGGGCCTGCTGGCCTGCGCCTCGCTGGGTGCGATCTGGAGCCTGTGCGCCCCCGACATGGGCGTGGCAACCGTGCGCGACCGGTTCCGCCAGATCGAGCCCAAGGTGCTGATCGGATGCGATGGCACCGTGTACGGCGGCAAAGCGGTGGATCGCCAGGGCTTGCTGGAAGAGTTGCTGGCGGAGTTGCCGACCGTGGAGCACCTGGTGCTGGTGCCCTACCTTGCGCAGGCCGGGGCCACGGTGACTGCCACGAATCCCGCCAGTTGGCCTGGCCACCGCCACGTGTGGGACGAATGCCTGCGCCACGCGCCGTTGGAACACATCGAACCCGTGCCGTTCGAGCACCCGCTCTGGATCGTCTACAGCAGCGGCACGACCGGCATGCCCAAGCCCATCGTGCATGGCCACGGCGGCGTGGTGCTGGAGATGCTCAAGCTGCACCATCTGCACCTCAACCTGGACCCCAGTGCAGAGACCGGTGACCGCTTTCACTGGTACAGCAGCTCGGGCTGGGTGATGTGGAACCTGCAGGTGTCGGCGCTGCTGCTGGGCACCACGGTCTGCCTGTACGACGGTCACCCCTCTCTGCCGGAAACTGACACCCTCTGGCGCTTCGCTTCCGACACCGGCGCCACCTTCGTCGGTGCTGGCGCGGCCTACTACACGGCCTGCATGAAGAACGGCCTGCATCCTGGCGAGTTGCCCGGCATCGGCGCGTTGCGGGGCCTCGGGTCGACTGGCTCGCCTTTGCCCGCCGAGGCCTACCGCTGGGGGCAGGAGGTGGTGCGTGACGACATCTGGTGGGCGGTGATTTCGGGTGGCACCGATCTGGCCAGCGCCTTCCTGGCCGGCACGCCCGAATTGCCCACCGTGCCCGGCGAGATGCAGGCGCGCGCCCTGGGCGCCGACATCCAGGCCTGGGACGATCAAGGCCGGCCGGTGTGGGACGACGTGGGCGAGATGGTCTGCCTGCAGCCCATGCCGTCGATGCCGCTGATGTTCTGGGGCGACGCGGGGCACCGCCGCTACACCGACAGCTACTTCGATCTGTATCCCGGTGTCTGGCGGCACGGCGACTGGTTGCGCATCACGCCCAGCGGCGGCGCAGTGGTGTACGGACGCAGCGATGCCACGCTCAATCGCCATGGTCACCGCATGGGCACCAGCGAGCTCTACCGCGCCGTGGAAGCGCTGCCCGAGGTGCTCGACAGCCTGGTGGTGGACATCGAGTACCTGGGCCAGCCGAGCTACATGCCGCTGTTCGTCACCCTGCGCGAGGGCGCTTCGCTCGACGAGGCCCTGCGCGCCCGCATCCGACAGGCGATCCGCGAAGGCCTCTCGCCGCGCTTCGTGCCCGACGACATCCTGCAAGTCCCCGAGATCCCGCGCACCCTGACAGGGAAGAAGCAGGAACTGCCGATCAAGAAACTGCTTCTGGGCCGCAAGCTGGCCGAGGTCGTCAACAAGGACGCCTGCGCCAACCCCGTCGCCTTCGACTGGTTCGAACGCTTCGCTGCGGCACGCCAGCCCGAGCATCAAAAGGAAACTTCATGAAGAAACTGCTGGAAGGAAAAGTGGCGCTGGTCACCGGGGGCGGTCGCGGCGTGGGCCGTGGCATCGCGCTGGCCATGGCGGAGGCTGGCGCCAGCGTTGTCGTCAACGACCTGGGTGCCACGCTGGATGGCAAGCCGGAGACCGGGCAACCTGCCGCCGAAGTGGTCGCGGCCATCGAGTCCATGGGCGGAAAAGCCGTGGCCGATGGAGGTTCGGTGTCGGACTGGAACCAGGCGCAGCGCATGGTGAAAACCGCTGTGGACACCTTCGGCCGAATCGACATCGTCGTCAACAACGCGGGCATCCTGCGCGACGTGATGTTCCACCGCATGTCAGAGCCCGAGTTCGACCAGGTGATTGCCGTACACCTCAAGGGCAGCTTCAATGTGAGCCGGGCGGCAGCACCATTCTTCAAGGAACAGGCCGGCGGAGCCTTTGTACACATGACGTCCACTGCCGGCCTGATCGGCAACTTCGGACAGGCCAACTACAGTGCCGCCAAGCTCGGCATCGCCGCCCTCTCCAAGTCCATCGCGCTGGACATGCAGAAATTCGGCGTGCGCTCCAATGCGGTGGCGCCTTTCGCCTGGACGCGCATGATCGACTCGATTCCCGCCGAAACACCGGAACAGCAGCGCCGCGTCGAGGGCCTGAAAAAGCTGGAGCCGGAAAAGGTGGCACCGTTCGTGGTGGCCCTGTGCGCCGACGAAGCCCGCCAGGTGAGCGGGCAGATCTTTGGTGTGCGCAACAACGAGATTTTCCTGTTCAGCCAGCCCCGCCCCATCCGCAGCGCCCACCGCAGCGAGGGCTGGACACCGCAATCCGTGCTGGACACCGCCATCCCGATGCTCAGCGCCGACTTCTTCTCGCTGGATCGTTCGGGCGACATCTTCACCTGGGACCCGGTATGAGCGCAGCGCCGGGCCGCTCCCAAGCAAGCTCGCACCGCAGCCCAAAGGGCGAAGGTTCTTCGGAGAGCGCTGCGCCCTAGAATGTACGCTTCCTTACTTTATGGCTGAGCTCCTCATGACTCAGACGACCGACATGTCCGTTCCAGCGACCACCACCGACTGGGAGTTGCGTCTTGGCTTCCTGATCCACGACGTCTCCCGACTGCGCCGCAGTGCCTTCGACCGTTGCCTCAAGCCCTTGAACGTGACCCGCTCCCAATGGTGGGTGCTGGCCTACCTCTCGCGAGAAGACGGCATGACGCAGTCGCAGCTGGCCGTAGAGCTGGACCTGGGCAAGGTGGCCATTGGCGGCCTGATCGACCGGCTGGAGAAATCCGGCCTGGTGAGGCGCCAGGCGGACGCCACCGATCGGCGGGTCAACCGCGTTTTCCTGGAGCCGCAGAGCAAGCAGCTCATTGCGAAGATGCGCAAGGTCAGCCACCGCATGAACGAGCGCATCCTCAACGGTCTGGGCGAGGCGGAGCTGGAAGCGACCGCGCTGACCCTGGACATCATGAAACACAACCTGCTCGACTACCTCAACAACGCCGAGCCCTGACCTTCCCCTGGCGGGCGGGACGACCATCGCAAGCGCATGGTGTGGGCAAAGGCCAATCCAGGAACAAGGCCCATGGAGACCGTGCAGTACAACCTGGAAAACCGAGGCAAGGCCATGCGCGCCGCCGGCCTCTGGATCGACAAGACGATGGACGATTTCCTGGGCACGCACCTCGCGACGTTCCCGGACAAGGAGGCGGTCGTCGGCTACCGAGTGGACCGCGACCAGCCATTTCGCCTCACTTACCGCCAACTGGCCGACCGCGTGAACCGTGCGGCAGCCGCACTGCACCGCATGGACGTGCGCCGTGGAGATGTGGTTTCCGTGCAGTTGCCCAACTGGTGGGAGTTCGCGGTGCTCGCGCTGGCTTGCGGGCGCGTGGGCGCAGCACTCAATCCCCTGATGCCGATCTTTCGCGAGCGCGAACTCGGCTACATGCTGGAGGCTGCACAGAGCAAGGTGTTGGTGGTGCCACGAAACTACCGAGGGTTTGACCACGAGCGCATGGCGCGTGACCTGCAGGCCCGCCTGCCCACCCTGCGCCACACCGTGGTCGTCGATGGCGAAGGACCCGATGGCTTCGAAGCCCTCCTGCAGGCGGGCGCACCCACGAGAGGCATCGTCGTGCCCGAGGGCGCTTCGCCGCTGGCCCCCGATGACCTCGCGGGCCTGATGTTCACCTCGGGCACGACGGGTTCGCCAAAAGGCGTGATGCACAGCAGCAATACCCTGATGGCGTGCATGAGCGCCCTGAGCGAGCGCTTCGGCGTCGGTGCGGACGATGTGTACCTGGCCTCCACACCGGTGGGGCACACGACCGGCCACGTCGCGGTGGTGCTCATCGGCCTGCGACAAGGCGGAACCGTGGTCATGCAAGACCTGTGGGAAGGCCGCAAGGGCGTGGCCATCATGCGCGAGGAGAAGGTCACCTACTTCGCAGGCTCCACGCCATTTCTCAATGACGTGTGCGATGCCGTCGCCCAGGGGCAACCCGGGCCCACCGCCCTGCGCTTCTTTCTCTGCGGCGGAGCACCGATTCCGACCGTGCTGGTGGAGAAGGCGCGAGACGCGGTCGGCATCACCGTGTGTTCGCTCTGGGGCATGACCGAAGTGCTCTCGGGCACGCTCACCGAACCTCAGCGCGCGGCCGAGAAATCGGCCGCGACCGATGGCCGGCCGCTCGAAGGCATGGAGATTCGCATCACCGACGACGACGGGCGGGCGGTACCGCGCGGGCAGCCGGGGCGCCTCAAGGTCCGGGGCGCCCAGATGTTCCTGGGCTACCTCCACCGACCCGACATCGTGGCCTTCGACGACCAGGGCTGGTTCGATTCCGGCGACCTCGCGTGGGAAGACGACGAAGGCTATATCCGCATCTGCGGCCGCACCAAGGACGTGCTCATCCGGGGCGGCGAAAACGTCCCGGTGGTGGAGATCGAAGGGTTGCTGCTCAAGCATCCGGCGGTGCTGTCGGCCGCGATCGTCGGCTACCCCGATGCCCGCCTCGGTGAACGCGCCTGCGCCTTCGTGGTGCTGCGCGCCGGACAGACGTTCAGCCTGAGCGATGTGCAGGCGCACATGCTGCAGTGCAAGGTGGCCAGGCAGTACTGGCCGGAGCGGCTCGAAGTGCTCGACAGCCTGCCCGCCACTCCCACGGGCAAGGTGCAGAAATTCAAGCTCAAGGAGCAGGCCAGGGCCTTCGCTGACGTGCGGGCCTGAGGTGCGTTCAGGGTAAATACCGATGACCCTCATGCATATCGTACGGTAGTGTATATACCCGTAGCGCACCTTCACATTGCGCAACTTCACGAACCCATATGAACGCGGCCCGCGGGCCCGACGAGGACAGCGCCTGATGCATGCGATCGCCAGCCCGGCAGCCCCCGCTTCCAAGGGACGAGAAAGTCCAGGGCTATCTCTTTCGGTCAACGATGTGGCTCTGCGATTCGGCGGCATTCACGCACTGCGGAACGTGTCTTTCTCCGCCGAACCCGGCCAGATCACCGCCTTGATCGGCCCGAACGGCGCCGGCAAGACCAGCGTGTTCAACACCATCTCAGGCTTCTACCCGCCCACCAGCGGCACGGTGTCGCTGGGTGGCCAGGACATCACGCGCACCCCGGTGAACGCACGCGCCGGCATGGGCCTGGCGCGCACATTCCAGAACATTGCGCTGTTCCATGGCCTGAGTGTGCTGGAGAACATCAAGCTCGGCGGCCACCACACCATGTCCACCGGCGTGCTGTCCGCCCTGACCTACTCCCGCGCGGCGCGCGAACAGGAACTCAAGTTGCGCGAGGAAGTCGAGCGCAAGGTGATCGACTTCCTGCAGATCGACCACATCCGGCACCAGTCGGTGGATGTGTTGCCGTATGGCCTGCAAAAGCGCGTGGAACTCGCACGCGCCCTGGCCATGCGACCGCGCGTGCTTCTGCTCGACGAACCGGTCGCCGGCATGAACCGCGAGGAAACCGAAGACATGGCGCGATTCATCCTGGATGTGCAGGAGGAATGGGGCGTGACGGTGCTGCTGGTGGAGCACGACATGGGCATGGTGATGGACATCTCCAACCATGTGGTGGTGCTCAACTTCGGCGAGGTGATCGCCTCCGGTACACCGGCCGAGGTGCGAAGCCATCCCCAGGTCATCGAAGCCTACCTCGGCGCGGACAGCGCGTAACCACCATGATCGAATTCATCGAATACAGCATCCTGGGCCTGCTCAGCGGCGGCGTGATGGCCCTCATCGCGCTGAGCTTCGTGCTGGTCTACAAGGGCACGGGCGTGGTGAACTTCGCGGTGGGCGAGGTCATGATGCTCGGCGCCTACATCTACTACGCCTGTGCCGTCACCTTCGAGCTGCCGCCCATCGTGTCCTTCGTGATTTCAATGGCGGTGATCTCCATGTTTGCGATCCTGGTGGAACGCGCCGTGCTGCGCCCGCTCTCGGGCCAACCCGGCGTCTCGGTGATGATGGCCACGATCGGCATGGCCGCCATCATCCATGGTGGCGTGGAGGCGGTGTGGGGCGGCGACACCTACTCGCCTCCCAGCCTGCTCCCACGCACGCCCCTGTTCATTGGCGACATCCTGATTCCAGGCACGGTGCTGGGCAACTTTGCGGTGGCCTCGGTGCTCATCACCGCGTTCCTGCTGTTCTTCCGCTACTCGCGCACCGGCGTGGCACTGCGCGCCACCGCCAGCGACCCGGTGACCGCAGCCACGCTGGGCATCAACATCAACTTCGCGTCGCGCCTCACCTGGATGCTCGCCGGCTCGGTGGGCACGGTGGCAGGCGTCCTCATCTCCAGTTCCGCCGGCCTGTCACCGGCGCTGGCCGCAGCGGCACTGGGTGTCTTCGCCGCCATCATCCTGGGAGGCATGGACAGTGTGCTTGGCGCCATCGTCGCCAGCCTGGTGATCGGCCTGGCCGAGTCGCTGACAGCGGGCTACCTGGGCGGGAAGGCGCGGGACATCGTTCCGTACGTGGTGGTGCTGCTGATCCTGATCGTTCGGCCCTACGGCATCTTCGGTACCCGCACCATCGAAAGGCTGTGAAGTGAGAACGGGCGTCTTTTTCGAAACCTTCCAGGCCGAAGAACGGTTGTGGAACTCGCCAGCCTCGCGCTGGTGGATGGCCGCGTTTGCCGTCTCGCTCTTCACGCTGCCTTGGTGGGGCTCCAACTACGTGCTGGCCATCGCCTGCATCATCGGCATCCACGTCATCGCCACCTTCGGGCTGAACCTGACCACGGGCAACACCGGCCTGATCTCGCTCAGCCATGGTGCCTTTCTCGGCGTGGGCTGCTACACGGTGGCCTACCTGGGCAAACTGGGCGTGCCCTTCTACATCACCCTGCCCATTGCGGGCTGCATCGCCGCCGGGCTGGGTGTGATCGTGGGCCTGCCCAGCTTGCGGGTCAAGGGCATCTACCTGGCCATTGCCACCCTCGCCGCGCATTTCATCCTGTCCTTCGTGTTCCGCGAATGGACGCCGGTGACCGGCGGCATCCAGGGCACCAGCATTCCCAAGGCGGAGCTTTTCGGCTACCAGCTCACCGGCGACCGCGACCACTTCTACCTCATCTTCGGCGTCGCGTTCGTCATGGGCATCATGGCGCGCAACCTGGGCCGCACCTATATCGGACGGGCCTTCATCGCGGTGCGCGATCGCGACATCTCGGCCGAGATCCTGGGTGTGAACCTGCTCAAGACCAAGCTGCTGGCCTTCGCCATCGGCGCCTTCTACGCTGGCGTGGCGGGCGGCGTTCTGGGCTATTTCTATGGCGCCATCACACCCGAATATTTCACGCTCACGCTGTCCATCTTCTACCTCGCCGCCGTCATCGTGGGAGGCCTGGGCAGCGTGCTGGGCAGCATCTTCGGTGCGGTGTTCATGGCCTTCGTGCCCGAAGCGCTGCGGCTGGTGGCCAACATTGGCGCGCAGTGGTATCCCGGTCTGGCGGGGGTCGTGCTGCCCATGGGCCAGGTGGTCTTCGGGCTGCTGATCATCGTCTTCCTGGTGTTCGAGCCCCACGGCATCACCGCCATCTGGCGCCGAACCAAACGCTTGTTCCACCTGTGGCCCTTCAAGACCTGAGGCCATTTTTTCTCAACCACCACAAGGAGACTCTCATGAATGGACTCAATCGCCGACAGGTCGTGCAAGGCATGGGTGCCGCCGCCCTCAGCCCCATCCTCGCCCACCATGCCTCTGGCCTCGCCCAGCAGGGTGACATCGTCATCGGCGCGGCACAGCCCGTCACCGGCGTGTTTGCGTTCGCCGGCACCCAGATGCACTACGGCATGAACGACTACGTGGCATGGCGCAACGAAAAAGGCGGCGTTCAGGGGCGAAAGCTGCGCTACGTGATGGAGGACAGTGGCTTCAAGGTAGACCAGGGGGTGGCCATCTTCAAGAAGATCATGGCTTCGGACAAACCCAACTTCTTCTACTGCGACGGCACGCCGCTGGTGAAAGCCATCACCCGCGATGCGGTGGACTCCAAGCACGTGATGACCTCCTCCACCTCGCTGGCAGCGGCGGTGGCCGATGCGGTGAACACACCGCAGAACTTCGTGCCAGGACCTACCTACAGCCGCCTGCACGAGGTGCTGATGGAGCACGTGAACAAGACCTGGAAGGGTGCGGAGAAGCCGCGCATCGCCTACGTCTACACCGAAGCCGAGTTCGGCATCGACGGGATTCCTGCGGCCAAGGCGCGTGCGGCGAAGCTGGGCCTGCCCATCGTTGCCGAGGTGATCACCAAACCTGGTGGCGTGGGCGTGGACGTGTCCACCGAAGTTGCCAAGCTGCGCCGCGCGCGCCCCAACATCGTCGTCTTCCAGGGCTACATCAATTCGCCCATGCCGGAGTTCGCCCGCCAGATGAAGGAGGCGGCCATGGACGTGGAGATCTACGGAACGGCCTGGGGACTGGACAAACCCGCGTTCGATGGCCTGGCCGCCGTGGGTGAGAACCTGACCGGCGTGAGCCCCTACGCAACAGGTGACGAAGACGTGCCCATGATCCGCGAGATCCGCGCCTACCTGAACAAGGCGCGCCCCGGCACCGCCCACATCTCCCCGTTCTACATCTCTGCGTGGTTCAGCGGCATGGTGTTCGCCGAAATCGCCGACCGCTGCCTCAAGGACAAAAAGGCCCTGACGCTGGACAACATGAAGGCTGCGATGGAGTCGATCAAGGGCTGGGACACGGGCGGCCTGATCGGCCTGCCGGTGGATCTGAGCGCCCATGAAACGCAGATTGGCCGAGTCATCCGCTACAACCCGGCCAAGAAGGCCATGGAGCCCGCAGGGGAGTGGATCAAGGCATGACGGATGCGGCACTGGCCATCGAAAACATCGAGGTGGTCTACAACCACAGCGTGCAGGCGCTGCGCGGCCTCTCGATCGAGGTGCCCGACGGCAAGATCGTGGCCTTGCTGGGCTCCAACGGAGCCGGCAAGAGCACGACGCTGAAAGCCGCCTCGGGCATCCTGCCGTTCGAGAAAGGGCATCTGGCCGCTGGCCAGATCCGCTTCTACGGCAAGAACATTGATGGCCATGCCGCACATTCACTGGCCCGCCAGGGCCTGGCCCACGTGCGCGAAGGGCGCCACATCTTCGCCGACCTCACCGTGGAAGAAAACCTGATCGCCGCGGGCAACGCGCTCACCGGTCGGGTCAAAGGGCCGCTGGACATCGACCTGGTGTTCACCTACTTCCCTCGCCTGGCCGAGCGGCGCAAACAGGTGGCGGGCTACCTCTCGGGTGGCGAGCAGCAGATGCTGGCCATCGGGCGGGCCATCATCGGTCGCCCCCGTCTCATCCTGCTCGACGAACCGTCGCTCGGGCTCGCGCCCCTGGTGGTGAAGGACATCTTCGAGATCATCGCCCGCATCAACCGCGAGCAGAACGTCGCCATCCTCGTGGTGGAACAAAACGCCCACGTGGCCCTGCGGGTCGCCCACTACGGCTACATCATGGAAAACGGCCGCATCGTCATCAACGGGCCGACCGAGAAGCTGGTGAACGACCCGGACGTGCAGCGCTTCTACCTCGGTGGCGGCGACCATGGCGAAACCCACATGAGTTTTCGCGACGTCAAGCATTACAAGCGGCGCAAACGCTGGCTTTCCTGATCAAGCAACATGACCGCTCAAGAACCCGTTCTCGCCGATATGCCCTTGCCGCAGCAACTGCGCTACTGGGCACGAACGCGACCCGACGACACCGCCCTGCGCCAGAAAACCTTTGGTGTCTGGCAAGCCATTTCCTGGTCCGAGTACGAACGCCAGTCGCGCTGGTTCGGCCTCGGCCTGCTCCAGCTGGGTCTGCAACGCGGGCAATGCCTGGCGGTGCTGGGTGAGAACTGCAAAGAGTGGGTCTACGCCGAACTGGGCGCTGCCATGGTGGGCGCCATCACGGCCGGCGTTTACCCCACCTCGCCGGCGCCCGAGGTGGAGTACCTGCTGGCACTGGCGGAAGCGCCCATCGTCGTCTGCGAAGACCAGGAGCAACTCGACAAGGTGCTGGGCATCCGTCACAAGCTCCCTCACCTGCGTTCGATCGTCGTGATCGACCCGCGCGGGCTGCGTCACTACGACCGCACGGGCCTGCACGAATTCGCGGAAGTCTCGGAACTGGGTCGCCAGTATGAACAGCAACAGGCCCAGGCCGCAGCCCGCGCCCTCGAAGGCCCGCTGCTGGACGACATCGCATTGATGGTGTTCACCTCTGGCTCCACAGGGCGGCCCAAGGCGGCCATGATGTCCTGGCGAGGCCTGGGGGTGGCGGCGCGTGGGCTCAACAGCGTGCTCAAGTGCTCCGAGCAAAGCTCCCTGGTGTCCTACCTCCCGCTCTGCCATGTGGCGGAGCAGATGTTTTCCATCCACATTCCCGTGGCCACTGGCGCCGTGGTCAATTTCGCTGAAAGCCTGCGCACCATCCAGGAAGACCTGCGCGAACTCTCCCCAAAGATCTTCTTTGGCGTGCCCCGCATCTGGGAAAAATTCCACTCTTCCATCCAGAGCAAGATGCGCGAAGCAGGCGCGTTCAGGCATGGGGTGTACCGGCTGGCCATGCGCGACCTCTCCGACATGGGCCAGAGACCGCGATCGGCGTGGAACCTGGTGGAGAAAATTCGCTGGGGCCTCTGGTACGTGGTGGTTTTGCGCGCACTGCTCAACTTCATCGGCCTGCGCCGGTGCGAGGTGGCCATTTCTTCAGGCGCCCCCATCGCCCCCGAGATCCTGAAGTTCTTCCGCATCCTGGGCCTGCCGATCCGCGAGGCCTATGGCCTGACCGAAGCCTCCGGCGCCACGACGATGCAACCGTCGGACCTGTCGCCCGTGGGCACCGTGGGCGTTCCCTACCCCGGCATCGAGGTGCAGCTCGCGGAAGACGGCGAGATCCTCATCCGGGGCGATGTGGTGTTCCGTGGCTACTACAAGAACGACGCCGCGACGCAGGAAGCCATCGACGCCGAAGGCTGGTTGCACACCGGCGACGTGGCACGCTGGGAAGATGGCCCGGCGGGCCGCGAACTTCGCATCATCGACCGCAAGAAAGACATCATGATCACGGCTGGTGGCAAGAACATCACGCCCTCCGAGATCGAAAATGCCATGAAGTGCTCACCCTACGTCAAGGAAGCCATCGCGGTGGCCGATCGTCGCCGCTTCGTCGCGGCCCTGATCCAGATCGACTTCGAAAATGTGAGCAAGTGGGCCACCGAGCAAGGCCTGATCTTCACCAACTTCCGCAGCCTGGTCGAGAACCCGACCGTGCAGGACCTGGTGCAGAAGGAGGTGGACGCGGCCAATGCACAGATGCCCCAGGTGCAGCATGTGCGCAAGTTCCACCTGTTCGTGAAAGAACTTGACCACGACGATGGCGAAGTGACCGCCACCATGAAGGTCAAGCGCAAGAGCATCTACGAGAAGTATGCCGACGTGATCGAGGCGATCTACGCCTGATTCTCTCGCCCGCTGGACATCTCGGCGAAGAGCGGGCGCGGCGAGTACTTCAGCTCGATCTCGATCTCGGTGCGCATCGCCTGGCGCAGGGCTCGCTCGATCTCCTGCGCCGCGTCAGACGAAAGACGATCCCGGTGATCGGCCACCCAGGCCATGACCTCACCCACCTGGCGATTGCCTTCGTCGCGCTGCGCCAGCAGTTCGGCTGCCGATACCGGCGCGGGGGCCTGGCGCTGCGGTGGCAACGGGGCACCCGCCACTCCCTGCAGGTGGCTGCGCGCCTGATCGAGGGCCGCGCACTGGGCCTGAATCTGCAAGGTGAGCCACTCGGGCGACCAGTCGGCGCGCACCTTGAACGTGTTGAGCAGGTTGATCACACCAAACACCTGACCACGGGCAAACTCGTCCTCCAGGCGCTCCAGCACTTCGCCTCGGAGCGTGGAGCACATGCCGTCGATCAACCGGGCAAAAGAGTTGTTCATGGCTGGGCCTCTATGGTCTTTTCCAATTGCCGCAGGCAGGTGCCGATCTGGCTGCCCATGGCGGGCATGCGCATGTCGTTGAATCGGCCTTCCTCGAAACAGCGAGCGGCGGCCATGTGGGTGGCCGCCAGCTTGAGCAGCGAGAACGCGCGGTAGTAGCGCACCGAGGCCATCGACACTTCAAAGCCCACCTTCTCGCTGTAGCGTTCGTAGAACCATTCGGGTTCGCAAAGCCTGCTGATGAATTTGCTGCCACCCATGTACATCGGCAGACTGGCCCAGCCCAGGTCTTCGTGCGGATCGCCCAGATGAACCAGCTCCCAGTCCAGGATGGCGGTGATGTGGCCGTCTCGCTCCAGGAAATTGCCGGTGCGGTAGTCGCCGTGCACGATGGACACACGCGGCGCGGTGGGACAGTTGTCCTTGAGCCAGCGCACGGCCCAATCGGCTGCCGGGTAGGGGCGCATGGCCCAGCGTGCGATGCGCGCTTCCCAGTCGGCCACGGTGCGCAGGGCGGCGTTCGCGGTGTCGATGCCCTCGCCCATGGCGGCAATGGGCTTGTCGCGCCAGTCCACGCGGTGCAGCGCGGCAAGCGCGTCAATGAACTGTGCGCCCAGCGAGCGGCGGTAGGTTTCGTCCAGTGGGGGGGTGTTGGCGGGCACCCACGGCACCACCGCGTCGCCCAGCATGCGTTCACCAAAAAGAAATGGCGCGCCGAAAACGCCCGCTTCATCTCCCGCCCAGTAGGCCTTGGGCACTGGCACGGCACTGCCTTCGAGCGAGCGCATGGCCAGCCACTCGGGCATGGCGCTGTAGGGCGCGAACAGGCCGTAGTCGGGGCCCAGCCGCAAGATGAGTTCGTGCGTCTGCGGATACCCCCGCAGGCCGCTCACGGGCACAAGATAGGTTCGCCAGGAAAACCCGACCGCGAAACGCTTGAGCGTTCCGATGGCAACAGGCGCTCCCACCTGGCTCTGGAGGTAGCTGGCGATGCGCTCGCGCAGGAGCTCATCGTTGTGCAAGGGATCGTTCATCTGCCGGGTCCCGCGCTCAGGCGCGTGGACCTTCTCCACGCAGGAGCTCAGGCGTTTCGGTGCGGTGGAAGCCGTTGAACGGCTGCTCGCGCCGCGCCGGCTGGAGCTTCCAGGTGCCTCGCGCATTGGGCGTTCCGCCGTCCACGCGCAGGCATGATCCCGTGATGTAAGCCGCCGCAGGTGACAGCAGAAAGACGATGGCGGCGGAGATTTCCGATTCGGTGCCAAAGCGTTGCAAGGGGACCGTGGGCGGAAACTCCAGAATCTTGGCCTTCGCCTCGGGCGCGTAGGTGTCGAAACCGCTGGAGGCAATGCCGCCGGGCGCCACCGCATTCACCCGCACGCCGCTGGCGCCCCATTCGCACGCGGCGGTCTCGGTGAGCGTGAGCATGCCGCCGCGCGACGCCGCCGAGTGCGCGAAGTCGGGCCAGCCGTTCCAGATGTCCGCAATGATGTTCACCACCGCGCCGCCGTTCTCGGCCATCCAGCGGTTGTAGGCCTCGCGCATGAAAATGAAGCCGCCGGTGAGGTTGTTTCGCACCACGGCCTCGAAACCCTTGGTCGAGATCGTGTGCATGGGCGCACGGTATTGCCCCCCCGCGTTGTTGACCAGGCCGTCAATGCGGCCCTGCCCGGACAACACGGCGTCAATGGTGGCACAGACCTGGGCCTCCTCGCGGATGTCACACACGTGTGTGCTTACGCGGCCGCCGTCGGCAAGGATCTCGGCGCGCACCTTCTGAAGCTTTTCTTCGTTGCGGCCGACGATGGCCACATGCGCACCCAGCGCAGAGAGTTCGTGCGCGGTGCATCGGCCCAGGCCGCTGCCGCCCCCGGTGACGATGATCACCTGGCCATCGAACAGGCCAGGACGAAAGACGGATTGGTAGGCCATGGCGTTTCCTCGTTGCGTGACTCGAAATGCGTTCAGTACTGAACGGCGACCTTGCCGATCTTCTCGCGCGCGATGATGAGTTTCATGATGCCGGCGGTGCCGTCACCGATCTCCAGGCCCATCACATCGCGCAAGCGCTGCTGATGCGGGGTTTCCTTGGTCCAGCCGTAGTGACCCATGGTCAGCAGGCACTGGTGGATGATGTCGAACGCGTGGCGAGGCCCCATCCACTTGCACATCGCGGCCTCGGCTGTGTGGGGCTGGCCGGCGTCTCGCAACGCCAGGGTGTGCAGGCACAGCTGGCGGATCGCGGCGATCTGGGACTCGCCCTCGGAGAGCGGGAAAGACACGCCCTGGAACTGACCGATCGGGCGGCCAAATGCCTCGCGCTCCCGGGCATAGGCCCACGCCTCGTCCAGCGATGCCTGCGCGGCACCGCAGCACTGCAGCCCTATCAGGGCACGGCTGTAGTCGAAGCCCTGCATCACCTGCGTGAAACCCTTGCCTTCATCGCCCAGGCGGTGGCTCTCTGGCACGCGCACGTCGTCAAAGAACACCGAGCCGCGGCCCACGATGATGCTGCCGACATCGTCAAAGTGCGTGGCCGACAGGCCCGGCGTACCGGCAGGAATGAAAAAGGCCGAAACGCCGCGCGCGCCGTCCTCCGGTTTGCCGGTGCGCGCAAAGACGAGGTACGCATCGGCACGGTCGGCAAACGTGATGGAGGTTTTTTCTCCACTGATCACATAGCCGTCACCGTCGCGCCGGGCTTTGAGTTGCAGGTTGCTCGCGTCCGAGCCCCCGCGCGGCTCGGTCAGGCAGATCGCCACGATGGCCTCACCACGGGTCATGCGCGGCACCCACTCTTCGACCACCGCCGGCTGCGCATGCCGGATCAGGATGGCCGCGTTGAGTGAAATGCCCACCGGCACCGCACTGATGTTGAAGTCGCCATAGGCCAGCGCTTCCGCCACCAGGCCGGTGGTCACGCTGTCCACACCCAGGCCGCCGTAGCGCTCTGGCAGATCCATGCCCAGGAAGCCCAGCGCACCCATTTCGGCAATCAGGGCGCGGTCCAGCACCCCCTCGCGTTCGCGCTGCTGGTAGTGAGGCAGCAAGCGCTCACGGGAAAAGCGCTGGGCGGTCTCCAGCAAGGCGCGCTGATCCTCGGTCAAAACCATTGAAATGCTCCAACTGGGGTGAGATGGGAATCCGGGCGGCCTTGCACCGCCAGAAATGCGTACATTGCCATATCTTACGCTAGCGTACCACGTACGCCATCCGTAGTTCCCCTGAGTGCGAGTCGGCCTCAGCCCGGGCGCTTGCGCGATTTCATGGCCTGAGCCGCAGCGGCGAGCTTTCCTGTCGTCCGAGTCAGTATCTGGGTACGGTTTTCCAGCTCCAGCGCCGCCTGCAGGCTGGATGCCTCGAGATTCGTCCACATGCCCCGCTTGGTCATCCAGACAGCGAAGTCGTCGTGCACCGCGATCTCCCGCCCAAGGCCGCGGGCGACCTCCAACAATGCATCGGGTGGTGCAACCTGGCTCACCAGCCCGATGCGTTCAGCCTCCTCGGCGTTCACCATGCGCCCCGTGAGCATGATCTCGTTGGCGCGCGACACCCCCACGCAACGTGGCAGCAGGTAGCTCACGCCAATGTCGCAACCCGACATGCCCACCTTGATGAAAGCCGCGTTGAAGCTTGCGGCGGTCGACGCGATGCGCAGGTCGGCGCCCAAGGCGAGCCCGAGCCCGGCGCCGTTCGCTGGTCCGTTCACCGCGGCAATCACCGGCTGGCGCAACTCACGCAGGCGCAGGAGGACGCTGGCGAAGAGTTCCTGCCGGGCCATCCAGGCCTGTGTCTCGCCGTTTTCGATGCCCGGCGCGCTGTCGGCAAGCGAAAGGTCAAAGCCCGCGCAGAAGCCGCGCCCCTCGCCGGTGAGCAACAGCACTCGACAGGCCCGCTCCCTCACCAGCCCTGACAAGACCGCATGCAACTCATGCACGGTGTCGTCGTCCAGCGCGTTCAGGCAATGCGGCCGACTCAGGCGCAACACCCAGACGCCGTCCTCGTGGGGTTCCAGCTTCACTGTCATGGCGTCAGATCGCCGGGTGCTTCTGCACCGACTCGTAAAGTGCATAGCCTTGACCGACGCCGTATTCGACGATGCCATAACCCACGTCGTCGCCGTCGCGCACTTCGATGACCTGGTCGGCCAGGGTGCGCACCTTGCGGCGGGTCGCAGGGTCGTTCAGGTTCCACACTTCGTGCTCGGCGTACAGCTTGCCTTTCGCGTCTCCATGGAACCAGCCGTCAAGCCCGCCATACAGGCCGCCCTTGAGAAAATACTTCGCCGGCAGCGTGCGCACTTCGAGGGTCTTTTGACGGCCATCGGCAAACACCAGGTCCAGGCGCGCGCGGTCCAGCGACTGGCCGTGAGGGTCGTCGTGCCAGATCATGTGGTGCGACACATCGACCAGTTGGTTGCGGCTGCTGGCGCGCGTCCCCAGGGGAAACACTTCCTCGCCCGACAGGTAGATCTTGTTGCCGGGCGCACGTTCCTTGAAGAAAACATGCAGGCCCCGGTCCTTGAATTGCACGGTGGTCCAGGCGTAGAGAAAGGCCGGGTAGAACGTCAGCGGGGGAGAGGTCTCGTCGCTGCGCATCTCGGATCGCACGCCCCATGAATGGTCGCGCTGGCCGTACCAGCGATCGGGGTCGATCTCGATGCGCCGGCCGTCGAACTCCAGCCATCCGCTGTAGCGGCCCAGTTGCTGGGCGCGCGCCATGTTCTCGGTAATGCGTCCGTCTCGGCGGCGCAAGTGCGGCGTTTCCTCATGCGCGTTCATGGAGGCTAGGAACTCGATGTCAAACCGCAGCCCGGACTCGTTGGCGTCCAGCACCAGGCGGTGCCGCTTCAAACCCTCGATGACGACGATCTTCAACGGTCCGACGGTGGTGGCCAGCGGATCCGGCCGCAACTGGCGCGAGACGCGAAAGTTCCACTGGCGCCCCGCCACGGCCACGCCAGCGAACGCATCCATCACGTTTCGGTTGGGGTGGTAACCCAGGCCGATGTCGAAGATGATGTCCAGCGAGTCGATGGGGTGCCCGGTGTACCAGAGCCGCTCCATCCAGGCAGGATCGCTGTTGTCGATCTGGTCGAATGTGGTGGGCAACTGGTGCCCGATCAGGTCGTCCTGTCCGGTCAGCATTCGGGTCTCCGTCGTCTCGTCAATTTTATTGCGTTAGTGTACGATAATTTACCATACCAGATAGCCATCGAGCACTTCACTTCATTCCATCAGAACGACAGGAGACCACCATGACATCCAGCACCGCCGTAAAAGTGGCAATCTCCGCCGACGGCCTGGCCACGCTCAGCCTGACCCAGCCAGACCGGGGCAATCCCTTTGACGGCAATTTCATCAGAGAGACCAAGGACGCGATCCTCCATCTCTGGGAAGCGCCGCATCTGCGGGCGGTGCTGCTGCGCGCTGAAGGCGCCAACTTCAGCTTCGGCGGCGACCTCAAGACTTTCGGACCCCAACTCGACCAGCTGCCCACGCTCGTGCGCGGCTGGACCGCCGATCTGCACATGGGCCTGCAGCGGCTCTGGCAGTTGCCCGTACCCATCGTGGCCGAGGTTCAGGGCTGGGCCATGGGCGGCGGCGTCGCGCTGCTGGCCGGTGCAGACATCGTGATCGTTGGCAAGTCCGCGCGCATCGGTTCGGCTTTCGCGCACATCGGATTCAGCTGCGACTCGGGCAGCACCGTGACCTTGAGCGCCCGCATGGGCATGGCCCGCGCCAGGCGCTTCGTGATGCTGGGCGAAGTGTTGAGCAGCCAGCAAGCCCTGGACGCAGGTCTCGTGGACATGGTGGTGGAAGACGCCGACCTCACGCGCGAGGCGCTGGTCACCGCGCAGCGGCTGGCGCAGGGCCCCACGCGGGCCTACGGCGAGATCAAACGCCTCTTCCTGCGCGCAAGTGCCATTCCCATGGAGGCGATGCTGGAGGACGAAGCCTTGACGCTGGCGCGCATCTCGGCCACCGAAGACGCCAGGGAAGGCATTCGCGCGCAGCTTGAAAAACGCAAGCCCGTGTTCCAGGGCCGCTGAGATGAGCGAAGAAGCCTGTGTCACCGTCGAGCGCTCGCCGGAGGGCTGGGCCGTGCTCACCTTGAACCGTCCTGAACGGCTCAACACCCTGTCGATCCAGCTGCGCCAGGCTCTGGAGCGCGAGGTGGCGGCACTGGAGCAGGATCCGGCCATCCATGTGCTCATCCTGACCGCCGCGGGCAAGATGTTCACGGCTGGACTCGATCTGAACGAATGGCACAGTGCCGCAGCCGCCCCCGCAGCAGCGGCCTATCGCCACGACGCAGTGGCGGCCCTGCTCCAGTTTCGTGGGCCGGTGATTGCCGCCGTCAATGGCCCGGCGATCACGGGCGGGCTTGAAGTGGTGCTGGCGTGCGACCTGATCATCGCCTCCGAGCGCGCACGGTTCGCCGACACACATGTGCGCGTGGGCCTGTTGCCCGGCTGGGGCGGCTCGGTGCGGCTGTTGAGTCGAGTCGGGATTGCCAAGGCCAAGGAGCTTGCGCTCACCGCACGCATGTTCAGTGCCGAAGAAGCCCAGCACCTGGGCCTGGTCAACCACGTCGTCCCGCACGAAGACTTGCTGCCTTTCGCACAAGCCATGGCGCGTGACATGCTCCAGGCCGACCCCCAAAGCCTCAAGGCCTACAAGGCGCTGCTGGACGAAGAATCGCTGCTGCCAGTGGCCCAGGCCCTGGCACTGGAGCGCGCACGAAGCATGGCCATCAACAGCCCGCAGCCCCTGGAAGAGATCCGCGCCCGCCTGGATCGGCTGACCGGCAACAAAAAATAAAGACGGGGGAGGGAATCTGGAGGCGCGATCCGGAGTCGAACCGGACTAACCGGATTTGCAATCCGGGGCATAACCGCTTTGCTATCGCGCCATCAGGATCGGCACGTGGAGCGCCGAACTGAAACTCTGACAAAAAAGGGAAGCAGAGCTTCCCTTTTTGAATCTGGAGCGGGA
>NZ_JBFWNX010000004.1:235083-341144 GCF_050250835.1 Hydrogenophaga sp. | reverse complement strand
CAGAACATAGAGTGAAATACAAACCCCACGCTCCACCGCTGCGCGGGTCGCCGCCCCCCATGGGGGCGCGTTTCGCCCTGGGGCGGCCCGGCGGCGAAACCCAACTTCCTGCCTCTTGATGGAATACCCCGGAAACCTTTTTGTCGTCGCGGCCCCGAGCGGGGCCGGCAAATCCAGCCTGGTCAAGGCACTGATGGAGCTCGACTCCCGCGTGGTCCCTTCGGTCTCGCACACCACCCGTCCACCCCGAGGGCAGGAGTTGCATGGCCGCGAGTACTACTTTGTCAGCAAGGAAACCTTCGATCAGATGGTCATCCAGGGCGCTTTCCTGGAGTGGGCCATGGTGCATGGCAACCGGTACGGCACTTCCAAGCAGGCCATCGAGCAGCGCATGAACCAGGGTGCAGACGTGGTGCTGGAGATCGACTTCCAGGGCGCGATCCAGGTCAAGCGGATCTTTCCCAACGCGGTGCTGATCTTCATCCTGCCACCCAGCCTGGAGGAACTGCGCGCCAGGCTGGAGCGCCGAGCGGAGGACAGTGCAGACGTGATCGAACTGCGCCTGGTGAACGCCGCCACCGAGATGGCCCACGCCCGGGAATTCGACTTCGTTATAATCAACGAGTTGTTCGAGCGGGCCTTGTTTGACCTCAAGGCCATCGTCCATGCCCAGCGGCTCAAGTTTTCCGCTCAGCGTATCGCCCGAGGCGACACCTTCAAAGCGCTCAACATCCTCTGATTTCTCGCCCATTCCCCGGAGCACGCCCATGGCCCGCATCACCGTCGAAGACTGTCTGGAAAAGATCCCCAACCGCTTTCAGCTTGTGCTGGCGGCCACCTACCGTGCACGCATGCTCAGCCAGGGGCACGCCCCCAAGATCGAGAGCAAGAACAAGCCGGGCGTGACTGCACTGCGCGAGATCGCAGACGGCAAGGTCGGCCTGGAGATGCTCAAGAAGGTTCCCCTCTGATTCGCCAGAGCACCCGCCCGATGCCTGAAAAACACCGCTCTGCGGTGTTTTTTTTCGTCCGGAAACCCTCTGCGGCGCGAGTTGATGTCTCGCGCTAAAGTACCGGGATGATGTCCACGGCCGACAACGGCACACTTTCTCCTCCTGTTGACCAGGCGAATCCGGCCGCCAGCGCTGCGGCGGCGAGCTTTGCTGCGCTGCTCGGCAAGCTGGAATACCTGGGTGCGGCCGAGATCGAAAGCATCCGGCAAGCCTACCGTTTTGCCGATGAAGCCCACCTGGGGCAACTGCGCAAGAACGGCGACCCTTACATCACCCACCCGATTGCGGTGGCGGCCCAATGCGCCGAATGGAAGCTGGATGCGCAGGCCTTGATGGCGGCCCTGATGCACGACGCCATAGAAGACTGCGGCGTGACCAAGGAGGAACTGGTGCGGCGCTTTGGCGCGCCCGTGGCCGAACTGGTGGACGGCCTGACCAAACTGGAGAAGCTGGAGTTCGACACCCGCGAGCAGAACCAGGCCGAGTCCTTCCGCAAGATGCTGCTGGCCATGGCCAAGGACGTGCGGGTCATTCTGATCAAACTGGCCGATCGCACCCACAACATGCGCACCATGGGCGACATGCCGCGCTCGAAGTGGCAGCGCATCAGCAGCGAGACCCTGGAGATCTATGCACCCATTGCTCACCGCCTGGGTCTGAACTTCACCTACCGGGAACTGCAAGACCTGGCGTTCCGCTTCCTGCATCCCTGGCGCTACGAGGTGCTCTCCAAGGCCCTGAACAAGTCGCGCAACCGGCGACGGGACCTAATTGCGCGCGTTCAGCGTGAGGTGGAGACCGAGTTTGGGCAGCACGGCATGGCCGTGCGCATCCTGGGTCGAGAAAAGACGCTCTACTCGGTGTACCGGAAGATGGACACCAAGCACCTGTCGTTTTCCCAGGTGACCGACATCTACGGATTCCGCATCGTCGTGCCTGAATTGACCGACTGCTACACCGGCCTGGGCGTGCTGCACCAGCTGTACAAGCCCTTGCCGGGCAAGTTCCGCGATTACGTGGCCATTCCCAAGGTGAACGGTTACCAGTCCCTGCACACCACGCTGATCGGCCCATTTGGCACCAACATCGAGTTCCAGTTGCGCACCCACGCCATGGACGTGGTGGCCGAGTCCGGCGTGGCTGCCCACTGGCTCTACAAAGCCAGCGAGCCCGGCAGTGACATGTCACAGCGGCTGGGCACGCAGTGGCTTCAGTCGCTGCTGGACATTCAGCAGGAAACGCGAGACGCCTCCGAATTCTGGGACCACATCAAGATCGACCTGTTCCCCGACGCGGTCTACGTGTTCACGCCCAAGAGCAAAATCATGGCGCTGCCGCGCGGTGCCACGGTGATGGATTTTGCCTACGCGATTCACAGCGATGTCGGCGATCACACCGTGTCGGCCCGCATCAATGGTGAGCAGCGTCCACTGCGAACCGAGCTGACCAATGGCGACGTGGTGGAAATCATCACCGCAGACAACGCTGAGCCCAACCCGTCCTGGCTGTCTTTCGTGAAGACCGGGCGGGCGCGCTCCAAGATCCGCCACTACCTCAAGACCCTGGCGCAGGACAAGTCGCACGATCTGGGTGAACGCATGCTCAGTCAGGCATTGCGCTCGGAAGGCCTCTCCAGCCTTCCAGCGGAGGACGGCCCCCACAGTGCCACCTGGGAAAAATTGCTGCGCTTCACGGGCAGCAAGTCACGTGCAGAGCTGCTCTCGGACATCGGCATGGGCAAGCGAATCGCCAGCATGGTGGCCAAGAAACTGGCGGTGCTGCTGGCCGAAACCGGCCTCAAGCCCGATGCCCTGCTCATCAGCACCGAGCGGTACGCCAGTGGTCGTGATGAATCGGTTTCGCAAGGCGTGGTCACGCTCGACGGCAGTGAAGGCATGTCCGTGCAATACGCGCCTTGCTGCAAACCCATTCCGGGCGACCGCATCGTGGGCTACCTGGGCCGTGGTGAAGGCCTGGTGGTGCACGCCGAAGATTGCCCCACCGGCAAGCGCCTGCTGCTGCGAGACAGCGAGCGTTTCCTGGAAGTGGAGTGGGCCGACGAACCCGTTCGCTCGTTCGAAACAGCGCTGGTCGTGACGGTGGCCAATGGCAAGGGCGTGCTGGCACGCGTCGCCTCGGCCATTGCCGCCGCCGAAGCCGACATCACCCACGTCGACATGGGGGACGAGCCGGCCCAGACCGCCACCGACATCCGCTTCACCGTGGCGGTGCGTGACCGCCAGCACCTGGCCGACGTGCTGCGCAGCCTCAAGCGCACGGCCTCGGTGATCAAGGCGCAGCGCTTCAAGCCTTGATCACGCCCTATCAGGTACGGAACTCGGGCGCAGGATAGTTCACGGAGAGGATTTCGAGTTCCTGCTCACCGCCTGGCACCACGACGCGAACCACGTCGCCCACGCGGGCCTTGAGCAACGCCCTGGCCACCGGCGAAACCCAACTGATCTGACCCTGCGCGCTGTCCGCTTCATCCACGCCAAGAATGACGACCGTCGCCTCCTGCCCCACCGCGTCGACATAGTGGACCGTGGCGCCGAAGAACACCTGATCGCTGCCATGGTGCAGAGAGCTGTCAACGACTTCGGCGATTTCGAGCCGACGGGTGAGGAAACGGATGCGCCGGTCAATTTCGCGCAGGCGCTTCTTGCCATAGAGGTAGTCGCCGTTTTCCGAACGATCGCCGTTGCTTGCGGCCCAGTGCACCACGTCCACAATCCGTGGACGTTCCTCGTCGATCAGCGTGAACAATTCGGCACGCAGACGGTCGTAGCCAGTTCGGGTGAGGTAGTTCTTGCCACCCGGTGCTGGCGTCTCTGGCACATCGTCCTCATCGTCGCCGGCGTCGGATTCACGGGTGAATGCCTTGCTCATGATGGTCGAACTCCGCAGAAAAAGAAAAAACCCGCAGCTTTTGGCTGCGGGTTTTTAGTTTGGTGCGGCTGGCAGGAATCGAACCCACGACCCCTTGGTTCGTAGCCAAGTACTCTATCCAGCTGAGCTACAGCCGCGAAGCCTCGCATTGTAGCAGGCTTTTTTGGTAGGCCGTGTTGGACTTGAACCAACGACCAAAGGATTATGAGAAATATAGAGAGTGGCCATCAGCAACACGATTCCTTCTAGAGCAACAGCTTACACGACAAGGCGTTGCACAAAAATGAAGAACACGCATTGAAATGTGCAACATCGCAGCACAGAGGACCCCATCATTTTCAGCGTGCTCTCTCATCCTCTTGGGCCTTTGGCCCGGAAATATAAACGCGTTCCTATACGGGTCTGTGAGGGGAGAGGGCTCAAACACCCCGCGACTCACATAGAACGCGCATCAAGCGGGAGCCTGAGGATGCGGCACTGGGTGGTACAGCCAGAGGTGCAAGGCGGGGACATGTGCAGTGTGTCCAGAGTCTGGCTGTGCCGAGGCGTACTCACGCGACCTCGGTGCCTGATGCGATGACCGGCTCCGCCGTCCAAAAGCAAGGCAAACCACGCTCACCGATGCCTTGGCATGGGTAGGGGGATGTTTTGCCTAAAGCTCCCCCCTCACCTCCCGTCCATATGGGCCGCCTATGGCGGCCCTGGCCCGAAGGGCCAATAAAGAAAAAAGAAACCTCGGTAGTCCTCGGTGTAGAGGGCTGGCGCGGTGGTGGAAGGAAGTCCGGGAGTCATGGGTGCGAGGTGGGATTGCGAAGCAATCCCACCGAGGGGGTGGGGCCGCCGCCAACGGACGGCGGGGCCAGGCGTCCAGCCGCAGCCCAGCACGGCGCACCTGGCCCACCAGGTCGCCACGCTGCCGGGGCAAGCTCGCCGTTTAGGGCCGGTCCAAGGCCCGGCGCCGCCCCAGCGGCGTACGGTGAGCGCGCAGGACACGGCGTAGTCGTGCCGAAGAGCGCCGTCGGACGCGCAGCGGTCGGCCACCCGGGTCATCAGCGCACGGCAGTGCGAGAGCGGGCGGTACGCGCGGTCGTCTGGTGAGCGGGGTGGCCGACCGCGCAGCACAACGTGCTGAGAGGACGAGCGGCGCGGTTGTTCAGCGGGAGCCAGGGCGTCCAGCCGTGGCAGGCGTGCGTGTCGCCCTAGCGACCAAAGAGCGCGTCGGTCCTGCCTCGCTGTCTCGGGGCGATATCTCGCCGGGAAGACAGCGGTCCGGATAGGGCGACAGGATGGCGCTCGCTACACCGAACATGAACAATCGCATCTTGACCCCCGCGCTTCAGGCGCTCGGCCTCTTACGTGACGAGCCGCGACTACACCCGCAGAGCGCACCACAGCGCTCGCCAATGCCTCAGCGCAAGCCAGGCTATGTCCCCGCGCGTCAAAGCGACCCACACGTGCCAAGGCTCAGCACTCAGACCGTCCACCAGCGGCGTCTTGACAGTCTGCTAGTGCTTTTGTCGCAGTACAGTCACCTACGTCCGCATGAGGTGGCCATGGCATTGTTCGGGGCAGCTCGTTATGGACAGCAGCTTGCCCAGCGGCTTTTGCGAGTCGCTGCCAAGGCCGGACTCATTCTTGCGCGTGCAAACGCCATAGGTGGTACTTCGTGGGTCTTGGCGGAACGTGGAGTCGCCAGACTTGAACTGCAAGGGCACCGCGCGCGCCACGGACGCGATATCGTCGGCGTCGCGGGCGCGACGTTCTTGCATCGGACGCTGGCCACTCAATATCTGGTGCACCGCGCCAAGGGCGCGGCTGCGGTGTTCGGCGAGTACGCCATCGCGCACGGTCTGGCCCCGTTGAGCCGCGAGGCGATGTCAGCGCGATACCACAAGCTGGCCGATGGCCTCGTAATTTACGGTACTGACCGTGGCCTCGTCGCAGATGTGGTGGAGGTCGAAGCGAGTAGCAAGCCCATGGCCGAGCTCGTTGGCGTACTCGGGTGGGCAGAGGTGGTCGGCACTCCCCTCGGTAGCCCTGGCACTCCGACTATTGCGCGCCTGGTCGTGGTTTTCGATGGCAGTCAAGGTCATGCAAGGCGGCTGGTGCGAGCAGCGCGTGAGCGCTGGGGCCACTGCGGACCTTCAGAGCAGCAGACCGCCATGCGCCGCGTCGTCCTCAGCGCGGCACGTCTCGGGCCTGGCCATATATGGCGGGGATGCGAAGAAAAGACGCTAGCGGCTTGGGCAGCGCAGTTCGCTGGAAGACAGCAGTAGCAGGTGCCTATACGCCACAGGAAACGACCAACCTCTGATTCAAGGCCACTGAACACGTAAACCTGATTCCCAGGAGGCTCACGTGTCCTCTTGGCCCCTCGCGGGGAAAAGCAAAGTGCTTGGCCTGTGGTCACCAGGGCCAATCCTAACCACGGTGACCACAAGGGCTGCGAGTAATCGCAGCCCTTGTGCTATTTCAGCGCTTCATGGTGACGAGCCGCATCGGCCAAGCTCTCACTAAACGAATCCGGGTGAGCCACCACATGCTGAACAAATTTGCGCACCTCATCGGTAATCCACACACGCTGCATCAGAACCGATTTGAGATGGTCGGGCAGCTCAAGCATCGCATCAAGCGTTAGCGGGTAGGTCGGCAACCAAAAGGCCATCGACTTTGCAGCATCGTGATGCCGCGTCGTCTGGCAAAGCATCCAGGCTTCTGAGGCGTCCTTATGGTGTCCCGCTCGCTCCATGCCGTCCATTTCAAGCCATCGCTCTGTGCAGTCTCGGAACAATTGCTGCACGTCGTCTCTGGACAGGAAGCCATTGGTGCCGCTATGTAGTGCGCTTGCGTACTCTTCATCGCCCTCATGCTCCTGAATCCACCTGACCAAATGGGCGAGCCCAGCGGTAGCGTATGCCCGAAATCGCCAAAACAACCCGATGCCCTCAACACCTACATGCACGATAGATGGAGGGGTTGGCTGGAAGAACGAACCTCCAGAGTACGGGAGCGCAATTTTGAGCAGCGGCTCATCCCTCGCTGCGACCCATTCGGCTTGAGACCGGGTCAGGGTTGCATTCTTGACGACCCAGAACCGTACGAACTCCGACTCCTCATCTCGAAGGACAAGGTCTACGAGCCACTGGGGTGGGGCGCCATCGCGTTTGAGGAGCGCCTCAAACAGCGAAACCTTCGATTCGACGGATAGCGACACCCAAGCGACGCTAAGAAGCCTTGGGTGGAAATGTGCAAGTTCCGCGAGCTGGTTGAGTAGTGGCTTTGGTGTCATGAAGTCCTTCCCCCGTGATAGTTCGTGGGCAGCATTCTTCGGGACGCCGCGCGCGTTGCATTGTTTCTTGTTTTCGCGCGATCGCGCGAAAACCTACTTGCGGTCAGAGTACACGCGGCGGTACTGCTTTGGTGGCTGACCGCGAAGCTGTCCGGCAAAATTCTCAAGCATTTCAGGGGTGGCGCCCATCAATTGGAGCTGCGCCAGAAGCTGCTCCTGTTGCACCGTCTGGAGATGCTTCTCGACTGCCTCGCGGAGCTCTGGGGCAGTGGCGAGTCCTTCGTCATAGATTTCTATCGCCTGAGTGGAATGATGCCCGGTAACCTTGCGAATCGTGGCATAGGGTAGTCCAGCCTCGATGGCGCGTGAGATGTACTCCCTGCGCATAGCATGTGCGTGGAATTCCACCGGAACCACATGCTCCACTCGAAGGCGCTTGATTGCTCCTGAGTAGGCAAAAGGCCGCCATGGGGTGCCATCATCTCCAAGTGTTCGACCCTTGGTACTGAACAGGTAAGGGGAGCCCGTCGCGGCATCGAGAGCGACGCTGAGTTGCGCGTCAAGAAGGCCCACTGCACGAGTACCAAGAGGTACGCGACGCACTTCCTTGCGGTACTTCGTATCGCGGAATAGAAGCTCCTTTTTCTGCAGCTCGATGTCATCTCGTCGAAGGGCTGCCAGTTCGCCAGGGCGGCATCCGAGATATCGGAGAAGTAGCGCGAATCGCGCGGCTTCTGCGAGTTTTGGGCGCGCATAGTCTCGTGTTGCGGTGTCGAGCGTGGCCTGTTCAACAGATGTCACTCGCCGACGTCGCTTACTCATGCCTGGTCGGTCGATGTGACGGAGGAAGTTTCCACTGAACAGTTTCCGTCGCTTAGCCCACGCTACCAACGCGGAAAGGGCCGCAATTTCAAGCCGTACGCTGCTGGTTGACAGTTTTCGCTTGGTTTTGGGTGAGACAAACTGAATGCGCCGGTCGATATACGCGTAGATGAGGTGGGGCGACTGCTCCAAGACTGGCAACGAGTAGGCCCCCAACTCAGCTATGACGGGCTTGATACGGCTCGTCTCCGTCGCCCGAGTGTGTTGAGCCTTCGCTTGGAACTCGTACGACTGAAAGTACCTGCTCCACAACTGGGAGACAGAGCCTTGTTCGGGAGTTGATGTTGCATCGAGGTCGTGGCGGACCGCCGCCTCTTTGGCGCGGGCCACCCCCTCCGTCGCGAACACTTTGTCGAACGTGGGATAGCCCTTTCTACGCACTTGGACACGCCACCGCCCGTTGGGCAGCTTGATTACCGACACATGAACCCCCTCTCAGTCAACCAATGTGCACACAGTTTGCACAAAGGACCCGAACTGAAAGGGCAAAAAAGCGCCTGAATAGCGCCTTTCCCCTGGGGATACATGGTAGGCCGTGTTGGACTTGAACCAACGACCAAAGGATTATGAGTCCTCTGCTCTAACCAACTGAGCTAACGGCCCGGAAGCGGCGATTGTAGGGGCCGGGTGGAGCTTCGCTCACTTGTGGTGGCTGAGCGCATTGCCCACCAGCTTGGCCGTGACGTCCACGATCTGGATCATGCGTTCGTAGGACATGCGTTGCGGCCCGATGACGCCCAGGGTGCCCACCACCTGCCCGTCCACTTCATAGGGCGCGGTGACCACGGAAAGATCTTCGTAGGGAACGACCTGGCTTTCGCCGCCGATGTAGATGCGAACGCCGTCGGCCTGTGCCGAGACGTCGAGCAACCGGATGAGTTGCGTTTTCTGCTCGAACAGGTCGAACATGCGCCTCAAGTTGCCCATGTCGCTGGAAAACTCGCTCACCGAGAGCAGGTTGCGCTCGCCAGAAACCACCACCTCGTCGGGCGCCTGGCTCGCCTCGGTGCCGATGTCCACGGCCGTCTTCATGAGCTCGGCGATCTCTCCTCGAAGTGCGTCGACTTCGGTGCGCAGGCGCTCCCGCACCGCCTCCATGGTGAGGCCAGCGTAGTGGGAGTTGAGGAAGTTCGACGCCTCCAGCAATTGCGGCTGGGTGAAACTGGCCTGCGTGTGAATGATGCGGTTCTGAACTTCGCCATCGGGCGAGACGATGATGACCAGCACCCGCCGATCGGACAGGCTGAGGAATTCGATGTGGCGGAACACGGACGCCCGCCTCGGCGCCATGACGACGCCGACGAACTGAGAGAGGTTGGACAGCATTTGCGCCGCATGGCTGATGACGCGGTGCGGCTGGCCCGACTCAAGGCCGGTTGCCGCCATTTCGCTCACGGGGGGCAACGACTCGCGCCGCACGGTGAGCATGGTGTCCACAAAAAGCCGGTAGCCCCTGGCGGTCGGAATGCGTCCGGCCGAGGTGTGCGGGCTGGCGATGAGGCCCATTTCCTCCAGGTCGCTCATGACGTTCCTGATGGTGGCGGGCGAGAGTTCCATGCCGGCGGCTTTGGCGAGCGTGCGCGAACCCACGGGCTGGCCGTCGGCGATGTATCGCTCGACGAGAGCCTTCAGGAGCAACTTGGCGCGGTCATCCAACATCGTTTCATTTTAAGGAAGGTCGTCCCGTTGCGACCGGCGAAGAACAAGGGTTTTCGGGCAATCCCCCACAAACAAGCTATGTTGTAATTTGCCGCATGAGCCTGCCCCCTGAGTCCCGGTCTGCACCCCTGCGCGAAGACCGCCCCCTTCGTTTCGCGCATGTCGTCATCATCGGCAAGTACCACGCGCCCGGCGCGCGCCATGCGGTGGATGAGATCGCCAACTTCCTGCACGAAGAGGGTTGCGACGTCTCCCTGGAACAGGAAACGGCCCTCAACACGGGACTGCTGCAGTACCCGGCGCTCGATGTGCCTGCCATGGGGCAGCACTGCGACCTGGCCCTGGTGGTGGGTGGCGACGGCACCATGCTCGGCATCGGGCGGCGGCTGGCGCGTTACGGTGTTCCACTCGTGGGCATCAACCAGGGTCGTCTGGGCTTCATCACCGACATTCCCTTCGACAGTTACCGGGACAAGCTGCGTCCGATCCTGCACGGGCAGTTCGAGGAAGACCCGCGCGCCCTGATGGCAGCGACCGTCTGGCGTGATGGCCGCTGCGTGTTCGAGGCCACCGCGCTCAACGACGTGGTGGTCAATCGCGGCGGCGTGGCCAGCATGATCGAGCTGCGTGTGGAGGTGGATGGCCATTTCGTCGCCAACCAGCGCGCCGACGGCCTGATCATCGCCTCGCCCACCGGCTCCACTGCCTACGCACTGTCCGCCGGCGGGCCTATGCTGCACCCGGCGCTGGGCGGCTGGGTGATGGTTCCGATCGCGCCGCACACCCTGTCCAACCGGCCGGTGGTGCTGCCGTCGGACAGTGAGATCGCGGTTGAGATCGTCTCGGGGCGCGACGCCAGCGCCAATTTCGACATGCAATCCCTCACCAGCCTCCTGCACGGTGACCGCATCGTGGTGCGCCGCTCCGAGCACGCCCTGCGCCTGTTGCACCCGGTGGGCTGGAGCTACTTCGATACCTTGCGCAAAAAGTTGCACTGGAACGAGGGAGCGTGACGCCATGAGCCTTCGACGCATTGTTCTGCGCGACTTCGTCATCGTGCAGTCGCTGGACCTGGAACTGGAGGGCGGCTTCGGCGTGCTCACCGGCGAAACCGGCGCCGGCAAGTCCATTCTGATTGACGCGTTGCAACTTGCGCTGGGCGCCCGCGCCGAGAGCGGTGTGGTGCGCGAAGGCGCACCCCGCTGCGACATCGCCGCCGAATTCGACCCTCCGCCCTCGCTGGCGCCCTGGCTTGAAGAACAGGGATTTCCCCTGGAAGATGGCCTTCTGCTGCGCCGCACGGTGGATACCGAGGGCCGCAGCCGCGCCTGGATCAATGGCAGTGCGGCCACGGTGGCACAGCTCAAGACGCTGGCCGACGGACTGGTCGACATTCACGGCCAGCATGCCTGGCAAAGCCTCACCCGCGCCGATGCGGTGCGCGACCTCCTTGATGCCTATGCCGGCATCGACACCGGCCCGGCTGGAAAAGCCTGGGCGCACTGGCGCCAGAGCCGCAAGGCGCTGGACGCCGCCACCGAGAAACAGGCAGCGCTGCAACAGGAAAGCGAGCGCCTGTCGTGGCAGATCGCAGAAATGGACAAGCTCGCGCCGCAGATCGGTGAGTGGAACGAACTCAACGCCCAACACGGCCGACTGGCGAATTCGCAGGCGCTGATCGAAGCAGCGCAAACCGCCACCACTGTGCTTGACGAGAACGATGCCAACGCGGCCGGCCTCATTCACCGCGCGCTCTCGGCTTTGCAGTCCCAGGCCCACATCGAACCGCAGTTCAGCAGCGCCATCGAGGCCCTGGAAAGCGCCCTGGCCCAGGTGCAGGACACAGTGCATGGCCTGCACCACTACGTGCGCCACACCGACCAGGACCCTGGAAACCTGGAGGCGCTGGACCAGCGCCTCTCGCTGTGGGTGTCGCTCGCACGGCGCTACCGGCGGGCGCCGGAAGAGTTGGCCGAGGTACATGCGCAATGGAAAGAAGAACTCGCGCGCGTGGATCAGGCCTTGGACATCGACACCTTGCAAAAAGCCGAACGTGCCGCATGGAAGGCGTTTTCTGCGGCGTTGCAAACGGTCAGCAAAGAGCGCCACAAGGCCGCGCCCCGGCTGTCCAAGGCGGTCACCCAGACCATGCAGACCCTAGGCATGCAAGGCGGCGCCTTCGAAGTGGCCCTGTTGCCGCTGGATGAACCCCAGGCCCAGGGCGCCGAGCAAGTCGAATTTCGCGTCGCTGGCCACGCCGGCGCCACGCCCAAGCCGGTCGGCAAGGTGGCGTCGGGCGGCGAGCTCTCGCGCATTGCGCTCGCCATTTCGGTGGTCACCAGCCGCCTTGGCCAGGCGCCAACCTTGATCTTCGACGAAGTCGATTCAGGCATTGGTGGCGCCGTGGCCCACACGGTAGGCCAACTGCTGCGCCAGCTCGGCCAGGACCGCCAGGTGCTGGCCGTCACACATCTGCCCCAGGTGGCCGCTTGCGCCGACCATCACCTGCTGGTCAGCAAACAGGCCGCGGGGCGGCAGACCCAGAGCACGGTCGCCCCCATTGACCGGGAAGCGCGGGTGCGCGAACTCGCCCGCATGCTTGGCGGTGGCGAGCAGTCCGAAATCTCCCTGGCGCATGCGCGCGAGATGTTGACCACCTAGGGCCATGAGCACACCTGTCGCTGCCAACACGACGACCCAGCTGGTCCTGATCACAGGCATGTCTGGTTCAGGCAAGTCGGTGGCCCTCACGGCGCTGGAAGACGTGGGTTTCTACTGCGTCGACAACCTGCCCCCTGAACTGCTGGAATCCTTCATCGAGCTGGAGCAAAGCCACCAGGCGCCCAAGGTGGCGATCGCGATGGACGTGCGCAGCGCGTCTTCGCTTCCTGGCTTGCCTCGGCGGCTGGCGCGTTTGCAGGATGATCCCGAGCGGCCTGTGAATCTCACCACGGTGTTTCTGGACGCGACCACCGAAACCCTGGTGCGGCGGTTCTCCGAAACCCGCCGGCTGCACCCGCTCTCGCTCAAAGTGGCGAACGACCAGCACCGGGCCCTGGTCGATGCGATCGAGCACGAACGCGAGTTGCTGGCCGAGTTGCGCGAGCAGGCGTTGGTGATCGACACCAGCCTGATACGCCCGATGCGGCTGCGCAGCCAGGTCAAGGACATGCTGGGCGCCACGCAGGCCCCACTGACGCTGGTCTTCGAGTCCTTTGCCTTCAAACGGGGCGTGCCCATGGACGCCGACTTCGTGTACGACGTGCGAATGCTGCCCAACCCCCACTACGAAGCCGAGCTCAAGGCGATGAGTGGACTGGACCTTCCCGTGGCCGAGTACCTGGCCGCTCAGCCCGAAGTGGTGCAGATGGAGCAGCAGATCACCGACTTCCTGCGCCACTGGATGCCGCAGATGCTGCGCGATCACCGCAGCTACGTCACGGTGGCCATTGGCTGCACAGGCGGGCAACACCGGTCGGTGTACCTTGTCGAGCGACTGGCACAAGCCTTCCGCGCAGAGTGGTCCACGCGGGTGCGCCACCGCGAGCTCGACAGCTGGCTGCGCGTCAGCGCTTAGGCCAGGCGACCCAGCAGCTGGCGCACCGGTGTGGGCAGACCATGGTCAGCCAGCGCACCGGTCTCCACCCATTGGCCCGCGTGCGGCGCCAGCCCGGGTGAATCCGGCATCACGTCCAGCAACATCGGGTGAAGGTGCAGTTCACGGTGCGTGAGACTGTGCGCCACGGGCTCCAGGGCCAGCAGCGCATCGGGCGGATGCGCGGGAAGTGCCTCCAGAAGAGTTTGCTCCGAGGCAAACACCGGCGGGCAATACAGTCCGGCCCAGATGCCTGGTGCCGGCCGTCGTTGCAACCAGAAACGCTCTCGCCCTTGCTGGTCCCGTGAACGCAGCAGCAGCAACCACCAACGCTCGAACTTGCGCATCAGGCGCCGGGTCTTCACCGGGAAACGCTGGACCTCGCCCGCTCCGTGGGCACGGCACAGGGACTGCACCGGACAGCTCGCGCAGGTCGGTCGGCTGCGCTGGCACAGCGTGGCGCCCAGGTCCATCAGGCCCTGGGTGTAGGCCGTCATGTCGTCTGGCGTGGGCGCGTCGGGCAACAGGGCCTGCGCCAGGTCCCAGAGTTGGCGCTGTGGCCCCGCCTGCGCCAGATCGCCTTCAAAGGCGAGAAGGCGCGAAAGCACGCGGCGCACGTTGCCATCCAGAATGGAAATGCGCTCACCGTGACAGAACGCCGCGATCGCGGCGGCGGTGGACGCGCCGATGCCAGGCAAAGTCTGCAGTGTCTCGGCTGTGCGGGGGAAAACACCGCCATGCTCGGCCACCACGGCTTGCGCGCACCGATGCAGGTTGCGTGCGCGGCTGTAGTAACCCAGACCGCTCCACAGCGCCATCACCTCGTCGGGCAACGCATCGGCCAGGGCATTCACGTCAGGAAAGCGTGTGAGAAAGCGGGGATAGTAGTCGAGCACGGTGCTCACTTGCGTCTGCTGCAGCATGACTTCAGAGAGCCACACGCGGTAGGGTTCGCGCGTGTGCTGCCAGGGGAGCCCACTGCGACCGGCGCGACGCTGCCAGTCAATGAGGCGCGGTGCGAATTCGCGCGGCAGGGCCGGACGCGTCATGCTGCCAGGGCTTCGGCAGGTTCGTCTTCGGGGGCCGAGAGCAGGTGGTCGGTGAGTTCACCCAGCTTGGTTTCGAGCTGATTGAGGTCGGCCTGGAGCGATTGAAGTTCGCGGATGCGCTCATCCAGTCCGCCTGCGGCCTGCTGGATGCGCGCCACCGCCTCAATGCGGCGGCTGAAGTTGCGGCGGCGTTCGCGCAACTGCGCGTCGAGCTGAGCGGCAGCCGACTTGTTCCACAGCTCCACTTCGTTGACCGCCGTGTCGTACACCACGCGCAGACGGCTCATGAGCGCGCGCGCGAGGCGTTCGGCAAACTCGGGCTGGGCCAGACGCAAGGCGTTGCCCAGGCTCAGGTACTGCAGATGGCTTTTCTCGATCAGGTCGAGATCCCTGACGTACTGCCCCAGGCGCGGCGGCGTGGGGGCTTGCAGCGAAAAGCTGTATTCGGCGTTGAGGTTCTTGAAGCTGCCTTCCAGCATCGACTGGATGTCGCTGGCCATGCGATCGGCCTTGACCAGATCGGCGCGCAGACGGTCGAAGGTCTGGTCGTAAGCGCGGCGCACCCCCAGTTTGATGCCGGGCTGCTTGAGCGCCTTGCCCAGCACGCCCACCTCAGACTTGAGGTGTGTAGCGCTCAGCAGCGCGAACAGGTCCTTGAGCAGGCGAAGGTGTACCGATCGCACGGCCTGGATTTTGGCGCCGCTGGCATCGAAGTCGGCCTGTTCCTGTTCGATGCGAAGGCGCATCTGCTTGATCACACCCGTGTTCTTGCCGCGCAGGCCTTCCAGTTCCTGGATCTGCTCGACCAGGTCGCGGGCGCGCGTATGCACCATGCGACCCGTTTCGCTGCGCAACGCCTGTATGCCCGCCGCCACGGCAGCGCCCAGGATCTTGCGGCGCTGGCCCAGCAGGTCCACACCCAGAGCGGTCTCCAGCTCCATGAGGTTGCTGGCTTCCAGCAGCTTCTTGTCGCGGCTCACCTTGGCCAGCAGGCCCTTTTGCGCAGAGACCGCCAGCACCTGTCGCGGGTCCAGCCCAAGGATCTCGGCGGAATCGGTGCGTTGTGAGGCAATCTGCAGCTGCACCTGTTCGGGTGAGCTCAGCGCGTCCCACATGGTGTCGATCTTGTTGAGCACCACCAGCCGTGACTCGCGGCCTTCGCCCAGCACGGCGAGGTGCTGGCGCCAGATGGTCAGGTCGGACTTGGTCACACCCGTGTCGGCGGCCAGAATGAACACCACGGCGTGGGCCTGGGGCAGCAGGCTCACGGTGAGTTCGGGCTCGGCACCGATCGCGTTCAGACCCGGTGTGTCCAGGATCACCAGGCCCTGCTTGAGCAAGGGGTGTGCCATGTTGATGAGGGCGTGGCGCCAGCGCGGCACTTCAATCAGGCCGTCGGGCCCCGGCAGCGGGTTGTCTTCGGGCACTTCTTCGTGCCAGAAACCGAGCGCCGCGGCCTCGGCCTGCGTCACCCTGCGGACCTCGGCCACCTTCTGGATCGCTCGCGCCAATTGCCTGGAGTCGGTCACATCCAGATCGACGCGCTCCCACTTGTCGGGCGCATTGCGCCAATCCAGCAGAGACTGCGGCTGCAACCGCGTCTCGATGGGCAGCAACCGCAGGCAAGGGGGAATCTCGGCGTCATAACCCAGCTCGGTGGGGCACATGGTGGTTCGCCCGGCGCTCGCGGGCATGATGCGCCGTCCGTAGCCAGCGAAGAAAACCGCGTTGATCAGCTCCGATTTGCCGCGCGAGAACTCGGCCACGAAGGCGACCGTGATCTTGTCGTTCTTCACCTGCGCATGCAACTGGTCCAGCCGCTCGCGCACGCCGGACTCCATGAGGTCGTGGTCGGTCAGCCATTCGGACAACAGCTTCAGGCGCAAGGCAAACTGCTTGCGCCACACGCCGTGTTGCTCGAAGTCCTGATTGAAACTCATACGCGCGGTCGGTCCTTGAATCAGTCAATATAGCATCGCCACATCAGAGAATGCCGGGCGGTTCCCAAGCCCGACAGCCGGACATCTGCAACGACCCAGCGGTGCTCAGGCTTTCTGGCACACGGTGCAGAAAAACGTGGAGCGCTGTCCTTGGCGAATCGCCTTGACGGGAGTGCCGCACACCCGGCATGGCAGGCCCTGGCGTCCGTAGACCATGGCATCGAGCTGGAAGTAGCCGCTCTGGCCCTCGGCACTGGAGAAGTCGCGCAAGGTGCTGCCACCGAGTGCCACGGCGCGCTGCAGCACCGCCACGATGGCCGCATGCAGCCTGGCCGCGCGCGGGCCGCTCAGCCGATCAGCCCGCACCGTGGGCCGGATGCCCGCCATGAACAGCGCCTCCGAGGCGTAGATGTTGCCCACTCCCACCACAATGTCTCCGGCCAGCAGCACCTGCTTGATGGGTGCGCGGCGCAGGCGCAAAGCACGGTGAAAGGCGAGCGGCTCGAAGGCGCCCTCCTCCAGCGGCTCCACGCCCAGGCCACCGAGCAGCTTGAGCGAGCGAGCGTCGTCCAGCGACGCGGCGTAGACCACGGCACCAAAACGGCGCGGGTCGTGCAGGCGAAGCACGCCCAGGCTGGTGCGAAGTTCGAAGTGATCGTGTGTGCCAGCAGGTGGCAGGGAGGTTGCGAACTGCAGGCTGCCAGACATGCCAAGGTGCAACAGCAACAGGCCCCGGTCCAGGTGAATCAGCAGGTACTTGCCGCGACGGGCCACCGAAAGGACCTCACGCCCCACCAGATCGGCGGGGTCGCAGCCCAGGGGCCAGCGCAAGGGCTTGCCCATCTGAAGGCACTGCACCCGAGCGCCCGCGATGCGATCCGCAAAGCTGCGGCGAGTCACTTCCACTTCTGGCAATTCAGGCATGGCGGGCAGATTTTTTTTCGATACGTTCCAATGGGCCGGAACGGCCGTGCAGTGTTCGGATCACACCCGAGCGTCCAAAGACCCTTCCATTATCATGAACCGATGAAATACGCGCCTCGCCACGACATCGCCACGTCCAAGCTCGCAGCCCGCCTGATCGCTGGCGGGCTGCTGTGCTCCGCTCTCGGCGCGGCAGGTCAAACGCCAGCCACGCCTGCGCCCGCCAGCCGCCCGCCGTCAGCCGCGCCATCAGCACCTGAACCAGTGGCCAACTCAGCACTGAACGCGCCACTGTTCTACCAGTTGCTGCTGGGCGAACTCAATGTGCGCGCCGGCGAACCGGGCACCGGCTACTCGCTCATCCTGGATGCCGCCAGAAAGCAGCGCGATGCCAGTCTGTATCGCCGCGCCGTCGAAGTGGCGTTGCAGGCTCGCTCGGGCGACGCCGCACTGACCGCCGCGCGCGCCTGGTCGCAGGAGCTGCCTGGCGGCACGGAATCCAGCCGATATGTGCTCCAGATCCTGCTGGCATTGGATCGGGCCAACGAAACGGCGCCCGTTCTGCGGTCCATCCTTCAGGCCACCGCCCGGGAACGCAACGACACGATCAACGCCATCCCTCAAACCTATGCCCGAGTGGCCGACAAGGCGCTGGCTGCGTCCGTGGTGCGCGAGGCACTGGAACCCTGGTTGAAGCAACCGCCCCACGCCGCCGTGGCCTGGACCACCGTGGGGCGCATGGAACTGGCGCAGGACCGCCTTCCTCAGGCGCTCGCAGCCGCTCGCCAGGGCCACGAGGCCGAGCCTGGCTCTCCCTACCCTGCGCTGCTGGCACTGGAACTGCTCGAGCGCGGTGAGGCAGATGCCGAGCCTCTGGTGCGCCGCCAGTTGCTGGTGAGCACCGCCACATCACCCGAAGACACCGCAGTGGCGCTGGCCTACGCGCGCATCCTGCTGGACCTGCAGCGCAACAGCGACGCCCGTGCCCAGCTCGAAACGCTCACCGCGCGCCAGCCGGAACAGGCCGAACCCTGGTTGTTGCTGGGCTCGCTGCAGGTGCAGGAAGACGCCTTGCCCGCCGCCACGGAATCCTTGCAGAAGTACATGACGCTGGCTCGACGAGCGACCGACGAACGCTCGGCCCGCGGCCTCACTCAGGCCTACCTGCTTATGGCCCAGGTGTCTGAAAAGCAGCAGGACTTCACCGCCGCCAACGCCTGGCTGGACCGGATCGAGAATGCCGACGACATCCTGGCCGCGCAGGTCCGTCGAGCCTCGTTGCTGGCACGCCAGGGCCAGTTGCCCCAGGCGCGCGCGCTGCTGCGCAACCAGCCCGAGCGACGACCGCAAGACGCTCGACTCAAACTGGTGGCCGAGGCCCAGTTGCTGCGCGATTTCAAGGCCTATCAGCAGTCGTATGAGGTTTACAGCGAGGCTGCACAACGCTTCCCCCAGGACACCGACCTGATCTACTACCAGGCCATGATGGCCGAGAAGGCCGGCAAGAGCGAGGAGATGGAGAAGCTGCTGCGCCAGCTCATTGCCGCCAAACCCGACCACCACCACGCCTACAACGCCCTGGGCTACTCGCTGGCCGACCGCAATCTGCGCCTGCCCGAGGCCAAGCAACTGATCGAGAAGGCGGTGTCGCTGGCGCCGGGCGACGCCTACATCCAGGACAGCCTGGGCTGGGTCGAGTTCCGGCTCGGCAACGCCGCGCGCGCCCTGAGCATCCTTCAGGCTGCCTACGCCAAACGCCCGGACCCCGAGATCGCGGCCCACCTCGGTGAGGTGCTGTGGTCCCAGGGCCAGCGAGAGCAGGCGCTGAAGATCTGGCGCGAAGGCCTGCTGCTGGCGAGCGACAACGAAACCCTGCAGGGAACCCTGAAGCGCCTGCAAGTCAAGCCATGACGTGGACACGCGCCGGCGCACGTGGTGCCTGGCGCACAGGGATGGCTCTGGCCCTGGCTGCTTTGCTCGCCGCGTGCGCCACCCCGCCCAAGCCCGTGCAGCCGGGGGAATCGGCCTGGAACGGACGCCTGGCCCTCAGCGTCGACAGCCAGCCTCCGCAATCTTTCTCCGCAGGATTCGACCTGCGCGGCTCGCCCGCAGCGGGCGAACTGCAGTTGGTCTCTCCCCTGGGCAACACACTGGCCCTGGTGGTCTGGGACCACCAGGGCGCCGAACTGCGCCAGGGCGGCCAGGTCACCCGGCGTGGCAGCCTGGACGAACTCACCGCCGAACTCAGTGGCACACCGGTGCCTGTCGCGGCCCTGTTTGGCTGGCTCAACGGCCAGCCAGGCGAGGACGTGCCCGGCTGGCAGGCAGACCTCTCGCGCCAGCCGGAAGGCCGCGTCACCGCGCGCCGCACCGAGCCCTTGCCTACAGCGGAACTGCGCGTGATCTTTCAGCCATGACCGCCCACCTCCCGCTGCGGCGCCTGCTCGATGTGCCCGCGCCGGCCAAACTCAATCTGTTCCTGCACATCACTGGCCGCCGGGACGACGGCTACCACTTGCTGCAGTCGGTGTTCATGCTGGTCGACTGGTGCGATCTGCTGCACTTTGAAACGCGCGCCGACGGCGGCATCGACCGGGAAGACATCGGGCCTGGCACGACCACGGGCACCTTGCCCGCCGAAGACCTGTCGGTGCGGGCCGCCAAGGCGTTGCGCCAGGCCACCGGATGCGCTCTGGGTGTGCGCATCGGCCTGGAAAAACGGTTACCCGCCGAAGCCGGCATGGGAGGAGGCTCCTCAGACGCAGCCACCACACTGCTCGCCCTCAACCGCCTCTGGGGCCTGAACCTGTCCCGAGGGGACCTCGCCGCCATCGGCCTGCAACTGGGCGCTGACGTCCCCTTCTTCCTGGGCGGACGCAACGCCTGGGTGGAAGGCGTGGGCGAACGACTCACCCCGATTCGCCTCCAGCCGGCCCGTTTCGTCGTCGTGAAGCCTGCTGGCGGGGCGTCCACGCAACGCATCTTCGGCTCGCCAGAGCTCAAACGGGACACAAAAACTGCTACAATCCAAGGCTTTGCTGCAAACGACGCGCGAAACGAAACGGATGGGGGTTTCCAGGCATCTGGGGCGCTCGATATCCAGGAAATCCTGGCTTTCGGACACAACGACCTTCAACCCGTGGCTCAGGCGATCTGCCCCGAAGTGGGCCACTGCATCCAATGGCTGGAAAGTCAGGGCCTGCAGGCGCGCATGACCGGATCGGGCACCGCGGTGTTTGCGCAACTGGCGCAGGCCAAGAACCTGGCACCCGCCCCTGGCGGCTGGACGGTTCGGGAATGCGCCAACATGGATGCACATCCATTGCTCGACTGGTGCGCCGACTAAAATCGGCCAGCGCACAGCCCAGGCAGTGGTTGCGCAACCAGCGACGTTTTTGTTTGGTAGTCTGTCCGACCTCGCGTCGAACAGCCGACCTGCGTAGGGGAGTCGCCAAGTTGGTAAAGGCACTGGATTTTGATTCCAGCATGCGAGGGTTCGAGTCCTTCCTCCCCTGCCACCCATTTTTAGAGCCGATCAGGTATGCGCACGGCCATCCCCGGATGGCCCTTTTTTGATGGCGTTCCCCAGGGTCCGTCGTTCAAACCGCTGGGAACACCATGCAAGTTCAGCCCCCGGATTTCATGATCTTCACCGGCAATGCCAATCCGGTGTTGGCATCCGAGATCGCCCAGCACCTGGGCACCCAACTCGGCGCGGCCAGTGTGGGGCGCTTCTCCGATGGCGAGGTGACGGTGGAAATCACCCAGAACGTGCGCGCGCGCCACGTCTTCGTGATCCAGTCCACCTGCGCTCCGACCAACGAGAACCTGATGGAACTGCTCATCATGGTCGACGCGCTCAAGCGCGCTTCGGCCGAGCGCATTTCGGCGGTCATCCCTTACTACGGCTACGCCCGCCAGGACCGCCGCCCGCGTTCGAGCCGCGTGCCGATCAGCGCCAAGGTGGTGGCGAACATGCTGCAGACCGTGGGCGTGAACCGCGTGCTCACCATGGACCTGCATGCCGACCAGATCCAGGGCTTCTTCGACATCCCGGTGGACAACATCTATGCGTCGCCGGTTCTGCTGGGTGACCTGCGGACCAAAAACTACGAAGACCTGCTGGTGGTCTCACCCGACGTGGGCGGCGTGGTCCGCGCACGCGCGCTGGCCAAGCAGCTCAACTGCGACATGGCCATCATCGACAAGCGCAGGCCCAAGGCCAACGTCTCCGAGGTGATGCACGTCATTGGCGACATCGACGGCCGCAACTGCGTGATCATGGACGACATGATCGACACCGCTGGCACACTGGTCAAAGCTGCCGAGGTGCTCAAGGAGCGCGGCGCCAAGAACGTCTATGCGTATTGCACGCATCCCATCTTTTCCGGACCGGCCATCGAACGCATCGCCAAGGGCAGCGCGCTCGACGAAGTCGTGGTGACCAACACCATCCCCCTTTCGCAGGCCGCGCAGGCCTGCTCGAAGATTCGCCAGCTCTCCGTGGCACCGCTGATGGCCGAGACCATCGCGCGCATTGCTTCCGGAGAGTCGGTCATGAGTTTGTTCGCCGATCAGGACAACCTGTTCTAGGTTGCTGAAGGCGGCAAAAAGCGGGTGACGCCCATGGTGGGCGCCGCTCTTTTGAAACAGAGGCGTTCTGGTCGCGGAACCCCTCCATTGGAGAATGACATGCAATTCGTCGCTTTTGAGCGCGCCAAGCAGGGAACGGGTGCGAGCCGCCGTCTGCGCAACACCGGTCGCGCGCCCGGTATCGTCTTCGGCGGTGAAACGCCGGCCACCACGATCGAACTCGATCACAACGCTCTTTGGCACGCCCTGAAAAAGGAAGCGTTCCACTCGTCCATTCTCGACATGGAACTGGCGGGCAAGGTGCAGAAAGTGTTGCTGCGTGATGTGCAATACCACCCGTACAAGCCGCAAGTGCTGCACGTGGACTTCCAGCGCGTGGACGACAAGACCCGCCTGCGCAAGAAGGTGCCGCTGCACTTCATCAACGCCGAGAACTCGCCTGCGGTCAAGACCGACAAGTGCGTGATCAGCCACGTGATGAACGACATCGAAATTGAATGCCTGGCCACCCAGTTGCCCGAGCACATCGAAGTCGACCTGGGCGAAGTCACCAAGGGTGCCACGGTCCACACCGGTGACATCAAGCTGGCCAAGGGCATCAAGCTCGTGATGCATGGCCGCAAGAACCTCACCGTGGCCACCGTGGTCGAACCGGTGGAAGAAGTGGTCGCCGCTCCGGTGGCCGCTCCCGCCGACGACAAGAAGGCCGCTGCCAAGGGCAAAGGCAAGAAGTAATCCGCTCTCTTGCTGCCAGAAAGGCCCGCTCTGCGGGCCTTTCTGTTTTCCGCCTCGATAATCCCCACCCATGATCAAGCTCATCGCTGGCCTGGGCAACCCTGGGCCGGAATACGAACACACACGCCACAACGCCGGTTTCTGGTGGGTGGACGAGGCCGCGCGGCTGCTCAAGGCACCACTGCAGATGGAACGCGGGCACTTCGGCCTGTTGGCGCGCGCCAGTGTGGCGGGTCAGAGCGTCTGGCTGGTGGAGCCGCAGACGTTCATGAACCTTTCGGGCAAGTCGGTCGCTTCGGTGGCGCGGTTCTACAAGATTGCTCCCGAAGAGGTGCTGGTGGTGCACGATGAGCTCGACCTGCCACCGGGTGAAACCAAGCTCAAGAAGGGCGGAGGGCATGCCGGCCACAACGGGCTGCGCGACATCCACGCGCAACTGGGCAGCCCCGACTACTGGCGCCTCCGCGTGGGCATCGGCCACCCGGGCAACAAGAACGAGGTGGCGAACTGGGTGCTGAAGAAACCGTCACCTGACGACCGAATCGCCATCGCACAGGCGCTGGACCGCAGCCTCAAGGCCTTGCCTCAACTGATCGCCGGCGAAATGGACAAGGCCACGGCGTTGATCCACACCAGCAAACCACCCCGGCCCAAGCCGCCTCGGCCCGCCGACACAGCACCTCAGGCCGATGCGGGCGGCGGCTCTTCGCCCGCCGCCGACAAAGGCTGAGCGGACTTCTGCAGGCGCTGGTACTTCTGCCACAGCGTCTCATGCGATTCAATGTGTTCAGGGTGGATAGGGATGCAACTCACGGGACAGACCTGTACGCACTGTGGCTCGTCGAAATGGCCCACGCACTCGGTGCAGCGCGACGGGTCGATCTCGTAGATCTCTTCGCCCATGTAAATGGCCTGATTCGGGCACTCGGGCTCGCACACATCGCAGTTGATGCATTCGTCGGTGATCATCAGGGCCATGGCGGGGCTCCTGTTCAGGCCTGCAGAGGCCGTGGCTTGAGCCGCTGAACCACCGGCGCGCTGACCATCTGCGACACGTCTCCCCCGAGCTGCGAGATCTCACGCACCAGGGTGCTGGAAATGCATTGCAATTCGGCCTGCGGCAACAGGAACACCGTCTCCACCGCAGGGTGCAGCTTGCGGTTCATTGCCGCCATCTGGGCCTCGTAATCAAAATCCGTGAGGTTGCGGATGCCGCGCACCACGGCAACGGCGCCCTGCTGGCGGCAAAAGTCCATGATGAGGCCATCGAAGGGCAGCACGCGCACCTGCCCTGGCATGCGAGCAGCGACCTCGGCCACCATGTCCAGGCGCTCCTGAAGCGAAAAACGCGTCTTCTTGTGGTGCGCGATCGCCACCGCGACGATCACCTCGTCGAACAGCTGGGCAGCACGGCGCGTGACGTCCTCATGACCGAGCGTGATGGGATCGAAAGTGCCGCTGTAGACCGCCACTCGGGGCGGGCGGGCCGGGGGAACGGTGGCTGGACTCATGCCGAAGATTATGCGCGAGGGCCTCTCCGAGGCCTTTCACTGCGCCGGCAATGGCCGCAACAGGTGAAAGGCCACCGCGCCGGCGCGGCCTTGTCGGTGGACCTGCAAACCCAGTTGGGCCAGCTCGTCGTCGAGCCAGAGACGGGGCGCCTCCAGGTAGACCAGGCCGTCCTGGCGAACCGCCTGGCGCGCGGCCACCAGGGCCGCCAGCACCAGGGGGTCGTTCTGCCCATCGGCAAAGGGAGGGTCGAGAAACACCACGTCGTGTCCCTGGCCCGCGCGCTGGCGCAGCGCGGCCACGCCGTCGCCGCGCTCCACGCGCACCGAGGTGGCCTTGAGCCTGGTGACAATGCGGCTCAGGTTGTTCAGCAGCGCCGCGTCCTGCTCGACCAGCACCACCTCGGCCGCGCCTCGCGAGGCAGCCTCAAGGCCCAACGCACCGGTTCCGGCAAAGGCGTCCAGGCAACGCCAGCCCGTCAGGTCCTGCCCCAGCCAGTTGAACAGGGTCTCGCGCACGCGCGAGGGCGTTGGCCGCAGCCCGGGTCGATCGGCCACGGGCAACTTCGTTCGCTTCCACTGGCCACCAATGATGCGGACCTCATGCGGTGCGTGGACAGGCGCACGCGTGGCGCCGGAGGGAGGTTTCTTCATGCGGCCGAGCTTAACGCCAGCGCTTGGCTCAAGGCTTGGCTCCCACCACCACCGTCACCATACGTTCGGGCTGGATTGCCTGGGCAAAGGCGCGTCGGACATCGTCCACGCTCACGCGCCGCACTCGATCGGTCCAGGTGTCCAGGTAGTTGAGCGGCAGACCGTTCCAGGCGATATTGGCCACGTTGTCGAGCAACTTGCGGTTGCTGTCGATGCGCAGCGCAAACCCGTTGACGAGGAAATCCTTGGCCGCCTGCAGTTCGGCCTCGGTGGGGCCTTGTGAGACGAAGTTGCGCACCACTTCGCGGGTCACGTCCACCGCCTGTGCGGCCTGATCGGGTCGCGTGGTCAGGCCGATCTGGAAAGCGCCCGCGTGGCGGCCAGGGGAGAAGTAGCTGTAAACGCTGTAGCTCAGACCGCGCTTCTCGCGCACTTCGGTCGTGAGGCGCGAGACGAAGCCGCCGCCGCCGAGGATGTAGTTGCCCACGAACAGGGGGAAGAAATCCGGATGATCGCGTGCAATGCCGGGCTGCCCGATCAGCACCTGGGCCTGGGCCGCCTGGAATGGCAGCCGTTCTTCGACAGCGCGCGTGAGTGCCGCCACCTGAGGGACTTCGGGCAAGGTGGTGCATCCGTGCGGCTGCACCGCAGCCATGAGCCTGCCCACGATGCGGTCGGCACGGGCGCGGTCGATGGCGCCCACCATCGTCACCTGGGCACGGCAAGCAACCACGTGGCGCACAAAAAAGGCCTTCATGTCGGCCACCCCGATGGCCTGCAGGCTGGCGGCATCGGCCTGCTGTCCGTAGGGATGGCCGCCGTAGACGGCCCGCGCAAACGCACGCCCCGCATGAGTGGCGGGCCGCGTTTCGGCTTCACGAAGCGAGGCCAGCATGCGCTCGCGGTCTCGTTGCCACACCCGCTCTGGCCAGGCGGACGCGGCCAGCTGGCGTGTGGCGAGCGCCACGGCCCGCTCGAGAAGATCGGGTTCGGTGAGGGAGCGAAGCGAGACGGTGAACCGGTCGGCGCCGGCCTGTGCGCCAAACTGGGCACCGAGGTCCACCCAAGCTTCGCTCAACTGGTTCTCGTCCAGTGCAGGTTGTCCGCCCTGAGCGGCCAGACCGTCCGAAAGCAGGCCCGCCGTCACGCTGGCCAGGCCGGCCTGCCGCGCCGGATCTCGCCGGCTGCCACCGTCAAAATCGACCTGCACGTCGAGCATGGGAATGGAAGGGCTCGATACAAGGTAGACGCGCGCTCCACTGGAATGCGTCCAGTGTTCGATGGGAATGGCGGCGCTGGCGGGCGATCCCGTCATCACGACCAGCGTGACGGCGGTCAGCGCAGCCCACCTGGCAAAAAAATGGCGGGGAAAGGGTGATGGACGGCTCATGTTCACTTGGATGCCGATGTGGGTCCGGCGTTTTCCGGGCGAGAGGAATCAGGCACCAGCACGGCGGTGGTGAGCTTTTCGTCGGAGAAATGGCGCTGCGCGACCGACTGCACCTGCGCGGCGGTGACCTCGCGCAGACGCGCCATGAGGCGCTCGCCGGTGTCCAGGCCCATGCCATTGATCCAGTAGCTGCCCAGTTCACGCGCCTGGTTGACCACCGAATCGAGTTTGTAAATCTCGCTCGCGGTCCATTGCGTCTTGACACGACGCAACTCGGCGTCGCTCACGCCTTCGCGTGCGATGCGCGCCACCTCGGACTTGAGTGCGGCGGCAGCCATCTCGGCGCTCACACCCTTGGCCGGCACCGCGCTGAGCGTGAACTCCTGCGGGCCACGCCCCATGAGGCCAAAGGATGCGCTGGCATTGTCGGCAATGCGCTTGCCGCCAAGGCCCGAGCCTTGCACCAGGGCGCGGTCGAGGCGAGCTCCGCTGTAGCCATCCAGCACAGCCGACAGCACGGTCAGCGCAAGCGCGTCCTGGCTTTCGCGGCTGTCATCAGCCTGCCAGCGCGGTGCCTTGTAAACAAGGACCACCATGGCCTGCTCGGCCACGGCACGGTACTCCATGCGGCGCGGACCCATTTGCGAAGGCTCTTCGCGCGGTTTGCGCGCGGGCACAGCGCGGGCGGGAATCCCACCGTAATGCTTCTGAGCCATCGCCAATACCTGGTCCGCCTCCACATCACCCGCCACCACCACGGCGGCGTTGCTCGGGCTGTACCACTGGCGATAGAAGGTGCGCGCGTCGTCGGGCGTCATCGCATCGAGGTCACTCATCCAGCCAATGATGGGCCGCCGGTAAGGACTGGCCTGGTACACCATGGCATTGAGTGCCTCAAACATGCGCGAGCGCGGCGACTCTTCGGTGCGCTGACGGCGCTCTTCCTTGATGACCTCGATCTCGCGCATGAACTCTTCGTCGTCCCACTGGTTGCGTGCAAACCGGTCGGCCTCAAGCTTCATCATGTCTTCGAGGCGCTCGGCCGGCACTTGCTGGTGAAAAGCGGTGGCATCGCGGCTGGTGAAGGCGTTTTCACGCCCCCCCAGCGCGGCCACACGGCGCGAAAACTCACCCGGTGCGAGGTCGGGCGTGCCCTTGAACATCATGTGTTCGAGCACGTGCGCCACGCCCGAGGTGCCATCGACTTCATCCATCGAACCCACGCGCACCCACAGCATGTGAACCACGGTGGGGGCACGTCGATCGGGCCGCACGATCAACGTCATGCCATTGGCCAGGGTGAAGGAGCGCACGGTGGACGGCGCAGGTGCTTGCGCGTGCGCCGCGCCCGGCAGGAACAGCACAAGGGCCAGGATCAGTGGGGAGAAAGTGCCACCCAGGCGGGCGAACTGCGGGCGTGGGAAGCGTTTCATAGAATGCAATGGATTCTAGAGATTCGAAAATGTTCTCGTTCTTCCGTAAAAAAACCCCCGCACCCTCTCCCGCCGTCGCCCTGCCCGCCGACTCGCCAACTCCGGCCACCGCGCCTGCGCCTGTACCGCAGAGCCCCGCGCCGCGCCAAGGTTGGCTCGACAAGCTCAAGACCGGACTGCGCAAGACCGGCAGCGGCATCGCCACGGTATTCACCGGCACGCAGATCGACGACGCGCTGTACGAAGAGCTGGAGTCTGCCCTGCTGATGGCCGACACCGGGTTGAAGGCCACCACGCACCTGCTGGCCGATCTCAGGCGCCGTGTGAAGGAGAGCAAGACCACCGATCCAGCGGCCGTCAAGGGTTTGCTGGCCGATGCCATCGCGGACCTGCTGACCCCTTTGCAGAAGCCGCTGGTCATCGGCGAACACCAACCCACCGTCATCATGGTGGCGGGCGTCAATGGCGCGGGCAAGACCACGTCCATTGGCAAACTCACACGCCACCTGGCCGATGGCGGCGCCAGCGTATTGCTGGCGGCGGCCGACACCTTTCGTGCGGCTGCGCGCGAGCAGCTTGCTGTCTGGGCCGACCGCAACACGGTGGAGATCGTCACCCAGCAGGGAGGGGACCCGGCCGCCGTGAGTTTCGACGCGGTCACCGCCGGCAAGGCGCGAGGGCGCGACGTCGTGCTGGTGGACACCGCAGGGCGATTGCCCACCCAGCTGCACCTGATGGAAGAGCTGCGCAAGATCAAGCGCGTGGTGCAGAAAGCCGATGCCACGGCACCGCACGAGGTGTTGCTGGTGATCGACGGCAATACCGGGCAGAACGCGCTGCATCAGGTGAAGGCATTTGATGAAGCGCTGGCGCTGACTGGGCTGATCATCACCAAGCTCGACGGCACCGCCAAAGGCGGCGTGCTGTGCGCCATCGCACGGGAGAAACCGGTGCCGGTCTATTTCATCGGGGTGGGCGAAAAGCTCGAAGACCTCGAGACCTTCGACGCACGCGAATTCGCCCAGGCCTTGCTGGCCTGAACGCGATCAGGATCAATCCTCGGTGTAGTGGCGCCAGCGCCCCATGGCGTTGCGCATCGTGAGCAACTGGCGCTCGAACTTGGGGCAGGCTGCGCACATCGCCATGTGAAGCCGCAAGGCCATGCGCTCCACCAGAGGTAGGGCGCGATCTTCCCTGGCGATCAGCAGGGCGCTGACCTCCTTGCAAGTCCGACGAAGGGGGTACACGGGCTTCATGGGGATTTCCGGGCAAACCAGTTGAGTTCCAGGCACTCGCGCAGGCGCAGACGGGCGCGATGCAGCTGGACGTAGAGATTGGTCGGTGTGAGCGACAGTTCCTTACAGATCTCCTCACTGGAGAGCTCCAGCCACTCACGCATGAGGAACAGGCGCCCCTGCACGGCGGGCAGTTTGTCGGTACAGGCCTCCAGGATGGCGAAGAACTGCCGGCTGCTCAAGTCCTGCTCCGGGCTGCCCCAATCGGCCGGCTTTTCTGCGAAATGGCCATCGGCGTGGAAGGCCATGTCCTCCAGGGGATCGGCTTGATCATCGTTCGAACCGCTGGACGAACTCACTTCACGCCGGTGCTGCCGCAGCGCGTCGATGATCTTGTGCTTGAGGATGCCCACCAGCCAGGTCTTCAGTTGCGAACGTTGCTCGAAGCCTTGCGGCTTGGAGATGGCGGCCAGCACGGTTTCGGAGACAGCGTCTTCGGCCCATGCATCATTTCTGAGCTGCATGCGCGCGAACTTGAGCAGATACGCACGCAAATCGGCAACTTGCTGCTCGAAGGAGGCGGCGTCGGGTTGGGGCATGGGCGCTGAGTGTAATGAAACGGGCTGCTGGGCGACGAAAGATCTTCAAGGAGGTATCCAGTGTCCCAGCTGTCCCCCATCTTCACGCGCCGCCAGGTCGCCCGCCTCGTGCTGGGCTGCGCTCTGTGGCCGAGCTTCATGCCGGCTCACGCACAGGTCCAGCCTGAACTCAAGGGCCCGACGCTGGACGGCCAACCCTATGACCTCAACCGCTCGCGCGGCAAGGTCGTCATGGTGCTTTTCTGGTCCACCGAGTGCGCGGTCTGTCGCGACAAAATGCCCGAATTGCGGGCCAATGTGAAAGGCTGGAAAGGACAGGCCTTCGAACTCGTCACCGTGAGCACCGACCGAGACCGCCGCGCCGCCGAAACCTACCACCAGCTGGTGAACATCACCGTCCCGCCTTCCCAGCGGTTCGTGAGTCTGTGGGCGGGCGAACCGGACTACCGCGACAGCTTCGGCACGCCGGGTTCACTCCCTGCGGTCTTTCTGCTGGACAAGAGCGGTCGCCTGGTCCAGCGCTATCAGGGCCGCGTGCCCCCCGAAGCCTGGGACCGCATTGCCGATCTGCTGTGACCAGAAGAATTTTCCGGTTGCACGTAAGAAAGCAGCGCGACCACAGACCAACGAACAACCAGCCAGCTAGGCCAGCGACCCGCCGGACGAGCGACCTGGTTGAAATCGCTTTCCTTTGTTCAACCACCCAGGAGTTTTCCCATGAACCAACGCAATCTGATCGCCGCTGCCGCCACCTCGCTGATGTCGCTGGCCCTGCTGTCTTCTCCCGCGCTCGCCCAGAACGCCGCCAAAGAGAAATGTTTCGGTATCGCCAAGGCTGGCCAGAATGACTGCGCCAACCTGGCTGGCACGCATTCCTGCGCCGGGCAGGCCAAGGTGGACAACGACAAGGGTGAATGGAAGTATGTGGCCGCCGGCACCTGCAAGCAGATGCAGGGCATGACGATGGACGAAGCCAAGATGGGCGCCAAGAAGTCCTGATCGCACCTTCTTCAAAGGGCTTTTCCATGACCGCCACCGACCGCCACCCTGCGGCGCCCACAGGCACCTGCGAGACCGGCATCGGTTGGCGGCATCCCCACTACGCGGCGCTGCTTGAACAGCGACCGGCGCTGGACTTCATCGAAGTCCATTCCGAAAACTTCTTTGGAGCCGGTGGTGCTGCGCGCGCCATGCTGCGCATCGGGCGCGAGCACTACCCGGTCAGTCTGCACGGCGTGGGCCTGTCGCTCGGTTCGGCCCATGGGCTCGATACCGAGCATCTCGATCTGCTGGCGGCGCTGGTTCAGGATATCGAACCCGTGCGCGTGAGTGACCACGCCTGCTTCGCTCTGGGCTCCACCTCCCGTTTCGACAGGGTCCACGCCTCCGACCTGCTGCCGATCCCTTTCACCCGCGAAGCGCTGGATGCGATGTGTGCCAACGTGCAGCAGACACAGGACCGACTGCGCCGCCCGATCGCGGTGGAAAATCTCTCGGCCTACGTGCAATGGCGCGGCGCAGAGATGGACGAACCCGAATTCCTGGGTGAGCTGGCCCGGCGCACCGGCTGCCAGTTGCTCATCGACGTCAACAACATCTACGTGAACGCGCTCAATGCCGCGCATCCAGACCTCGTGACGGTTTGCGCGCAATGGCTTGACCGCATCGAGCCTCGCACGGTGGCCGAGCTTCACCTGGCGGGCCACGTGGACTGCGGCGACATCGTCATTGACGACCACGGCAGCCGGGTGGCCGATCCGGTGTGGGCGCTCTTTCGCCATGCACAGATGCGCTTCGGCGCGGTGCCCACCCTGATCGAATGGGACACGGACGTTCCCGCCCTGGACGTGTTGCTCGACGAAGCGCGATGCGCACGTGCGCACGCCGAAGACGCCCTGCAGGCCATGGCGCACAAACCTGCCATCGCATGAACACGCTGGCCACCCAACAACGGACTTTGCTCGACGCTCTCTTTGCCCCTGACCCGGCTCAGAGTGGGGGCGACTTGCGATCGCTGCTCTCACCGCTGGCCTCGAGAGGGCTGTCGGCCTATCGGTCCCATGGCCACGCGCTCGCAGAGCGCGCATTGAGGTCGGCCTACCCGGTGCTCGCCGAGTTCATCGGCGCCGAAAACTTTGCGCCGCTGGCACACAGGCTGTGGCACGAGCATCCGCCCAGGTGCGGCGACATGTCACGCTGGGGCGAGGCCCTGCCCCAGTTGCTGGACTCGCTCGATGCGATGCTCCATGAACCGTGCCTGAGCGACATTGCGCGCGTGGAGTGGGCCTTGCACCACGCCGCCAGCGCGGCCGACGCGTTCCTGGATGCCCCCAGCTTTGAACGCCTGACTCAGGAAGATCCGCAGCACCTCGGGCTTCAACTGGCGCCCGGTGCAGCCGTGATCGCGAGCCGCTGGCCCGTGGTGAGCGTGATACAGGCGCACCGCGAACACGCCCCGAGCCTGGCCGAGGCGGGCCAGCGCCTGCGCGACGGCGTGGCCGAGTGCGCGCTGGTGTGGCGCCACGACTTGCGTCCTCGCCTGTCGGCCTGCACACCTGTCGAGGCGGCATGGTACCGGGCCTTGCTGGCCGGCACCGCCTTGCCAGATGCCTTGACCTCGGTCGCCAACACGCCCTTCCAGCTCGCCGAATGGCTTGCCCACTCGGTGCAACAGGGTGTGGTGCTGGGTGTCGTCTCAGTCCCTCCCTCCACCAAGGAATCGCCATGAAATCACCCAACCTGTTGCAACGAGCCTTTGCGGTCTGGAACGGCATCACTCAGGTGCTCGACCGGGCCCGCCCAGCCGCTGCGCTGGGCGCGCGCCTCTACCTGGCGCAAGTCTTCTTCCTCGCAGGGCTGACCAAAGTCCGCGACTGGGACACCACCCTGCTGCTGTTTTCCGAGGAATACCGCGTGCCGCTCCTCTCGCCCACCCTGGCGGCCGTGGCGGGCACCGCTGGCGAACTGGTGCTGCCTGTGCTGTTGTTGCTGGGGTTGGCCGGTCGATTCGCTGCCCTGGGCCTGTCGGTGGTCAACGTCGTGGCCGTGATCAGCCTGGCCGAGATCGCGCCTGCCGCATTGCAGCAACACATCACCTGGGGCGTGCTACTGGCTGCGCTGGCGCTGTACGGGGTGGGCAAGTGGTCGCTGGACTGCGCCTGGATTCACCCAAGGCTGGCTGGCCGACTCGGCCACACACCTCGCTCGGGCATGGCCATGGAATAAGCTGGCATCCTGATGCACCTCACAGGAGACGCCCAGTGACCTCGATCACCCCGAAAATCAACCGCCGCCAGTGGCTGCTGGCCGCGAGTGCCAGCGCGCTCGCACCCGCCATGGCACAGACGAACACCGCTGCATGGACGACCGTCGAGCAGGCGGCGCGCGGCCAGACCGTGTACTGGAACGCCTGGGGTGGCGGTGCGCAGACCAACACCTACATCCAGTGGGTGGCGCAACAGGTGTCCGCACTGCATGGCGTCACGCTGCAGCATGTGAAGATCGCCGACACCGCCGACGTGGTCAAGCGCGTGCGCGCCGAAAAAGCCGCCGGACGCGGGCCCGGTCAAGGCACGGTGGACCTGGTGTGGATCAACGGCGAAAACTTTGCCGCCATGAAACGCGAAGGTCTGCTGCATGGCCCCTTCGCCGAGACACTGCCCAATTTCCGCTGGGTCGATACCGAGAACAAGCCCACCACGCTGAACGATTTCTCGGTGCCCACCGATGGCATGGAGTCTCCGTGGGGCATGGCCCAGTTCACACTCTTCGCCGATCAACAGCGCCTGCCCCGGCCACCGCAGAGCATGCAGGCTTTGCTGGCGCTGGCACGCAACCAGCCCGGGCGCATCACCTACCCGCGCCTGCCGGATTTCCATGGCACGACCTTCATCAAGCAGGCCCTGGTCGAGCTCGCCCCCGACCCACGCGCGTTGGCCCGGCCTGTCACCGACGCCGCGTTTGCCGCACAGACGGCCACCCTCTGGCCTTTCCTGGACGCGTTGCGCCCGCACCTGTGGCGCGCGGGCAAACAGTTCCCGCAGAACGCCGCCGCGGTGCGCCAGATGATGTCCGACGGAGAGCTTCTGCTGGCCATCACCTTCAACCCCAACGAAGCGGCCAATGAAATCGCCGCCCAACGACTGCCCGCCACCGTGGTGAGCTGGCAGTTCGAGAAGGGCACGATCGGCAACACGCATTTCGTGGCCATTCCCTACAATGCGCGCGCCAAGCCCGCAGCGCAGGTGGTGGCCAACTTCCTGCTCTCGCCGTCCGCGCAGGCGCGCAAGGCCGACATTGCTCACTGGGGAGATCCGACCGTGCTCGATGTTCCCCGCCTGCCTGCTGAGGAACGTGCGCGGTTCCAGGCCGGCAACCTCCCGGGCCTGGTGCTGAATCCCGCGCCCACCCTGCCCGAGCCGCATGCCTCATGGGTGGACCCGATCGAAAGGGAGTGGACGCGGCGCTACGGTGTCTGAAACCGGACCCGCCCGTCGCCTCTTGGCGGCCGCCTTGCTGGGCGGTGTGGCCGTGCCCATGTTGTGGACCGCACTTGAGGCGGTGCGCAGCGGCACGCAGTTGCAGGCCTGGCGCACGCTGCCGCAAGAGCCCGCGCTGTGGCAGGCCCTGGCCCTTACGCTGTGGACGGGCGTGGCCTCGACGCTGCTGGCCTGGTGGTGCGCGGCGACGCTGCTGGCACAGGGCTTTGTTCGCCAGCGGCTCGCACAGCTGCTGCGTGGGCTGCCGCTGATGCTGGCCACGCCCCATGCGGCGCTGGCCATCGGCCTGTTGTTCCTGCTTTCGCCCAGTGGCTGGCTGTTGCGTGCGCTCTCGCCCTGGCTCACGGGTTTCGAACATCCGCCGCCCTGGCCGACCACTCAGGACCCCTGGGGCCTGGGCCTGATCCTCGCGCTCGTGGCCAAGGAGGTGCCCTTCCTGCTCTGGACCGCTGCCACACAACTGGAGCGCGACGACGTGCGCCAGCGCTGGCGTGCCGAGCACGCGCTGGCGCAAACGCTGGGGTACACGCCTCGACGCGCATTCTGGCTGGTGCTGTGGCCCCAGTTGGCAGCGCGGTTGCGCTGGCCCTTGCTGGCGGTGCTGGCGTACAGCCTCACGGTGGTGGACATGGCACTCGTCATCGGTCCCGCCACACCCCCCACCCTGGCGGTGCTGGCCTGGCAATGGCTGCAGGACGTGGAGCCCGCCACCTATGCCCGCGGCGCCGCAGCCGGCGTGCTGCTGGCGCTGACGGTGCTGGCGTGCAGCGCATCCTGGCTGGGCGCACAGCGCGCGCACCGGTGGGTGTTGGCACACGGACGCGGACGACGTGGCGAAATACGCGACACCTCCCGCCCAGATGGCGCGTGGCTCGGACTGCTGGGCAGTCTCTATGCGGCGGTGTTGCTGGCGCTGGCGGCAGGCAGCTTCAGTGGCGTGTGGGCGTTTCCCGCGGTCTGGCCTCAGACGTGGACGCTGCAAGCCTGGACGCAGGTGGCGCAGAGCAGCACCACCCTCTGGACCACGCTGTGGCTGGCCACGCTCAGCAGCGCCCTGGCGCTGGCCTGGAGCGTCGCCTGGCTGGAACTGGCGCCGCACCGCTGGGACCAGGCGCTGCGTCCCGTGCTCTACCTGCCGCTGGTCCTGCCCACGGTGCTCTGGGTGGTGGGACTGTATGGCATGGGCCTGCGATGGCAGCTCGAAGGCAGCGCCACGGGCCTCCTGCTGGCACACATGCTCATGGTGCTGCCGTATGTGCTGCTGGCGCTCAGCCCGGCCTACCTGGGTTTCGATCCGCGCTATGCCCAGCTCCATGCCAGCCTGGGCCAGGGCGGCTGGCGTTTCCTGTGGCGCGTGAAATGGCCGCTGTTGCGGCGCTCGCTGGCGTCTGCCGCTGCCGTCGGTTTTGCGGTCAGTGTGGCGCAGTACCTGCCCACGCTGTACGTGGGAGCCGGGCGTTTTTCCAGCGTCACCACCGAAGCCGTCACCCTCGCCGCTGGCGGCCAGCGATCGCTCACCAGCGCCTATGCCGGCCTGCAGATCCTGCTGCCGGTGCTGGCCTTTGCACTCGCCGCCTGGCTGGGCCGACCGCGCCGTTTCAGGCATGCTCCGCGTTCATGACGCTGTCCGTGCACATCCAACGCCTGGCCACGCGCGATCGCACGCTGGTGGAAGACCTGCGGCTGGACGTCGCGCCGGGGCAGATCCTCACCCTCATGGGTCCCAGCGGCTGCGGCAAGAGCTCGGTGCTGGCCGCGATTGCTGGCACGCTGGACACACAGGCATTGCGCTTCCAGGGCCAGGTGACACTGGATGGGCGCGACATCGGCGCCCTGCTCACTTCGCAACGCGGGGTGGGCCTGCTGTTCCAGGACGACCTGCTCTTCGCCCACATGACCGTGGGCGAAAACCTGATGTTCGCGGTGCCCGCGGGTCCCCGGTCCGGTCGGCTTGTGCAGGTGGAACGCGCGCTGGCCGAAGCCGGCATGGCGGGCTATGGCGCTCGCGATCCAGCCACGCTGTCGGGCGGCCAGCGCGCGCGCGTGGCGCTCATGAGGGCGCTGCTGGCCAGGCCCCGCGCACTGCTGCTGGACGAACCCTTCTCCCGTCTGGACGCGGCCTTGCGCGAGCAGTTTCGCGCCTTCGTGTTCGACCACCTGCGCGGCATGCGCATCCCTGCCGTGCTGGTCACGCACGACTTGGCCGATGTGGCCGACCCCGCCCATGTGGTGGAGCTCGCCCATGTTCGATAGGACCCTGCAAGCCTGGCTCAGGCCGCCGCTGGCGCACGTGGCCCGCGTGTTGGTGCACCTGGGCATCGGTGCCGACGCCCTCACCTTCACCGGATTTGCACTGGGCATGGCCGCCGCGGTTTCGATCGCGCTCGGCCAGTTCCTCGGCGGCCTGGCACTGCTGCTGATCTCGCGCCTGATGGACGGTCTCGACGGTGCCGTGGCGCGCGCGACCACGCCCACCGACCGGGGCGGATTTCTCGACATCACGCTCGATTTCCTCTTCTACGCCGCCATTCCGCTGGCCTTCGCGCTGCACGACCCGACCACCAATGCCCTGCCCGCGGCCGTGCTGCTCACCACGTTCATCGGCACGGGCAGCAGCTTCCTGGCCTTTGCCATCGTCGCGGCCCAGCGCAAGATGACCTCGCTGGCCTTTCCCGACAAGGGCTTCTACTTCCTCGGCGGCCTCACCGAAGCAACTGAAACGCTGGTGGCGTTTGTCGCCATGTGTGTGTGGCCAGCCTGGTTTGCTCAAATCGCTTACGGCTTTGCGGCGCTGTGCGCCGTCACCACATTGCTGCGCATCGGCTGGGGCTACCGGCAGTTCCGCTGAACCTGGCGCTGTGCTCCCTATACTTCGCGCACCCTTCGCTTTCCTCTCCACCTCCCATGAGTCCTGCCACCGCCTGGCTGGAAGCCGCGTTCCTGGGCCTGATCCAGGGACTCACCGAATTCCTCCCCGTGTCCTCCAGCGCGCACCTGCGCATCATCGGCCCCTTGCTGCCCTCCGGTGGAGACCCCGGCGCCGCCTTCACCGCCATCACCCAGATTGGCACCGAGGCGGCGGTACTGCTCTATTTCCGGCACGACATCGCCCGCATTTTCCTGGCCTGGTGGGCTTCGCTCACGCAGCCCGCACGGCGGCAGGACCCCGATGCCCGCATGGGCTGGCTGATCATCATCGGCTCGGTGCCCATCGTGGTGCTGGGCCTGTTGTTCAAGGACGCGATCGAAGGATCGCTTCGCAATCTGTACATCACCGCCACCATGCTGGTCGTGTTTGCGCTCATCCTCGCCGCCGCCGACCGATACGGCCGGCGCGAGCGCACACTGAACCAGCTCACCTGGGGCCACGGCGTGCTGTTCGGACTGGCGCAGGCCATGGCGTTGATCCCTGGCGTCTCGCGCTCGGGTGGCACCATCACCGCCGGCCTGATCATGGGCTACACACGCGAAGCGGCCGCACGCTACTCCTTCCTGCTGGCGATTCCGGCGGTGATGGGATCAGGCTTCTACCAGCTGTTCCGAAGCTGGCAACACGGCAGTCCGGTGGCACCTGGCCCCACCGCCCTGGCCACGCTGATCGCTTTCGGCGTGGGCTATGGCGTGATCGTGGTCTTCCTCAAACTGGTGTCCACGCGGAGCTACATGCCCTTCGTGTACTACCGCATCGCGCTGGGCGTGCTGGTCTTTGGGCTGCTGGGCGCAGGCGTTCTGAGCGCCCATTGAAGCCCACCGCTGGTTACTGGTCGGTTCGCTGGCGCGGCCAGGCGCCCTGGCGCACGCTGTTCTGGCGCGACATGCTCACCGCGGGCAGCGCCATCAACCTTTCCACCGGCTTCGCCGCGCTGTTTCTGATTTCGCAGGGTCAGCCCATCGCCTGGGCAATCGTGGTGCACTTCGCGCCTGTGCCCTACAACGCGTTCCTGCTTCGCTCGCTCTGGCTCACACCGGGAAAACCAGGCTGGTCGATGGCGGTAGCGGGGGTGTGGTTTGCGGGGATGCTGGTGGTCTGAGACCAGCGCCCCCAGTCTTCGGGTTCGTCCACATCCCACAGCGTCGGCAACAGCTGCCACGTCGCTCCCGCCTCGCGAAGCCGATCAAGCGTTTGGTGCAGCACCTGCGGCGTGCTCCAGTCCACACGCTGGAACACCAGGGGCAAGGGTCGGCGCAGGCCGATCAACACGTAGCCGCCGTCTTCGGCCGGGATCAGCACGGCGTCGCGTGAAGCCAGTGCGTCGGCAGCGTGTTGCAGATGATCCGGTGTGAGCACCGGGCAGTCGGTGCCCAGGATGAGCAGTGGCGTAGCCGCTGCGCGCTGGAAATGCGCGTGCAGGGCCGCGGCCATGCGCTGGCCCAGGTCACCCGTGGGCTGCGGCGCGGTGCGCACGCCGTGGCGACGTGCAAGCGCGCGGAAGCAGCGGTGATGTTCATCGGGTGCGCACCACAGCGTGATCGGGCCGATGCCTGCCGCGCGGGCGGTGGCCAGCGTCTGAAAGGTGAAGCCGCGTTGCGCACGGGCCGCGCCGACGGCGCCGAGCAAAGGGATGAGTCGCGTCTTGGCCAGACCGGGCACCGGTGCCTTCGCGAGCACGGCCACCGACGCGCCCGCGCGTGGCCGGTAGCCATAGCGCTGTGCGAGCGTGTGCGGGTCGCTGCCTCGCCAGAACCTGGCACGCAACCACCACATCAGCGCCACCGTGCGCCAGAAGCCGTGTTGATCCCAGCGTCGACCCGAGGTGGTGACGCGTTCGCTCAGGCAGGCCGGCGGGCCGGCGCTTCTCAGGCGTCGGCTGAGGTCGATGTCTTCCATCAAGGGCAGGGGCGCGAAGCCGCCCAACGATTCGAAGGTGTCCCTTCGCACAAACAGGGCCTGGTCGCCGGTGGCGATGCCGGTGGTGCGCGAGCGCACGTTCATGAGCGTGGCCACCAGTGGCAACAGGGGGTGGCGGCCCTCAATGCGCACATCGAATCGCCCCCAGCGATGGCCGCTCTCCAGGGCCCTGGCCACGAGGCGATCGGCATCGGACGGCAGGCGTGTATCGGCGTGCAGGAAGAGCAGCACCTCGCCGCGCGCAGCGCAGGCCCCGGCATTGAGTTGCGAGGCGCGGCCGCGCGGCGCTGTCCCCGCGTGGTCGGCGACCGCCTTGGCGATGGCGAGCGTGTCGTCCTCGCTGCCGCCGTCCACCACCACCAGCTCGGCACCGCGTTGGCGCAGCGGCGCCAGCGCCACCAGGCGTGCGGCCAGCGTGGACGCCTCGTTGAGCACGGGCACGACGATGGACAGCTTCATGAGGGCAACAGCTGTTCGAGCGTGGCCAACTCTTCGCGCACCCACGACACCACCGAGAGGCTGAGGTAGTGGTCGACACGATCGCGCACATGGGCCACCAGAGCGGCATCGCTGTGCTCGCTCGACCAGTCCTCGCCGTGGGGCCGCGCGCTGGCGGCCGCGCCCGAGGTCGCCCGCCACTTGGCACACCAGGAAAGCGACCACAACCACATGGCGCGGCGCAGGTGCAGGTGCCAGGCCAGCGCGCCCTCGGCTGCCGGGCCGGCGGCCTGGGTCCAGGTGGCGTAGAAAACGCTCACCTGCGCGGGGGTGAGCTCGGCTCGGGTGTCCACGTCCCAGGTGGTGGAGGTGTAGAGCGTGGCGTGCGCAAGGTCCAGGCCCGGGTAGGCGAAGCGGCATTTCTCCAGATCGACCAGCATGGCCCGCCCGTCGGTCTGAACGATGAAGTTGCCGGGATGGGCATCGAAGGCGATCAGGCACTGTGGCGGCCGTTCGGGTGAGGTCAGCAGTTGCTGCACGTTGTGCCACTCGCTGTCGATGGCCCGAGCCACGCGAGGCGGCACCTTGGCAGCGGGCAGGTGCGCCATCTGCCCGGCAATCTCGTCGCACAGGTGCCGAAGCGGGTCGGCCGGGCTCAGCAGCGGGGCGCGCTCTTCTGGCAGGGGAACGGCGTGCAGGGTGGCCAGCGCGGTGGCCATGGCCGACAGGTCGGCAGGCAGGTGCGCGGGGCGGCCCGCAATCTCCTGCACCAGCAGCGCACCGCGCGGCAGGTGTGTCGAGGGCATCAGCCAGCCCAGCAAGGCAGGGGTGTGGCCGCTCGCGGCCGCTCGCTCGAAGCATGCGCGCTGGTAGACCAGGTTGTCGAGCGCACCCAGGTCCATCTGACTCTGTTTGGGGATGCGGGCGAGCAGCCCACTGCCCACCAGGCGCACATGGTCGTGTGCCAGGCCCTTGTCTCGCAGGGGCTCCAGCGGCAAACCGGCAGCGGGATGCCCCGCAGCCTGCAGGGCCATGCGCAGGCGGTGGTCGATTCGATCAGCGTCTCTCAAGCCACTGGCCCTCGTGAGAGTGGCACCGGGGCAAAGGTGTAAGAATGGCCCGGGCCACCCGACCGATCTGCAACCCTTCCCATGGAACCGTCGTGAACATTCGAAGAATCCTGCTGCTCGTGGTGGTGGTGATGGGCATCGCGGCCTTTTTTGCTTTCGATCTGGACCGCTTCCTGAGCCTGGAACAGCTCAAGCAGAGCCAGGCCGCTTTCGCCGAGCTGCACGCCCGATCACCGATCCAGGTGGCGCTGGCCTATTTTGCCGTCTACGTGGTAGCCACGGCGCTCTCCGTGCCAGGGGCCGCCATCATCACCCTGGCCGGGGGCGCCATCTTCGGCCTGTTCTGGGGCACGGTGCTGGTTTCGTTCGCCTCCAGCCTGGGTGCGACATTGGCCTTTATGGTCTCGCGCTTCGTGCTGCGCGACGGCATCGAGGCGCGCTTCGGCCAGCGCCTGGCCGAGATCAACAAAGGCATCGAGAAGGACGGTGCCTTCTACCTCTTCACCCTGCGGCTCATTCCCGTGGTGCCGTTTTTCGTGATCAACCTGGTGATGGGCCTGACCCAGATGAAGGCGCGCACCTTCTACTGGGTAAGCCAGCTTGGCATGCTTGCCGGTACGGTGGTCTACGTGAATGCCGGCACCCAGTTGGCCCGGCTCGATTCGCTGCAGGGCATTCTCAGCCCGGCGCTGCTGGGCTCGTTCGTGCTGCTGGGCCTGTTCCCGCTCATGGCGCGCAAGATCGTCGACGCGGTGCGCCGGCGCCAGGTCTACGCTCGCTGGAAAGGCCAGCGGCCGCGCACCTTCGACCGCAACCTGATCGTGATCGGCGCGGGCGCGGGCGGCCTGGTCTCGGCCTACATCGCCGCCGTGGTCAAGGCCAAAGTGACGCTGATCGAGGCGCACAAAATGGGCGGCGACTGTCTGAACTACGGCTGCGTGCCGAGCAAGGCGCTGATCCGCAGCGCGAAGCTGGCGCACCAGATGCGCCACGGCGAGCGCTACGGCCTGGCGGCGACCGAACCGGCGTTCCGCTTCAAGTCGGTGATGCAGCGCATCCAGGACGTGATTCGCGCGATCGAACCGCACGACAGCGTGGAGCGCTACACCGGTCTGGGCGTGGAGGTGCTGCAGGGTTACGCGACACTCACCAACCCCTGGACGGTGGAGATTGCGCTGCCTGGCGGTGGCACCCAGACGCTGACGGCGCGCAGCATCGTGCTGGCCACCGGCGCGCAGCCTTTCGTGCCACCCTTGCCCGGACTGGCCGACAGCGGCTATGTGACCAGCGACACGTTGTGGGAGCGCTTCGGCGAACTCGAAGAGCCTCCCGGTCGCCTGGTGGTGCTGGGGGGTGGGCCGATCGGCTGCGAGCTCGCGCAGGCCTTTGCCCGACTGGGCTCACACGTGACACTGGTGGAGATGGCGCCCAGGCTCATGATGCGCGAAGACGAGGAAGTGAGCGAACTCGCGCGTCAGGCGCTGGCGGCCGACGGCGTGGACGTGCGCACCAGCCACAAGGCGCTGCGCTGCGAGCGCCAGGGGAACGAGAAGGTGCTGGTGGTGGAGCGCGCCGGTGTGGAGCAGCGCATCCCCTTCGACGAACTGGTCTGCGCCGTGGGCCGCAGCGCGCGCCTGAGCGGGTACGGCCTGGAAGCGCTGGGCATTCCCACGAACAAGACTGTGGAGACCAACGAGTACCTGCAGACGCTCTACCCCAACATCTACGCCGCTGGCGACGTCGCCGGGCCCTACCAGTTCACGCATGTGGCGGCACATCAGGCCTGGTATGCAGCGGTCAATGCGCTGTTCGGCGAATTCCGCAAGTTCAAGGCCGACTACCGGGTGATCCCCTGGGCCACTTTCATCGACCCCGAAGTGGCGCGCGTGGGCCTGAACGAACAGGAGGCCAGGGAGAAGGGCATCGCGGTGGAGGTGACGAGGTACGGCATCGACGACCTGGACCGGGCCATCGCCGACAGCGAGGCCCACGGCTTCGTGAAGGTGCTCACCGTGCCCGGCAAGGACACCATCCTGGGTGTGACCATCGTCGGCACGCACGCCGGCGATCTGCTGGCCGAATACGTGCTGGCGATGAAGCACGGCCTGGGGCTCAACCAGATCCTGGGCACCATCCACACCTACCCCACGCTGGCCGAGGCCAACAAATACGCCGCTGGCGAGTGGAAGCGCGCCCATGCGCCTGAAGGACTGTTGCGCTGGGTGAAGAAGTACCACGACTGGAAGCGCGGCTGACAACCCCGTTCAGGGCTGGATTTCGACCAAGGTGACGGTGTCGCCAAATTTGTTGGTCCCTTGAGTGCCCTCCAGCTTCAGCAGCACCCCCCAGTCGCGATCGAAGTAAGCCGTTGAGATGGAATCTCCAGAATTTCCACCTATCGTCCAGATGCCAGCGAACTTCACCACAGCCACCTTCCGGCTTTCGAGTGCGGTTGCTCCACCTCGCCGGACATTGACGGACAGCATCTCATTCCCCTCCCATTGCAACTTGCCCTTCTGGAAGCTGGTTCCGGCTGTGAACGTGTGCCACACCGGCGCCTTGCCTTCCTCCAGGTCGCAACTCATGCGTGTTGTCCAGAAACATGGCCTGGAGGTTTTGGCACCGGAGTCTCGCAGGCTGGCGATGCGGCACTTCTCGCCCTCACCGATTTGAGCGAAGTCCTTTTCCCAGTAGGTCTGCCTGACGTTGCCGAACATGTTGAAGCGATCCCAATGCAGCACCATGCCGGACAAGGCCGGGTTCATGGCATTGGCACACAACCGGACAGGCTCCTGGGCGAAGACGGCCATGGAGGAAAACGTCAACAGCCCCAGTGCTGCGCGGGACGCAAAGGAAAAGCACGGGATTTTCATGAAGACCTCCTGAAGCAGGTTGCGGACGTGCCTGGACTCTACTGTCATCGCACCGAATAGGCGGAATATCCCTCTGGGTAGTGAAAAACGTGCTTGAAGCCGAGCCAAGCCATCATGCGCAAGACCTGTGCGCTGCGCCCGCCACATTCACAATAGACAAGGTAGGTCACTTCCTTGTCCAGCGACAAAAGACCATCTGCAAAGCCGGACGAGAAGTAGTCCAGGTGCAGCGTCCTTTTCGCCTGTATGTGACCGCGTTCGTGCTCGCGTCGGCTCCTGACATCCAGGAAAACGACATGGCCATCCAATGCCATCTGCTCGACATCAAACAGGTCCTTGATGGCCGGCCCGGTCAGTTCACCCGGGCTCGCGCACGCCATCGCTGGTCGAGAGGGTGTCCAGGTCCCACAGGCGTTCAACATCACGGCCGCGCTTGCGCACGCCCAGATGCCCGGAAACCATCGCCAACGGAACAAAGCCTTCCCCCCGAAGACAAAGGCGAGCAGTCCCGCCTCCTCGCGAGTATTTGGCCGACACTTCACTTTTGTCCATTCGTTTCTCCACCCATGCACCACGGCATCAAGAAACTCCTGCTGCTCGGCGCTGGCCATGCCCATGTGCAAGTGCTGGCTCGCCTGGCCCAGGGTCGCCCCGGCAATCTGGACGTGACCGTGCTCACGCCCTACCCGCACCAGACCTACAGCGGCATGACGCCGGGCTTCGTGGCCGGCCACTACAGCGAAGCGGACTGCCGCATCGCGCTGGAGCCGCTGATGCAAGCGGCGGGCGCGCGCTGGGTCCAGGGACGCTGCAATGGGATTGACGCCGCGGCGCGCACGGTTTCGGTACTGTCCAGCGGCGCCACGCCGGGCAAGCCCGCCACACTGCCGTACGACCTGCTTTCGATCGACACGGGCGCCGTGCTCGACCGCGCCCGGCTGGAGGCCGACATGCCGGGCGCGGCCACGCACGCCCTTGCGGTGCGTCCGATCGAGGCATTCACCACTTTGTGGCCGCAGGTCATGGAACTGGCACAACGAGAGGCCGTGTCACTGGCCGTGGTGGGCGCAGGCGCGGGCGGCATCGAACTGATGTTTGCCGCCGAACAGGCGATCCGCCAGAACGGGCAGCGTGGCGCGCGCTTCACCCTGGTCACGGGCGGCCCTGAAGTGGCGGCGGGTTATTCGCCCGGCGTGCAAAGGCGCGTGTTGCGCCAGCTCAAGCGGCGCGGCATCACCGTGCTGCGCGAAGCCTGCACCGGCGTGAGCGAAGGCGAACTGCACCTGGGCAACGGCGCGCGCCTGGCATGCGACGTGCCTCTGTTGGCCATCGGAACGCACGCACCGGTCTGGTTGCAGGGCAGCGGGCTGGCGCTGTCCGAGGCAGGTCACTTGCAGGTGAACGAATACCAGCAGAGCACCAGTCACGCCAATGTGTTTGCAGCGGGCGACGTGGCGAACCGCATCGACCAGACTCATCCCCGAAGCGGCGTGTACGCGGTGCGGGCTGGCCCGCCGCTGGCACACAACCTGCTCGCCTCGCACGAAGGCCAGCCGCTCAAGGCCCACCATCCGCCAAGGCATTCCCTCAACCTGCTGTCCTGCGGCACAGGCCACGCCATCGCCAGCTACGGCCCATGGCACCTCGAAGGTGCGTGGGCCTGGTGGTGGAAAGACCGGATCGACCAAGGGTTCATGGCGCGTTACCGGCGGTAACGGCGCCTGGGGTAGGCTCTGGGTAGACTTGGTCCAGCCATTTTGCCGTCACACCATGCAACACCATTCCTACGTTCGCTTCCTGGCTCCGATCCTCCTGGCCACCGTGGTCAGTGCCGCCACGGCCCAGGCACCCGGGGCCCCGGACAAGCCCCACCCCTGGCAAACGCCACCCCCGCGCCTGACGGCAGAAGCCTATTTCACCAACCTCAAGGACGGCGACCAGATCGAGACGCCGTTCCTGCTCAAGTTCGGCCTCTCCGGTGGCTGGGGCCTGGCGCCCATTGCCCAGCCGGGCCGCGCCCGCAGCGGCCATCACCACCTGCTGGTCAACCGCGAACTGCCGCTGAACTTCAAGGAAGCCCTGCCGTTCAACGAGCAGTACATCCACTTCGGCAAAGGCCAGATGGAGACGGTGCTCACGCTGGCGCCAGGCACCTATACGCTGCGCATGCTGCTGGCCGACCAGAAGCACCTGCCACATTTCGTCTACAGCAAGCCGGCCACCATCACGGTCACAAAGAAGAACTCCGTCGATCCCGCGAGCCTGTCGGTCAAGGGGCTGAGCCTCGGTCTGGACGGTCCCGTCGTCAAGGCACCGTTCCGTGTGCAGTTCCACGCCTCGGCGCTCAACGTGGCCCACCAGGCACAAAAGATCCCCGACACCGGGCACTTTCGTCTGACGGCCACGCCGGCCACGGGCACGCCAACCGTGATCGACTTTCCCGAGGGCCAGACCGAAGTCTGGCTCGCGCCCCCGGCGGGCAGCTACAACCTGCGGCTGGAAATGGTGGACAACCTTGATGCCTCCAGGCGCATGGGCAGCCCGACCAGCGCCAGCGTGCGCGTGGAATGAGGAATCAACAGCCCAGTTGATCGGCCAGGTCCATGAAGTCGCGCGCGTGCAGTGTGTTGGCCGGGTCGGGTGACACGTCTTTGGGCCGGTCGGCACCGAACTCCAGCGGACGCTCCACATAAGCAGTCGAGAGCCCGCAAGCGCGTGCGGCGGCCAGATCGTCCTGGTGTGCGGCCACCAGCATCACCTGCGCAGGCGGCACGCGAAACACGTCGGCCACCCCGAGGTAGGTGCGGCGATCGGGCTTGTAGGCGCGAAACACCTCGGCCGAAAGCACGCAATCCCACGGCAGGCCAGCACGCTTGGCCATGTTCGTCAGCAAGCCGAGATTGCCGTTGGACAAGGTGCAAAGCGTGTGCCGCGCTTTCAGCCGAGCGAGCCCGGGCACTGTGTCGGGCCAGGGGTCAAGCCGTTGCCAGACATGGTTGAGATGCTCCCGCTCGGACTCACTCAGGTTCCCCAGGCCGAAGCGCGGCAGCAGTTCGTCCAGGATCATGCGGTGGAGATCGTCGATGCGCGTCCAGCCGAGTTCACCCGATCGCACGCGCTGCATGGCCGGCTGGTAGCCGGCCCGCCAGGCCAGCGCCAGGGCATCGCCGTCGACCTGCGGGTACAGGGCGCGCACCTCCCGCGAGATGCTGCCATGCCAGTCCACCACGGTCCCGAAAACGTCGAAGGCGAGAATCGGCGTCATTGCTGCATCTTGATCGCCGTGACCTCGATCTCGATCTTCATGCGCGCATCGAGCAGGCCGGCGGAGATCATCATGGCGGCGGGCCGGGCTCGTGCCAGGTGCTTGCGCATCACGGGCCAGCAGCTTTCGAACTGGGATGCGTCCGGCACCACGTAGGTGACACGGACCACGTCGTCCAGGCTGGCGCCGGCCTGTTGCAGTGCGGACTGGATGTTCTGGAAACACTGCTCGGTCTGCTGGACGATGTCGTCGGAGATCGTCATGGTGGCGTAGTCGTAGCCGGTGGTGCCGGCCACGAACACCCAGTCGCCTGCGACCACGGCGCGCGAGTAGCCAAGCTGTTCTTCGAAGGGAGAGCCCGAGCTGATGCGTTGACGGTTCATGGTGATTCCATTGGAGTTCATTCCACTTGCAGGCGCACGCCATCGTCGCTTGCGGCCACGATCTCGCCCACGTCAGCGGCCTCGACAAAGCCGTGGCGCTCGAACACGGCGAGCACCTCGGCCACGGACTCGGGCGCACAGGCCACCAGCAGCCCGCCACTGGTCTGCGGGTCGGAGAGCAGCGCCTGATCGACGGGCTGCAAGGCACCGCTCAGGCGCACCTCGTGGCCGTAGGCGGACCAGTTGCGGCCAGATGCGCCGGTCACCATGCCGGCGGCGGCAAGGTGGCGCACGCCGTCGATCAGGGGCACACGTGCCATGTCGAGCCGCACGGCGGCGTTCGATCCACGCGCCATTTCAAGCGCATGGCCTGCCAGGCCGAAACCGGTGACGTCGGTGAGCGCGTGAACGCCTTCGAGCGCGGCGAGGTCGGGGCCGGGGGTGTTGAGCTGGGTGGTGGTCGCGATCATTCGCGCGTAGCCTTCAGGCGGCAGTGCCTCCTTCTTGAGCGCCGCCGAGAGCACGCCCACGCCCAGCGGTTTGCCCAGGATCAGGCGGTCGCCGACCTGGGCATCGGCATTGCGCTTGACGCGCGCAGGGTGCACGAGCCCGAGCGCCACCAGCCCGTAGATCGGCTCGACCGAGTCGATGGTGTGGCCGCCCGCGATGGGAATTCCCGCCTCGCGGCACGCGCGTTGTCCACCCGCCAGGATTTTGCCGATGGTGTCGGTGGAGAGCACGTTGATCGGCATGCCCACCAGGGCGAGCGCCATGATGGGCGTGCCACCCATGGCGTACACGTCGCTGATGGCGTTGGTGGCGGCGATGCGGCCGAAGTCGAAAGGGTCGTCGACGATGGGCATGAAGAAATCGGTGGTGGCGATCAGCGCCTGCCGGTCGTTGAGGCGGTACACAGCCGCGTCGTCGGCGGTCTCGATGCCGACCAGCAGCTCGGGCGGCACCGGCATGGCGCTGGTGCCCTTGAGGATGTCGCTCAGCACGCCCGGTGCAATCTTGCAACCGCAACCTCCGCCGTGCGAGAGACTGGTGAGACGGGGTTCCTGGCGGGCAGATGAAGGAAGCGCTGCATTCATGGTCGGCATCAAAGGAGTGGCGCGTGACGGGGTGCGCCGGATGCCCATTGTGCGACAGCCCTCAGGCCGCCGCCCAGAACACGCTGAACCAGGCGCGGTCGTCGGTCCAGTGCCGCGCCTTGTCGAAGCCAGCTTCCTGCAACAACCCCTGGAAGTCGTGTGGCTCCCATTTGTAGGAGTTCTCGGTGTGCAGTCGCTCTCCAGCCGCAAAGTGGCGCTCGCCGCCGGGCCAGCGCACCGTCTGAGGCCCCAGGGCCTGCAGGTGCATCTCGATGCGCGAGAGTTCAGCGTTGAACAGTCCCACGTGCTGCCACGCGGCGGGCGAGAAGTCGGACCCGAGCAGGCGGTTGACGTGCAGCAGCAGATTGCGGTTGAACGCGGCGGTGACGCCCAGCGCGTCGTCGTAGGCGGGTTCGAGCACTTCGCGCGGCTTGACGCGGTCCACGCCGATCAGCAGGCCTCCGCCGGGGCCACCCGCCGCGCACATCTCCCGCGCCTGGCACAGCAAGGCGAGGGCTTCGTCGGGTGTGAAATTGCCAATGCTCGAACCCGGGTAGAACACGCAGCGGGGCTGGTCGGCCAGCGCGCGATCGTGGAGCCACTGGCTGGCGGCGGCGCCCAGCGCAAAGCGCTGCGAAAAGTCCATGCCCAGGCCGAGCATGGGCAGATCGGGGTGACGCTGCTGCAAGACAGCCAGCGTGTCGCGCAGGTAGTCCACCGAGATGTCCACCGGCACATACGCAGAGGGCTGCAACACCGGAAAGAGGCGCGCCGCCTTCGCGCAACTTCCAGCACCCAGGTCGATCATCACCGCGCCCGCAGGCACCTGGCGGGCCATATCGGCCCCGTGGCGCTCGAGAATCGCCGCCTCGGTGCGCGTGGGGTAGTACTCCGGCAGTTCGGTGATGGCATCGAACAGGCGCGAACCCAACGCGTCGTAGAGGAACTTGGGCGCCATGCGTGGCGGTGTCTCGCGCAGGCCGGCGAGCAGTTCGGCTCGCACCGCGCTGGCGGCGGGCAGTTCATGCTGGACGAATCGGGGGGTCGGCGCGGTTTGCTGTTTCACAGGCTTCTTGCCAGACGGAGCCCGCTGAACTGCCAGCGCGCATCGGTGGGGAAAAAATTGCGGTAGCTCGCGCGGATGTGCGAGGCTGGCGTGGCGCAGGAGCCGCCGCGCAACACGTACTGGTTCACCATGAACTTGCCGTTGTATTCGCCCACCGCGCCCTCGGCGGGCTGGTAGCCGGGATAGGCGCCGTAATGGCTGGAGGTCCATTCCCACACGTCGCCGAACATCTGCAGCAGGCCGCCGGAAGCGTTGCGCGCGGGCAGCGGGTGCAGCGCGTTGCCGTCCTGCAGGTTGCCCAGCACGGGCAAGGAAGCGGCCGCCGCCTCCCATTCGACCTCGGTGGGCAGGCGCGCACCGGACCAGCGGGCAAAGGCATCGGCCTCGAAATAGCTGATGTGCGTCACCGGCGTGTGGGGGTCCAGTGGCATCTCGCCGTGCAGGGTGAACACCGTCGGCAGGGCGCTGCCTTCGAGCGGCAAGGTCCAGTACAAGGGCGCCCGGATGCCTTGCGAGCGCACCCAGTCCCAGCCAGCCGCCAGCCACCAGCGCGGCGCCTGGTAGCCACCGTCCAGCACAAAGTCGAGCCATTCGCCATGCGTCACCAGGCGGTTCATCAACGCGTGGGGTTCCAGCCACTGGCGGTGTCGCGGGTTCTCGTTGTCGAACGAGAATCCACGCCCGTCGTGGCCCACCTCGACCAGCCCGCCATCGAACTCGATCCAGGCCGAGGCCACATGGGCCACCGGTGTCAGGGGCCAGGGCCGGTGGTAGGTCGGGCGCAACGGGTTGACGGACAACAGGTGCTTGACGTCGGTGAGCAGCAGTTCCTGGTGCTGCTGCTCGTGCTGCAGGCCGAGTCCGATGAGCCGAAGTGCGGACTGGGGAGCGCCGTCGGCCATCAGGCGCGCGATGCGCTCGTCCACCTGATCGCGCCAGCGCCACACCTCGGCGAGGTCGGGCCGGGTGATCAGGCCTCGCTGCGGACGGGCAAACGGTTCTCCGACGCCCTGGTAGTAGCTGTTGAAGAGGTCACGAAACGCCGGATTGAAAGGCTGGAAACCGGGTTCAAAAGGCTCCAGCACGAAGGTCTCGAAGAACCAGGTGACGTGGGCCAGGTGCCACTTCACCGGGCTTGCGTCGGGCATGGACTGGGCCTGGCAGTCTTCGGCCGACAGCGGGGCCGACAGCGCTCGGCTGCGCGCCCTCACGTCGGCGTAATGCGCGGCCAGGGGGTGCGGCGCGAGTAGCGGAGAGGCGTTGGCTTGCATGGGCGTCAGGCTCCGGGTCGAAGTCGCAGCAACTGGCCATTGCTGTCGTCGGTCAGAAGGTAAATGAAGCCTTCAGGGCCTTCGCGCACGTCGCGCACGCGCTGACCCAGTCCGGGCAGCAGCTTCTCTTCACGCACCACGCGATCGCCGTCGAGCACCAGGCGCACGAGGTAACGGAACTTGAGCGACCCCACCAGCAGGTTGCCCTGCCAGTCTCTGCCATAGCGCTCGCTCTTCACGAAAGCCATGCCCGAGGGCGCAATGGACGGTTTCCAGTACAGCAGGGGTTGTTCGAGTCCGACCTTGCTGGTGAGGCCTTCGCCGATCTGGCCACCGCCATAGTTCTCGCCGTAAGTGATCACGGGCCAGCCGTAGTTCTTGCCGGCTTGAGTGATGTTGATTTCATCGCCACCTTGCGGGCCGTGCTCGATGGTCCACAGACGCCCGTCGGCGCCGAGTGTGGCCGCCTGCACATTGCGATGACCGATGCTCCAGATCTCGGGCCGCGCGCCTGCCCGCCCGATGTAAGGGTTGTCGCCCGGCGCGCTGCCATCGGGCCGCACGCGCACCACCTTGCCGTGGTGGTTGTCCAGCGTCTGCGCATCGGCCATGCGCTGGAAGCGGTCGCCCAGGGCCAGGAAGAGGTTGCCGTCTTCGGTCTGCGCGATGCGGCAGCCGAAATGCAGCCGGCTGCTGTACTTCGGCTGCTGGCTGAAGACCACCTTCACGTCCTCCAGCGACCTGGCATCGGCCGAGAGGCGGGCAGACGCCAGCGCGGTGGAATTGCCCTGACCCGGCGCGCCAGGCTCGGCGTAGCAAAAATGCACGGTGCGGTTGCGAGCGAAGTCGCGATCGGTCACCAGGTCAAGCAGGCCACCCTGCCCCACCGCATCCACCTTGGGCACTCCCTTGACGGGCTCACCCACGCGACCGTCGGCGCCGACCACACGCATGCGGCCCGGCCGCTCGGTCACCAACATGCGACCTTCGCCGATGAAAGCCACGGCCCATGGGTTTTGCAAGCCTTGGGCGACGACCTCGGCGGTGATGGAGGGCGACTGCGCATGCAGGGTGGGGGCAAACAGCATGCCCGCCATGACGGAGAGCAACAGAAGCGGTTGGACGATGAGACGGGTCATGGTGTGCAAGGCATGGCGGGAATGTGGGCAGCATCCAGTTGGTGCGCAGGCGCCGCGGAGGGTTCCCCAGGCTCAGCCCAGAGGCCGCACGCCGAACATCCACGCGTGAACCCAGAACGCCAGCGCTGCGTAGATCGCCAGGCCCGCCACCAACGCCATGGCGTCGTTGGCCGCGCTGCCCGGCAAGGCCGGTGCGTTGCGCAGGAGCCCGGCTGCCGCGCGGCGCTTGACGGAGATGCGATCTGCCACGGCCCACGCCAGGAAACCCCCGAACAGCAGCACATCGGCCAGCGTGCCGTTGGCCAGCAGGTGGGCGGTGGCCCACAGCTTGACCGCGAGCAGCATGGGGTGCCTGGTCGCCCGCTGGATGCGCCCCGGCAGGTAGGCCGCCAGCAACAGGACAAACACCGGGACCATGAGAAGCAGCGCCGCGTGGCGCAAACCCGTGGGCGGTGTGTAGATCACCACCGGCGCCTGGCGCGCCAGCCCGTAACCCCACACCATGAGCACCAGGCCCACGAAAGACAGCAGCGAATACAGGCCCTTGAAGCCCCCTTCACCCAGGCGACCCGCCAACGCGTGGCGCCCCTGCGGCGAGACGATGGACACCGAGTGGACGCCCAGAAACAGCACCAGGCCAACGACCAACCACACCATGAGAGCCCCTTGTCGCAGTCGCCGCGCCGGACCGCCCGGCGCCTCTTCGGCGAGAGGGCACTGTAGCGCCGATGGCGCAACGCTGCGAGCCCAGGGTCAAGCGATCACTTGGGTACCTCCGCCCTTCGGGCTGCGGTGCGAGCTTGCTTGGGAGCGGCCCGGCGCAACGCTCACTTGGGTACCTTCGCCCTTCGGGCTGCGGTGCGAGCTTGCTTGGGAGCGGCCCGGCGCAACGCTCACTTGGGTACCTTCGCCCTTCGGGCTGCGGTGCGAGCTTGCTTGGGAGCGGCCCGGCGCAACGCTCAAATCGTGTCGGGCTGGGCGCGGCGCAGGCGTTCGCGGCTGTTGGAGAGGTGCAGGCGCATTGCCTTGCGCGCGGCCTCGGCGTCGCGCAGGCGGATAGCCTGGTAGATGTGCTGGTGCTCGGTGTGCACGCGCTGCAGGTAGGCCAGCCGGCCTTCGGGCGCACTGCTCGCGGTATTGAGCCGGGTGCGCGGGATGATCATGGTGCCCAGGTAGGTCATGAGGTCGGCGAAATGGCGGTTGCCGGTGGCCCGCGCCACTTCCATGTGGAACTGGAAGTCGGAGGGCACGGCGTCGGAAGACTCGGCTATCGACGCTTCAAAGGCCGCAAGCGCGGCGGCCATGTTCTGCAGGTGGGCTTCATCGCGCCGCTGCGCGGCCAGGCTGGCCGCCTCGCTTTCCAGGCTGATGCGCAATTCGAGCAGCGAGATGACGTCGGCCACAGTGGCGAAGTCTTCCGGGGCGACTCGGAAGTTGCTCTGCTCGGGCGGCGCCATCACGAAAGTGCCGACGCCATGGCGCGTTTCCACCAGCCCCGAGGCCTGCAGGCGCGAGATCGCCTCACGCACCACCGTGCGACTGACCTCGAAGCGCCCCATCAGTTCGGATTCGGTGGGCAGCTTGTCGCCGGTCTGCAACCGGCCCTCGCGCATGTCGGCGGCCAGCGTGTCGACGATTTCGGGCACCAGGCCTCGCTGGCGTCGGGGTCGTGGCATGGCCTCGGGTTCTAGGGTTTTCACTGAGAGCATGGTTTTTTCCTTGACACGCCATTCTCGCGTTCACACAATCCGCCGACGTTGTCTGACAACCGACAACAGACAACAAGGATGAGGAACTGTAACAAAGCCCTCGCCAAAGTCCAAGCCCTTTGCCGCCCCTCCAGCACCCGCCCATGGAAACCACGCACAAGACTCATCACCGCCTGCTGCTCACCGGCGCCGCTGGCGGACTGGGCACGGCTCTGCGCGAACGCCTCAAGGCCAACTGCGAAGTGCTGCGGCTCTCCGACAGGACGGGTCTGGGCGCGGCGCAGCCACGCGAGGAGATCGTGCTGGCCGACCTGTCCAACGCCGACGAAGTGGACACGATGGTGCGGGACGTGGACGCCATCGTGCACATGGGCGGTATTTCCGTGGAGGCGCCCTTTGCCGCCATCCTGCAGGCCAACATCTTGGGCGCCTACCACCTGTATGACGCTGCTCGGCGGCATGGCGTCAGGCGCATCGTGTTCGCCAGCTCCAACCACGTGACCGGTTTCTACAAGCAGAGCGAGACCATCCACGCCGATCACCCACCCCGCCCCGACGGCTTCTACGGCCTGAGCAAGGCCTTTGGCGAAGACCTGGCGCGGCTGTACTTCGACCGCTATGGCATCGAGACCGCGTGCGTGCGCATCGGTTCTTCGTTTCCGGAACCCAGGGATCGCCGCATGCTCGCCACCTGGCTGAGCTTTGACGACCTGCACCGCCTCATCACGGCCTGTCTGAGTACCCCCGTGCTCGGACACAGCATCGTCTTCGGCATGTCCAACAACGCCGTGACCTGGTGGGACAACAGCCGCGCGCGCCACATCGGCTTTGTGCCGCGCGACAGTTCGGACGTGTTCCGCGAGGCGGTCTACGCTCGAACCCAGGCGCCGGACCTGAGCGACCCGGCGGCCATCTACCAGGGTGGCGCCTTCGTCAAGGCCGGCCCCTTCTGACCATGAACACACCGGCCGAGTTGCTCATCGACGCACGCAACGGCGTGGGCGAAAGTCCGGTGTGGGACGCACAACGGCAGTGCCTGTTCTGGGTAGACATTCCGGGCAGAACGCTGTGGTGCTGGAACGCGCGCACTGGCCAGTCACGCCAATGGCCCACGCCGAAGATGACCGGCTGCATCGCCTTGGCCAGCGGCAGCGAGGCCACGCCACATGGACGCTGGATCGCGGCCATGGAGACCGGTGTGGCCGAGCTCACGCCACACGAAGACGGCACGCTGGACCACGAGCCGCTGGCCCGCGTGCAGCACCCGCAGCCCGGCATGCGCTTCAACGACGGCCGCTGCGACCGCCAGGGCCGACTGCGCGCCGGCACCATGGTCGCGGACATGTCGATGGCCGCACCGGTGGGCAGCGTCTATGCCTTCGAAAACCACACCTTGCGCTCGTTGCAAAGCGGCCTCATCACACCCAACGGCATGGCGTTCAGTCCCGACGGGCGCACGATGTACCTGTCGGACTCGCATCCCAAGGTGCAGACCATCTGGGTTTTCGACTACGACACCGACACCGGCACCCCGCATCGGCAGCGCGTGTTCGCCGACATGAACCCGCTGCCCGGGCGGCCCGACGGCGCCGCTGTGGACGAAGAAGGCGGCTACTGGATCTGCGCCAACGACGCCGGCCTGGTGCACCGCTTCACGCCCGCTGGCCAGCTCGACCGATCGCTCGCGGTGCCGGTGAAGAAGCCCGCGATGTGTGCCTTCGGTGGCAGCGGATTCGACACCTTGTTCGTCACATCCATCCGGCCCGGCGGCGATCTGTCCGACCAGCCCCTGGCCGGTGGCGTGTTTGCATTGCGTCCCGGCGTGAGGGGCCTGGACGAGCCGAAGTGCTTCGTGTGAAGCAGACCGGCGTATTCACCTCGACACATCAACCAACGGAGACACCATGAAAACGCATCGCCGACTGATTCTGAGCCTGGCCATGGCCGGCCTGCTGCCTTTGAGCACCCACGCACAGAACCTGGTGCTCAAGGCTCACGACACGCACCCCGCGGGCTACCCCACCGTCGCGGCCGTGGAAAGCATGGGAAAGAAGCTGGAGGCCGCAACCAGCGGTCGAATCAAGCTGCAGATGTTCCCGGGCGCCGTGCTCGGCGAGGAAAAGGAGGCCGTGGAGCAGACGCAGCTGGGAGCGATCCAGATCGCGCGCATTTCGCTGGGCGTGATCGGGCCCATCGTGCCGGAGGTGAATGTCTTCAATATGCCCTTCGTGTTTCGGGACGTCGCCCACATGCGCAAGGTGATCGACGGCGACGTTGGCGCCGATCTGCTGGACAAGGTCACCAAAAGCTCATCGCGGCTGGTGGCACTGGGCTGGATGGACGGCGGCTCTCGCAGCCTCTACACCAAGAAGCCGGTGCGAAGCCCGGCCGATCTCAAGGGTCAGAAGATCCGGATGATGGGCAACCCCTTGTTCGTGGACACGATGAACGCGATGGGCGGCAACGGCATTTCCATGGCCTATGGCGAAGTGTTCACCTCGCTTCAGACCGGTGTGATCGACGGCGCGGAAAACAACCCGCCCAGCTACTTCACCGCCAACCACTACACCACGCCGGCCAAGTACTACGCGCAAACGAACCACCTGATCATTCCGGAAATCTTCGTGATGTCCAAGGTCACCTGGGACAAGCTCACGCCCGCCGACCAGGCGCTGGTGAAGAAGTTCGCCCGCGAAGCGCAACTGGAGCAACGGGTGTTGTGGGACAAGAGCGTGGAGGACTACAGCGCCAGGCTCAAGGCTGCCGGGGTGGAATTCATCACCGTCGACCAGAAGCCCTTCTATGACGCCACCGCCCCGGTGCGCGCGAAATACGGCGCGCAACTGGCCGACCTCATGAAGCGCATCGACGCCGTCAAATGAACCGGCACTGACGGCAAATCACCATGGCCGAAACGATTCATCGCGCTTTGGACGCGGTCTACCTCGCCTGCATCTGGGTCGCCGGAGCGTGCATCTTCCTGATGTCGCTCTTCATTCCCTGGGGAATTTTTGCGCGCTATGTGCTGGGCACGGGCGCGCAATGGCCAGAACCCATTTCGATTCTGCTCATGGTGATCTTCACGTTCCTGGGCGCTGCGGCGGCCTACCGCGCTGGCGCCCATATCGCCGTGGCCATGCTCACTGAGCGCATGCCGCCCGAGCTTCGGCGCGTGATGGCCTTCGCCGTTAGTGTGCTGATGCTGCTGGTCAGCATGTTCATGGTGTATTACGGCACGTCCCTGTGCATCGGCACGTGGCAGCAATCGATTCCTGCCCTGCCGTGGATGCCAGTGGGCCTCACCTATGTGCCCGTGCCGCTGGGCGGCTTCATCACGCTGCTGTTCGTCCTGGAATTTCTTGCAGCGGGCGACCAGAGCCAGCGCGATGTGGTGCGCTTCGACCTGATGGACGAAGCGAAGGATGGTGCTGCCTGATGGACGCCTTCATTCTGCTCGGCAGCTTCTTCGTGCTGATGCTCATCGGCACTCCGGTGGCCTATGCGCTGGGCATTTCGGCGCTCATCGGTGCGTGGTGGATCGACATTCCGCTCGACGCGGTCATGATTGCCATCAGCAGCGGCGTCAACAAGTTCTCGCTGCTGGCCATTCCCTTCTTCGTGCTGGCGGGTGCCATCATGGCCGAAGGCGGCATGGCACGGCGCCTGGTGGCTTTCGCGAACGTGCTGGTCGGCTTCATTCGCGGCGGCCTTTCACTGGTGAACATACTCGCCTCCACCTTCTTCGGTGCCATTTCCGGATCGTCGATGGCGGACACCGCATCGGTGGGCACGGTCCTCATTCCGGAGATGGTGAAGAAGGGCTATCCGCGCGAGTTCGCCACTGCGGTCACGGTCAGTGGTTCGGTGCAGGCCATCCTGATTCCACCGAGCCACAACGCAGTCATCTATTCGCTCGCGGCGGGCGGCTCGGTGTCCATTGCAGCCCTTTTCCTGGCCGGTGTGTTGCCCGGGCTCCTGCTTGGCCTGACCCTGGCCACGATGTGCCTCGTGATCGCCAGACGCAAGAACTACCCCAAGGGCGATGCGATTCCGATGCGCCAGGCGCTGCGCATCTGCGTCGATGCGCTGTGGGGCCTGATGACGATGGTGATCATCCTCGGCGGCATTCTCTCGGGCGTGTTCACCGCAACCGAGTCCGCCTCGGTGGCCGTTGTGTGGGCCTTTCTCGTGACCATGTTCGTTTACCGTGACTACACGTGGCGCGAGTTGCCCAAGCTGGTACACCGCACCGTGAAGACCCTGGCCATCGTCATGATCCTCATCGCTTTCGCGGCTGGCTTTGGCTACATCATGACCCTGATGCAGATTCCTCTGCAGATCACCACCGCGCTCACCACGCTCTCGGACAACCGCTACGTGATCCTGATGATGATCAACCTGATGCTGCTGGCCCTGGGCACGCTGATGGACATGGCGCCTCTGATCCTCATCCTCACCCCCATCCTGCTGCCCGTCGTCAAGACCATCGGCGTGGACCCGGTCCACTTCGGAATGATCATGATGGTCAACCTGGGCATGGGTCTGATCACACCCCCGGTGGGGGGAGTGCTCTTCGTGGGCAGCGCGGTGGCCAAACTCCCGATCGAATCGGTGGTCAAGGCCCTGCTGCCGTTCTATGTGGCGCTGTTCGGCGTGCTCATGGCAGTCACCTACCTCCCCGCCATCTCACTCTGGCTGCCGCAGACCGTGCTCGCCCGCTAACCCGCCCTCATTTCACTGGAGATCTCCATGTCATTGAATCGCCGACAACTGATCGCAGCTTCTGCGGCCCTCGCCACCGTGGGACGGCCCGCTTACGCACAAAGCTTTCCCAACAAGGCGGTGCGCATCATCGTCCCCTACCCGCCCGGTGGCTCTTCAGACATCATCGCGCGCGCCATCAGCCAACCCCTGTCCGAGGGCCTCGGCGAGTCTGTCATCGTGGAGAACCGTCCGGGTGCCAACGGCAACCTGGGCGCCGACCTGGTGGCCAAGTCAGCGCCCGATGGCCACACCATCCTGCTGTGCGACGTCGGGGCGTTGGCCATCAGCCCCTCGGTCTACACCAAGCTGTCGTTCGATCCGGGCAAGGACCTGCGCGGCGTGACCATGCTGGCCTACTCGCCACACATGCTGGCGGTGCACCCATCCGTCAAGGCGAATTCGCTCAAAGAGCTGGTGGCATTGTCGAAAACGAGCGACCTGAACTTTGCCGTGACCGCCGTGGGCAGCGCGCCCCACGTGGCCGGTGTGGCGGTGGAGCGTGCCACGGGCGCGAAGTGGATCTACGTTCCCTACAAAGGCGGTTCACAGGCCGTGGCCGACACGGTGGCCGGCCAGACCCAGGTGATCATGAACGGCATGCTGGCCACACTGCCTCATGTGCAGAGCGGGCGCCTGAAGGTGCTGGGCATCTCGAAGAAAACGCGCATGCCGCTGGTGGGCAACGTGCCCACGCTGGCCGAGCAGGGCGTGCCCGATTTTGAATCCGGCACCTGGCAGGGCGCGCTGGTGGCCAATGGCACGCCCGCAGCGGTCGTGGCGCGCCTCCATGCTGAATTGATCAAGGCCATCCGCAACCCCGATGTCCGGGCACGCCTGACCGGCCAGGGAGCAGAAGTCGTCACCATGCAGTCGACTGAACAGGACCGGTTCTTCGAGCGAGAGCGCAAGCGGTGGGCAGAGGTTGTCGCACAGGCCAACATCAAGCTCGATTGATGGATCCACCATCGGGCGTATGAATCCACAGCCCTGCGCCCCATTGCTTGATCCGTTCCGCTTTGCGGGTGAGGTGGACGGCCGACCCACCGCTCTCTTCTTCCTGCGCAATGCCCGCGGCGCGGTGGTAGCCATCACCAATCTCGGCGCGAAGGTGCTGCAGATCGTCGTGCCGGACCGCAGCGGTGCTCTGGACGACGTGGCACTCGGCTATGACAGCCTGGAAGGCGTGAGGACTGGCTCGCGTTCGATGGGGGCCTTCGTCGGGCGCTACGCCGGACGCATCGGCAATGCACGTTTCACGCTGCATGGACACGAGCATCGCCTGACACCCAATGCGGGGGAACACTGCATTCACGGCGGCCCCCGCGGTTCGCGTCATCGCGTCTTCGACGCCAGGCAGCCCGACGCCCAGACCCTGCAGCTGCACCATCGCTTCCTGACCAGCGAAGATGATTTTCCCGGTACGCTGGACCTGCAACTCACCTACCGCCTCGACGATGACAACGCCCTGGCGATCGAGCACCTGGCCACCATGCGAGAAGGGGCCAGCCCTGCCAGTTTCACCAGCCACATCTATTTCAATCTAGAAGGAGTGGGCCAAGGCAAGCACATCGACAACCACGTGCTGGAGGTACCTGGCGCGAAGTCGGTTCTGGCCACCACCGAGGACGGCATCGCCACTGGTGAACAGGTGTCGCTGGCCGGCCACGTTCACGACCTGCGTTCACCGAAAGTTCTGGGCAAACTGCCCGACATCGACCTGAGCTACCCGCTGGAGCCCAACCCCTCGGACGCCACGCGCCTGTGCGCAAAGCTGCACAGCCCGGCCAGCGGGCGAACGCTCGAGGTCTGGACGAGTGAACCGTTGCTTCAGGTCTACACCGCTGGCCAGCTCGGCACCGCAGAGAAGCCCGACCTGGGCAAGCGTGGCGTGCAACACCGCCCGCGCGCAGCGATTTGCCTGGAACCCCAGCATTTCCCCAATGCGCCCAACTGCCCGGCACTGCCACAGAACCTGGTCTCTTCCGGGCGTCCGTACCGGGGTACCACCATTTACCGTTTCAGCATACATCAGAAAGAAGTTGGCATTCACTGACATACCCCCGCAATTCGACGCCCAGGGACAAGGAACTTCGCGCTTAGCACTCGCTCATAGAGAGTGCTAATATTCCTGGATGAACACCTGAGGAGGGTTCCTATGTCTCACTCTCTCGCCCCCGTCGCATCCGCCACCACCGGCTCGCTGGCCGTGGCCAATCCCTGGGCGCTGGTGCCGCCACTGGGCAACCTGGACGCCTACATCTCTGCGGTGAACCGCCTGCCATTGCTGACTCTTGAGCAGGAGCAACAGGCTGCGCGCAGCCTGCGCGACAACAACGACCTGGAAGCCGCCAGCCAGCTGGTGATGTCCCACCTTCGCCTGGTCGTCTCCATTTCCCGCCAGTACCTGGGCTACGGGCTGCCGCACGGCGACCTGATCCAGGAAGGCAACGTGGGCCTGATGAAGGCGGTGAAGCGCTTTGACCCTGACCAAGGCGTGCGGCTGGTGAGCTACGCCATGCACTGGATCAAGGCCGAGATTCACGAATATGTGTTGAAAAACTGGCGCATGGTCAAGCTGGCCACCACCAAGGCGCAGCGCAAGCTGTTCTTCAACCTGCGTTCGCGCAAGCAGGGCTTCAGGGCCGATGCCCTTGATGGCGATACCCACCGGGACGTGCTGTCCGATGGCGAAGTGGGCGTGATGGCCCGTGAACTCAACGTCAAGCCCGAGGAAGTTCGGGAAATGGAAACCCGTCTTTCGGGTGGCGACGTGGTGCTCGACCCGGCCCCGGGTGACGACGGCGAGGACAGCTTCGGCCCCATCGCCTACCTGGCCGACGCCACGCATGAACCCACCGCCGTGCTCGAATCGGCCCAGCGCGACGTGCTGGCCACCGAAGGGGTTGCCATGGCCATGAGCGAACTCGACGAACGCTCGCGCCGCATCGTCAGCGAGCGCTGGCTCAAGGTGAACGACGACGGCTCCGGCGGCATGACGCTGCACGAACTGGCGGCCGAATACGGCGTGAGTGCCGAGCGCGTGCGCCAGATCGAGGTGGCCGCCATGAAAAAAATGCGCAAGGCGCTCGCAGCTTACGCCTGAGCGCTGGCAGCGGGGGAAGAAGAAGCCGCCCGAGGGCGGCTTCTTTCATGGGTGATAAACCGATTCAGTTCTCTCGACGCAGCGCGGGGAACAGGATCACGTCTCGAATGCTGGGACTGTCGGTCAGCAACATCATCAGTCGGTCGATGCCGATGCCACAGCCGCCGGCTGGCGGCATCCCGTATTCGAGCGCACGGATGTAGTCAGCGTCATAGAACATGGCCTCCTCATCACCGCCATCCTTGGCTGAAGCCTGGGCCTGGAAGCGTGCCGCCTGGTCTTCCGCGTCGTTGAGCTCGGAGAATGCGTTGCCAAACTCTCGGCCTGTGATATAGAGCTCGAAGCGTTCGGTGACCTCGGGGTGCGCGTCGTTGGCTCGCGCCAGCGGCGAGATTTCGGTCGGATGGTCCATGATGAAAGTCGGGTTCCACAGCTTGTCCTCGACCTTCTCCTCGAAGTAGAGCACCTGCAGGCTGGCCAGACTGCGCCCGGAAAGCTGGTGTTTTTCCTCGCTCAGCCCCAGCTTCTTCAACTGAGTGGAGAGCCAAGTCGCATCGTCCACCTGGTCGCCTGCATCGGTGTACTTCACGATGGCTTCACGGATCGTCAACCGCTCGAAGGGCGAGATCACGTCAACCGGCCGGCCCTGGTAGGTCAGTGGGTCGTCGCCCCGCACCTGGCGCACGACATGGCGGATGAGATGCTCGTTGAAGTCCATCAGGTCCTGGTAGTTCCAGTAGGCCGCGTAGAACTCCATCATGGTGAACTCGGGGTTGTGGCGAACGCTGATGCCTTCGTTGCGGAAATTGCGATTGATCTCGAAAACCCTGTCGAAGCCACCCACCAGCAACCGCTTCAGGTACAGCTCGGGCGCAATGCGCAGGAACATCTCCTGGTCGAGCGCGTTGTGGTGCGTCTTGAATGGCTTGGCATTGGCGCCACCCGGAATGGGGTGAAGCATGGGCGTTTCCACTTCCAGGAAACCGTGGTCTACCATGAAGTCTCGGATGCTGGAGAGCGCCTGACTGCGCGCCACGAAGCGTTTGCGCGCAGCTTCGTCGGTCATCAGGTCCACGTACCGTTGGCGGTACTTGATTTCCTGGTCGGCGATACCGTGGAACTTGTCGGGCAAGGGACGCAGGCTCTTGGTAATGAGGCGGATGCGCTCGGCCTGGATGGTGAGCTCGCCGGTGCGCGTGCGCATGAGCACGCCTTCGACTGCGATGATGTCGCCCAGGTCCCAGTGCTTGAAAGCGGCGTGCTGCGCCTCACCCACGCCATCGTTGTTCACGTAGATCTGGATGCGCCCGCCCGAAGGGCCGAAAGAGGCGTCCTGCAATGTGGCAAAACTGGCCTTGCCCATCACACGCTTGAGCATCATCCGGCCCGCCACGCTGACGCGCACCGGCGCCGCCTCGAGCGCCTCTTTGGTCGAGTCGCCGTATTTCTCCACCAGATCCGCCGCCTTGTTCGCCGGCTTGAAGTCGTTGGGGAAGGCCACACCCTGCCCCTGCTTCTGAGCCTCACGCAGGGCTTTGAGCTTCTCGCGACGCTCGGCGATCAGCTGGTTGTCGTCGTGCGCAGGTGCGCCGGATTCGGTGGTGTGGGCTTGGGTCATGAATGAAAAGAGGGTTGAGCACTGATGTGCGCAACCCTCGATTGTAGTTTTGAGCCGAAACGTCTCTGGAGGCGATCCCGCCAGGCCTCCCCAATTCGCACGACCCCACTGGGGGCCGCGACTCACGCAGCGGCGGAATCTGGTGTAGCTTACTCGCCCAGGTAGGCGGCGCGCACCTTCGGATCATCCAGCATGTCGCGGCCGTTGCCGGTCATGATGATCTCCCCGGAGTCCATCACATAGCCACGGTCGGCGATCTGCAGGGCCCGGCGAGCGTTTTGCTCGACCAGCAAAATCGTCACCCCTTGTGCGGACACGTCGCGAACCACCTCGAAGATCTTGTCGACCATGATGGGCGACAGCCCCATGGACGGCTCATCAAGCAACAGCACCTTGGGCTGGCTCATGAGCGCACGCGCCATGGCCAGCATCTGCTGCTCGCCACCGCTCATGGTGCCCGCCAGTTGGTCTTTGCGCTCTCGCAAGCGGGGAAAAATGCCGAACATACGCTCGATGTCTTGCGCGATGCCTGCCTTGTCCTTGCGGATGTAGGCGCCCATCTGCAGGTTCTCGGTGATGCTCATGCGCGTGAACACGCCGCGGCCTTCGGGCACCATGGCCAGTCCCTGCTTGACCAGGTCCCAGGCGCCTTTGCCCTTGATGCTCTGCCCCAGGTATTCGATGTCGCCGGCTTCATAAGCCAGCGACCCCGTAACCGCCTTCATGGTGGTGGTCTTGCCAGCACCGTTCGAGCCGATGAGGGAGATCAGCTCGCCTTCGCGCACTTCCAGGTCGACGCCCTTGACGGCCTTGATGCCGCCGTAGGACACCTTGAGGCCGCTGATTTTGAGGAGTGTGTTTGCCATTTGCATGAATCCTTGATCAGTGCCCACCCGTGCCGAGGTAGGCCTCGATCACTTTGGGGTCCCTCTGCACGTCCGCCGGAGATCCGGAAGCCAGCTGCTTGCCGTAGTCGAGCACGGTGACGCGGTCGCATAGGCCCATCACCAGCTTCACATCGTGTTCAATCAGCAGGATGGTGCGATCATCCTTGCGGATGCGGTCGATGAGTTCACGCAGTTGCACCTTTTCGGTGGCGTTCATGCCCGCTGCGGGTTCATCGAGTGCAATGAGTTGCGGATCGGTTGCCAGGGCACGTGCGATCTCCAGGCGACGCTGGTCGCCGTAGCTCAGCGTGCGTGACTTGTAGTCGGCAAACTTCTCGATGCCGACATAGGCCAGCAGTTCACGTGCACGGGCGGTGATGGCCGCCTCTTCGCGCTTGAAGCCCGGAGTGCGCAGGACTGCGCCGATCAGGCCCGAATGGGTGCGCACGTGGCGACCCACCATCACGTTTTCCAATGCCGTCATCTCGGCGAACAGGCGGATGTTCTGGAAGGTGCGTGCAATGCCAGCTTTGGCCACTTCATGCACCGCAGTGGGCGTGTAAGGCTTGCCCGCGAGTTCGAAAGAGCCGCTGTCGGGTGTGTACAGGCCGGTGAGCACGTTGAAGAACGTGGTTTTGCCGGCGCCATTGGGACCAATCAGGCCGTAGACCTGCCCGCGCCTGATTTCGATACCCACGTCGCTCAGGGCCTGCAGGCCGCCAAAGCGCTTGGAAACGTTCGCTACCTTGAGAATGGTGTCGCTCATATTTTCTTCTCCGCTCACTTGCTCAAGGACTTGCCGTGCTCGGGCGCTGGCCACAAGCCTTTGGGACGAATGAGCATGACCACCACCATGGCCAGCGCGATCAGCAGCTGGCGCAGGATCTCGGGCGCCAGACGCCCATCGGTCATGGCCGTCAGCGGGTGCGCCACGTGGCGCAGCAGTTCAGGCAAGCCGGCCAGCAGCAAGGCACCCAGAATCACCCCGGGTATGTGGCCGATGCCACCAAGCACCACCATGGCCACCACCATCACCGACTCCATCAGAGAGAAGGATTCGGGCGACACAAAGCGCTGGAACGACGCGAACAGCACGCCGGAGACGCCGCCAAAGGAAGCGCCCATGCCAAAAGCCAGGAGCTTGAGGTTGCGCGTGTTCAGGCCCATGGCCTTGGCCGCGATCTCGTCTTCGCGAATGGCCATCCAGGCGCGGCCAATGCGCGAATCCTGCAGGCGGTACGAAATGATCACGGACAGCACCACGAAGAACAGGAACAGGTAGTAGTACAGCGTGACGGGCTGGAAGGTGAAATCGCCGATGGTGAGGCGTTTGCCCAGGTCGAGGCCGAACACGGAGATGGTGTCGATCTGGCTGATGCCCTTGGGACCGTTGGTGATGTTCACCGGGCGATCCATGTTGAGCAGGAAGATGCGGATGATCTCGCCAAAGCCCAGGGTGATGATGGCCAGGTAGTCGCCACGCAGCTTGAGTGTGGGCGCGCCGAGGATCATGCCCACCACGCCTGCAATGATCGCCGCCAGGAGCATCACCCACCAGATGCTGTAGTGAAGTCCGTCCGGAAACATGGCCTGGATCGCAGGGAAGGTGTTGGCCAGGTGGGGTGAGCCCAGCAAGGCAAAGACGTAGGCCCCCACGGCAAAGAATGCGATGTAGCCCAGATCGAGCAGGCCCGCGTAGCCCACAACGATGTTCAGGCCAAGGGCCAGCAGCACGTAGAGCAGCGCGATGTCGAGGATGCGAACCCAGGAGTTGCTTCCCGTGGACTGCAGGATGATGGGCAGCAGCAGCAAGGCCGCCGCTGCGATGAGAAAGACAATGAATTTGCCGGTTTTTGTGTTCAGCATGGTGCTTCTCCCAGGCGGTCAGGCGCGATCTGCCACGCGTTCGCCCAGCAGGCCCGAGGGGCGCAGGGTCAGCACGATGGCCAGCACGATGAATGCGAAGATGTCGGTGTACTGGCTGCCCAGCACACCGCCGGTGAGCTTGCCCAGGTAACCCGCGCCCAGCGATTCGATCAACCCGAGGGCAATGCCCCCCACCACGGCCCCGGCGAGGTTGCCGATGCCACCCATGACTGCCGCCACGAAGGCCTTGAGGCCGGGCATGAAGCCCATGGCGTGCTGCACCGTTCCGTAGTTCGAGGCCCACATCACGCCGGCAATGGCCGCCAGCATGGCGCCGATGATGAAGGTGGCTGAGATGACCACATCGGGCTTGATGCCCATGAGCGCGGCCACCCGGGGGTTTTCTGCCGTGGCCCGCATGGCGCGGCCCAGGTTGGTGCGATTGACCAGCCACATGAGCACAGCCAGCGTGATGGCCGTGGTGGCGAGGATGACGACCTGCGTGACCGACACCACCGCACCCGCAAATTCGATTGGCTCACGCGAGAGCATCGACGGATAGGATTTGGGGTTCGGCGCCCAGATGATCATGGCGAAGGTCTGCAGCAGCAGCGACATGCCGATCGCAGTGATCAGGGGCGCCAGTCGATTGGAGTTGCGCAGAGGACGGTAGGCGAGTTTCTCGATCGAGAAATTCAGGATGGCGCACACCACCATGGCGATGACGGTGGCGAAAAGAAGGACCAGCCAAGTCGGCATGCCGGTGGAGGCGTCCATCATCCAGCCGATGACGGTCCAACTGGTGAGGGCCCCCACCATCAGCACGTCGCCGTGCGCAAAGTTGATGAGGCCGATGATGCCGTAGACCATGGTGTAACCCAGGGCCACCAGCGCATACATGCTGCCCAGCACCAGACCATTGATGATCTGCTGAAGCAAAACTTCCATGAAGGTTCTCCGTGTTTGTGATTTGCCACCTGCGTTGTGCGCCGCGGCCTGCTTCAACCTAGCAAAAAACCCGCCAGACCTGACCTTGGAACAGGACAGACTGCGGGTTGGTGGGCGGATTGTAGCTAGGCGTTTTCGGCCCCCCATGCGTGTAAGCCCTAAGCAAGTCCGGGTTTACCCTGAAATTAACCAAGGCACGCTTACAGCATCAGAGGGTTAGGCGCTGCATTAGCTATTTTGATCGTTGTAGCCCTTGAGCTCACGCAACTTATCACCAATGCGCAGTTCCAGGCCACGATCTACCGGCTGGTAGAAACCAGGCTCGGCCATGCCTTCGGGCAGATAACGCTCTCCTGCGGCGAACCCACCCGCTTCGTCGTGCGCGTAACGGTACCCTTTCCCGTAGTCCAGGGACTTCATGAGCTGCGTGGGGGCATTGCGCAGGTGCATGGGCACGGGGCGCGTGCCATCTTTTTTCACGAAAGCCTTCGCAGCATTGAATGCTTTGTAGACCGCGTTGGATTTGGGCGCCACGGCCAGATAGACCACACATTCGGCCAGTGCGAGCTCGCCTTCCGGGCTGCCCAGCCGCTCGTAGACCTCGGCCGCATCGAGCGCCAGGCGCAATGCCCGAGGGTCGGCCAGGCCGATGTCCTCGCTGGCCATGCGGATGAGGCGTCGCGCCAGGTAGCGCGGGTCCGCGCCTCCGTCGAGCATGCGCACGAGCCAATACAGCGCGGCATCCGGATCCGAACCGCGCACACTTTTGTGCAGGGCGCTGATGGTGTCGTAGAACTGCTCGCCACCCTTGTCGTAGCGGCGCATGCGCTCACCCAACACCTTGAGCAACCACTCGTCGGTCACCTCCACCAGCTTTTCCTTCTTTGCCGCCACCGCAAGCGTCTCCAGCGTGTTGAGCAGGCGGCGCGCGTCGCCGTCGGCATAGGCGATCAACCGGTTGATCGCAGCGGCTTGCACAGGCGGCACGGCGTCGATGTCGCGGGCTTTGTCCACGATTTGGCGCAGGTCGTCTTCGTTCAGGGGCTGAAGTACGTACACCGCCGCGCGCGACAGCAATGCGGAATTGACTTCAAATGAGGGGTTTTCGGTCGTGGCCCCGATGAAGGTGAACAAGCCGCTCTCCACGTGGGGGAGGAACGCGTCTTGCTGACTCTTGTTGAATCGGTGCACTTCGTCCACGAACAAAATGGTCCGCTGCGCGGCCAGGCCGGTTCGCGCCGCCTCGGCGCGTTCCACCGCTTCACGGATGTCCTTGACGCCACCGAGCACCGCGCTGATGGTGATGAACTGCGCATCAAATGCATCGGCCATCAAACGTGCGATCGTGGTCTTGCCCACGCCGGGTGGCCCCCAGAAGATGCAACTGTGCGGCTGGCCCGACTCGAAGGCCAGGCGCAAGGCCATGCCCTCACCCAGCATGTGCTGCTGGCCGATTACCTCGGCCAGCGTGCGCGGGCGCAGGCGCTCAGCCAGTGGGACATGGGCGCCGGCAGCATGCACGGACATGGTGGGGGATCGGCCGGCTCAGGGCCGGATCACGGAAGCACCAGGGGGCGGCTGGAACTTGAAGTCGCCAACCCTCAAGGTGGCGTTGTCGCGCCATTCACTGAAGGTGAGCACCGAGCGCTGTCCCAGGCTGTCCTCGATGTCGAGCATCGAGAGCCTGCCTTGCCGGAAACCGACGCGAACCATTTGCAACTGCCCGTTGTGGTCCCTGGGGCGCGCTTCCAGCCATTCGAGGCCTTCACGGGCCGGCGCGGCCTTGAGATCAAACGCTTCCGACAAGCCCTTCATGTCCGCGCCCGATGCGATCAGCGCAGCTGGCGTGCTGCCCAAGGCCGCTTTCTGCGAACGGGAGGTGACCTGATTCAGGTCCACGTCGTACAGCCACAGGGTCTGGCCGTCGGCCACGATGGTCTGCTCGAACGGCTTGGTGTACTCGAACCGGAAAAGGTTGGGACGCAGAAATTCAAAGCGGCCACTGGAGGTCTTGCTTCGCGCGGTGGCTTCGTTGCTGCGCTTGGGCGACGTCACCACCTGCGTGAAGCTGGCCTGACCGCTGTTCACCTCGCGCAGGAATTTTTCGAGTTCCTGCATTCCATCGGCCTGCGCGGCCAGACTGCACCCAGCCAGCACACTGGCAAGAAGAAGTTGTTTCATCATGAAGTGTCGGACCCCTTCTGACCCAAATGGTTGCAAGCCAGGTTCAATCGCCGCGAGACGGCATCAGGATGTCGCGCTGACCGCTGGAGGTGAGCGCGCTCACCAGCCCCGCCTTTTCCATGTCTTCGAGCAAGCGCGCGGCACGGTTGTAACCAATCTTGAGCTTTCGTTGCACGTAGGAAATGCTCGCCTTTCGGTCCTTGAGCACGATCTCGACCGCCTGGTCGTACAGCGCGTCCTTTTCGCCGCCGCTCTCGCCCGCGCCTTCGCCAAAGAGATCACCGCCTTCACCGTCACCTGCGCTGCCTTCGAGCACTCCCTCGATGTAGTTGGGCTCGCCGCCCTGCGCCTTCAGATAGGCCACCACGCGGTGCACTTCGTCGTCGCTCACGAATGCGCCGTGCACGCGGATGGGGAAGCCCGTGCCCGATGGCATATAGAGCATGTCGCCCATGCCCAGCAGGCTCTCGGCGCCCATCTGATCGAGAATGGTGCGGCTGTCGATCTTGCTGCTGACCTGGAAGGAAAGCCGGGTCGGGATGTTGGCCTTGATCAAGCCGGTGATCACATCCACGCTGGGTCGCTGCGTAGCCAGGATCAGGTGAATGCCCGCCGCGCGCGCCTTTTGCGCCAGGCGAGCGATGAGCTCCTCGATCTTCTTGCCCACCACCATCATGAGGTCAGCCAGTTCGTCGATCACCACCACGATGTACGGCAGGCGCTCCAGTGGCTCAGGCTGCTCGGGCGTGAGGCTGAAAGGGTTGCCGATGAATTCACCTCGAGCGGCGGCCTCGTCGATCTTGGTGTTGAAGCCAGCCAGGTTGCGCACGCCCAGCTTGCTCATGAGCTTGTAGCGCTTCTCCATCTCGGCCACGCACCAGTTCAGCCCGTTGGCCGCGTGCTTCATGTCCGTGACCACAGGCGCGAGCAGATGCGGAATGCCTTCGTAGACGCTCATCTCCAGCATCTTGGGGTCAATCAGCAAGAGGCGCACGTCGCGTGCATCGGCCTTGTACAACAACGACAGGATCATCGCGTTGATACCGACCGACTTGCCCGAGCCGGTGGTGCCCGCCACCAGGCAGTGCGGCATCTTGGCAAGATCGGCCACGATGGGCTGACCGCCGATGTCCTTGCCAAGCCCCATGGTCAACATGGACCTCGCGTCGTTGTAGACCTGCGAGCCCAGGATCTCGCTGAGCTTGATGGTCTGCCGCTTGGCATTGGGCAGCTCCAGCGCCATGAGGTTCTTGCCAGGGATGGTCTCGATCACACGGATCGACACCAGTGACAGCGAGCGCGCCAGGTCGCGACCGAGATTGACGATCTGCGACCCCTTCACGCCCGTGGCAGGCTCAATCTCGTAGCGGGTGATCACCGGCCCCGGAGCGGCAGCCACCACCCGCACCTCGACGCCAAAGTCCTTGAGCTTCTTCTCGATCAGGCGACTGGTCATCTCCAGCGTCTGGCTGTCCACGCCCGCCTGATGCAGCGGCGCACTGTCCAGCAAGTCCACCTGCGGCAGCTTGCTGTCCGGCATTTCGGCAAACAGCGGCTTCTGGCGCTCCTTGGCCACGCGCTCGCTCTTGGGCACATCCACCAGGGTCGGCTCGATCACCACGGGCGTGGGGTGCAGTTCCTCGATCTCCACGCGTTCGACTTTCACCACCTCTTCGCGCTCGCGTGCCGCTTTTTCGCCAATTCGCTGATCCTCCACCGCCTCGCGCTTTTCACGACGTGCCTCGAACCAGCCGTCCAGTGTGTGCCCCACTACCTCGGCCCAATGGCCCCAGGAAAACCGGAACACGGCGGGCAGGCACGCCAGCAGCAGGGCGAGCATGGCAATGGCCGCTCCATTGAAGCCCAGCCAGCGCGTCGCCAGCGGCCCCAGTGCATGGCCCAGCACGCCACCTGCGTGGTCGGGCAGAAGCGCTTCGAGGCGGTAAAGGCGGCCCCACTCCAGCACCGTGCTCGCCACCAGAAGCATGAGAAGACCCAGCGCATAGAGGCCGCGCCGCGGCCAGGGGCGCTGCCAAGGGCGCAAGCCTTCAAGCTCCTGAGGCGTAGGCCCTTGCGTGCCACGTATCCATCGTGCCAGCGCCGACAGCCAGGCGCGCGCACCCGCCAGGAAACACCACCACACGGAAAAGCCCAGCAGGTAGTAGCTCCCATCGGACAGAAGTGCGCCCAACCGCCCGCCCCAGTTGCCCACCTCGGCCGACGTGCCGGTGGTGCTCCACGCCGGATCGGCCAACGAGTGACTCAACAGCGCCAGAAGCCAGAAGAGCAAGGCAGCGGCCCCCAGCACCAGGACGATTTCCTGGGCAAAACGCGACACGCCCACCGCAGGCGCAGTGCTGCGATCGGCATTGAGGGTGTTGAGTGAATAGGTCATGGGCCTCGCGGAATTTCTGCCGCAAGCTTACCCCATGCAGGGGCCAGGACCAGGCGCCGCGAGGGCGCCGACCAGCGCCTCAGCCCAGCGAGTTGAGACGTTCCTTGATGATGGTGCTGCCGTCCTCGGCCAGCTCTATGAAACCCCTGTCCTCCAGGTCTTTCATGACCCGGCTGACCATCTCGCGCGATGCACCGATCATCTTGGCCACGTCCTGGCGCGAAACGCGGTCCTTGATGACGAGCTGGCCATCCTTGTCCGGCCGCGCGAACTCGAGCAGGGTCCGCGCCACTCGGCCATACACATCCATCAGCGCCAGCGATTCGATCTTGCGGTCGGCGTGGCGCAAGCGTTGCACCAGGCCCTTCATGACGGCGTAGGCCATCGACGTGTTTTCGGGCAGGCAGCGGGCAAATTCGGTGCGGCCCAGGATCAGCACGTCGGTCTGCACCTCGGCCTTCACGGTGGCAGAGTGCGGCTGGTTGTCGATCAGACTCATTTCACCCACATAGTCACCCGGGTTCATGGTGGCAAGGATCACTTCGCGGCCTCGCGTATCGGTGGTCACCACGCGCGCACGCCCCGTGAGCACGATCGCCAGGCAATTGGACTTTTTGCCCTGCTCGACGATGCACTCGCCGCGCTTGAAACGTCGCTTGATGACGGAATCGGCGACCGCCTCGGCCTGCGCCTGCGTCAGCGTGGAGAACAACGGCACTCGGCGGATCAGATCGAGATTGGACAGAAGCGACATGCGTGTATTCCTTGGTTCAGCCAGCGCCTTTGGCGCTCTTTCATACAATGATCTGCACACACTGGGTGCTCCACGGGACTGGTTTTCCACCCCCTCGCGCCCATATACCCTACTACTCTAAACCACTTGGCTCCAATTCCGATGGGGCTCTCCACATGAAACACGCGAAAGTACTCATCCTGGGTTCAGGCCCCGCGGGCTACACAGCCGCCGTCTACGCTGCGCGCGCCAACCTCAACCCCGTGCTCATCACGGGCATCGCGCAGGGCGGCCAGCTCATGACGACCACCGACGTGGACAACTGGCCTGCTGACGCCGAGGGTGTGCAGGGCCCTGATCTGATGCAGCGTTTTCTTGCACATGCCGAGCGCTTCAAGACCGAGATCATTTTTGACCACATCAACGCGGTCGACTTCAGCAAGCGGCCCTTTGTGCTCAAGGGCGACAGCGCCGAGTACACCTGCGACGCGCTCATCATCGCCACCGGCGCATCGGCCAAATACCTGGGCCTTCCGTCAGAAGAGAGCTTCATGGGCAAGGGCGTGTCGGGGTGCGCCACGTGCGACGGTTTCTTCTACCGCGGACAAGAGGTTAGTGTGGTCGGGGGAGGCAACACCGCTGTGGAAGAGGCGCTGTACCTCTCCAACATCGCGAGCAAAGTGACGCTGGTTCACCGCCGCGACACCTTCAAGGCCGAAGCCATTTTGGTGGACAAGCTGATGGACAAGGTAGCTGCCGGCAAGATCGAACTCAAGCTGCACAGCACGCTCGACGAGGTGCTGGGTGATCAGACCGGCGTCACCGGTGTGCGCCTGAAAAGCGTGAAAACCGGTGCAACCGAGGATGTGGCCGTCAAAGGCTGCTTCATCGCCATCGGCCACCAGCCCAACACCGACATCTTCCAGGGCCAGCTCGACATGAAGGACGGTTACATCACGACCCGCTCCGGCCTCCAGGGCATGGCCACGATGACCAGCGTGCCTGGCGTGTTCGCTGCCGGTGACGTGCAGGATCACGTCTACCGCCAGGCCATCACCAGTGCGGGCACCGGCTGCATGGCCGCGCTGGACGCCCAGCGGTTCCTGGAACAAACGCCCGCCTGAACTTGCTTGCTGGCTGCTTTTTGCCGTTTTGGCTATAATTGCGGGCTTTGCTGAGATTGACCGGCTTTCCCGGTTTTGAAGCAGATGAGGGGTTACCGCCACCCATTCCTGGCGAGGTGAGGCTGATTGGCCCAACCGGATTCACGTCCGGGCCACGGGTCTTCGGCTGTTTGAATTGATCGGAGTGTCCTCATGGCACGCGTCTGCGACGTCACGGGCAAGAAGCCCATGGTCGGGAACAATGTTTCCCACGCCAACAACAAAACCAAGCGCCGGTTCCTGCCGAACCTGCAATACCGCCGTTTCTGGGTCGAGAGCGAAAACCGTTGGGTGCGCTTGCGCGTCTCCGGCGCCGCACTTCGCCTGATCGACAAAAACGGCATTGACGCCGTGCTCGCCGACCTGCGCGCACGCGGTCAGGCTTAAGGAGTAACGCACATGGCTACCAAAGGCGCACGCGAGAAGATCAAACTGGAATCCACTGCTGGAACCGGCCACTTCTACACCACCACCAAGAACAAGAAGACCACGCCCGACAAGATGCTGATCAAGAAATTTGATCCCAAGGCACGCAAGCACGTGGACTACAAGGAAATCAAGCTCAAGTAAGGCGCCCCGAAGGGCGGTTCCTGTGGACCGGCAAAGCCGGATCCACGGACCCGGAAACAAAAAAACCCGCTGTTTTCACAGCGGGTTTTTTCATTTCCGGATGGGACCTACTCAGGCATGGGCGGAGCGCAGGCGAATCGAGAAGTCGCGCAGCGCCGCGATACCGCTTTCCTCGGCCCGCCGGCACCAAGCCTGCAGATCGGTGGCAAGTTGCTCGCGCGTGGCGTTGGTACTGGACCACAAGGCGCGCAGTTCCTCGCGCATGGTCACCATCTTGTCGAGCACCGGGTGCTCGGCGCGCACCTGCGCCAGCTGAGGTTTGACGTTGGCGGGCACCTTGTCGTCGTCGCGGTGCAGCCAGCGGCGGGCCTCCTGCAACACCGCGGCATCGCCTCGACGGCTCTGCAGGTTGTCAATTTCGCGTTTGCAGGCGGCACGCATTTCACGCGCGTAGCCTGCCATCACTTCGTAGCGGTTGGCAATGATGGCCTCCAGGGTCTTCTCATCGGCAACCGGACGCACGTCGCCATAAGCCATCTTGGGCGGCACCTTTTTAACCGAGGCCAGGCCGACCGAGCGCAGGATGCTGATGTACATCCAGCCGATGTCGAACTCGTAGGGTTTGACCGACAACTTGGCCGAGGTCGGGTAGGTGTGGTGGTTGTTGTGCAGCTCCTCGCCACCGATGAGGATGCCCCAGGGCGACACGTTGGTGCTCGCGTCGGCGGCTTCGAAGTTGCGGTAACCCCACCAGTGGCCAATGCCGTTGATGATGCCGGCTGCGGTGAGCGGGATCCAGATCATCTGGATAGCCCAGACGGTCAGGCCCAGCGCGCCAAACAAGGCGACGTCGATGATCAGCATGAGACTCACACCCAGGCGCGATTGGCCGGTGTAGAGGTGCTTCTCGATCCAGTCATTGGGCGTGTTGTGCCCGTAGCGCTCCAGGGTCTCCTGGTTCTTCGCTTCCAGACGGTACAGCTCGCTGCCTTCATAGAACACCTTCTTGATGCCGAAGACCACCGGGCTGTGCGGATCCCCCTCGTGTTCGCATTTGGCGTGGTGCTTGCGGTGGATGGCCGTCCACTCCTTGGTGACCATCCCGGTGGTCATCCAGAGCCAGAAGCGGAAGAAGTGAGAGGCGATCGGGTGCAGATCCAGAGACCGGTGGGCCTGATGGCGGTGCAGGTAGATGGTGACGCTCGCAATGGTCACATGGGCAAACACCAAGGCCACGAGGATGGCCTGCCACCAGGTGGCGCCGGTCAGACCCTGATCCAGAAATCGGACCAGACCATCCCACAGCGTAATGAAGACCTCGAAAACAGTTGAAGACATTGAGTTCCTAAAGGAGCGCCAGAAGAATTTTCAGAATGGACCTGTCCGACCTCGGACGCGGGGGCCCGGACAACCCACGGATTTTAAGGTAGGGGTGGCAATTCACCAACCCGCATGGTCCACGATGTGGAATCCGAGAGGAAAGATGCGGCGAAACCAGAGGATTTCAAACCTTTTTCCGCCAGACGGCTGCGAAGAAGCCGTCAGTTGAATGCCGATGTGGCCACAAACGCAGCCACTGACCCATATTTCCCGAGCAAAGCGAACTGGCGTCCCCGACCTGGAGCCCCTCCAGCAGATCGACCACTGGCACCATCTCGAAGTCGAGGTGAGCTGCCGAAAACGTTTGCGCCACGGCCTCGTTCTCCGCCGGGAGCAGGCTGCAGGTGGCGTACACCAGGCGTCCGCCTGGTTTGAGCAAGCGCGCCGCGCTCATCAGAATGGCCTGCTGCAGCTGCGCTTGCGAGGCCACGGTCTGAGGAGTCTGGCGCCACTTCAGATCCGGATTGCGCCGCAGGGTACCCAGGCCGGAGCAGGGTGCATCGACCAGCACCCGGTCGATCTTGCCGGTCAGCCGCTTGATGCGGTCGTCCCGCTCATGAGCGATGGCCACCGGGTGAACGTTGGACAGGCCACTGCGAGCCAGGCGCGGCTTGAGGGCATCAAGGCGGTGCCCGGACGTGTCGAAGGCGTAGAGCCGGCCGCTGTTGCGCATGGCCGCGCCGATGGCCAGTGTCTTGCCGCCCGCACCAGCGCAGAAGTCCACCACCATTTCGCCACGCTTGGCATCCAGCAACAGGGCCAGCAGTTGCGATCCCTCGTCCTGCACCTCCACGTCGCCCTGCACGAAGGCAGGCAGCTTGGCCAGGGAAGGTTTGCCCGCCAATCGAATGCCCAGCGGCGAATAAGGAGTGGTATCGGCCGTCAGACCGGCCTGGCGCAGCGAGGCCAGCGCCGCCTCGCGCTTGGTCTTGAGCAGGTTCACGCGCAGGTCCAGCGGGGCGGGCTGGTTCAGGCTGGCCGCCAGGGCGTCGAACTCATCGCCCACCTGCTCGCGCAGGGCGCTGGCCAGCCAGTCCGGCAGGTTGTGGCGGTGCTGCGCCATCAGTTCGGCGTCGGTGACGGCATCGCAATGATGGAGCCAGGTCTTTTCGGGCTCGGTGAGTGCGCTCATGAGGAAATCGCGGTCGCCCGGAAAGCCCAGGATGGCCAGTCGGCGCCACTTTGAGCCGCTGCCCGAACGCGCCAGCCACTCGAATTTGAGGCGCTCGCGCAAGGTGGCATAGACGGCGTCGGACAGGGTGGTCCGCTCGCGCGGACCCAGCGAACGGTTCTCGCGAAAACGGCGCGCAACCACAGCGTCGGCGGGGTGCTCGAATTTGAAGACCTGTTCGATCAGGGTGGCGATTTCGTCCAGCAAGGCTTTGGGGTGCATGGGACGTATTGTCCTCCGGGGTGGGCTCGCCGCCGGACCACCCCAGCGCGAGACCCGCCCCTCGGGGGCAGCACCCCGCAAGGCCGCAGAGCGTGGGGCACGATAATCAGTGGTTATGTCCGACATCGCCCAACAGGTGCGCCGCCGCCGCACCTTCGCCATCATTTCCCACCCCGACGCGGGGAAAACCACCCTCACCGAGAAGCTCCTCCTGTTTTCGGGCGCCATCAACATCGCTGGCAGCGTGAAGGCTCGCAAGGCCGCGCGCCATGCCACCAGCGACTGGATGGAGATCGAGAAGCAGCGCGGCATCTCGGTGGCGTCGTCGGTGATGCAGATGGAGTACCGCGACTGTGTGATCAATCTGCTGGACACGCCCGGCCACCAGGACTTCTCCGAGGACACCTACCGCGTGCTCACTGCCGTGGACGCCGCGTTGATGGTGATCGACGCGGGCAACGGCGTGGAGCCGCAGACGCGGCGCCTGCTGCAGGTCTGCCGCGCTCGCAACACCCCGATCCTGACCTTTGTGAACAAGATGGACCGCGAGGTGCAAGCGCCGCTGGACCTGATGGACGAGATCGAGCGCGAACTCGGCATGACGGTGGTGCCCTTCACCTGGCCAGTGGGCATGGGCAAGACGTTTCGCGGTGTGTTCGACCGGCGCACGGACCAGATGCGCGTGTTCGCGGCCGGCGAAGACCGGCGCGGCGGCGACGAGGACGTGCTCGCTGGCCTGGACAACCCGGAGAGCCTCCAGCGCTTTGGCGCCGAATTCGAACAGGCTCGCGATGAGCTGGAGCTGGTGTCCGGTGCCTCACCAGCCTTTGACGAGCAGCAGTTCCTGGCCGGCCAGCAGACGCCCATGCTGTTTGGTTCAGCGGTGAACAACTTTGGGGTGCGCGAAGTGCTCGACGCCCTGGTGGACCTGGCGCCGCCACCTGGTGATCGCCCCGCCATCCAGCGCGTGGTGCATCCCGAAGAGCCAAAGTTCAGCGGCGTGGTCTTCAAGATCCAGGCCAACATGGACCCAGCGCACCGCGATCGTATCGCCTTCGTGCGCGTGGCCAGTGGCCATTTCGAGCGCGGCATGAAGCTCAAGGTGGTGCGCTCGGGCAAAGACCTGCGTCCCAACACCGTGGTCAGCTTTCTGTCCCAGCGGCGTGAGTTGCTGGACGAAGCTTTTGCCGGCGACATCATCGGCATTCCGAACCACGGCGTGCTGCAGCTCGGCGACACGCTCACCGAGGGCGAAAGTCTGCAGTTCACCGGCCTGCCCTTCTTCGCGCCCGAAATCATCCGCAGCGTCGAGGTGGCGGACCCATTGCGCAGCAAGCAACTTCGCGCCGGCCTGACGCAGCTTGGCGAAGAAGGCGCGATCCAGGTGTTCCGCCCGGTGGCTGGCTCAGTGTTGCTGCTGGGCGCCGTGGGCCAACTGCAGTTCGAGGTGGTGGCGCACCGTCTGGAACACGAATACGGCGTGAAGGCGCGCATCATGAACAGCCCCTACCAGGTGGCGCGCTGGGTCACCTGTTCGCCCGAGGATGGTGGCGAGATCGAACTCAAACGCTTCATCGACGCCAACAGCCACCGCGTGGCACTGGACGCGGTCGACGCCCCCACACTGCTGGTGGACCATGCGGCCACCCTGCGCGCGGTGGAAGCGAACTGGCCGAAGATCAAGTTCCACGCGATGCGGGAGCACGCGGGCCTGGTGTTCGCGAAAGGCGTCTGATCAGCCTGCGGCCAGCAGCCGCTCCAGCGCGCGGGGATAGATGACGTGTTCCTGCGCCAGCACACGCGCGGCGAGCGTGTCGGCCGTGTCACCGGTCAGGACGGGCACCACCGCCTGCTCCAGGATCTCGCCGTGGTCCAGTTCGGCGGTCACGCGGTGCACCGTGGCGCCGGCAAAACGACAGCCCATGTCGATTGCGCGCTGGTGCGTCTTCAGGCCGGTGAATGCCGGCAGCAGGCTGGGATGGATGTTCACGAGACGGCCCTCGTAGTGCTGCACGAAGCCCGGTGTGAGGATGCGCATGAACCCGGCGAGCACCACGAGGGCGGGGTCGTGACGGTCGATCTCGCTCATCAGCGCCGCGTCAAAGGCCTCGCGGCTCGCGAAGCCTGCATGGTCCACCACGGCGGTGGCCAGGCCTTGCATGCCGGCCCAGGCCAGGCCAGACGCGGCGGCTTTGTTGCTGATCACGGCGACCACTCGTGCGCCATAGCGCGCGCGCCATTGCCGCGCACGCGCTGCTTCCACGATGGCCGCCATGTTCGAGCCGCCGCCAGAGATCAGAATCACGATGTTCTTGTTCACGCCAGACATGGCCCGGAAGTGTAATGACCTCAGATTCGACATACCCCCAGGCTGCTCGCCCACGCGGCCACGATTTTCAACAGCGCCCTCTCCTCAGCGTTGAAGCACGCGTGCTCGGCACCCTCATGGAGAAGGCGCGTACCGTGCCCGACAGCTACCCGCTCACGCTGAACGCGCTGGTGACTGGCTGCAACCAGAAGTCCAGTCGCGAACCGGTGATGCACCTGGCGGAAGCCCAGGTGCTGGAGGCGTTGGAAGCGCTGCGCTCGCTGCACATGGTGGTGGAGGGCAGCGGCAGCCGCGTCACGCGCTACGAACACAACTTCCCGCGCGCCGCGGGCGTGCCCGAGCAATCGGCCGTGTTGCTGGGCATGCTGATGCTGCGTGGGCCACAGACCGCCGGCGAACTGCGTCTGAACACCGAGCGCTGGTACAAATTCCTCGACCTGGCCTCGGTGGATGGTTTTCTGGAGGAGCTGCAGGACCGCAGCCCTGAAAAAGGAGGACCCCTCGTGGTGAAGTTGCCGCGAGCGCCCGGCGCCCGCGAGCAGCGCTGGACACACCTGCTGTGCGGCCCGGTCGACACCGCTGCGCTGGCCAGCAGCCCGCAGGCCAGCGCAGCCACCGAGGACGATCTGATCGCACTCACGCGCCGCCTGGCCGCACTGGAAAACACGGTGGCAGGCCTGCAGGACCAGTTGCAGAATCTGAACGAACAACTCGGCTTGTCGCAGCCCGGACAGCGGTAAAACGAACGGTCGTGCGAAACTGACGGGCGTCGATCAACTTGCCGCCACCGAACCGTGGTGGTTCTCAGGAGACAACCCCATGGATCTGGCATTCACGCCGCAAGAGCAGGCGTTTCGCGAAGACATCCGCGCCTGGGTCAAAGCCAACCTGCCCCCGGAGATTTCCCACAAGGTTCACCATGCGCTGCGCCTCACGCGTGAGGACATGCAGCGCTGGGCGAAGATCCTGGGCAAGAAGGGCTGGCTGGGCTGGGGCTGGCCCCAGGAATTTGGCGGCCCAGGCTGGAACGCGGTGCAAAAGCACCTGTTCGAAGAGGAATGTGCCCTGGCCGGTGCGCCGCGCGTGGTGCCCTTCGGACCGGTGATGGTGGCGCCGGTGATCATGGCTTTCGGCAACAAGGAGCAGCAGGAACGCTTCCTCCCTGGCATCGCCAGCGGCGAAGTCTGGTGGAGCCAGGGCTACAGCGAGCCAGGCTCGGGTTCCGACCTCGCTTCGGTGAAATGCCGCGCAGAACGCCACGGCGACAAGTACCTCGTCAACGGCCAGAAAACCTGGACCACGCTCGGCCAGTACGGCGAATGGATCTTCTGCCTGGTGCGCACCAGCAACGAAGGCAAGCCGCAGACCGGCATCTCCTTCCTGCTGATCGACATGAAGTCGCCCGGCGTCACGGTTCGGCCCATCCAGCTGCTTGACGGCGAAAGCGAGGTCAACGAGGTCTGGTTCGACAACGTCGAAGTGCCCGCCGAGAACCTGATCGGCGAGGAGAACAAGGGCTGGACCTACGCCAAGCACCTTCTCAGCCACGAGCGAACCAACATCGCCGATGTGAACCGCGCCAAACGCGAACTTGAACGCCTCAAACGCATCGCCAAGACCGAGGGAGTGTGGGAGGACACGCGTTTTCGCGATCAGATTGCCTTGCTGGAAGTCGATGTGGTGGCGCTGGAAATGCTGGTGCTGCGCGTGCTCTCGGCCGAGAAGTCCGGCAAGAATTCGCTCGACATCGCCGGCCTGCTCAAGATCAAGGGCAGCGAGATCCAGCAGCGCTACAGCGAACTCATGATGCTCGCGGCCGGCCCGTACAGCCTGCCCTTCATCGAAGAGGCCATGGAGGCCGGCTGGCAAGGCAACTTCCCAGGCGGCGTCAACGCGAACGCGCCACTGGCGTCCACCTACTTCAACATGCGCAAGACCACCATCTACGGCGGCAGCAATGAAGTGCAACGCAACATCGTCGCGCAGACGGTGCTCGGATAACTCCCCTTCGGGCTGAGCCTGTCGAAGCCCTCACACGAACATTGCACAAGCCCTTCGACTGGCTCAGGGCGAACGGATACGCTGGAGACACACATGGACTTCGATTTTTCCGATGACCAGAGCGCGCTGCGCGACGCAGTTCAGAAATGGGTGGAGAAGGGCTACGACTTCGAGCGTCGCCGCGCCATCGTGCGGGCCGGTGGTTTCGATCGCAAGGCCTATGGCGAACTCGCCGAACTCGGTCTTACCGGTCTCTACGTGAGTGAAAACGACGGCGGCATGAACATGGGGCCTGTCGAAGGCATGGTGGTGATGGAGGAGCTCGGACGCGGCATCGTGCTCGAACCGCTGGCGCAGGCACTGATCGCATCCGGCCTGCTCGAGGGCTATGCTCCGGCCGACCTGAAGACCGCCTGGCTGCCGCGCGTGGCCTCGGGCGAGGCGCTGGTGGTACTGGCGCATCAAGAGCGCAAGGCGCGCTACCGGCTCGACGTGTGCACCACGCGAGCCACGAAAAGCATGAGCGGCTGGACGCTCTCGGGTGCCAAGCACATGGTGCCCGTGGCCGATCAAGCCGATGCGTTCATCGTGCCCGCCACGGCCGATGGCAAGCTGGCGCTGTTCCTCGTGGAGCGCGGAGCCAGCGGCTCGAGCGCCACCGGCTATCTCACGCAGGATGGTGGCCGAGCCGGCGACCTGACACTGCAGGACAGCCCGGCCCAGCTCATCACCTCCGACGGCCTGGCCGCGCTGGAGCACGGTGTGGACATCGGCATCGCTGCCATCTGCGCCGAGGCGGTGGGCGTGCTGGACAGGACGCTGGCGATCACGGTCGAGTACATGAACACGCGCAAACAGTTCGGCGTGGCCATCGCCACGTTCCAGGCGCTGCGCCACCGCGTGGCCGACATGAAGATGCAACTCGAACTGGCCCGTTCCATGAGCTACTACGCCAGCCTCAAGCTCAATGCGCCCGCCACTGAACGCCGCGCCGCCCTGGCGCGGGCCAAGGTCCAGCTGGGCACGGCCATGCGCTTTGTCGGCCAGCAAGCGGTGCAGCTGCACGGCGGCATCGGCGTGACCGACGAGTACATCGTCAGCCACTACTTCAAAAAGCTCACACAGCTGGAGATGACCTTCGGCGACACCTTGCACCACCTGGGCGAAGTGTCCAGCCGGATGCAGGACACGGCGGGCGTGTTTGCGTGATGAACCGTCGCACCCTCCTGGCACTGGTCGGCAGCGGCCTGTTGCTCGCGGCCTGCGCCAGCACGCCCAACGCCACCGTACGGCAGCCAATCGTTTTTGTGCACGGCAACGGAGACTCGGCCTCCATCTGGCAGACCACCGTGTGGCGCTTCGAGGCCAACGGCTGGCCGCGCGATCGCCTGCACGCCATAGACCTGCCCTACCCGCTCGCGCGCGACGACGACGCCAAGGCCCAGCCAGGCCGCACGTCCACCGGCGAGCACATGGCCTTTCTGAAAACAGAGGTGGAGAAGGTCATGAAGGCCACTGGCGCTGGCCAGGTGGTGCTGGTGGCCAACTCGCGCGGCGGGTACGCGGTGCGCAACTACATCCAGAACGGCGGCGGCGACAAGACCGTGAGCCACGCGGTGCTGGGCGGCGTGCCCAACCACGGCGTCTGGGCCGTCAAGGGCTTTCGCGAAGCCAATGAATTCGCGGGCACCGGCCCCTTCCTGACCGCGCTGAACGCGCCGAAGAACGCCACAGGCGACGAGGTGAGTGGCCCGGTGAAATGGCTCACCCTCCGCTCGGACAACAACGACAAGTTCGCGCAGCCCGATGGTCTGTGGATCGGTGCAAAGGGAACACCCACGAACGTGACCTTTGATGGTCCGGCGCTCAAGGGCGCGCAAAACGTGGTGCTGCCGCGCGTGGACCACCGCGAGACCGCTTTTTCGGCTGGCGCCTTTGACGCAACCTGGCGCTTCATCACCGGCCAGGCACCCCAGACCACGGCGATTTCCGAACAGGCCCAGCCGGTGCTCAACGGCAAGGTCACCGGCCTCGGGCTGTCTTCGACCGACCCTGCCTCGGGCACCTACTCGAACAACCTGCCGCTGCCGGGGGCATACCTCGAGGTGTACGCCACCGACCCGGCGACGGGTGAACGTCGTGGCGCGGCAGTGCACCGAAAGACCGTGGGCGCCGACGGCGTTTGGGGACCGTTCATGGCGCAGGCCGGTGTGCCCTACGAATTCGTGATCAGCGCACCGGGTTATGCCATCACCCACATCTACCGCAGCCCTTTCCCGCGCAGCAGCGAACTCATTCACCTGCGCGCAGAGCGCCTAGCGGCGTCCGACAAGGACAGCAAGTCCGTCGTCACGCTTACGCGACCACGCGGCTACTTCGACGCCGGGCGCGACCGAATGGCGTTTGACGGCAAGGCGTTGCCCGGCGTGCCGCCCACGGGCGCTGGCGTGTCCAGTTCGAAGATCAAACAGATGGAAGACGCCGTTCGCCCGATTTCGGCGGAATTCAACGGCGAAAAAATCACGGGCCGGACGTGGCCTGCAGCCGACAACCACCTCGTGGTGCTTGAACTGACCTATTGAGCCACTGCTCGACCTCAGGCGTGCAGCCGAGAGGTTTTGGGCAGGTGGGACATCAAGAACTCCATCTGATCGGCCAGGATGCGCCGGTTGCGCAGGATGAAGTCCTCCCACAGGCTGGGCACGTAAGGAGCGTAGAGAAGCCCCATGTTGGCCTGCTCGGGCGTGCGGTTGCCCTTGCGGTGGTTGCAGGAACGGCAGGCCGTGACCACGTTCATCCACAGGTCGCGCCCGTTCTGCCCCAGTGGCACGATGTGCTCGCGGGTGAGCTCGTCTTCATGGAAATGGTCGCCGCAGTAGGCGCAGACGTTGCGATCACGCGCAAACAGCTTGCTGTTGGTCAGCGTCGGGCGCAGATCGAATGGGTTGATGCGTGGCACGCCCTGGGTGCCGATGATGGAATTGACGTTGATGATGGACTGGCGCCCGGTCACCGCGTTGTGCCCGCCATGGAACACCGCGATCTCTGCCCCCATCTCCCAGCGCACTTCGTCCGCGGCGTAATGCAGCACGGCTTCTTCCAGGCTGATCCACGACTGTGGCAAGCCTTGCGCGGAGAGTTTCAAGACCTTCAAGACGGGCTCCTTCTATCGAACAAGTCAACAGGAAGGGCGGCTCCGCAGGGAGCCGTCCGGCGCCAGCAGGCGGTGCGACGGGCGCATATGATCGTGCATCAATATAGCAAGACTTTGTGAGCGGGCCTCGGCAGCGGGCGCATAAGCCACAGTCGCCAGCCCCCGACACCCCTTGATGGCATGAAAATCTTTCGCGGTTTGCGCTCCCACAACGCCGGTCCACCGGGCTGCGCCCTGACCATCGGCAACTTCGACGGTGTGCACCGAGGCCATCAGGCCATGTTGGCGCTGCTCAACAACGAAGCCCAGCACCGTGGCGTGCCAAGCTGTGTCATGACATTCGAGCCGCATCCGCGCGACTATTTCGCCGCCCTGCACCACAAGCCCGAACTGGCGCCCGCCCGCATTGCCACGCTGCGCGACAAGCTCCAGGAACTCGATCGTTGCGGCGTCGACGAGTGCGTGGTGCTGCCCTTCAATGCGAAGCTCGCCAGTCAGCCAGCACAGGCCTTCATCGAAGACACGCTGGTTCGTGCGCTCGGCGTGCGCTACGTCCTGGTGGGGGACGATTTCCGCTTTGGCGCCCAGCGCGCGGGCGACTACGCCATGCTTGACGCGGCAGGCACCCGGCAAGGATTCGACGTCGCCCGCATGCAGAGCTACGAGGTGCACGGCCTGCGCGTCTCCAGTTCGGCGGTGCGCGAGGCCCTGGGCGCCGGCCGAATGGACGACGTGGCCGCGCTGCTGGGCCGGCCGTACAGCATCAGTGGCCATGTGGTGCACGGTCGCAAGCTGGGCCGCCGGCTGGCCGAGAGCGCTCCCGGGCGAGGCGACGGCTTTCGCACCCTCAACCTGCGCTTTTCACACTGGAAGCCCGCTGCCAGCGGTATCTTCGCCGTGCTGGTGCATGGGCTCGGCCCCACCCCCGCGTCACCCCCCCTGCCCGGCGTGGCAAACCTCGGTGTGCGGCCTTCACTCGACCCGGACGACATCAATGGCGGGCGCGTGCTGCTGGAAACCCATTGCCTCCAATGGCCCGACGCCCTGGCCCGCAGCCTGCCGGGCGGTGAGGCCTACGGTAAAATCGTGCGCGTGGAACTGCTGCACAAACTGCACGACGAACTGAAATACGACGGCCTCGACGCCCTGACCCAAGGCATCGCTCGAGACTGCGACGACGCGCGCGCCTATTTCGCGTCGCTGCACACCCAGACCCACCGGCAGACCACCCGCGACCGAATTTAACGACCTGTCCGTCCGGTCGCCGCCCTTCGACAGGCTCAGGGCGAACGGTTTCCAGCCTCCCACCTCTCCCTCCCCGTTCGGGCTGAGCTTGTCGAAGCCACCACGGAAATCCGGTCATGTCCGACACCACCACCCCCACCGACTACCGAAGCACACTCAACCTGCCTGACACGCCTTTCCCCATGCGCGGCGACCTGCCCAAGCGGGAGCCGGGCTGGGTCAAGGCCTGGAAGGACGAAGGCCTGTACCAGCGGCTGCGCGTGGCCCGCGCCGGTGCACCGCTGTTCGTGCTGCATGACGGCCCGCCGTATGCCAACGGCAAGCTGCACATCGGCCATGCGCTGAACAAGATCCTCAAGGACATGATCGTCAAGAGCCGCCAGCTCGCCGGTTTCGATGCGCAATACATCCCCGGCTGGGACTGCCACGGCCTGCCGATCGAAAACGCGATCGAGAAGCTGCATGGCCGCAACCTCAGCCGAGACGACATGCAGGCCAAGAGCCGCGCCTTCGCCACGGAGCAGATCGACCAGCAACGTGAAGACTTCCGCAGGCTGGGCGTGCTCGGCGACTGGGAGCGCCCCTACCGCACCATGGACCCGGCCAACGAGGCAGGCGAGATCCGCGCTTTCAAGCGCGTGATCGAGCGCGGCTTCGTCTACCGGGGTTTGAAGCCGGTCTACTGGTGCTTCGACTGCGGCTCGTCGCTGGCCGAATTCGAGATCGAGTACGCCGACAAGAAGAGCGAGACGCTGGACGTGGCGTTCGAAGCCGATGAACCGGCGAAGGTTTATGCCGCGTTCTCAAGTTTGCCCGTTCGGTCTGAGCCTGTCCTTCGACAAGCTCAGGATGATCGGGGTCCAAGCACTTCGACAAGCTCCGTGCGAACGGATGGTGTCAAGCCGGTTTTCGCCGTCATCTGGACCACCACCGCCTGGACCATCCCGGCCAACCAGGCGCTCAATGCCCACCCGGATTTCACCTACGCCCTGGTCGACACGCCCAAGGGCTGCCTGGTGCTGGCCGAGACCCTGGTCGAGAAATGCCTGGAGCGTTTCGGCCTTTCCGGCACGGTGCTCGCCACTGCGTCCGGCAAGGCTTTGGGCGGCCTGAATTTCCGCCACCCGCTGTTCGACGTGGACCCCGGCTACCGCCGCCTCTCGCCAGTGTTCCTGGCCGACTACGTGAGCGATGCCGACGGCACCGGCCTCGTGCATTCGTCACCCGCCTACGGCCTGGACGACTTCAACTCCTGCACCGCGCACGGCATGAAGGTCGAGGACATCCTCAACCCGGTGCAGGGCAACGGCGCCTATGCGCCTGACTTCCCGCTGTTCGGTGGCCTGCACATCTGGAAAGCCGTGCCGGTCATCCTGGAAGCGCTGAAGAACGCCGGGCGCCTGATGGCCACGCAGACCATCACCCACAGCTACCCGCACTGCTGGCGCCACAAGACACCGGTGATCTACCGTGCCGCCGCGCAGTGGTTTGTGCGCATGGACGAAGGCGTGGGCGTGTTCACCAAAGACAAGGCGCCCAAGACGCTGCGCCAGACTGCGCTGGACGCGATCGAGCAGACCCGGTTTTTCCCGGCCAACGGCAAGGCGCGCCTGCACGACATGATCGCCAACCGCCCCGACTGGTGCATCTCGCGCCAGCGAAGCTGGGGCGTGCCCATCCCGTTCTTCTTGCACAAGGACAGCGGCGAGCTCCACCCGCGCACCATGGAGATCCTCGACCAGGCAGCCGCCATCGTGGAACTGGGCGGCATCGAGGCCTGGAGCCGCGTCACTGCCGAAGAAATCCTGGGCGCAGACGACGCGAAGCACTACACCAAGAGCACCGACATCCTGGAGGTGTGGTTCGACTCGGGCTCAACCTTCCAGCATGTGTTGCGCGGCAGCCATGCCCAGGCATACGACCGCCTGCCCTACCACGAACAGGGCTCCGAGGCCGACCTGTACCTCGAAGGCCACGACCAGCACCGAGGCTGGTTCCACAGCTCGCTGTTGCTGGGCTGCGCACTCTACGACCGAGCGCCCTATCGCGGCATTCTCACGCACGGCTTCAACGTCGACGGGCAGGGCCGCAAAATGAGCAAGTCGCTGGGCAACGTGATTGAAATCGAGACCTTTGCGAAGGACCCGGGCGCCGAGATCGCGCGCCTGTGGGTGGCCTCGACCGACTATTCCGGCGACCCGCCGATGGACAAGAAAGTCATTGCCCGCGTGACCGACGCGTACCGCCGCATCCGCAACACCTTGCGCTTCCTGCTGGCCAACGTGAGTGACTTCGATCCAGCCAGGGACGCGGTGCCCTTCGAGCAATTGCTGGAAGTGGATCGGTATGCGCTGTCGCGCGCGGCGCAGTTGCAGGCTGAGGTGCTGGCGCACTACGAGGTGTACGAATTTCACCCCGTGGTCTCCAGGCTGCAGGTGTACTGCTCCGAAGATCTCGGCGCGTTTTACCTCGACGTGCTCAAGGACCGCCTCTACACCACCGCGCCCAGGAGCCTGGCACGCCGCAGCGCACAGACCGCCCTGCACCAGATCACCCACGCCATGCTGCGCTGGATGGCTCCCTTCCTGAGCTTCACGGCCGAGGAAGCCTGGCCGGTGCTGGCGGGCGCGCAAAGCCGGGGTTCGATCTTCTTCGAGACCTTTGCCAAGCTGCCCGTGCCCGATCAGGCCTTGCTGGACAAATGGGAAGACATCCATCAGCTTCGCGATCTGGCCAACAAAAAAATCGAGGAACAGCGCGCAGAAGGCCTGATTGGTTCTTCGCTGCAGGCAGAACTGACCATCCGCTTGAGTGAACCGGGCTTCAGTGAACTGGCGTCGCTGGGCGAAGACCTGAAGTTTGTCTTCATCGTGTCCAAGGTGACGCTCGCGTGCGTTGAAGGTGAAGGCGTCGCAATGGAAGTGGCACCCGCCACCGCCTCCAAGTGCGAGCGCTGCTGGCACTACCGAGACGACGTGGGCGCCGACGCCGCGCACCCCACGCTGTGCGGTCGCTGCACCAGCAACCTGTATGGCGCGGGTGAAACTCGCGTCGCGGCTTGATGACCCGCGCCTCAAACGCTGGCATCGGGCCCTGGCTGGGTCTGGCTGCACTCCTGCTGGTGGTGGACCAGGGCACCAAGCAGGTGATCCTGTCCAGCTACCAGCTCGGCGACACCACCTACGTCACCAGCTTCTTCAACATCGTGCGCGCACACAACACCGGCGCGGCGTTTTCCTTTCTGGCCGAGGCGGGTGGCTGGCAGCGCTGGTTCTTCACCGCCGTGGGCGTGGCGGCGTCCGTGTTCATCGTCTGGATGCTGCGCTCACACCCTGGCCAGAAACTGTTTGCCTTTGCACTCGCCTGCATCCTGGGCGGCGCATTGGGCAACGTGATCGACCGCCTGGTACATGGCTATGTGGTGGATTTCCTGGACTTCCACTGGCGCGTGCTGAACGGCATGTTCCCCGGTGGCCATTTTCCGGCGTTCAATGTGGCGGACACGGCCATCAGCGTGGGGGCGGTGGCGCTGATCCTCGACGAAATCCTGCGCCTGCGTCGAAGCCGCTGACGCTTCTGCCTGATCCGCGAGTCCGCGCTGGCAACACGCGTCATCGGCGACGCGTATAGTTTTGGAGTTCATGAAACATCTCCTGGATCTTCTGGCCGCTGTGGCCTTGCTCGTCTGGGGCACCCACCTCGTGCGCACCGGCGTGTTGAGGGTCTTCGGCAGCAATCTGCGCCAGATCCTCGCCACCTGCACCGGCAACCGCTTTGCCGCTGCGTTCTCGGGCCTGGGCGTCACGGCCCTGGTGCAGTCGAGCACCGCCACCGCGCTGATCACCGGCTCCTTCGTGGGCCGGGGCCTGATCGCACTGCCCGCCGCGCTCGCCGTGATGCTGGGCGCTGACATCGGCACCAGCGTCATGGCCGTTCTGTTCCACTTCGATCTGTCGTGGCTCTCGCCCCTGTTCATCTTCATCGGCGTCACGCTGTTCATCTCTCGTCAGGGCACGCAGGTGGGCGATTTCGGCCGTGTGCTGATCGGCCTGGGCCTGATGCTGCTGGCGCTGCGCCTGGTGTCGGCCTCCACCAGCGTACTCACGCAGAACCCGGCAGTGCAGTTGATGCTGGAATCGCTGGGCAGCGACCTGCTGCTTGAAATTCTGGTGGGCGCCACGCTGGCGGTGCTGTCCTATTCCAGCCTGGCGGTCGTGCTGCTCTCAGCCACGCTGGCCACGCAAATGGTGGGGCTGGACGTGGCCCTGGGCCTGGTGCTGGGCGCCAACCTGGGCAGCGGCCTTCTGGCGGTGATCACCACCGCCAAGTCGGGCATCAGCACACGCCAGGTGCCACTGGGCAACCTGCTGTTCAAGGTGCTGGGCGTGGGCATTGCGCCGTGGTTGATCCCGCTGTGGCTGCGGCTGGCCCAGCCCCACGTGCAGGACCCGGCCACTCTCACCGTGCTGTTCCACCTCAGCTTCAACCTCATGGTCGGCCTGGTGTTCATCGGCCTGACCAAGCCCATTGCCCGCATGGTGGAGCGGCTGTTGCCACTTCAAGCCGGCAACAGCCCGCTGGATCGGCCCAAGCACCTCGATCCCTCGGCCCTGGCCACGCCTTCGCTGGCCATTTCCTGCGCCGCACGCGAGGCCATGCACCAGGCCGACATCGTCGAAACCATGCTTCGTGGCGTGGTCACCGTCATCAAGACCAACGACCTCAAGCTCGCACAAGATCTGCGCAAGCTTGATGACACCGTGGACAGCCTCTACTCGTCGATCAAGTACTACCTCACCAAGATCTCGCGCCAGCAGCTGAGCGAAGAAGAAGGCCGCCGCTGGACCGACATCATCAGCTTCACCATCAACATGGAGCAGATCGGCGACACCGTGGAGCGCGTGCTGCTCGACATCGAGGACAAGAAGATCCGCAAGGGCCGCGAGTTCTCCGAGGCGGGCATGGCCGAGATCACCGAGCTGCACACGCGCCTGATCGACAACCTTCGCCTGGGCATGAGCGTGTTCCTCAATGGCAACGTGCGCGATGCGCAACGTCTTCTGGAGGAGAAGGTCCGCTTCCGTGACATGGAACGCGAGTACGCTGCCACGCACCTGAACCGGCTGTCGGACCAGAGCATGCAGAGCATGGACACCAGCGCGCTGCACCTCGACCTCATCAGCGATCTGAAGCGCATCAACTCGCACATCTGCTCCATTGCCTACCCCATCCTGGACTCGGCCGGCGTGCTGGCTCCCAGCCGCCTGCGACCCGCCGCAGGCACGCTCGAACGGCCCTGAAGCCTGCGGCAGACGGGCTGCTGTGCTACGCTGGAAAGCCGCTTTTCACGGCCAGCACCAGAGGAGAAACACCATGCCAGGATTGTTGCCCCACGTCGATCCCGACGGCCTGCTCGAGTTCTCGGTGGTCTACACCGACCGCGCGCTCAACCACATGTCCCAGCGCTTCCAGGGCGTGATGACCGACATCTCGGCCATGCTCAAGCGCGTGTACGGTGCGCGCTCAGCGGTGCTGGTGCCGGGCAGCGGCACCTTCGGCATGGAGTCGGTGGCGCGGCAGTTTGCCCACGGCAAGCATGTATTGGTCATTCGCAATGGCTGGTTCAGCTACCGCTGGACGCAGATCTTCGACATGGGCACCATTCCCGCGAGCCACACGGTGATGAAGGCGCGGCGCGTGGGCGAAGGCGCCCAGTCGGCCTGGGCACCGGCCCCCGTCGACGAGGTGGTGGCCACCATCGCGCGCGAAAAGCCCGCGCTGGTGTTTGCGCCACACGTGGAAACTGCCGCCGGCATGATCCTGCCGGACGACTACCTGCAGGCGGTGGCCGATGCGGTGCATGCGGCGGGCGGTCTCTTCGTGCTCGACTGCATCGCTTCGGGTGCGATGTGGGTGGACATGCAGGCCACCGGTGTCGACATCCTGATCTCTGCGCCGCAGAAGGGCTGGAGCAGCTCGCCCTGCTGCGCCATGGTCATGCTCAGCGAGCGTGCCCGAACGGCGATCGACAGCACGCAAAGCACCACCTTTGCGATGGATCTGAAAAAATGGCTGCAGATCATGGAGACCTACGAAGGGGGTGGCCATGCCTACCACAGCACCTTGCCAACCGACGCACTCACGCGGCTGCGCGACACGATGAAGGAAACCGAAGCCTACGGCGTAGAACGGGTGCGCCAGGAGCAGATGGCGCTGGGCAGCCAGGTGCGCGAACTGCTGCAAAGCCACGGTTTCGCCAGTGTGGCAGCCAGTGGCTTCCAGGCGCCCGGTGTGGTGGTGAGCTTCACCACCGACCCGGACATTCAATCGAGCAAGAAATTCCTCGCACAGGGCCTGCAAACCGCGGCGGGTGTGCCGCTGCAATGCGACGAAGGTCCGGACTTCAAGACCTTCCGCATTGGCCTCTTCGGCCTGGACAAGTGGCACGACGTGCCGGGCACCTTGCAACACCTGGAAAAGGCGCTGGCGACCGTGGCGCCTCGCGCGACCCAGGCCGCCTGATCCTTTTTTGGATCAGGGAAGGAGGACGGTGCTGCCTGTCGTGGCTCGTGCTTCCAGGCTCCTGTGCGCAGACTGCACATCGGTCAGCGCAAAGCGCTGGTCGATGCGAATCTTCACCTGCCCGCTGGACACCACCGCGAACAGATCGTCGGCCATGGCTTGCGTGCGCTCCCGGCTGGAGATGTGCGTGAACACCGTCTGGCGCGTGAGATACAACGACCCCTTGGCACCCAGGATGCCGGGCGCAAACGGTGGCACGGGGCCCGAGGCGTTTCCAAAGCTCACGAGCAGGCCGAAAGGGCGCAGGCAGTCGAGCGACTTTTCAAAAGTGTCCTTGCCCACCGAGTCGTAGACCACTTTCACGCCCTGGCCGCCGGTGATCTCCTTGACCCGTGCGACAAAGTCTTCAGTGCGGTAGTTGACGGCGTGGCTCGCACCATGTTCGAGCGCCAGCTTGCACTTTTCGTCCGAGCCAGCGGTGGCAATGAGCTTCAGGCCGAGCGCCTTGGCCCATTGGCAGGCGATCAGGCCCACGCCACCTGCGGCGGCGTGGAACAGCACGAAGTCGCCCGCCTCCAGGCCTTCCACCGGTTTGCAGCGCTTGAGCAGGTATTGCGCCGTGAGCCCCTTGAGCATCATGGCCGCACCGGTTTCGAAATCAATGCCGTCGGGCAGCACGCAAAGGTTCATGGCGGGCATGACGCGCACATCGCAGTAGCTGCCGGGCTGATTGGCGGCGTAGGCGGCACGATCGCCCACCTTCAGGTGCGTCACGCCCTCACCCACCGCCTCGATCACGCCAGCACCTTCCACGCCCAGCGCCAGCGGCAGGGGCAACGGGTACAGGCCGCTGCGCTGATAGACGTCGATGTAGTTCAACCCCACCGCGTGGTGGCGGATGCGCACCTGTCCCGGGCCTGGATCACCCACGCTCACGGTGTCGATCACCAGTTGCTCGGGTCCGCCGGAGGCGTGTATGCGCACGGCGCGGCTGGTGTGTTCGCTCATATCGGGTCTCCTCTTGCAGGGATGCGTGTCGATGAAAGCGACCATGCTGCCACGGAAACGCGGTCGACGCGCGTGCCCGACGGCAGCAGCCCCTGGCCATCGGCGGGCATCCATGGGCGGCTACAGTTCCAGCATGTCTGCACCGAAAGATTCCCGCCTCACGCTCTCCACCGTCCTGCTGCTCATGACGCCGCCCCTGCTGTGGGCAGGCAACGCCATCGTGGGCCGCGTGATGCAGGGCGTGGTGCCGCCCGTCACGCTCAATTTTCTGCGCTGGGTGCTGGCGCTGGCGCTGCTGCTGCCCCTGGCCGGCTGGGTGGTGCGTCCGGGTGACCGTGGCATGTGGCCGCACTGGCGGCGCTTCACGCTGTTGGGCCTGCTGGGGGTGGGCTGCTACAACGCGCTGCAATACGTGGCCCTGAAAACCTCCACGCCCATCAACGTGACGCTGGTGGCCGCCAGCATGCCGGTGTGGATGCTGCTCCTGGGCCGGCTGTTCTACGGTGTGGCGATCTCGCGCCTGGCCGCGCTCGGCGCGGCGCTGTCCATTGCGGGCGTGGTGGTGGTGCTCACTCGCGGTGAGCTGGATCAACTGCGGGCGTTGCAACTGGTCCCGGGCGACGCCTGGGTGCTGCTGGCCGCCATGTTGTGGTCGTGGTACAGCTGGCTGCTGGCACGCCCCCGCCCAGGCGAGGACCCGGCTCACATCAAGTCGGACTGGGCCGCGTTCCTGCTGGCGCAGGTGTTGATGGGCGTGGCGTGGTCGGGCCTCTTCGCGGCAGGCGAGTGGCTCACCTTGCCCCCCCAGCCGGTGGGCGGCTCCGCCATTCAATGGGGTTGGCCGTTGGCGGCTGCGCTGGTGTACGTGGCCGTGGGCCCTTCGCTGCTGGCCTACCGCTGCTGGGGTGCGGGCGTGGCACGGGTGGGCCCGGCCATGGCCGCGTTCTTCTCCAACCTCACGCCCCTGTTTGCAGCGCTCATGTCGGCCACCTTGCTGGGCGAGCCGCCGCGCCTGTACCACGCGGTCGGCTTCATGCTCATCGTCGGCGGAATCCTGGTGTCGTCGCGACGCTGACGCTTCAGAACGTTCCCGGGTAGGCGCCACCATCGACCAGGACGTTCTGGCCCGTGATGTAGCCGGCGTGCACGCTGCACAGGAAGGCGCAAGTGGCACCGAACTCTTGGGGATCACCAAAGCGCCGGGCCGGTATCGTCTTGCGCCGCGCATCGGCAATGGCCTCGGCGGGTTCACCGGTCTTGGTGGACGAACTGGCGAACAGATTCTTGAGACGGTCCGTGTCGAAGGCACCAGGCAGCAGGTTGTTGATGGTCACACCTTGTGCGGCCAGCGAGCTGCGCGCCGCGCCCGCCATGAAACCCGTGAGGCCGCTGCGTGCGCCATTGGACAGGCCCAGAATGTCGATCGGCGCCTTCACCGCACCCGAGGTGATGTTGACGATGCGGCCAAAGCCGCGCTGCGCCATGCCATCCACCGTGGCCTTGATCAGCTCGATCGGGGTCAGCATGTTGGCGTCCAGCGCCTTGATCCACACATCGCGGTCCCAGGCGCGGAAATCGCCCGACGGCGGACCACCCGCGTTGGTCACCACGATGTCGAAGGCCGTGCCTGGCCCTCCGCTCACCGAGAACGCAGCGGCGCGGCCTTCGGGCGTGGTGATGTCGGCCGCCACACCGAGCACCGTGACCGCTGGCGACGCCGCGCGCACGCCGGCCACCGCTTCCTCCAGGTCGCGCGCACGGCGCGCCACCATGACCACATTCACGCCTTCGGCCGCCAGCGCCTGCGCGCAGCCCAGCCCCAGCCCCTTGCTCGCGCCACCCACCAGCGCCCACTTGCCATTGATACCCAGGTCCATGCTTTGATCTCCTGAAAGGGAAGGATTATTTGGTCGCGGCCGACGAGCCGAAACGCGTCACCAGAAACACACCCGAGAGCACCAGCACGGTGCCCGCCACGATCCAGCCGTTGAAAGGCTCGCCCAGGATCAGCACGCCCATGACGATGGTCGACATGGGTCCGATCATGCCGGTCTGCGCCGCCAGCCCCGCGCCGATGCGCTCGATCGCCATCATCACCATCACCACCGGCGCGAACGTGCACAAGGTGGCGTTGAGCATGGAGAGCCAGATCACCTCGGGTTCGACCACTGCCGCGCTCAAGGGGCGAAGCAAGGCGAACTGAACGATGCACAACACGCAGGCGACGCTGGTGGCCAGCCCCACCAGGCGCATCGACCCCAGGCGCTTGACGATTTCCCCGCTGTAGACAAGGTAGATGGCGTAGCTGATGGCGCTTCCAAACACCAGCACCGCGCCCAGCACAGCATTCGGGCCCTGGAATCCAGCCTCGTGTCCGAACACCAGCAGCACCCCGCCATAACTCACCGCCATGGCAATCGCCTGCAAGCCGCTGATTCGCCGCTGGTAGATGATCCAGCCCAACACCAGCACCAGCGTGGGGTTGAGATAAAGAATCAGCCGCTCCAGGCTCGCGCTGATGAACTGCAGGCCCCAGAAATCCAGAAAGCTGGCGAGGTAGTAACCCGTGAAACCCAGCCCGATCACACCCAGCCAGTCACGCCGCTTGAGGGTGAGGCGTGCGCCCTGCCGGTAGGACGCCCACCACGCCAGCGCCAGAAACAGCGGCAGCGAGAACAGCATGCGGTACATGAGCAGCGTGACCGCATCCACGCCGTACCGGTAGGCCAGCTTGACGATGATGGCCTTGGCGCTGAAGGCGATCGAGCCCGCTATGGCGAGCGTGAGACCGGTGGCGAGATGGGGACTGGAGTGGGACGCGGCGACGGACATCCGGTCGATTATGGGGACAAGCCGCTTCCCCCGCGTTTCACAACGACATCACCCCCAAGCCCGGCTGCAGGAGCAGCCGGGAATTTTCGACATCGGGCCTGTGCAAGAGCGGTTCGATGGAGAGTCTGGAGATGTGGTTGCCTCCCGCGTTGATGTCGACCTGCCCGTTACCGGCGAAGGTGGCATTTCCGTAGGCCGAGAAGTCCCTCAGCGCCCCAAACGCCGCCGCCCCGGCTGCAACACCACCACCAGCAACAACCCGATCGCCACCATCAGCAGCAGTGCCGACACTGGCCGCTCAAGAAACACAAGCCAGTCCCCACGCGAAAGCTGCAGCGCACGGCGCAGGTGTTCTTCCAGCCCCGGCGCGAGCACAAAGCCCAGCAGCAGCGCCACGCCCTCGCAGCCCAGGCGCTGCAGCACAAAGGCGAGCAAACCCAGGCCGATGACCAGCCACACGCCCCAGCCATGAGGGCCGAGCGCAAGGGCTCCGAGACCGCACGCCACCATGAGGCCCGCCAGCAATGCGCGGCGCGGGATGTGCAGCACCTTCAGCAGCGCCGGCTGCCACCAGCGCGCCAGCGGCAGGTTGAGCAGGATCAGCAGCACGTTGCCCACCCACATGGACACGAGCAAGCCCCAGAACAGCGCGGGCTGCACGTTCATCACCGAAGGCCCGGGCTCGATGGCGTGCAGGCCGAGCGCACCCAGCAGCAGCGCCATCACGGCGTTGGGTGGCAGGCCCAGGGCCAACATGGGCAGGTAGGCCGTTTGTGCGCCGGCGTTGTTGGCGGCTTCAGGGGCGGCCACGCCGCGCAGGTTGCCCTCGCCCAGGCGTGGTGTGCGCTGGCGCGACACCACTTTTTCCACCTGGTACGCCGCCAGCGATGACAGCAGCGCACCGCCACCTGGCACCACCCCGAGCACAACGCCCAGGCCGGTGCCACGCAGCAGGGCGGGCACGGCGTCGCGCCATTCCGCGCGGGTGGGGCGGTCCTTCATGCCTGATGATGGTTGTGTCGGTTCTGCTTCTGTTGCTGGCGCAAGGTCAGACAGCCCTGCCATCTCGGCCACCACCGGTGCCACCACGAAAAAGCCAAGCGCCAACGCGATGAAACCCACGCCATTGGCGAGCCCGTTCTGTCGGCCCATCCATGGTTCCAGCGCTTCGGGCACAAAGCGCGCGGTGCCGGTGTGCACATCCCAGCCGGTGAGGCCGAGCAGGATGCCGAGCACGGCCATGGCCAGCGCCTTGAGGAACGAGCCCGAAGCCAGCACGGTGGCACCCATGAGACCCACCACGAGCAGCATGAAGCGCTCGGCCGAGCCGAACTGCAAGCCGAGCGACACCAATGGCTGCGCGAGTGCGGCCACCACTGCAATGCCCAGGCACCCAGCGGCAAAGGAACTGACCGTGGCCATCGTCAGCGCTGCGCCCGCGCGGCCCTGGAGAGCCAGGGGATGGCCGTCCAGGCTGGTCATGACGGAAGACGCCTCGCCCGGCTGGTTGTGCACGATGGCGGGCAGAGAGCCACCGTACTGCGCGCCGTAGTACACACCGGCCAGCACCAGCAGCGCGGGCAGCGGCGGCAGATCGAGCGTGGCCGGCAGCAGCAATGCAATGGCGGTGACCGGACCCAGGCCGGGCAGCAGGCCGAACACACTGCCCACCAGCACGCCCACCGCAATCAATGCGAGCGGCTGGAATGCCGCCACAGCGGCGGCGCCCAGGGTCAGTGAATCCCACCAGGAAAGCGACATGGTGGAAGTGCCTTTCCCGTCAGCCCACGCCTGGCCCTGGCCACAGGGGTACGTTCAACCCGAGCAGCCCGACCCAGAGGGCACCGATCGACACCGTCAGCAACAACGACCACCCCATGGCGCGCGCGCCGCCACCGGCCACCACGGCCAGCAACAAGCCGGCCAGGCCGATCACCAGGCCAAAGGTGGGGAAACCTTGCAGCGCGGCCCCGACCCAGGGCCATTGCGAAGGGCCGGTACAGAAGGCCAGCCAGAGCAGTCCGCCCAGCAAGCGCACCAGCGGACCCAGGCCCCAGTGACTCACCCGACCGCCACCCAGCGCCTCGAAGGTGAGTGCCTTGAAAAGTATGAGCGCTCCGAGCAAGGCAAGCAGCAGGCCCATGAGCAGGGGGAAGTAGCCCGGCCCCATGTCGGAAGCAGATCCCAGTGAATGGTGCGTGGCAGCCCAGCCGAAGCCAATGCCAATGGCCAGAAAGAGCAGGCCCGCCAGAAAGTCCTGCAGGTTCTTGATCATGGGTCCGCGCTCAGGGGCTCACTGCACGGGCGGTGTGCAGGCCAGCACTTCGTCCATGGTGGTCGAGCCTTCGGCCACGCGCGCCGCGCCACCCAGGCGCAGAGGGCGCATGCCGTCTTGCATGGCCTGCCTGCGCAGAACGTCCAGGCGCGGCTCGCGGCTCACCTTGTCCTTGAAGGCTTCGGTCACGACAAGAAGTTCGTAAAGGCCCATGCGTCCGCGGAAGCCTGTCATGCGGCAGTCCACACAGCCCACCGGCTGATACGGCCGGTAGCTGCCGCTCACCTGCCACGGTTTCACGAGATCGGCCAGCGTTTCGTGCGAGGCAGCCACCTCGTCCTTGTCCAGCGGTTTGCGGCACGCGGGACAGAGTGTGCGCACCAGCCGCTGCGCGAGCACGCCGAGCACGGTGGCGTTGATGAGGTAAGGCGGTATGCCCAGTTCCATGAGGCGCATGATGGCCGAGGGAGCGTCGTTGGTGTGCAGGGTGGTGAACACCAGATGGCCCGTGAGCGCGGCCTGCACGGCCATTTCGGCAGTGGCGAGGTCGCGCACCTCGCCCACCATGATGATGTCCGGGTCCTGTCGCATGAGGGCGCGCAGGCCTTGTGCGAAGTCCAGGTCCAGATGCGGCTGCACCTGCGTCTGGTTGAAGGCGGGTTCGATCATCTCGATCGGGTCTTCCACCGTGCTCACGTTCACCTCTTCGGTGGCCAGGCGCTTCAAAGTGGCATAGAGCGTGGTGGTCTTGCCCGAGCCGGTGGGGCCAGTCACCAGCACGATGCCGTGCGGGTGTTTCGTGAGCCCTTCCCAGCGCTGCGCGTCGTGCGCGGCAAATCCGAGCGCGGCGAGGTCCTTCACCGTGGAGTCGGGGTCGAAGATGCGCATGACCAGCTTTTCGCCGAACGCTGTGGGCAGGGTGGACAGGCGCATTTCCACTTCTTCGCCGCGGGCCTGGCCAGCCGCCGACGGGCCGCCCCTGGGCGGCTGAGCCCCCCCGGGGGGCAGCGAAGCAGACGAAGTCGCAAGCGTGGGGGCCGATGTCGCGGGACGCAGGGTCTTGATGCGACCGTCCTGCGGGCGGCGGCGCTCCACCACGTCCATGCGCCCCAGCAGTTTGATGCGCGCAGTCATGGCGTTCATCACGCCAATGGGCATCTGGTACACGGGGTGCAACACACCGTCGATGCGGAAGCGGATCACGCCTAGATCGCGCCGGGGTTCCAGGTGAATGTCGCTGGCGCGCTGGTCAAAGGCGTACTGCCAGAGCCAGTCCACCACCTGCACCACGCCCTGGTCGTTGGCATCGAGCTGCGTGTTGGCCTTGCCGAGTTCCACCAGTTGCTCGAAGCTGCCGAAGCCAGCCTGCCCGCCGCTCTTGCTGGCAGCGCGCACCGACTTGGCCAGGGCAAAGAACTCGGCAGTGAAGCTGCTGATGGCTTGCGGGCTGGCCAGCACGAGGCGCACCGTCTTGCGCGTCTGGCGTTCCACCTCGGGCACCCAGTCACGCAGAAACGGTTCGGCCGTGGCCACCACCACCTCGGCGGGGCTCACCAGCACGGGCAACACCCTGTGGCGTTCGGCGTAGGCGGCGCTCATCACCTCGGCCACCTTGCCCACGTCGACCTTGAGCGGATCAATGCGCATGTAGTCCAGACCACTGCGCCCCGCCAGCCATTGGGTGAGCATCTCCACATCGAGCACGTGGCGATCGGCCTTGCGCGCCATGCCCACCACCGAGAGGCGCTGCAAGGGATGCTGCGAGCTGTGGGCAGAGGCACAGCGCGTGATGGTGCGTTCGGCCTCTTCAGCGGAAATCACTTCGTCCTCGCGCAGCCATTCCACCAGGCTGCGCCAGTCCAGCGGGGCTTCGATCGGGCGGAGCGAGGGCTTCTGCAGAGTCTTCATGGGACCGTCAGGATACCGGCTTGAACAGGCGCAGCCACTTCACAGCGGGTAAACCCCAGCGTGCCTGCACCGCCTCGGCCCGAGCCAGCAGCGCCATGCGCGTGGGGCGCTCGGGTGTGCGTTGCGCGAGCACCACCGTGTTGCCTTCGCGCGTGGGCTTGAAAGCCCAGACCGCATCGGCGCCGAACGCGGCGCAGATGCTTTGCAGCGAGCGCTCGTAGCTGGCGTCGCGGCCAAAGAGGTTGACGGTGAGGGCGCCTTCGTCGGTGAGCGCGGCGCGGCAGTCGGCATAGAAGTCGGGACTGTCGAGCACCGGTGCGGCAGCTTCGTGGTCGTACAGGTCGACCTGCAAGGCGTCGTAGGCGCCGATGTGGCTGGCGCGGCGAATCTCTTCGCCGGCATCGGCCAGCAACACGCGCAGGCGCGCCCCGTCGGGCGGCAGCTTGAACCACTGCCGACACACCGCCAGCACCTGAGGGTTGATCTCGATGGCGGTGGTGTCCATGCGAAGCTTCTTGAAGCAGAACTTGGTGAGCGCGGCCGAGCCCAGCCCGAGTTGCAGCGCGCGCCGAGTGCTCACCGAGTCGGGCTCGACGAACAGCAGCCAGGCCATCATGCGCTGGACGTAGTCGAGCTCGATGTCGAACGGCGAGTCCAGCAGCATGGAGCCCTGGATCCATTCAGTTCCCAGGTGCAGGAAGCGCACTTCGCTGTCCTCGGAGATGGTGACCTCGGGCAGGGCCTGGGGAACGCGGCGCTGGCGGGCCGCGGCATTGGCACCGGCCTTCACGCGCGGATACCCCTGCTACCTGGCCGGCCACGGCGCGGGCACAATCCGCCGACCTGCTGGGTCCTGGGGAGGACGCAACCGCAAGGTTTGCCAGGTGGGTGTGAATGCTGCATCTGTTGGATCACCTTTGAAAGGAAAACATTATGAACACGGAAGTCATCTGGGATTTTCTGGTCACGCAAGGGGCCGATTTCGGCCTCAAGGTGCTGGGCGCCATCGCGGCATGGGTGGTGGGCCGATGGCTCATCGGCATCGCGGTGGGGCTGATCGGCAAGGCTATGGAGAGGGGCCGCAAGCTCGACCAGACGCTGATCCAGTACCTCAAGTCCATCATCTCGGTGCTGCTCACCATCGTGCTGATCCTGGCGATCCTGGACATTTTCGGCGTGCGCACCACCTCTTTCGCGGCTTTGCTGGCGGGCGCCGGCCTGGCCATCGGCGTGGCCTGGAGCGGCATGCTGGCCAACTTCGCGGCGGGCATCTTCCTGCAGGTGTTGCGGCCCTACAAGGTGGGCGATTTCATCTGTGCCGGTGGCGTCACTGGCACGGTGAAGGAACTTGGCCTGTTCGCCACCACCGTCCTCACGCCCGACAACGTGACGACCATCGTGGGCAACAACAAAGTGTTCTCGGACAACATCCAGAACTTCAGCCATGAACCGTTCCGCCGCGTGGACTGCGTGGCCAAGGTGGCCAACAGCGTGGATGTGAACGACGCCATGGCGCGCCTGCGCACCGCCCTCGCCGCGATTCCCAATGTGGTGACCTCACCGGCCCCCGATGTGGAAATTCTGCAGTTCACGCCCGAAGGGCCATTGCTCTGCGTGCGTCCCTACACCCACACCGACCACTACTGGCAGGTCTACTTCGACACGCACAAGGCAGTGGTGAGTACCTTTGGGGCTGCGGGGTATCCGGTGCCCGAGACGCCGGTTTTGCATCGGACTGTTTGACTTTTCTCCGGCGGCTTCCTGCTGCCGGAGAAAAGCGACAGGACGTCAATGCCTCAGACCTCCGCCGCCTCCACCAGAAACCGAACCCTGCGCTGGCCCTGCCACTCTTCCGCGTCCAGGCGGAACGCGATCTTGACGCGGTTGGGCAGTGGCTCGGTGTGGCCGAACCAGATGCCATCCACCGGCTCACCCTGGTGCTTGAGCTTGAGCGCCAGGTGCTTCTCACCCACCAGCCGCTGTGACACCACCTGAACCTCCTCGCAGAACACCGGCGGCGCAAAACCCTGACCCCAGACCTCCTGGTGCAAGGTATCCACCAGATCGGCGCGGCGGTACTTCGTCTCCAGCGGGCCATCGGCCTCGATGCGGCGCTGCAGCGTGGCAGCGTCCAGCCACTCGTGTGCCACCTGCTGCAGCGCGGCTTCAAAAGTCTCCAGATGCTCTTCGTCGATGGTGCAGCCGGCCGCCATGGCGTGCCCGCCAAAACGCAGCAGCACGCCCGGGTGGCGCTTGGCCACGAGGTCGAGCGCATCGCGCAGGTGAAAGCCCGCAATGGAACGCCCCGACCCCTTGAGCTCGTGCTCTTTGCCCTCGGCGCCACTGGCGGCAAACACAAACGTGGGGCGGTGCAGCTTGTCCTTCAGCCGCGAGGCCACGATGCCGACCACCCCTTCGTGAAAGTCCGGATCGAACACGATCAGCGCCGGTGGCGGTTCTTCGGACTCGTCGAACATCTCCTCCGCCAGTTGCAGCGCCTGTTCGCGCATGTCACCTTCGATCACCTTGCGCTCGCGGTTGATGCCGTCCAGCGTGCGCGCGAGTTCGTCGGCACGCAAGGCATCGTCGGTGGTCAGGCATTCGATGCCGAGCGTCATGTCGGCCAGGCGGCCGGCGGCATTCAGGCGCGGACCCAGGGCAAAGCCGAAGTCGAAGCCGGTGGCGGCAGTGGGTTTGCGAGCCGCCGCGTTGAACAGCGCCGTCATGCCCGGCGGCATGGCTCCCATGCGCACGCGCTTCAGGCCCTGCGCGACCAGGCGGCGGTTGTTGGCATCCAGTTTCACCACATCGGCCACGGTGCCCAGCGCCACCAGAGGGAGCAAGGAGTCAAGCCGCGGGCCGCCCGTTCGGGCTGAGCCGTCTCCCGTTCGGGCTGAGCCGTCTCCCGTTCGGGCTGAGCCGTCTCCCGTTCGGGCTGAGCCATCTCCCGTTCGGGCTGAGCCTTCTCCCGTTCGGGCTGAGCTTGTCGAAGCCCCGGTCAAGGTGTTGGCGAGCCCTTCGACAAGCTCAGGATGATCGGAACATTGCCCTTCGACAAGCTCAGGCCCTTCGACGAGCTCAGGATGATCGGAACATTGCCCTTCGACAAGCTCAGGATGATCGGAACATTGCCCTTCGACAAGCTCAGGATGATCGGAACGTTGCCCTTCGACAAGCTCAGGGCGAGCGGAGGGGGGCTCGGGGCGAGCGGAGGGGGGTTCGGGGCAAACAGAATCGTATGCCCCACGCTCGCGCAGCTCCGCCCGCAGCGCCAGCAACACATAAAACATCACCCCCACACCCGCAATCGACTTGCTCTCGAAGGGGCAGCCGGGCTGGTTGGGGTTGACGATGATGCAGTCCTGCGGCAGCGTGATCTCGCCATTCTTCATGGCGGGCAGGTGGTGATCGGTCACGATCACCTGCAAGCCGAGTTCGCGCGCAGCGCGCACGCCCTCCACACTCGCAATGCCGTTGTCCACGGTCACCAGCACATCGGCGCCCTGGGCCTTCACGCGCCTTGCAATTGACGGCGTGAGTCCATACCCGTCGGCCACGCGGTCGGGCACGAGGTAGTTCACGCGGTCGAAACCCAGCGGTGCGCCGAGCAGGCGAAGCCCACGCAGCCCCACCGCGCAGGCTGTGGCGCCATCGCAGTCGTAGTCGGCCACGATGCAGATGGCCTGCCTGGCCACCATGGCATCGGCCAGCGCGCGGGCGGCTTCCTGCGCGCCCAGCATCTGCGAGGGCGGAATCAGGCGCGCAAGCGCATCGTCGAGCTCGTCCTTGCTGGTGATGCCGCGTGCTGCGAACAGGCGCGCGAGCAACGGGTGCAGGCCACCTTGCTCCAGCGCCCAGGCAGCGCGTGGAGGGACGTCGCGGGTGATGATCTTCATGGCGAAATAAAGCCTTTCCTGGTTTCTACAGATCGTCGAGCACGGCCACGGACGGTTTCGCGGAGAACAGCGAGCCGACGCGCGCGATCATTGACACGGGGCGGGGGCCATAGGTGATCGCCGCCTGCTCGCCCGCCAGCGTCAGACGCACCGGTTGTCCCTGGCGGCATTGATTCAACAGCGCCATGCAGGCATCTGCGTCCACGGATTGCCACGCTTGCCGATACGCCGCTGCATCGAGCGCCAGCGCGCTGGCACACAGACGATTCTCGACCACCACATGGGGCGCGGGCGCAGGCAAAGCGTCGAGAACACCGGCGCCGGTGAGCCAGATGGCGTTGACCGGCAACTGGCCGCGCCGTGTCCGCTCGTCGTTGACACCATGTGTGTAGAACAGCATCTGCATTTCGTTCTGCAAGCGTTGCCAGAGTGGGCCAAACGGTCCCGTGGTGAGCTGCAGAACACCGGGCGAGAGCTGGCGCCCTGCAAGACGGTCGACGGACCAGGTGGTGAGACCGCGCAATGGTTCACCGACAACCAGCCAGGCCCCGGGTGCCGCGTAGGTGAGGCGCATGCCGTCTTCCGCGAAGTAGGGTGCGGCCGCGGCCAGCAGGGTTCGGGATTCGGCCTCCTCCAGCCCCAGCAGGGCCGCGTCTCCCAGGCGCACCTGGTCGCCACCCACTTGCAGATGGCAGGGCTTGATCCAGCCGCAGGCCTCGCCCAGGGTGCGCGTCTCGAAGGCGGCCCAGGGTATCCGCCCGGGTTCGGACGGAAGACCCAGCAACCGGGCCAGAACCAGTTCGTAGGGCATCGACGGCGTGTCGGGCGCGCACACCGTGCGTGAGACCACCTGCAGCCGATGCAGCAGGGCGGCCAGGTGAGGCAGGTCTTCTCGGTCTGGCGACGGCCACAGCGGCTGCTGGTCGGACGCGCCGGCAGCGGCAAACGGAATGATCAAGTGGCGGGCGGCAACGGACATGAGGGGATTGTCGGGGATGCCACAATGCCCCCTGGATCCAGGACCCATGCAAACCCCCTACGAACTCATTCTGGGTTGGCGCTACACGCGCGCCGGCCGCGCCACCCGGCGCAACGGCTTCATCTCCTTTATTTCCGGCGTGTCCATGCTGGGCATCGCTCTGGGCGTGGCTGCACTCATCATCGTGCTCTCGGTCATGAACGGCTTCCAGAAGGAGGTGCGCGACCGCATGCTCGGCGTGCTGGCGCACATCGAGGTGTTCGAGCCCGGCGGCCAGGCCATTCCCGATCTGCCGCGCGTGCTCGCCAGCATCGAAAGCCACCCGGAGGTGCTGGGCGCGGCGCCCTTCGTCGGTGCCCAGGCGCTGATCGCGCGCGGCGAAGACATGAAGGGCACGCTGGTGCGCGGCATCGACCCGGCGCTGGAGCCCAAGGTGACCGATCTCGCCGCCGATCTGGCCGCTACGGTGCTGCCGCGACTGGTAGCGGGCGAATTCGGCGTCATCCTTGGTGGCGAACTGGCGCGCAGCCTCGGGGTGATCGTGGGCGACACCGTCACGCTGATCGCGCCCAGCGGGCAGGTGACACCGGCCGGCGTGGTGCCACGCATCCGGCAGATGGCGGTGGTGGGCGTGTTCAATTCCGGCCATTTCGAATACGACTCGGCCCTGGCGCTGCTGCACCAGGACGACGCCGCGCGCATTTTCCGCGTGGAAGGACCCACCGGCGTGCGCATCAAGATCAAGGACCTGCACGCGGCACGCGAGGTGGCCATCTCGATTGCCGCCGGCCTGGACCCTGGCCTGCTGGTGCGCGACTGGACGCGCCAGAACCGCACCTGGTTCGCCGCCGTACAACTTGAAAAGCGCATGATGTTCATCATCCTGACCCTGATCGTGGCGGTGGCCGCGTTCAATCTGGTGTCCACGCTGGTCATGACCGTGACCGACAAGCGCGCCGACATCGCCATCTTGCGCACGCTGGGTGCCAGCCCTCGCAGCATCATGGGTGTGTTCATGGTGCAGGGCGCCATGGTCGGCGTCATCGGCACCGGCGCGGGCCTCCTGCTCGGGCTCGGCGTGGCCTTCAACATCGACACCCTGGTGCCCGCGCTCGAACGCCTGCTGGGCGCGAGTTTCCTGCCGCAGGACATCTACCTCATCAGCCGCATGCCCAGCGACCCGCAGCAGACCGACATCCTGCCGGTGGCGGTGATCTCGCTGGTGCTGTCATTCCTGGCCACCATCTATCCGAGCTGGCGCGCGAGCCGGGTGAATCCGGCCGAGGCACTGAGATATGAGTGACCCAACCAGCCCCGTTCGCCCTGAGCTTGTCGAAGGGCAACGTTCCGATCATCCTGAGCTTGTCGAAGGGCCTGAGCCTGTCGAAGGGCAACGTTCCGATCATCCTGAGCCTGTCGAAGGGCAACGTTCCGATCATCCTGAGCCTGTCGAAGGGCCTGAGCTTGTCGAAGGGCAACGTTCCGATCATCCTGAGCTTGTCGAAGGGCCTGAGCTTGTCGAAGGGCAACGTTCCGATCATCCTGAGCTTGTCGAAGGGCCTGAGCCTGTCGAAGGGCAACGTTCCGATCATCCTGAGCTTGTCGAAGGGCTCACCAACTCCTTGGCAGGGGCTTCGACAAGCTCAGCCCGAACGGGAGATGACTCAGCCCGAACGGGTGGTGGCTCAGCCCGAACGGGAGATGACTCAGCCCGAACGGGTGATGGCTCAGCCCGAACGGGTAATGACTCAGCCCGAACGGGAGATGACTCAGCCCGAACGGGTGATGGCTCAGCCCGAACGGGTGATGGCTCAGCCCGAACGGGCAATGGCTCTACCCGAACGGGTGATGGCTCTACCCGAACG
>NZ_JBFWNX010000004.1:0-234983 GCF_050250835.1 Hydrogenophaga sp. | reverse complement strand
ACCCGAACGAGCGATGGCTCTACCCGAATGGATGTGGTCCTGAGTGCCACGGGCCTCACCAAGCGTTTCCAGGAAGGGCGGCTTGACGTGACCGTGCTCACCGGCGTGGATCTCACCGTGCGCGCGGGCGAGACGGTGGCCATCGTCGGCGCCTCGGGTTCGGGCAAAAGCACGCTCTTGCACCTGCTCGGCGGGCTTGACGCGCCCACCAGCGGCAGCGTGCAGCTCATGGGTCAAACGCTGTCGGGGTTGAGCGCTGCCCAGCAGGGCGACCTGCGCAATCGGCACCTGGGTTTCGTCTACCAGTTCCACCACCTGCTGCCCGAATTCAGCGCGCGCGACAACGTGGCCATGCCGCTGTGGATTCGCCGCATGGTGCGCGCCGAAGCTGCCGAACGCGCTTCAGAGATGCTCGGCCGCGTGGGGTTGGGCGAACGGCTTCATCACCGGCCAGCCGAGCTTTCGGGTGGCGAACGCCAGCGCGTGGCCATCGCGCGCGCCCTGGTGACTCAACCCGCCTGCGTGCTGGCCGACGAGCCCACCGGCAACCTGGATCGCAGCACCGCCGAGGGTGTGTTCCAGCTCATGCTGGAACTCTCCCGCGACCAGGGCACCGCCTTCATCGTGGTGACGCATGACGAGACGCTGGCTGCGCGTTGCGGCCGCGTGCTGCGTTTGACGACGGGTGTGTTGACTTGAGGCGATCCGCTGCTCAAGGCTTTGTTCGGACGAAGCGAAGGGGCTTTTGCATGCCCTTGCTGTACACCAGCATGGTTTTTCCCTGCACCTCCACCCGCTCGGCCTTCTCCAGCGCACCCAGGTAGCGCGCTTCCTGCTCCCCCACCGCGCCGGCGCAAGCCATGCGCGTCGAACCCATCTGGCCGATGGCGATGCGGTCGCTCATGAGTGTGTAGGAACCAAAAAAGCGGTTGCACGAGCCTTGGCCCGCCACGCGGCCCGCTTCGGGAAACGCCAGCGTGGCCTCCACGCGATCCAGCACCCCGGTGCCACCCAGGTCCTCCAGGCGCCATTCGCTGCCCACCAGCGGAGCGCTGGCAGGCGCACCGGGCATGGCGCAGGCGGTGAGGGCCATCAGAACCGGTGCGACGAGCCCGGCAAGGCGGAGGGTGGACGGCATGGTGATTCCTTTCGTGGCGGCACAATGGCCCGTTATACCGCCATGTGGATCGACACACACTGCCATCTGGATGCCCCCGAGTTCGGCGCCGAGCACGCCCTGGCGCTGGCCGCGCGTGCGCGGGCTGCAGCGCTCGACGTGGGCCGTTGTGTCATACCGGCCGTGGAGCGCACCAATTTCGACACCGTGCGTTCGCTGGCCCACCGCCTGGGCGACGCCTACGCCCTGGGCATCCATCCCTTGTACGTGCCGCAGGCACAGGACGGTGATCTGGACGCGCTGGACGCCGCGTTGACCCAACACGGCGACGACCCGCACCTCGTGGCCGTGGGCGAGATCGGACTGGACTTCTTCGTCCCCGCGCTGTGCACGCCGGCAATGCGCGAACGCCAGGTCTTCTTCTACCGCGCTCAACTCCGGCTGGCGCGAAAGCATGGCCTGCCGGTGATCCTGCACGTGCGCCGCAGCGCCGACGTGTTGCTCAAACACCTGCGCGAACTGCCCACGAGCGGCGGCATCGCGCACGCGTTCAACGGCAGCGAACAGCAGGCACGCGCCTTTCTGGATCGGGGTTTCAAGCTCGGCTTTGGTGGCGCGGTGACGTTCGAAGCGGCCAGCCAGCTGCGCCGCCTCGCCAGCGGCTTGCCGCTGGATGCACTGGTGCTGGAGACAGATTCGCCCGATATCCCGCCCCAATGGCTCTATGCCACCGCGGCGGAGCGTGCTGCGGGCCGTGCCCAGGGCATCAACACACCGGTGGAGTTGCCGCGCATTGGCGCGGTGGTGGCAGGCCTGCGCGGCATCACCGTGGATGCGATGCAGGCCGCCACGCAGGCCAACGCCATCGCGGCGCTGCCCCGGTTGAAGGATCTGCCATGAAGCGCCTGGAGGGCCTGGCGCCCGTGATCGGCACCAACACGCGTGTGCTGGTGCTGGGCAGTTTTCCGGGCGTGGCGTCGCTGCGCGCACAGCAGTACTACGGCCATCCGCAGAACCATTTCTGGCAGATCCTCGGTGCTCTTTGGGCCCTGCCCTTGCCGGCGATGCCCTACGAGGAGCGCGTGACGGTGCTGCGCGCACGGGGCCTGGGCGTGTGGGACGTGTACCGCGCCTGCGAGCGCGAGGGCAGCCTGGACACGGCGATCCAGAACGCCGAACTCAACGATTTCGCGGCTGCGCGGCGCGCATGCCCGCTGCTTGAAGCGATCGCCCACAACGGCGGCGAGAGTTTTCGGCACGCGAAGCACACGGAACCGTTCGGATTGCCGATTTACCGCCTGCCATCCACCAGCCCGGCCAACGCCAGCTGGAGCTTCGACCGCAAGCTGGCGGCCTGGGCCGAGGTGTTGCGGCGCCACGGCGTGGCCTGACCGCGAGCAGCTCAGCTCATCAGCGCTTCGCGCACCGCCGCCAGCTGGCGGCGCGAAACGGCCAGGCGCTCTTCCACGCCATCCAGGCGCACCATCCAGCCTTCGCCTTCCACCGGGTCGTTGTGCTTTTCCACCGCCCGCACCGCGCGGCGCGAGACCAGGGCGTTGCGGTGCACGCGCACGAACAGGTGGGCATAGCGCTGCTCAAGGTCGCTGAGGGCGCCGTCGTAGATGTGCTCCTTGTCGGCCGTGCGCACCGTGATGTACTTGAGTTCGGCCTTGAGGTAGATGACGTCGGCCAGCGCCACGCGCTCGCTGCGGCCACGCTCCTGGATGATCAGGCTCTCCGGTAGCCCCGCATCACCTGCGCCATCGCCGGCGCTCAACAGGCGCTGGGCCTTCTGCAGCGCCTGCTGGAGGCGCTCGCGCCGCACCGGCTTGGTGAGGTAGTCGATGGCCTCGAGTTCGAACGCATGCACCGCGTGCTCGGCGTAAGCCGTGACGAACACCACCGCCGGCGGCTTGGCCATCTCGCGCAGGGTGTTCGCCAGCTGAATGCCGTCCACCCCGGGCATGTGGATGTCGAGCATCACCAGATCGCACTGTGTGCGCTGGATCTGCTCCATCGCCTGCACCGCATTGGACGCCTCGCCCACCACATCGGTGCGAGGCTCGGCGCACTCGGCCAACAACGCGCGCAGCCTCGAGCGAGCCGGGGCTTCATCGTCAACGATCAATACCTTCAATGCCATGTCACGCTCCGTATCCAGAACCTGTCCCATACGCGCTTATACCGGTATTTCAAGCCGGACCTGAAACACTCCGTTGACCAGGGCGCTCTGAAAGCGGCCCTGGACGTCGTGCAAGAGGGTCAGTCGCTGGCGCACGTTGTCCAGCGCCAGGCCGTTTCCCGGGCGGCCGCTGCCGGCCGGGACGGTGTTGGTCACCTTGATCACCACCACCCCGCCACGGCGCTGCGTGCTGATGCGCACGATGGCCCCCGTCGGGCTGGGCTCCACCCCGTGCTTGACGGCGTTCTCCACCAGCGGCTGGAGGATCAGCGGGGGCAGCTTGGCCTTGGAAGCCGATTCATCGACGCTCCACTCCACCTTTAGCCGCTCGCCAAAACGCACCTGTTCGATGCCCAGGTAGTGCTCGGCCAGTTCCAGCTCTTGCCACAGCGGCACGGCCTCTTTCGGGTCGGCCAGCGCGTGGCGAAACAGCTCGCTCAGGTCTTCCAGCAGGCTCTCGGCCTTGGCCGGCTCCTCGCGCACCAGCGCAATGGCGCTGTTGAGCGTGTTGAACAGGAAGTGCGGCCGGATGCGCGCCTGCAGCTCGGCCAGGCGCGCGGTGGTGCCAGCGGGCGTGCGCGCCTTGGCGCGCCACATGAGCGCGGCCACCAGCACCGCCGAGACCAGCGCACCTGCAGATGCGCTGGCCACCCAGGGCGCGAGATCCGCCAGGCCCATGAGCACGAGCAGGCCGCACCCGTACAGGCCGGAGATCGCACCCAGGCCCGTAGCGGCGATCCACTGGCCCGGCATGGGCAACAGGCCGAGCTGGCGTTTGAGGCCGCAGACGGTCAGCAGCCAGGCGAGCACCGCGGGCAAGGCGGCGCCGGTCAGGACGGCCATCTGCGTCACCCAGCCCAGCACCGTGTGGACACCAAACATGGCCGCCACGGTGATCACGGCCTGCACGAACAGCACCGCGCGCAGCACCGTGCCCACCTGGCAGGTGTCGAAAACCTGCACGCGCGCACGCAGGTGCTCGGGCATCTCCGACAACGGACGCGCACCCGCCGCATGCGCCAGCTCCTGGAAGCTCGATAAAATTCTGGAATCTTTCATGGGAAGCGTTTTCCGTCCTCGGGTCGGCCAACGTGAGGGCCAGCACAGGGGTCCGTTGCGCCGTCTGCCGGCCCGGGCATGCACCTCGTGGCCCCTTCCCTGGCGGACATCCGCTCCTCTCCATTCCCACCCAGCCGCTGGCAACACCATGTCCACCAATCAACTTGACAAGAAATCCGAAGCCTGGTCTGCCCTATTCTCGGAGCCCATGAGCGAGTTGGTCAAGCGATACACGGCCAGCGTGTTCTTCGACAAGCGCCTGTGGCAAGCCGACATCACCGGCAGTCTCGCCCACGCGCACATGCTGGCGGCCCAGGGCATCATCGGCCGCGACGACCTCGAATCCATTCAGCGTGGCATGGCCCAGATCACCACGGAGATCGAAGATGGCAGCTTTGAGTGGAAGCTCGACCTGGAGGATGTGCATCTCAACATCGAGGCACGCCTGACGCAGCTGGTGGGCGACGCGGGCAAGCGGTTGCACACGGGACGCAGCCGCAACGACCAGGTCGCCACCGACGTGCGCCTGTGGTTGCGTGGCGAGATCGACCTCATCATCCCGCTGCTGAACGAGCTGCAGATGGCACTGGTGGACGTGGCGGAGAAGAACGTCGAAGTGATCCTGCCCGGCTTCACCCACCTTCAGGTGGCGCAGCCGGTGAGCTTTGCGCACCACCTGCTGGCCTATGTGGAGATGTTCTCGCGCGACGCCGAGCGCATGGCCGATGTGCGCCGCCGCACCAACCGCCTGCCACTGGGCAGCGCCGCGCTGGCGGGCACCACCTACCCGCTGGACCGCGAACTCGTGGCCCGCACGCTGGGCATGGTCGACGAACGCGGCGAGCCGCAGGTGTGCCAGAACAGCCTGGACGGCGTGAGCGACCGCGATTTCGCCATTGAATTCACCGCTGCCGCCTCGCTGTGCATGGTTCACATCAGCCGCTTCAGCGAGGAACTCATCTTGTGGATGAGCCAGAACTTCGGCTTTGTGAAAATCGCCGACCGCTTCACCACTGGCAGTTCGATCATGCCGCAGAAGAAGAACCCCGACGTGCCCGAACTCGCGCGCGGCAAAACCGGCCGTGTGGTCGGCCACCTCATGGGCCTGATCACGCTCATGAAGGGTCAGCCGCTGGCCTACAACAAGGACAACCAGGAAGACAAGGAGCCCTTGTTCGACACCGTGGACACGCTCAAGGACACGCTGCGCATCTTCTGCGAGATGGTGGGCGGACAGCTCAACCCGTCCACCGGGCAGAAGGAAGGCGGCATCACGGTGAACGCGATCGCCATGGAGGACGCGGCCAAGAAGGGCTACGCCACCGCCACCGATCTGGCCGACTACCTGGTGAAGAAAGGCCTGCCCTTTCGCGACGCCCACGAAACCGTGGCGCATGCGGTCAAGGCGGCGGTCTCGCACAACTGCGACCTGTCCGAACTGCCCCTGTCGGTGCTGCAAGGGTTCAACGCGTCGATCGAAAAGGACGTGTACGAGTGCCTGAGCCTGCGCGGCAGCCTCAACGCGCGCAACACCCTCGGTGGCACTGCACCCGCACAGGTGCGCGCACAGGTGGCGAGGCATCGGGCCCGCCTGGGCTGAGAGCCGGCCTGGCTCAAGTCGGCGACGAAACGCGTCGATAACCTGGCAAGCGCTTCTTCTGCCCACGGCAGACGAGGTATTTCGCCCCGCCCAGGAGGCCGATCATGTCCAACCTGCTGCTCGCTGCGGCCGCATTGCCACTGGCAGGTCTGGCCTGGTGGTGGCTCCGCCCGTCGACCCCACCTGCCGTTCGTCCCGGGCGGCAGGCCGCTTTGCGTTCGCCAGCGCCCGCGCCCGCCATTGTGCCCAGCCGGGTTGAGGCGCCCGGCCGAGAGGCGCTGCCGAAATGGCACTGGCGCACCGAAGAAGAGATGGAGCCCGATAAGCGCGATCGGCTGCTGGCCGCCATCCATGACATACCCCGTCCGCCGCATGCACTGGCGCGCATGCTTTCGCCCGAGTTCATGGCCAAGGCCAATTCGAACGAACTGAGTGAACTCGTTCAGGGCGAGCCCTGGATCGCCGCCAGAATGCTGGCGCGCGTCAACAGCCCGCTCTACGGACTGCGACAGCCCGTCACCGACCTCGGGCAGGCGGTCACCTTCCTGGGCTTGCAAAGTGTGCGCAGCATCTGCCTGCAGACCCTGATGGCCGAGGCCCTGCAACCCACCCAACCCGGCGTGCAAAAAACCTTCGACACGCTCTGGCTCGCAAGCGCCATGGCCAGCGAGCTGGGTACCCGCCTGGACAAGGCGATGAACCAGCCAGCACCTGGCACCCTGGTCACGCAGGTGGTGCTGAGCTTCGTCGGCGCACTGGCCATGGCCTCGCTGATTCCGCCCACCGGGCTTTCGGCCTGGCTGCAGCGCGACCGGCTTGCGCGACTTCGACTGGAGCAGGATCTTCTGGGCCTGGGTGCTGCCGAGATCGGCCATTTGCTGCTCGTGGGCCGATGGTCCCTGCCGACCGCCCTGGCCAACGATGTGCGCGATGCGGGCCGCATGCTGGGCGCGCCCAGGGCGCAGATGGACACGCCGCACAGCGAACGCCTGGCACTGGTCTACCTCTGCACCCGTCTGGGCGAGCGCCTGGCGCTGGGCCAGATGGCTTCGCTCGAAGGCTACCGGCTCGCCGACGACGACGCCGTCGACATGCTCCATGTGCGAACCGCTCTGGCGCCTGACTTCCTCACGCGTCTCGATACGGCGCTGGCTTCAGCCACACCCATGCGCACAGCCGCCTGAGTTGACGCGCGTCAAAGTGCCATCCGGGCACCCGTCGTAGAGTGGCGGCCATGGAGAACACCGCGACCCACCCTCTTGCCTGGACGCCCGAACTCGCGACCGGGGACGCCCGCATGGACGAGACCCACGAGGCCTTTGTGGCACTGCTCAACCAGTTGATGTCCGTGTCGCCCGAAGCACAGATGCCGCTGTACCTGCAGGTGATCGACCACACGGTCGATCACTTCGCACAGGAAGAGCGCTGGATGCAGGCCACCGGCTTTGCCCCCGACAACTGCCACGCCCTTCAACATGCCAGCATCCTGGAGACCATGCAGGCGGTCAGGACCCACACCGAACAAGGCGACACCACGCTGATCGGCAGGCTCGCCGAGGCCCTGGCGGAGTGGTTTCCGCAGCACGCGGCCACCATGGACGCGGGCCTCGCCCTGCACCTCGCATCGCTGGGCTACGACACGCAGACAGAGACGCTGCCCGATCCCCAGCGCGTGCGACCGGCCAGCATGTCCGGCTGCGGCAGCGTGAGCTGCGGCACCGGTTGATGCACGCGCGCCGAACCGACCTCCCCGCCCTGCTGCGGGCGCTGCAGGAGCCGGCGCGGTACCCCCATGCGGCGACCGCCATGGAGCTGCTGGAGACCCATGGCGCCTGGGTGTTGCTGGCCGGGGACCATGCCTACAAGATCAAGAAGCCGGTTTGCCTGCCGTTCATGGACTTCAGCACACTGGGCCTGCGCCGTGCGGCCTGCCAAGCCGAAGTGCGACTGAACCGACGGTTCGAGACCGGCGACCCAGCCTCCCACCTGTACCTGGAGGTGCTGCCCATCGTCGGAACACCCGAAAATCCCGCCTGGGGACGACCCGACGAGGACGACGAAAGCGCCTTCGAATACGCCGTTCACATGCGGCGATTCGACCAGAACCAACGCCTCGACCACCTGTGCCAGACCGGGGCGCTCCGGCCCGCTCATCTCACGGGCCTGGCCCGCCGCATGGCCGATTTCCAGGCACGCAGCGCCTTCATGACTGCGCAGGGAGCCTGGGGGCAGGCAGAAGACATGCTGGCGTTTGCGCAGGACAACCTGGCCGCGTTGCAGGCGGCCTGCAGCCTGCCCGCAGACCGCACCCGCATCGACACGCTGGCCACCTGGACCGGGGTGCGATTCGCTGCCGTGGCCAACACCCTGGCGCAGCGAAGGACGCACGGTCGCGTGCGCGAGGGTCACGGCGATCTGCACCTGGCCAATCTGGTGTTGATCGGTGACGAGGTGGTGCCGTTCGACGGCATCGAGTTCAACGATGCGCTGCGCTGGATCGACGTGGCCAGCGACATCGCATTTACCTGGATGGACCTGCAGGGCCACGAACGGCCAGGACTGGCCAACCTGTTCCTGAGCGAGTGGCTGGACGCCAGCGGCGACACCTCTGCCCTCTGGGTGCTGCCCTTCTTCGCGGTGTACCGGGCGCTCGTGCGCGCCAAGGTGGCCGCCATCCGCAGTGACCAGCCTGGCGCGCACTGCCGTGTCGCCCAGAACGAAGCACACCACTACCTGGCGCTGGCGGGACGCATCGCGCAGCCCGGCCCGCCTCGCTTGCTGATCACCCACGGTCTCTCGGGCAGCGGCAAGACGCACGCCTCCAGCCGGTGGCTGCTGCTGGAAGCCAGCGGCCGTGCGATCCGGCTGCGCTCGGACGTGGAGCGCAAGCGTCTGCATGGCCTGGACGCCCACGAAGCCAGCGGCTCCGGACCGAACGACGGCCTGTACAGCCCACAGGCGAACCTGGACACCTATGACCACCTGCTGCAGCGCGCACGCGGGTTGCTGCAGGATGGCTGGACCGTGCTGGTGGACGCGGCCTTCCTGCGGCACCGCGAGCGCGCCGACTTCGGTGCCTTGGCGCAAAGCATGGGCTGCCCATTCCACATCCTGGCGCCCGAGGCGCCGCTGGCGGTGCTTCGCGAGCGCATCCGCCACCGCCAGGCACAGGGGCAGGACGCCTCGGAGGCCACACTGGAGGTGCTGGAACGGCAACTGGGCTGGCTTGAACCGCTGAACGAGGCCGAACGCGCCTGCTGCATCGCGCCGCCGGCTTGAAGTCTGGCTCAAGAAAATTCACAGGTGGGTGTCGCGCTTTCACGCGTCGGGGCCTGGCCTCGCGGCTAACATGCAGACCAACAACCCACCGGAGACAAGCCTCATGACCGTCATCACCACCGTGGAAGACCTGCGCGTGCTGGCCCAGCAGCGGGTGCCCCGCATGTTCTACGACTACGCCGACTCCGGCTCCTGGACCGAGAGCACCTACCGCGCCAACGCGGACGACTTTCAGAAGATCAAACTGCGCCAGCGCGTGGCGGTGAACATGGAGAACCGCAGCACGCGCACCACCATGGTGGACCAGCCGGTGGCGATGCCAGTGGCGATTGCGCCCACGGGACTGACCGGCATGCAACACGCCGACGGCGAGATCCTGGCCGCGCGCGCGGCCAGGGCGATGGGCATACCGTTCACGCTCTCGACCATGAGCATCTGCTCCATCGAAGACGTGGCGCACCATGCGGGCGACGGTTTCTGGTTCCAGCTCTACGTCATGAAGGATCGCGCCTTCATCGAGCGCCTGATCGACCGGGCAAAGGCCGCACGCTGCTCTGCGCTGGTGCTCACGCTGGACCTGCAGATCATCGGCCAGCGCCACAAGGATCTGAAGAACGGCCTATCGGCTCCACCGAAGCTGACCATCGCCAACATGATCAACATCGCCAGCAAGCCGCGCTGGGCGCTGGGCATGCTGGGCACCAGACGGCGCCAGTTCGGCAACATCGTGGGTCACGTCAGCGGCGTGGCCGACATGAGCAGTCTGGGCGAATGGACGGCCAAACAGTTCGACCCCGCTTTGAACTGGGGCGATGTGGAATGGATCAAGAAGCGCTGGGGCGGAAAACTCATCCTCAAGGGCATTCTGGATGTGGAAGACGCCAGACTGGCCGTGGCCTCGGGCGCCGATGCCCTGATCGTGAGCAACCACGGCGGGCGCCAGCTCGACGGCGCGCAAAGCAGCATCGAAGCGCTGCCGGCCATCGTGGACGCGGTAGGGGGCCAGATCGAGATCCATATGGACGGTGGCATCCGCAGCGGACAAGACGTGCTCAAGGCCCGTGCCCTGGGCGCACGCGGCGTCTACATCGGCCGACCTTTCCTCTATGGCCTGGGTGCCATGGGCGAAGCCGGCGTGGCCAAGTGCCTGGAAATCATCCACCGCGAGCTCGACCTGACCATGGCGTTCTGCGGCCACACCAACATCGAAAACGTGGACCAAGGTATCCTGCTGCCCGGTACCTACCCCACATAGCCATCCCCCATGAACACGCCCGTCCCGCGTCCCCGCACATCCAAATTCTGGCTCGCTGTCAGCGTGGTGCTGATGCTGGTCGTGCTGCTGGGCGGCGCCGCCACGGTGAGCCTTTACGAGCAGATGAAAGCGCAGCTCGAGCACCTCCAGCGGCAGGTGACCCACATCCCTCAGGTTCGCTATGTGGCCGTGCTGCTGGATGAACACCAGCTTCCCGCGCTGCTGGTGACACTCGATCCACAAGCCGGCTTGCTGGAGTTGCAACGGCTCAACAACATGGTGGAAGGGCGTGAGGACAGCATGCAGCTCTGGGCCCTGTCCACCGGCCAGGCGCCGCGTTCGCTCGGGGTGATCCAGAGCAAGATCAGGACAGCGCAGTTGCCCACGACCGAAGCCGCCCTGAAGACCGCCACCCAACTCGCCGTCAGCGTGGAAATCAAGGGCGGGGTACCAGAGACGTCAGGGCCGCGCCAGCCCTACCTGTTCAAGGGCTGGCTGGTCCAGCGGGCGCTCTGAGCCTGGGCCCCGGGGCTGGCCAGCCAAGTTGCTGCAACCCTGCGAAGCAGAAACCGGGCTACTTCAGCTCGTATTCGAAGGTGCTCACCACGCGCAACCGCTTCATGCGCGAACTGCCATCGTCGAAATCGTTGCCGTCGTCGCCGGTGATGCGGATCACACCCTGGTTGGCATTCTTGAGCGGGCCAAGTTCGGCGCCAGCTTCAGCGGCAAACTTGTCGGCTTGCTCCCGCGCGTTGCGCGTGGCTTCGGCCAGCAGCGGTGCCTTGATGTCGTTGAAGCCGCGCAACTGAAAACGCGGACCGCTGCGGCCTTCGTTGTCGGCGCCGAGCTGCACACCGGCCTGGATCAGCGGATCCACCGCACGCGCGGCGCTTTCCACTTCGGCCACGCGAGCCGACTTCACCAGCACCTGACCCGTGCCGTTGAAGCGGAAAGGCTGGTTGCCCTGCGCGTATTCGCGTGCATACAGGTCCTGCACCTGCAAGGGTCGCGCCTCAATATCGGTCTCGGTGAAACCACGTGCCTTCAGGAAGGCGAGCACCTTGTCGCGGTCGGCCGACAGGTTTTGCTGCACCTGGTTGAAATCCGCGCCGGCGCGGCGAAACCCCAGCGTCCAGATGGCGAAGTCGCTTTCCACGTCCTTCTCGGCCAGGCCCTTGACGGTGACGGAGCGGTCCGACATGCGGAAGCGCTCCAGACCCTGGCCCACGGCGAAGCCAGCCAATGCGATGCCGGCGCCCACGAGCAGGGCGGTGAAGAGGCGAGACAGCGAATTCATGGGGGTCCTCCAGCGGCGGTGCGCCAGCCGAGTGCCGGACGCGTTCTCGATGGTAATCCCGCTATGCTTGCCGCGTGACCGAGCCCGCTTCCCCGACCGCCCAACTGCCCCGGCGCATCGCGCACCTGGACATGGACGCATTCTTCGCGTCGGTGGAATTGCTGCGCTACCCGCAACTCAAAGGCCTGCCGGTGGTGATCGGTGGCGGGCGCCGTCGCGAGGACGATATGCTCAGGCGCTTGCGTCTGGAGCACCCCGAGCGCGACTGGACCGGCGTCGACCTGGCGCACATCCCGCCCGAGTGTTTTCCGCGGCTGGAACACTACGCGGGCCGAGGCGTGGCCACCACCGCCACCTACGCCGCACGCCAGTTCGGCGTGGGCTCGGCCATGGGCCTGATGAAGGCCGCCAGGCTTTGCCCGCAGGCCATCCTGCTGCCCGTGGACTTCGACGAAGTGCGGCGCGTCTCTCGCCTCTTCAAGAGCACCATCCGCGAGATCGCGCCGGTGATGGAGGACCGCGGCGTGGATGAGGTCTACATCGACTTCACCCACGTGCCCGGCGGCCAGCGCGAAGGGGGGCGCGTGCTGGCGCGGCTCATCCAGAAGAGCATCTTCCAGGCCACCGGCCTGACCTGCTCCATCGGCGTGGCGCCCAACAAACTGATCGCCAAGATGGCCAGCGAATTCAACAAGCCCAATGGCATCAGCATCGTCCAGATCGACGATCTGCAAGGCCTGATCTGGCCCCTGCCCTGTCGCAAGATCAACGGCGTCGGCCCGAAAGCCGATGCGAAGCTGCTGGGCCATGGCATCCAAACCATCGGCGACCTGGCCCAGCGCGATCGCCACTGGCTCATCGACCACTTCGGGAAAAGTTACGGCGCCTGGCTTCACGAGGTGTCCTGGGGTCGCGACGAACGCGCCGTGCAGACCGAGAGCGAGCCCGTGAGCATGAGCCGTGAGACCACCTTCGACCGCGACCTGCACGCGGTGCGCGACCGCGCCGAACTGGGCGGCGTGTTCACGCGCCTGTGCGAGCAGGTGGCGGACGATTTGCAACGCAAGGGCTATGCGGGAAAAACCATCGGCATCAAGCTGCGCTACGACAACTTCCAGATCGTCACGCGCGATGTGACCATCGACCACTTCACCAGCGACGCTGCCACCATCCGCCGCCAGGCCGGGTTGTGCCTCAAGCGCGTGGACCTCGGCCGGCGCATCCGCCTGCTGGGTGTGCGCGTGGGCAAGCTCGTCAAGGCCGGGACAGAAGCGTCCGCCAGTGCCGTCTACATTGAATCCCTCCAACGCCAACGAGACAAGACCCGCCATGAACACACCGACCTGCTTTTCCCTGAGCTTGACGAATGACGTCGCCCATCTGGTGCTCTGCCGGCCTGCCGAGCTCAACACCATGCACCCCACCTTCTGGCGCGAGCTCGACGAGTTGCTCACGCAGATCCACCGGGAAGGGCGAGCGCGGGCGCTGGTGATCAGCAGCACCGGCAAGCACTTCAGCGCCGGCATGTCACTGGAGACTTTCGCCGGCGCGATCACCATGGACGACCAGAGCCCGGAAGGCCGCGCCGCCATCTTCGACCTGCTCACCGACATGCAGGCCACCTTCACCAAACTGGAGAACTTGCGCATCCCGGTGATCTGCGCCATCCAGGGCGGCTGCATCGGCGGCGCGGTCGACATGGTCACCGCCGCCTGCATCCGCTACGCGAGCGCCGATGCTTTCTTCTGTATCCAGGAAATCAACATCGGCATGGTGGCCGACGTGGGCACGCTGCAGCGCCTGCCCAAGCTGATTCCTTTCGCGGTGGTCAAGGAAATGGCCTACACCGGCCGGCGCCTGCCGGCAGCCAGGGCCATGGCCTACGGGCTGGTGAACGAGGTGTTTGACACCCCGGAGGCCACCCTGGCTGCCGCGCTGGCGTGCGCCAGAGAGATCGCGACCAAGCCACCGGTGGCGATCTGGGGCACCAAGCAGGCCGTGACCTATGCCCGCGACCACTCGGTGGAAGACAGCCTGCGCCAGATGGGCTGGCTGCAGGGCGCGGTGTGGAGCAACGCACACGTGCGCGAGGCGATCATTGCAATGAATGAGAAGCGCGCCGGCCAGTTCACACCGCTGGCGGGCCTGCAGGCATTCAAGGAACTGGGCTGAGGACTTCGCAGTTCAGTCCTCGATGTCCGCTCGGGCCACGGCGCTCAAGCTCGGCCCCGGGGCTGGCGAAGTTGGTGAGCGTGGCGTTGCGCACCCGAAGATCGTCCGGCAGCGCAGGGCGATTTCATGGCCCCGGAGTTCAAAGTTACAACCCCATCCCATGCAGACCTTCCACAACCCCCATCACGCCGGCCACGCCGGTCAGCAGGAAATGTTTCGCGGCCGCATGGTGCCCTGCCACGAGGTACCGGCGCGGCTGGATTACGTGCTCACCGAGCTGCGCCGTCGCCCGCTGGGCGCGATGACGATCACCGACCTGACCGAGGCCGCGCTGGACAAAGGCATTGCCCGCGTGCACAGCGCACGCTACCTGGACTTTCTGGCCAACGCCTGGGACGACTGGGTCGCCATGGATCCGGCCAACGCGCAGCGCGATGCACTGCCCTCCGTGTGGCCACTGGGCAACCGGCATGCCTTTCGAAACGATGTACTGCCCGCCAACTTCGCCGCCCGGCTGGGCTTGTTCTCGTTCGACTCGGGCTCGCCCCTGACCTCTGGCACCTGGGCGGCGGCACGCGGCGGCGCGGCCTGCGCGCTGGCGGCTGCAAATGCCGTTGCCAGTGGCGCTCGCAGCGCGTTCGCGCTCACGCGCCCGCCAGGCCACCATGCGGGCGTCGACTTTCTCGGCGGCTACTGCTTCCTGAACAACGCGGCCATCGCCGCGCAGGCCCTGCGCGATGCCGGCCACACTCACGTGGCGGTGCTGGACGTGGACTACCACCACGGCAATGGCACGCAGACCATCTTCTACGAGCGTGCCGATGTACTGACGGTCTCGATACACGGCGATCCCGCAACCGAATACCCCTTCTTTCTGGGGCACACGGACGAGCGCGGCGCGGGTATTGGCGCGGGTTTCAACCTGAACCTGCCCCTGCCACGGGGCAGCGGCTTGGCAGCCTGGCGTACAGCGCTGGACCAGGGCTTGCAAGCGGTTGCCGACTTCGGCGCGCAGGCCCTGGTGGTGCCGATGGGCCTGGACACGTTCGAGGGCGATCCGATCTCGGGCTTCACCTTGCGCAGCGAGGACTACTTCGCGGTGGGCGCCGCACTGGCATCGGCCGGTCTGCCCACCGTTTTCACCTTTGAGGGCGGCTACGCTGTGGCAGAAGTTGGCACCAACGCGGTCAACCTGCTGGAGGGCTTCCAGCAGGTTGCGTGAGCGCTCCCTTCGACAGGCTCAGGGCGAACGGCAGAATCGGCTCAGGGCGATCGGCCTTTCGGCTCAGGCGCCGACCCTTCGACTGGCTCAGGGCGATCGGCCTTTCGGCTCAGGCGCCGACCCTTCGACTGGCTCAGGGCGATCGGCCTTTCGGCTCAGGCGCCGACCCTTCGACTGGCTCAGGGCGATCGGCCTTTCGGCTCAGGCGCCGAAAGAGAGTGCGCCGGGGGGTAGTGGGCGGCCCAGTGCGCTGGTGAGCACGGTGTAGTGCATGGTCTCGTCGGCCGCCAGGCGCGCGGCCACCTTGGCCAGTTCCCGGTCGCCCAGCGCGGGGATGACGCCCAGGTAGGCATTGGTCGCACCCAGCTCCAGGCGCGCGGCGAGGTCGAGCACGTCGGCCTGGCTCTTGAGGGCGCCGGCATTGAGTGCCTTGGCATAGTCGTCCAGCTTCATTTCCGCCACCGGCCTGCCGCCCAGTTTCTGGATCGTGGCGATCAACGCGTCTCGGTGGGTCTTGTGGTGGCCCTGAAACTGCACGGCCACGTCCAGCACCGGTTTTTGCAACAGACCGCTGCCAGCGCCCAGCTGGTAGGCGTTGATGGCCTCGTGCTCCAGGCCGAGCGCCACGTTGAGGATGGCGACGTCCTTGGAGGTATCGGCCTTCATGCCCTGGGCCATCACGTCCTGGCCGGCCAGCAGGGCCACGGCAACGGCCGAGAGCGCGCCGCCGCTGCGCATGAAGCCGCGGCGCGAGGCGGGGGAGGAGATCATCGAACAGGGAGTCTGGATCGTGGTCATGGAGTTTCCTTTGTGGTGATGAGATGACAGCAGGAGATGAAGGTGTGACAGCCGTCACGACAAATACGCGCCCACGGCACCGGCTGGATTCAACAATCCCCTCGAGCGCCTGGGGCTACTGGTGGTCGAATCCGCCGACCTGCTCGCTGCGTACCCAGATCAGCCAGGCTTTCATGCCCATGTCCCACCACCGCCATCCACCATCCGTGAGCCCCACCCATGACCTCCACCGGTCGTACCGCACAATGCGCCCATGAGCGCACAACCCGACGACGAACTCATCGCCCTGATCGAGCGCGTGGCCCTGCGCGACGAAACGGCGCTCAAAGCCCTGTACGACCGAACCTCGTCCAAGCTCTACGGTCTGTCCCTGCGGGTGGTGGGGCAGCACGAGTGGGCGGAGGACGCGCTGCAGGAAACCTTTCTGCACATCTGGCGCGCAGCCGGCGACTACCACGCCAGCCTGAGCCCGCCCATGGCATGGCTGGGTCTGATCGTGCGCAGCCGCTCGCTGGACCTGCTGCGCCGTCGCCGCGCCGAACGCACGCACCTGACCGACGAGATCGACGACGTCATGGCCGACACGATGGAAGGCGATTCGCCCAACCCCATGGACGTGAGCCTGGCCAGCCAGCAGGCCTGGGCGCTGCACCAGTGCCTGGGCCAGCTGGAACACCGACAGCGCGAGGTGGTCAGCCTGGCGTACCTGCGCGATCTGTCGCACAGCGAACTGGCCGAGCAGCTCAGGCTGCCGCTGGGGACGGTGAAAACCTGGATTCGGCGCGGCCTCGAACAACTGCGCACCTGCATGGCGCGCTTCGCGTGAAGACCAACGGATGAACCTTCTGCGAAACCCCGAACTGCTGGACAAACTGGCCGCCGCTCACGCACTGGGCACGCTGCGGGGTGGCGCGCGGCGCCGCTTCGAGGCCCTGGCCCGCGAGCAGGCCCCGGTGCGAGCCGCAGCGCTGGTGTGGCAGAGCCGTGTGGCCAGCATGAACGAGTTGCAGAAACCCGCCGAGCCCGCTCCGGCCGTGTGGACGCGCATCGAGAACCTGGTCCAGGCCGAACGCGAGCGGCAGGCGATGTCGGCCGCGCGCCCAGCACCACGCACGCAGGGCGGCTGGCTGCGCAGCTTGGCCCTGTGGCGCGGCACCACCGCCGCCGGTGCGCTGGCCACGGTGTTGGCGGTGGTCACGGCAGTGGGCCTGCGCGACAACCTCGGCGCGCAGATCGGCGAACTTCAGGCCAGGCTCGAAGCCACGCCGCAAGTGGAATACGTCGCCGTGCTCAACGACGACAAGGCCAGCGCCTCGATGCTGGTGACCTTCGACCCGAAGAGCAAGAAGCTCACGCTGCAACGCGTGGGCGGTTTCCAGGAAGCAAGCGACAAGTCGCTGCAGCTCTGGGCGCTGCCACCTTCAGGCGGGCCGCGCTCGCTCGGCGTGCTGAGCCAGGAACGCCTGCTGCAGCTGGCTGCCGACCAGGCCGACGTGCGCGAGGTGCCAGCGCTGGCCATCAGCCTGGAACCCAAGGGCGGCGTGCCCAGCGAACGCGGCCCCACCGGGCCGGTGTTGTTCAAGGGCGCACTGATCCAGAAGATGCTGTGAGCGCACTCACTGCCGCGCCGTGCGCACATTGGCCGGCGGCGATTGCGGGTGGCTGCTGCGCCAGGGGTTGATGTCCAGCCCGCCCCGGCGCGTGTAGCGCGCGTACACCGTCAGCTTGGCGGGTTTGCAGCGCTGCCAGAGGTCCATGTAGATGCGCTCGACACACTGCTCGTGGAACTCGTTGTGGTTGCGAAAACTCACGATGTACTGAAGCAGCCCGGCCTGGTCGATCTGCGGACCGCTGTAACTGATTTGCACGCTGCCCCAGTCGGGCTGGCCAGTCACCAGGCAATTGCTCTTGAGCAGGTGGCTCACCAGGGTTTCATCCACCGGCTTCTCGTCCAGCGCCGCAGAGAGCAGCTCGGGCGCGGGCTGGTACAGCGTGCATTCCACGTCGAGCCGGTCGATGGACAGGCCACTGAGCTCGTGCACCGGCTCGGCATCGAACTGCTCGGGCAGCAGCAGCCTCACGCCCGCGCTGGCCTGCACCGGCCCACCGTGCCAGATGGCCGCGCTCACATCCGTGCGAATGCGCTCACGCACCGCGTCGGCGCTGGCGAAGGCGCTGTTGTTGAAGCTGTTGAGGTAGAGCTTGAAGGACTTGCTCTCGACGATATGCGTGCTCTCGCAAGGCACGGTGATGTGGGCCAGTGCCACCTGCGGCTTGCCGCGAGGGTTGAGCCAGCTCAGCTCGAATGCGGTCCAGAGGTCGGCGCCCAGAAAGGGCACGCTGCCGGTGATGCCGATCTCGCGGCGCTTGGTCTCGCGCGGCAGAGGAAACAGCAAGGAAGCGTCGTACTGGTCAATGTAAGCCGAGGCGCGGCCGAGCTGGGATTGTTCTGGCGTGTTCACACAAACTCTCGTTCTCTGAGCCACTTGGTCGCGACCCACTTCTCGCCCTCGATCACCGGCGCGCCGCCATGAAGCGTGCGCGTGGAGGGATGCGGCCGGTCGTAGCTGAAGAACACGGCGTTGCCACGCACCGGCGCCACTTCGAAGCCGACGTCGGGGAACGTGGTGCCGCCGCCGCGCGCCGGTTCGTTGAGGTACATCACCAGGGTGGCCACTCGCTGGCCGCCGCGCCGCAGGATGGTGGGCGTGCCGGGTTCGGCAGGGTCGAAGTAGTCGTAGTGCGGTTTGTACTCGGCGCCGGGGTGGTAGCGCAGCACCTGGAAGCCTTCGCCGTTTTCCACCGGCCAGCCCACCAGACGCGCGATGCGCGCCTCGATGCGCGCCACCTCAGGCGTCTGCCCACGCGTGAAAAACATGCCGCTGCTCGTGCGGTCAGGGTTGAGCTCCTCGCCGCCGGTCTTGGTCTGTACCGTGAGCGAGCGCGCCAGTTGAGGCCGCGCCGCTTCGATCAGCGCATCGCACTCCTCGTCACTGAGCAGGTTGCCCAGCACCACCACACGCGGGTGGTTGAGCGTGGCGATGACGTCGACCAGCCGATCTCCCGCGTCGATCTGGCGTGGAGACTGGTTGAGGTCCAGGTCGGGCACGGGCACGCCCACCTGGGCCGGTGCTGCGCCACCCTTGGTGGCGGCGTCGGACGCCGCGTTGGCGGCCGCCCTTTGCGCCCGCAGGTGCTCGCGCAGCGTGGTCTCCAGCGCTTTCACGGCCACCGGCTCGCTCCAGCCCGAGGCCACCATGGAGGCCAGCACCACATCGGGCGTGAAACCGGCGGCGGCCTGCTCAACGATCCAGCGGCGAAGTTCGGGAGTGATGTTTTGCTGGGCCATGTTCAACAACCTCAGGTTCGGGCGTCGCGGCGGAACACCAGCCGCTCCGTGGTGGATTCGGCCCCGTGGAACCGGTAGCCTTCGAGATCGAAGCGCTTGAGCTGTTCGACCACCGTGATGCGGTGCTGCACCGCGTAGCGGACCATCAGGCCACGTGCGCGCTTGGCCATGAAGCTGATGACCTTGTAGCCATCAGGCCTGCGCTCTTCAAAGGTGCAGGTGACCACGCGCGGCACCAGCGCCCTGCGATCGACCACCTTGAAATATTCCTCGCTCGCCAGGTTGATCACCACGGGACTGAGCTCGGCCTGCGCACGTTGATTGAGATGCTCGGCGATCTGCCGGCCCCAGAACTGGTAGAGATTGGTGCCACGCTCGGTCTTCAGCCGCGTGCCCATTTCGAGCCGGTAGGCCTGCATCAGGTCCAGCGGGCGCAGCAGACCATACAGGCCACTCAGGATGCACAGGTGCCGCTGCAGCCAGTCGAGGTCGGCCGATGGCAGACTCTTCGCGTCCAGGCCGCCGTACACGTCACCAGCGAAGGCGAGCACCGCCTGCTTGGCGTTCTTCGGTGTGAAGCGAGGCCGCCACGCGTGGTAGCGCGCGGCGTTCAGGCCGGCCAGCGCGTCGGAAAGGTCCATGAGTTCGGCGATCTGCTGCGGCGTTTTCTCGCGCATCACGCCCACGAGCTCGGACGCCTGCTTCATGAACAGTGGCTGCGTATGGGTGGCCACATGGGCCGGCGTCTCGTAGTCAAGCGCCTTGGCAGGAGAGATGAGGAAAAGCATGGCGAGGAGAAGTGAAAAGGGCTTCCCGAGGGAAGCCCTGATTATGACCATGGGAGCGATTTACTTCAGATCACCGGCCAGGCTCGCCAGCGTTTCGACGGGCACCTGCATGTGGGCGGGGTAGTGGGTGTGATCGCACCCCATCTTCACGGCCGCACCGGCCTGAATGGCCGCGCGCATCGTCGGCGTGAACTCGAAACGCACGAAATGCACCGCCGAAGTCTTTTCGTCGTTCTCGCGGTCCAGGTCTTCGTCGGCAATGGCGTAGACACGCGCATGGCCTTCCACCTCGACGAACATGCGATCTTCCACGCCGATCAGTCGTGCGAGCTCGCGTTTGCGCTCGTTCACGTCCGTGTACTCCAGCATCATGGTCGCTTTCCAGTTGGTGCCGTCGGGCACCAGTGGCGCATAGGCTTCGATCTCCTGCTCGATGCCCTCTTCCTCGAAGATCTTCTCGATGCGCAGCATCTCCTGGATCTGGTAACGGATCGTGGTCTCGCTTTCGAACTGCAGGTGAATGTGCTCGCCGAGCTGCACGCTGCGCAGCTTGCGATGCGCAATGACTTCGGGTTTGTGGACCTTGCGCCATTTCGTGTAGGCCTCCAGGCTCATGAGCGTGTCAGCGGTGATGCGGCCGGTCAGTTGCATGCCAGTTCTCCTTACTTGAGGCCGTAGGCCTGCGCCACCAGGCTGAGCGGATGCTTCAGCGCGGGCGCACCGAGGCCATTGACCTCGAAGCCCTGAGCAATGTGGTGGCCGCCGAGCGGGCAATCGGAACTGATGTAGTCAGGCTTGCTGCCGTCCTTCATGGTGGCCATGGCCTTGAACACCGGCTTGCCGATCTTCATCGCGGTCTGGTGGTAGGCCTTCTTCACGCCAAAGGTGCCTGCATGCCCCGAACAGCGCTCGATGGTGTTGAGCGTGGTCTCGGGAATCATCTTCAGCATCTCCTCGGTCTTGCGGCCGATGTTCTGTACGCGGCCGTGGCAAGGAATCTGGTAGCTCACGTTGCCCAGCTTCTGCGGGAATTCGGTCTTGAGCAGCCCGTCGCGCTTGCGCGCCATGAAGTACTCGAACGGGTCCCACAAATGCGCCTTCACCAGCTGGGTGTCGGCGTCGTCGGGGAACATGAGCGGGATTTCCTGCTTGAACATCAGCGCGCAGCTCGGCACAGCGGCGAGGATGGCATAGCCATCCTTGGCGTATTTCGCCAGCACGGGGATGTTGGCCTCCTGGCTCTTGCGGACCGAGTCCAGGTCGCCGAGTTCGAGCTTGGGCATGCCGCAGCATTGCTCCTTCTCGACGATCACATAGGGAATCTCGTTGTGATCAAGAATCTTGAGCAGATCCAGGCCGATGCCGGGCTCGTTGTAGTTGATGTAGCAGGTGGCAAAGATCGCGACCTTGCCGGGTGTCTTCTCGCCATCCTTCACCTCGGTCGCCTGGGCCGCCGGCGGGCCCGAGCGGAATTTGCGGTTCGCCAGGTCGGGCAGCCATGCGTCCCGATCGACGCCGGCCACGCTTTCCATCAGGCTGCGCGCAGCCTTCGTATGCGTCACCGCGTTGGCCACCTGCACCACAATCGGAATGCCGGCGAACTGGCCGTGTACATCGGTGGAGGCCAGAAACTTCTCGGCCAGTCCCACCTCGCCCTTCTTGAACTTGATGGCCTTGGCGCGCAGCATGGTGTGAGGAAAGTCAAGGTTCCATTCGTGCGGCGGCGTATATGGGCACTTGGTCATGTAGCACAGGTCGCACATGTAGCACTGGTCGACCACCTTCCAGTAGTCCTTCTTGTCCACGCCATCGACCTCCATCGTCGAACTCTCGTCGACCAGATCGAACAGGGTGGGGAAAGAACCGCAGAGGCTCACGCAGCGGCGGCAGCCGTGACAGATGTCGAAGATGCGCTCCAGCTCGTGGAAGCACTTCTCCTCGTCGTAGAAATCGGGGTTCTTCCAGTCGAGCGGATGCCGCGTGGGCGCCTGCAGATTGCCTTCAGTGGCCATGCTGTCTCCTCGTCTTGTGCGAGTGTGTTCGTGGGGTCACATATCCAGAACGCCGCGGGTCCGGCTTCGCCGGCCCGCAGGCGTTGCGCGGGGCAGGTCAATCCACCAGTTCGTTGAGCGCTTTCTGGTAACGATTCGCGTGCGAGCGCTCAGCCTTGGCCAGCGTCTCGAACCAGTCGGCCACTTCATCGAAGCCTTCTTCGCGCGCGGTCTTGGCCATGCCCGGGTACATGTCGGTGTACTCGTGCGTTTCGCCAGCCACGGCCGAAGCGAGGTTGTTGCGGGTGGAGCCGATGGGCAGGCCGGTGGCCGGGTCGCCCGACTGCTCCAGAAATTCCAGGTGGCCGTGCGCATGGCCGGTTTCACCTTCGGCGGTGGAGCGGAACAGCGCCGCCACATCGTTCTGGCCTTCCACGTCGGCCTTGTTCGCGAAATACAGGTAGCGGCGGTTGGCCTGCGATTCGCCGGCAAAGGCGTCCTTCAGGCATTGCTCGGTCTTCGAGCCTTTCAATGCGGGCATGTCTTTATCTCCTTGCGTGGGTGGAAGAAACGCCCAAAGGGTCCGGAACATCCTTGCCAGACCCCTTGAGACTGGAAGACCATAACTCCGTGAGAGAGCAAGGTCTAATTGTTCCGGACTATCCATCCCATTGTTCCCGGCTATGAACTTGGATGTATTGATACCCGTTCTCAACAACATCGACACCGCGAGATGAAACCCTCAAACTGGAGCGCAGCCAGGGCCCATTGATTACGATAAGAGAAATGCATTGCATAATGGTGAATCGCTATGTGCCCTTTTTCAGGAGACAACCATGCCGTCCAACGCCAGCCTGCCCGCACCCGCCCCGATTCAGCAACTGCACCATTACGCCTACCGCGCCCGGGATGCGGAGGAGACGCGCCGCTTTTACGAGGACATCCTGGGCCTGCCGCTCTACCACATCATCCAGAGCGACTACGTGCCCAGCACGGGTGAGTACTGCCCCTACACGCATTTCTTTTTCCGCCTGCAGGACGGCTCCTTCATTGCCTTCTTCGACCTGGGCGATGACGAAGCGGCGCAGCCCAGTCCGAACACACCGAAGTGGGTGAACCACATCAGCTTCCGAGTGGACACCGAGCAGGAGCTGGAGAACACCAAGGCACGTCTGGAGGCGCATGGGGTGGAGGTGCTGGGCGTGACCGACCACCACATCTTCAAGAGCATTTACTTCTTCGACCCCAACGGCATCCGCCTGGAGCTCACCGCGCAACTGGCCGACGAATTCGAGATGCTCGAAGAAAGCAAGACGGCGCACGCGCGCCTGGGTGAATGGAATGCGCGCAAGGAACAGTGGCGCAAGGAGCGCGCAGAGGGCAAGACCGCAGCACCACTCAAGCCGCAGCAGAACGACCGGCCTGAGGTGGCTGCTCGGGCCAAGGTCTGAGTCCGTGCTGTGTTCCATGAGCGTTGGTGTGGGCCCGGTCGGCACAAGCCAACTTCATTGCACGCGACTGCCGGAAAAAAACGCAAAAGGAGCAACGCATGTCACTGACAGCGTACAAAGAAACCGCCCACACCAACAGCTACCAGTTCACCAGTGGCACAGGCTACCAACTCCCCGAGTACCCCTTCGTCGCTCCACCCGAACTGCACAGTGAACAACTGGTTCGCCACCCTGTGGTGATCGTCGGGGGTGGCATCACCGGCCTCACCCTTGCCTGCTCCCTTGCACGCCTGGGCGTCAAAGCTGTGCTCATCGACGAAGACAACACCGTCGGCGTCAAGGGAGCGTCATCGCGCGGCATCTGCTACACGCAGAAGTCGCTGGAAATTTTTGAACGCCTGGGCATCTTCGAGCGCATCGCCGCCAAAGGCGTGCAGTGGAGCGTGGGCCGCACCTTCGCCGGCGAGGACGAGGTCTACAGCTTCGATCTGCGCCAGCAAGGCAACTTCCACCTCTCCAGCCAGCCGCCGTTCATCAACATCCAGCAGTTCTACATCGAAGCCTTCCTGGTCGACCGCCTGCAAGAGCTTGGCGGGGTCGATCTGCGCTGGCAGAACCGCCTGACCGGTTTCGAGCAGGATGCCGACTGCGCCACCCTCACCGTGGAAACGCCCGCCGGCAGCTACCGCATCCAGGCCGATCACGTGATCGACGCCACCGGCTCGCACAGCCCGCTGCGCAAGTGGCTCGACGTGCCTTTTGACTCGCGCCGGGGCGACGACCGCTGGTGCATCGCCGACGTGCGCTTCAGCACCCGTCCACCGGTGGAACGCCACACCTGGATCGAAGCGCCGTTCAACGAAAACCGCGCGGTCTGGCAGCACCTGATGGCCGACGACGTCTGGCGCATCGACTACCAGATGGCGCCCAACGCCGACCCCGAATACGTCAGCCGCGAAGACGTGGTGCGCGAGCGCCTGCAACGCCAGTTCGGTGCCGATGTGCAGGTCGACATCGTCTGGGTCGGCCCCTACGCGTACCGCAGCGAATGTGTGCATGGCATGCGCCACGGACACGTGTACCTCATGGGCGATTCCGCCAAGGTGGTCAGCCCCTTCGGCGCGCGTGGCGGCAACACCGGTGTGGCCGACGCCGACAACCTGGCCTGGAAACTGGCCGCCGTGCTGCGCGGGAAGGCTGCCCCGGCCCTGCTGGCCAGCTACGACCAGGAGCGCCTGGAAGCCGCGCAACAGAACGTGAGCGTGACCAACCGCACCGCACGCTTCCTGCGGCCTGCCGATGGCAGCGAGCGCCTTTTCCGGCAGGCCGCCATCGGACTGGCCAAGCAATACCCGTTCGCACGCAGCCTCATCAACACCGGGCGCATGGCGGTGGCCAATCCCTACAGCCGGTCCTCTGCCTGCACCTATGCACCGGCGAGCGCGGCCGGCCAGTCGGTACAGAACGTGGACTTTGCCTGGGCCGACGGAACGCGCGGCAAGGTCAACGACCTGCTGGACTGGGCAGCTGGCGACCTGCTGCTGCTGGTGTTCGGTGACCTGCCCGCCGCCGCCTTGCAGCGACTGCGCCGCCTGTGCATGGACGCACCGGTGCGGTGCGTGCAGGTGCTCGGCCACGACGTCGCGCCGCAGGCGCTGGAGCACGTGCGCGACCCCAAAGGCCACCTGCAGGGCGCATGCCACGTGTTCGGGCACGCCTGGGCGCTGCTGCGGCCCGACGGCTACCTGGCCGCCACAGGTGAGACCATCAACGCCCAGCTGATCGAAGCCATCGAACGCTCGCTGGGTCTGCGCGGAGAATCAGCATGAAGACCACCTCCCAGTTCCAGGATGCCGATGCCTTCTACGAGCAATTGCTCGACGCCCAGGCCGACCTCAGCCGCGAGGAGGCCGAGCTGTTCAATGCCCGCCTGATCCTGCTGCTGGCCAACCAGATCGGCGATGCGCGGGTGCTGCGCGAATGCATCGCCGCAGCAGCGCAACGATAGAATCCAGGGCTCCCCTGCTCTCCCTGACGGCATCCTGCGGGATGCCGTTTCCATTCTGGCGCGCCCCATGACCGACACCCTGAACCAGCCTGGCCTGCAATCCCTGGCCAAATCGTTCGAACCCGCTCCCATCGAAGCACGCTGGGGCCCGGAGTGGGAACAGCGCGGCGTCGGCGTGGCCGGATTTCGGGGCACGGGCGCGCCCAAGTCGGGAGCGCCCTCTTTCGCCATCCAGTTGCCGCCGCCCAATGTCACCGGCACCTTGCACATGGGGCACGCCTTCAACCAGACCATCATGGACAGCCTCACGCGCTACCACCGCATGGCGGGCGCCAACACGGTCTGGGTGCCTGGCACCGATCACGCCGGCATCGCCACGCAGATCGTGGTGGAGCGTCAGTTGCAGGGCCAGGGCATCAGCCGCCATGACATGGGTCCCACGCCGGCCGAGGCGCGAAAGAACTTCGTCGCCAAGGTCTGGGAGTGGAAGGAGCAAAGCGGCAACACCATCACCACGCAGATGCGCCGCATGGGCGACAGCGTGGACTGGAGCCGCGAGTACTTCACCATGGACGACAAGCTCTCGTCCATCGTCACCGAAACCTTCGTGCGCCTGTACGAGCAGGGCCTGATCTACCGTGGCAAGCGCCTGGTGAACTGGGACCCGGTGCTCAAGACGGCCGTGTCGGACCTCGAAGTGGAAAGCGAGGAGGAAGACGGCTTTCTCTGGCACATCGCCTATCCCCTCACCGATGGCAGCGGTTCCTTGACCGTGGCCACCACCCGCCCCGAAACCATGCTGGGCGACGTGGCGGTGATGGTGCATCCGGAGGACGAGCGCTACACCGCGCTCATCGGCAAGACCGTGAGGCTGCCGCTGTGCGATCGCGACATCCCGGTGATCGCCGACGCGTATGTGGACCGCGCCTTCGGCACCGGCGTGGTGAAGGTCACGCCTGCGCACGACACCAACGACTACGCGGTGGGCCAGCGCCACCAGTTGCCGATCATCGGCGTGCTCACGCTGGACGCCGCCATCAACGAGAACGCACCCGCCAAGTACCAAGGCATGGACCGCTTTGTGGCCCGCAAGGCCGTGGTGGCCGACCTCGAAGCGGCCGGCCTGCTGGTGGAAACGAAGAAGCACAGGCTCATGGTGCCGCGCTGCGCGCGCACTGGCCAGGTGGTCGAACCCATGCTCACCGACCAGTGGTTCGTGGCCATGCAGTCCAGGGGCAACGAAAAGAACACCAGCGGCAGCTCGATTGCCGAGAAGGCGATTTCCGCCGTGCAATCGGGCGAGGTCCGCTTTGTGCCGGAGAACTGGGTCAACACCTACAACCAGTGGATGAACAACATCCAGGACTGGTGCATCAGCCGCCAGCTCTGGTGGGGCCACCAGATTCCGGCCTGGTACGACGAAGCGGGCCATGTGATCGTGGCGCGCAACGAAGCCGAAGCGCAGGCCAAGGCCCCGGGCCAGACGCTGACGCGCGACCCCGATGTGCTCGACACCTGGTATTCAAGCGCCCTGGTGCCCTTCAGCACCATGGGCTGGCCGTCCGCCGCCGTTCCGGCTGAGACACCCACCGTTCAGGCGGAGACACCCGCCGTTCGGGCTGAGACACCCGCCGTTCGGGCTGAGCCTGTCGAAGCCCAGCGCGAGCAGGACATGGATGCCCTTCGACAAGTTCAGGGCGAACAGAGTTTGTCGGACTACGACCTCTACCTCCCCAGCAGCGTGCTCGTGACCGGCTACGACATCATCTTCTTCTGGGTGGCCCGGATGATCATGATGACCACGCACTTCACCGGCCGCGTGCCCTTCAAGCACGTCTACATTCACGGCCTGGTGCGCGATGCGCAGGGCCGCAAGATGAGCAAGAGCGAGGGCAACGTGCTCGACCCGGTCGATCTGATCGACGGCATCTCGCTCGCCCCCCTGCTCGAGAAACGCACCACCGGCCTGCGCAAACCCGAGACCGCCCCCAAGGTGCGCAAGGACACCGAGAAGGAATTTCCCGACGGCATTCCGGCCTATGGCGCAGATGCTCTTCGCTTCACCTTCGCCGCGCTCGCTTCACTCGGCCGCAGCATCAACTTCGATTCCAAGCGCTGCGAGGGGTACCGCAACTTCTGCAACAAGCTCTGGAACGCGACGCGCTTCGTGCTGATGAACTGCGAAGGCCAGGACTGCGGCCTGAAGGAACACACCAAAGCCGAGTGCGAACCCGGCGGTCCCTTCCACAACTACATGCACTTCAGCCAGGCCGACCGCTGGATCAGCTCGGTGCTGCAGAAGGCCGAGGCCGAGGTGGCCAAGGGGTTCGCCGAATACCGTCTGGACAATGTCGCGAACACCATCTACGACTTCGTCTGGAACGAGTTCTGCGACTGGTACCTGGAGATCGCCAAGGTGCAGATCCAGATCGGCAACGAATCGCAGCAGCGCGCCACGCGCCGCACACTGATCCGCACGCTCGAAGCCATCCTGCGGCTCGCCCACCCCATCATCCCGTTCATCACCGAAGAACTCTGGCAGAAGGTCGCGCCGGTGGCTGGCCTGCCAGGTCCCACGGTCAGCGTGGCGCGTTATCCCGAAAGCCAGCCGAACAAGATCGACGAAGTGGCCATGGCGCACGTGATCAAGCTCAAGTCGCTGGTCGACGCCTGCCGCACGCTGCGCGGCGAGATGAACGTTTCGCCCGCCACGCGCCTGCCGCTTTACTCGGTGGGCGATGCCGACTTCATGCGCGCTGCAGGCCCGGTGCTTCAGGCTCTGGCCAAGCTGAATGAGGTGCGCGTGTTCGACGACGAGGCTGCGTGGGCCGCCGCAGCTCAGGCCGCTCCCGTCGCCATGGTGGGTGAGGCACGCCTGTGCCTGTTCATGGAAATCGACGTGGCCGCCGAAAAGGCCCGCCTGGGCAAGGAAGCCCTGCGCCTGGAAGGCGAGATCAACAAGGCGAACGCCAAGCTGGGCAACCAGGCCTTCGTGGCCAAGGCGCCGGCGGCAGTGATTGATCAGGAGAAGAAACGCGTGGCCGACTTTTCAGCCACGCTCAACAAGGTTCAGGAGCAGCTTCAGCGCCTGTGAGCGCCCTGGCCTCATCTCGTGCGAAGCCATCCCAGACCAGAGACCCCCAGAGGGTGTCGCCTCCCCTTCAGGGGGGAGCCGCGAAGCGGCGCGAGGGGTCAACTCCGATGCAGCGCAATGGAACTCCACTGTGACGGCGTGACCGTCTGCGGATCGCCTGGCTCCTGGTAGTCCAGACTGTCGAGCACCGAGAAGTCGCTGACACGCGTCTCACCCTGAGCGGCAGCGGCCGGTGACAGGGTTTCGTGGATGCGGTGCGCCACGTACCAGCTCGCACGCAGCTTGGCCTCGCGGGTGTGCGAACCCAGGCGCGGTGTGAGGTGCAGGTTGGGAATGCCATGCAAAGCCGTGCCTTCCGCCGCAAACTGCGGATTCGCGCCATCGAGCAGACAAGCGTCGATCCGGCCGTCGCACAGGGCCAGCGCCAGCGCCTCAGCGTCGAACAGCGAACTGCGGCTCACGCCCACCCACAACTGGCCCGGCTTGCAGTGGTTGAGCAGGCGCTCGTTGATCCAGCCTTTGAAGCGAGAGGCATACACCATCTGAAGCGAAATGGCGTCGGAGTGATTCAGCAACTCTTGCAGCGAAACCGGTTCGACCTTGAGCTTGTCCCAGATGTCGGCAGCGTGGTGCACGGCCGGGTCGTAGCCCAGCAGGCGCACACCCAGGCTGCGAAGCATGGGCGCCAGCGTGTGGGCCACGGGCGCCAGGCCCAACAGGCCGACCGTGCTGCCCGAGAGCTCCCGACCCATGCGCACCTGCGAAATCTTGCGTCCCAGCAGCGCGCTGATCATGCCCCGCCGGTAGAGCATGAGCAGGCCGTACAGCAGGTACTCGGCGTTGGAGCGCACGGTGGCGCTGCGCGCCTGCAGCACGCGCACATTGCGCCGCGCACAGGCATCCAGATCGGTGTTGTCGCTGGAGATCTGCATGCGCGCCACGATCTCCAGCTTGGGCGCGAAATCCAGGAATTCGTGCGAGACCACCACGTGCGGCGGCAGCACAATGGCCCGCGACTTGTAGGTGCTCTTGCGCAGTTCCGAAGGATCGTCGGCCAGTTCGGGACGGAAGCTCACCTCATGGCGTTCCTGCAGCCAGGCCAGCGCCTCTGGCACGAGCGGATCGAGGAGCAGGACTTCCATGGTGCGGGACGGGTTGGAGGTCGTTGAGGGACGATGGACTGGCAATCAGCGCCGTTTGAGCACGCTGATGTGGTCGCCACCGAGGGTGGCCTGCTCCAGCAGCAGGTTGCCCGTCTGCTTGGCAAAGGCCTGGAAATCGCGCACCGAGCCAGCATCCGTGGAAATCACCTTCAGCGTCTGGCCGCTGTGCATATCGGCCAGGGCCTTCTTGGCCTTGAGGATGGGCAACGGGCAATTCAGTCCGCGCGCGTCGAGTTCTCGATCAGCATTCATGGGGGGGTATTCCTGGGTTCACGACATTCTAAGCGTGGCGCGCCGCCGGCGCAGCCCAGCCGTCCAACGGGTTCCCGCCGGCCGGTTCAAGTGGCCGGACTTGCGGCGTTCGGGCGTGGCGGATCGTCCCGGAACCCTGGTTCAATCCCCCGAGCGCGCAGCCACTGGGCCAGCGCCAGACCGGTGCCGGCACGCCAGCACAGCACCTCTTCGGGCGGCTTCAACTGATATTCCACCAGCTCGGGCGAGAGCTTCACATCACCATGGGCGCGCGCATGGTAGGTGATGATGACCTGATTCATGCGCTGGAAATCGTGAACACCCACGAGCGAGAGTTCGTCCACCACCAGCGAAGTCTCCTCGGCGATTTCGCGACGAATGCCCTCCTCCGGCGTTTCCCCCGCTTCCATGAAGCCCGTGATGAGGCCGAACATGTCCGCGCGGGGCCAGGCGGCGTTGCGCGCGAGCAGGATGCGGCCGCCGAGTTCGACAATGCCCGCGAGCACCGGCGTGGGGTTGTTCCAGTGGGTGAAGCCACAGGCGGGGCAGCGCAAGCGCTCGACCAGGCCGCTGTCTTCCTCCAGGGCGAGCATGGCCAGCGGCGTGGCACAGCTCGGGCAGTAGCGGTAGGCGCTGCTCATGGTGGGCAGCCTCTCAAGCCGGGAACACGCCGGTGGACAGGTAGCGGTCGCCCCGGTCGCAGACGATGAAGACGATGGTGGCGTTCTCGACCTGGCGCGCGATCTGCTGCGCCACCCAGCACGCACCGGCAGCCGAAATTCCCCCAAAGATGCCCTCTTCGCGCGCGAGCTGCCGGCACATTTCCTCGGCATCGGACTGGTCCACGTAGACCAGTTCGTCGACCCGGCTGGGGTCGTAGATTTTGGGCAGGTACTCCACCGGCCACTTGCGAATGCCGGGGATGCGCGAACCCTCGCCGGGCTGCGCGCCGACGATGCGCACCGCCGGATTCTTCTCCTTCAGGAAACGCGAGACGCCGGTGATGGTGCCGGTGGTGCCCATGGCGCTCACGAAGTGCGTGATGCGTCCGGCCGTCTGCGCCCATATTTCTGGACCCGTGGTCTCGTAGTGCACGCGCGGGTTGTCGTCGTTGGCGAACTGGTCGAGCACTCGGCCCTTGCCTTCGGCCTGCATGCGTTCGGCGAGGTCGCGCGCCGATTCCATGCCTCCACTCTTGGGGGTCAGGATAAGCTCGGCCCCGAAAGCCTTCATGGTCTGCGCGCGCTCGATGGACAGGTCCTCCGGCATGATCAGCACCATGCGATAACCCTTGATGGCCGCGGCCATGGCCAGCGCAATGCCGGTGTTGCCCGACGTGGCTTCGATCAGTGTGTCGCCGGGTCGGATGTCGCCCCGCTCCTCAGCGCGACGGATCATCGAAACCGCAGGCCGGTCCTTCACCGAGCCGGCCGGATTGTTGCCTTCGAGCTTGCCCAGAATCACATTGCCACGCCGGGTATTTTCGACAGCGCCAATGCGCTGCAATGCCACCAGGGGCGTGTTGCCGATGGCGTCTTCAATCGTCGGGTATTTCATGGCGTCACTGTGCCATAATTTCCGGTCGCCGTTCCGAGCAGCCCGGGTGGTGAAATTGGTAGACGCGCCGGACTCAAAATCCGGTTCCGAAAGGAGTGTCGGTTCGATTCCGACCCCGGGCACCAGACAACAGGCCGTGCCCTTTGACCCGCACGGCCATTTTTTTGAAGTCATGCTCCTGCCCATCCTGGCCCTGATCGGTGGTCTGGCATTGCTGATCTGGAGCGCCGATCGTTTCGTCGAAGGCGCCTCCACCACCGCCGGCCATTTCGGCATGCCGCCCCTGCTGGTGGGCATGGTCATTGTCGGATTCGGCACCTCTGCCCCTGAAATGGTGGTCTCCACCATCGCGGCCTCTCAAGGCAGTCCCGCCCTGGCCCTGGGCAACGCCTGGGGCTCCAACATCGTCAACATCGCCCTCATTCTGGGCGTCACGGCACTGGTCGCGCCGATCCTCGTGCGGTCCGCCATTCTGCGCAAGGAGCTGCCCGTCCTGACCGCCGTGACATTGCTGGCCGGCTACCTGGTGTGGGATGGTTCGTTGTCGCGCAACGACGCATGGATCCTGCTGGGTGTGTTCGCCGTGCTGGTGGGCTGGTCGATCGTGGAAGGCCTGCGTGGGGGCGACGATGCACTGGCCACTGAAACGGCTGCCGAATTGCAGGCACACGCCATGCCGCTGAAGCGTTCCCTGACGTGGGTGGTCGTCGGCCTGCTGGTGCTGGTGGGGAGTTCGCAATTGCTGGTCTGGGGCGCGGTGCAGATCGCACAGGCACTGGGCGTGAGCGACCTCGTCATCGGGTTGACCGTGGTGGCCATTGGCACGTCGCTGCCAGAGCTGGCTTCGTGCGTGGCTGCGGCACGCAAGGGCGAACACGACATCGCGCTGGGCAATGTGCTGGGCTCCAACCTCTTCAACTCGCTCGCGGTGGTGGGCATCGCCGGCGCCATTGCGCCCATGCAGCTCGATCCTGCCGTGCTCACGCGCGACTGGCCTGTCATGCTCGGCCTCACCGCAGTGCTGTTTGCGATGGGCTGGGGATTTCGCGGGAGAAAGGGCCGGATCAATCGACTCGAGGCCCTCGCGCTGCTCGCGGTGTACCTGGGGTACACCGCATGGCTGTTCATGTCGGGGATGTCGCAGGGCTGAGCCCTTCGGTGACGGTGGGGTAGCGCAGCCGCAGCCGCAGTTCACGCTTCATGCGCTGGTTGTGAAGCCGGCGCGATTCGCTCATGAAGCTCAGCAGCACCAGGGGCAACTGGTCACCCGCCGCGTCGCGACCAACGCGCTGGGGTCGCGGCAGGCCGTAGATATCGGCCGCCAGGTCGAAATAGTCCCCCATCTTGAGCTGGGTGTCGTCCACCACATTGACATTGCGCTGCGGTCGGCCACGCCAAAGCGCCAGCACACAGGCGCGCGCAAGGTCATCGGCATGGATGTGGTTGGTGTAGACATCATCCTCGGCGCGCAACACGGGCGTGCCACGTGCCAGGCGCTCGCGCGGCGTGCCTCCCACCCGATCGGGTGCGTAGATGCCCGGGATGCGCAGCGCGGTGGTGCGCACGCCGGTGGCACGGCCCAGCCAGTGCACAGCGGATTCGGCATCCACTCGGCGCCAGGCGCGCGGCGTGAGTGGACGGGCCGGCGTGGCTTCGCTCACCCAGCGACCCTGCGCGTCCCCATAGACGCCGCTGGTGGAACCATATACCAGTGCCGCCGGCAGCGAGCGCTGCGCCATAGCGCGCACCAGCGCGCGGGTGCGGGAATCGAGTCGCCAGTCGGTCGTCTCACTCGAAGGTGGAGGCGCCAGGTGCAGCACGCGTGTGGCGATGCCGGCGAGGCGACGCAGGCTGCGTGCGTCGTCCAGGTCGCCGTGCAGCGGCGTGAGGCCGCGTTCGCGCAACTCGGGCACGCGCTCGGCACTGGAGGTGAGTGCGTACACGCGCATGCGCTGCTGCGGACCCAGCAGCCGCGCGGTGCGCAGCCCAACGTCGCCACAGCCGATGATCAGGACCCGCTCACGCCGAAAGCGAGCGGGCAAAGCGCCCAGTAGGCTCATGCGAAATCCGAATTTGAGACAATGCCCGATTGCCGCCAACGCACCATGCGTGAGCGGGCCGTTCAAGGACCGAAGTGCCAGTATGACATTCCAGATCACCGTGCAGCCCAGTGGGCGCCAGTTCTCCGCCGAGCCCGAAGAAGCCATGCTGGCCGCCGGCATCCGACAAGGCATCGGCCTGCCCTATGGTTGCAAGGACGGGGCCTGCGGCTCCTGCAAATGCAAGCTGGTCTCGGGCAGCGTGGTACACGGACCGCACCAGAGCAAGGCACTGAGCGCGGATGAGGAGGCCGCCGGCTACGTGCTCACCTGTTGTGGCGTGGCGCACAGCGACGTGGTGCTCGAGTCGCGCCAGGTCACCGAGGCCGGTGCCTTCCCCATCAAGAAGATGCCGGTGCGGGTGAACTCTCTCGAACGCGCTTCGCACGATGTGATCGTGCTGCGCCTGCAACTGCCGGCGAGCGACGTGTTCCAGTACCACGCCGGCCAGTACGTGGAGTTCCTGCTGCGCGATGGCGACCGCCGCAGCTACTCCATGGCCAACGCGCCGCATCTTCAGGCCACTCAGCCGGGCCTGGAACTTCATCTGCGGCACATGCCGGGCGGCAAGTTCACCGACCACGTGTTCGCCGCGATGAAGGAAAAGGACATCCTTCGAATTGAAGGTCCGTATGGCAGTTTCTTCCTGCGAGAAGACAGTGACAAGCCGATCGTTTTCCTGGCATCGGGCACCGGCTTCGCGCCCATCAAGGCGGTGATCGAACACATGCTGCACAAGGGCATCGAGCGTCCCGCCACACTCTATTGGGGCGGCCGCCGTCCGGCCGATCTCTACCAGGACGCGTGGATTCAGGCGCGCCTGGCCGAGATGCCCAACCTGCGATATGTGCCGGTGGTGTCCGACGCGCAGCCCGAGGATGGCTGGACCGGCCGCACGGGCTTTGTACACCAGGCCGTGCTCATGGACTTGCCCGACCTGTCGGGCCACGAGGTTTACGCTTGCGGAGCGCCCATCGTGGTGGAGTCAGCCAGGCGCGACTACATTGCCCTGGGCAGGCTCCCTGAAGAAGCCTTCTTCGCCGACTCGTTCACCACCGCCGCCGACAAAGTCTGAATCCCCTTCGCGCAAGCGCTCATTCTCAGGAGACAACACCATGCTGAACCGCCGCCAATTGATCACCCGTTCCGCCCTGGTCTCGGCCGGCCTTGCCCTGCCAGGGTTCGCCTCGGCACAGGCCGCCGGCACCACGCGCATCGTGGTGCCTTTCGCGGCGGGCGGGCCGATCGACGTGACGGCGCGCATCCTCGCCGAGGCAGTCAAGGGCACGCTGGGCACGGTGATCGTGGAGAACCGTCCGGGTGCCGGTGGCAACATCGGCGTGAGCGCGTTGGCCAAAGCGCCGGCCGACGGCCTCACGCTGGGCATTGCGACCACGGCCTCGCACGGCATCAACCCCTGGCTGTTCAAACAACTGCCGTACGACCCGGCCAGGGACTTCGCCGCCATCACCCAGATGTTGCGCGTGCCCAATGTGCTGGTGATGAACGCCGAGACCGCCGCGCGCCTGAAGATCAACACGGTGGCCGACCTGATCGCCTACGGCAAGGCCAACCCCGGCAAGCTCAACTACGGCTCGGGCGGCAACGGCAGCGCGGGCCACCTGGCCGGCGAACTGTTCAAGAACCAGGCCGGCGTCTTTGCGGTGCACATTCCCTACAACGGGGGCAACCCGGCACAGCTCGGCCTGCTCTCGGGCCAGGTGGATTTCAACTTCGACAACCTGGCCACCGCCGCCGCCAACATCCGCTCCGGCAAGCTCAAGGCGCTGGCGGTGACCACGCCTGGGCGCGCCGCAGTGATGCCCGACGTGCCCACCGTGGCCGCCACCCTGCCCGGCTTCGAGATCGACACCTGGTGGGGCCTGATCGCTCCGGCCGGCACACCAGCCGATACCGTGCGCAAGCTCAACGCCGCCTTTGGCGAAGCGCTTCGCTCACCGGACGTGAAGAGCCGCTTTGCCCAGCTGCTGGCGGAGCCCGCGCCCAACACGCCCGAGCAGTTCGACGACTTCATGAAGCGCGAGCGGACCAAGTACGAGCGCATGGTCAGGTTGTCCGGCGCGAAGGTGGACTGACCCCGCTGCCGATTCAGCCCAGGCGCACAGGCACGAAGATCTGGTCGCCGTCGCGCTGGATCAACAAGGCCAGTGATCTGCTGGACTTGCCCAGCAGCGTGCGCACCTGATCCACGCTCCGCACCTTTTCGCCATTGACGGCGAGCAGCACATCGCCCTGCTGCACACCTGCCAGCGCGGCCGGACCACGTGCGTCCTCCACCAGCAGGCCGCCGTCCAGGCCCGCTTCGCGCCGCTCCTGCGGTGCCAGCGGCCGCAAAGCCAGCCCCAGGCGCCCCTGGTCTGTCGACGTGTCGGTTCTGGCCATCTTCACCGCCTTGTCGGCGGCGTCACCGAGCTTGGCGTTCAGCACCAGGCCCTTGCCTTCGCGCCACACGTCCAGCCGGACCTGCGCGCCCGGTGTGGTCTGGCCAATCAGCGCCGGCAGGTCGCCCGAGCCCACGATGGCCTGGCCATTCACCTGGCGGATCACGTCGCCCACCTTCAACCCGGCATTGGCGGCAGGCCCGCCCGGCTCCACGCTGGAAACCAGCGCGCCCTCAGGCTTGTCAAGCTTGAACGCGTCTGCCAGGGTCTGGTTGATTTCCTGCACCGCCACACCCAGGCGCGCGTGGCTGGCCTTGCCATGGGCAACGATCTGGTCCTTGACCTGCAGAACGGTCTCCATGGGAATGGCAAAGGACAGGCCCTGGTAGCCACCGGTGTGGCTGTAGATCTGCGAGTTGATACCCACCACCTGACCGCGAGAATTGAACAGCGGACCACCGGAGTTGCCCGGGTTCACCGCCACGTCGGTCTGGATGAAGGGTACGAAGCTGTCGTCGGGAAGGGAGCGCCCCTTGGCGCTCACCACACCGGCCGTCACACTGTTTTCGAAACCGAACGGCGAGCCAATGGCCAGCACCCATTCGCCCACCTGCAGGTCGCGCGCACTGCCGATCGGCACCACGGGCAGGTCCTTCGCGTCGATTCGCAGCACGGCAACATCGGTCTTGGGATCGCTGCCCAGCACCTTGGCGACGAACTCGCGCCGGTCGGTCAGCTTGACGGTGACGCGCTCTGCGTTGCGCACCACGTGTGCGTTGGTCAGCACCAGGCCATCGGCGCTGACGATGAAGCCCGAACCCTGGCCGCGCGCTGGCATGGAGCGTTCGCCACCGGGGGCATCGGGCATCTGGAAGCGCTTGAAGAATTCAAAGAAGGGGTCGTCCGGGTCGATGCCGGGGTTACCGCGGGCAGCAGTCCGCTGCTCCTCGTCCGCGCCGGCCTTGCCCACCACGCTGATGTTGACCACCGCCGCACCATGGCGCTGCGCGATCTGCGCAAAGTCGGGCATGGCAACGACACCCACGCCGCTCGCCTGTGCGGCGATGGCGGGCACGGCGGCGTGGGCCTGATACCCCGACACCAGGCCGACGCTGGCGCCACCGACGATGCCGGCCGCTGCCAGCGAGAGCACCAGGCGCGAAGCGGTGAGAGACAAGGTTTTCATGAAGGCTCCTTCAGCAGAGACAGGTTGAACATGCCCCTACTTTGAACCGCCAGAGTTAGCCGATTCTTAGGCCAGTGCCACGGGCAAGCGAAGGCCGATGCGCAGACCGCCCAGCCGGGGCGAGCGATCCAGCTCCAGGGCGCTGCCGTGCAACTGCGCGATGGCATTGGCAATGGCCAGCCCCAGTCCGCTGCCAGTGGCCGCCGTGCCGGGCACGCGGTAGAAGCGGTCAAGCACGCGGTCGCGATCGGACTCGGAGATGCCCGGACCACTGTCCTCCACCACCAGCACCACCTGTGCGCCCTCGCGTCGCCACGCCACGTCCACCGTGCCACCTTCGGGCGTGTACTTCAACGCGTTGTCCACCAGGTTGGCCAACAGGATGCGCAGCGGCTCGGCGTGAGCCATCACCTGCTCGGGTTCACTCTTGCACAGACCCAGATCGACACGCCGCGACGCGGCCAGTGGCGCGGCGTCGGCCACCACCTGGGCCGCCACGGCCGCCAGCGGCACGGGTCGTGCGGGCGCCTCTTCCAGCCGATGGGACTGCTGCTGTGCGAGCGCCAGCAACTGTTCCACCAGGCGAGTGGCGCGGTCGATGCCTGCCAGCAGCCTTTCCACAGCCAGCGCGCGCGTGGCGTCGTCGCGAGCGCGCTGCAGGCCCTGAGCCTGCAAGCGCAGCGCGGCCAGCGGAGAGCGCAGTTCGTGCGCCGCTTCGGCCACAAAGTGCTTCTGGGCGTCGAAGGCCTGGCGCACGCGGCCAAAGAGCAGGTTGAGTTCCTGCACCAGCGGGCGTATTTCGTCCGGCAACCCTTCCTCGCCCACCTCGGCCAGTTCGTCCGCGCCGCGCGCAGCCACCTGCCCGCGCACGCGCGCCACCGGTGCGAGCGAGATGCTCACCACCGCCCAGGCCACCAGCATGAGCAGCGGTGCAATCCACACAATCGGCAACACCGTGCGCCATGCGATCGAGCGCGCCATGTCCTGGCGCGGCCGCATGTCCTGCGCCACCTGGATGATTTGTGTGCGCGAGTTCATCGAGTACACGCGAAAAGGCCGGCCCTCGATGTCGATGTTGGAGAATCCGAGCACCGCCCGCTGCGGCAGGTTGGCGTCGGTGCCGGACTGGAACACCCGCAGGCCGTCGTGCGTCCAGACCTGCACGAAGAAGTCGAAAGCCTCCGGCGGCGGTGGCTCTCCACCCTGCATGGGCAGGCCCGGCAGCGGCACGCCGGCGCGCAGGGCCTGCGCCATCTGTTCCATGTGGTAGTCGAACATGCCGTCGGCCTCGGCGCGCGCCTGCCGGTAGACGATGGCCGCCTGCACGCCCGCCGCACCCACGATGGCGAGCAGCAGCAGGCCCAGCAGGCGCGTGCGCAGCGAGCTCAGGGACAGGCGCGGCCAGCTTGCGGGAGCACCTTCAGAGCGGCCCGGCGCTGTGCTCACTGGAACACCTTCGCCCTCCGGGCTGCGGTGCGAGCTTGCTTGGGAGCGGCCCGGCGCTGTGCTCACTGGAACACCTTCGCCCTCCGGGCTGCGGTGCGAGCTTGCTTGGGAGCGGCCCGGCGCTGTGCTCATGCCTTGGGCACCATGTAGCCGACGCCGCGCACGTTCAGGATCAGGCCGGCGCCCAGCTTCTTGCGCACGCCGTGGATATAGACTTCGACCGCGTTGCTGCTCACGTCGTCCTTCCAGCTGAAGAGCTTTTCCTCCAGTTGCTCGCGCGAGAGCACCAGGCCCGGGCGTGCGATCAGGGGTTCGAGCACCGCCCATTCCCGCGCTGAAAGCACCACAGGCCGCCCGTGCGCGCTCACCTCACGCGTGGCGGTGTTGACACTCACGCCCATATGCTCGTAAACCGGCTCGGCACGCCCCGCAGCTCGGCGCAACAGGGCACGGATGCGCGCCAGCAACTCATCCATGTCGTAGGGTTTGAGGATGTAGTCGTCCGCACCGGCATCGAGCCCCTGCACGCGCTGCGTCACCGAGTCGCGCGCGGTCGCGACCAACACCGGAACGCGGTCTTTTCGCGCGCGCAGATCGCGCAGCACGTCAAGGCCATCACGGCGAGGCAAGCCCAGGTCGAGCAGTACGAGGTCGTAGTGCTGCGACTGGGTGGCGGTGGCAGCGGTATCGCCGTCGCGCACCCAATCCACCGCGTAGTGCTCCGCCCGCAGCAGGTCCAGCACGGCCTCACCGATCATGGTGTCGTCTTCGACCAGCAACAGCCTCATGGGACGATGGTGCCGGCGTCGACTTAGGCCGGTCTTAGGCCTGGGCCAGCAGCTTCTTCACATCGGTCGCCAGCGCGGCAGCCCCGCTGCCGTAGCGGTGGTAGAGGCGGATGCGGCCCTGCGTGTCGTACACGTAACTGCCCGCCGAGTGGTCCATGGTGTAGCTGGTGGGCGTGGGCCCGTCCACCTTCTTGTAGTAGACCTTGTAGCTCTTCGCCAGCTCGGGCAACGCGTCGGGCGCAGCGTACAGGGCGAGGAAGGTCGGGTCGAAGCTGGCCATGTACTGCTTCATGATCTCGGGCGTGTCGCGCTCGGGGTCGACGCTGATGAACAACCCTTGCAGGCGGTCGCCATCCGATCCCAGCAGGCGCTTGACCTCGGCCAGCTCGCTCAGCGAAGTGGGGCACACATCAGGACATTGCGTGAAGCCGAAGAAGATGACCACCACCTTGCCTTTGAAGTCGGCCAGCGTGCGCGGCTGGCCGTTGTGGTCGGTGAGCGAGAAGCCGGTGGCGTAGTCGGCACCGGTGATGTCGATGGCGGCGAAGGATGTCTGGGCGGCGTCGTCGGAGCAGCCTGCGAGCAGCAGGCCGGCGGCACCCAGCGAGGCGAGCAACACTCGGCGGCGAAGAAAGTTCGAGGACGTCATGGTAGTCAGATGTAGTGGTCCACCAGCAGGGCAGCGAACAGCAGCGATAGGTGGATGAGCGAAAAACGAAAGGTCTTGCGCGCCAGTGCGTCGGAGTAATTGCGCCACAGCGCGAAGGCGTAACCACAGAAGCCGATGCTCAACACGATGGCCGCAGCCAGGTAGATCCAGCCGCTCATGCGCATGACAAAAGGCATGAGGCAGGCGGCAAACAGCACCACCGTGTAGAGCAGGATCTGCAGGCGAGTGAATTCGGAGCCATGCGTGACCGGCAACATCGGCAGGCCGGACTTGCGGTAGTCCTCCACACGGTAAAGCGCCAGCGCCCAGAAATGCGGCGGCGTCCAGAGGAAGATGATGAGAAACAGGATCAGCGCCTCGGGGGCAACGACACCCGTCATCGCCGCCCAGCCCAGCACAGGTGGCATGGCGCCGGATGCCCCACCGATCACGATGTTCTGCGGCGTGAGCGGCTTGAGGATCACGGTGTAGACCACCGCATAACCCACGAAGGTGGCGAAGGTCAGCCACATGGTGAGCGGATTGACCCAGAAGTACAGCACGGCGGAACCTGCGGCACACAGCACGGCGGAAAAACTGAGCGTCTTGCCGTTGGTGAGTTCGCCCTTGGCGGTGGGTCGCCAGGACGTGCGCTTCATCTTGGCGTCGATGTGCTGCTCCACCACACAATTGAAGGCGGCTGCGGCACCTGCCACGAGCCAGATGCCAAAGCAGGCAATGGCCGCGAGCCGCACCTGCGCCCAACTGGGCGCACCAGGCACGGCCAGCACCATGCCGATCAGCGCGCAGAACACAATGAGCTGGATCACCCGCGGCTTGGTCAGGGCATGGTACTGGCGCCAGACCGAGGGCAGGGCTACTGCAACGGGAGGGGTGGAAACGGTGCTCATGAGGTCGGCCGGGAAAATTGCAGGGGAGCGGAACTCAGCGCGGCGGCGTCGCGCTGGCGCTCGCGGTGCGTGCCCGCCAGCGCGCCGGTGAGCACGATCACCAGCGCGGCGGCGCCGCCGGTGTGCCCCACTGCGGCCAGCAGTGGCCAGTCCAGCACCACGTTGGTCAGGCCGCTGGCAAACTGCCAGGCAGCCAGCAACAGCAGCGCGCGCGCGGTGGCCCGCAAGCCGGGCTCGCGCCAAAGCCGCCAGCCCAGCCAGACCATGGCCGCCAACACGGCATATGCCATGAGGCGATGCACGTAGTGGATGGCCGTGAGGGCCGGGAAGGCGATGGCTTCGCCCGCGTGGTTCTGACCCAGCTCGCGCCAGAGGGTGAAGCCTTCGCGGAAATTCATCGCTGGCCACCAGCTCCCCTGGCAGGTGGGGAACTCGCTACAGGCCAGCACCGCGTAGTTGGTGCTGACCCAGCCGCCCAAAGCGATCTGCAGCCACAGCAGGCCCGTGACCAGGGCGAGCGCCAGACGCAGGCGACCTTTCAACTCGACCGGGCCTTTGCAACCGGGCTCGGCGAGCGCGTAGCCCATCGCCTGCGCCCGCAACAGCGCCAACAGCGCCATGCCACCCAGCAGGTGCAGCGTGACGATGGCGGGGAACAGCTTCATGGTGACGGTGAGCGCACCGAACGCGCCCTGAAGGCACACCCACACCAGCGTCACCAGCGGCCACACGAAGGACACCGCGAGGCGGCGCCGCTCGATCCAGCTCACCAGAGCCAGCACCAGGATGAGCACACCGACGGCGGTGGCCAGGTAACGATGGATCATCTCGATCCAGGCCTTGGAGAACGTGACCGGGCCGGTGGGCATGGCCGACTGTGCCGCCGCAATGGATGCACTCGCCCCCACCGGGCTGGCGCTGCCATAACAGCCCGGCCAGTCGGGGCAGCCCAGGCCGGAGTCGGTCAGGCGCGTGAAAGCACCGAACAGGACCAGATCGAAGGTGAGGAAAAGCGTCACCAGCGTGAGCACCCGCAGCCGGTGCGCCGGGGGTGCGTGGCGGTTGCGCAGCCACACCCAGGCCAGCGGCCCGAGCGCGATCACCACGCCCAGGAGCATGAGGCGGGCGACGGGAGCGAGGTCGTACAGGGGCTGGGTGTCCATGTCAGTTTTGCCTGCCTTCTTTATCCCAGAAGGCGGACGCTCGCAGCAGGCGGTCGAGGTCGCGCTTGGCTTGCGCGGGATCGAGGTTGGCCGGGAACCGCATCATCCAGTTGCCCAGTGGATCGACCACATACAGGTGGTCCTCGATCTTCTGGCCCGGCGCGGGCTGGAGCCACGTGGCCAGCGCCTGCGCATCCACATGCAGCACCAGCGCGGCGGCGGTGGCCTGCCTCAGCGGTTCGGAAAGCGTGATATCCCCGGTGCGCAGCCACACCCAGTCGAGTCGATCTTTCTCACGGCCAAGCGTTTCGCGCAACTGACGCTGCAGGTAGAGGTGCTGCTGACAGGCCTCGTCACAGGCACTATCGGCCACGCTGATCAACAACCACTGGTCCTTCAACGACGCCAGCGACACCTGCTGACCCTGGGCGTTGGTGCCGCTCCAGCTGGGCAGCGGGCGCTGCGGTTCGATGAGTTCGCCGTAGTTGCGCCGGCCTTCGGGGCGGATCACGTAGTAGGTGAAGTACGAGGCGATGACGGGTGCGGCGCAGACCAGCAGGAGGCCGATCATTTTCCAACGCCCCGAACGTGTGCTGGCCACGGCCCGGGCATCGGCCTGGTCCAGTCGCGGCAGACTGTGCACGGTCATCGTCAAGGGTTCATCGGGCGTCTGTGCCATGGGGTCTGCGCTTTCGGCGGGGAGAGAGGATCTGGAACCAGACATAGAGGAGGCCGGCGAGGGCACACAGGGCGAACCACTGGAAGGCATATCCGTGGTGCTTGCTCACATCAAGTGACGCCTGTGGCCACTCGCGCAACAGCCCATCGGAGGCGTCGCCAGACTGAAGGACCGAAACGTCCAGCAGCGGCAGGCCGGTTTCGGCGGCCCATGACGCGAGGTCGATATTTTGCCGGATCGGGCCACGGCCCGCCTCACCCAGCTCATACAGCTTGCCCGGTGGCGGGGCCAATCGGCCAAGGACCCGCACCGGGCCAACGGGTGTCGGAAGGGTGGGCACACGGCTGCGGTCGGTGAAATCGCGTGGCACCCAGCCCCGCTGCACCAGCACCGCGCGCTCGCTGCCTTCCAGCCGCAGCGGCGTGACCACGAAAAACCCCACGCGGGCGTTCATCTGGCGGTTATCGAGAAAAACGCTGGCATTGGGCACCCAGGTACCCAGGAGGTTGACCGGTCGGTGCAGGCCTTCCCTGGCATCCACCGCCTGCAACAGATCGGCATTGCTCCAGGCCGAGAGCGCGCCACGGTCCTGGATCTGCACCTGCAACGCGATCTTTTGCGCCGCACGATCGAGCTGCCACAGGCCGAGCAAGGCAGTGACGGCCATGGTCAGCACCGTGGCAGCGGTGACGATCCAGAAACGCAGGCGGGAACTCGGCATGGCGTCAGCAGCTGGTGCGCGAGGCACCGATAATCCAGCAGATGAAATATCTGGTCATTGTGGCGTTCGTTGCCATCATTGGGAGCCTGGCTGCGGCACTGGTCTACATGATGCGTGGCGGCCAGGGCGATGAAACCGATGGCGGTGCGCCGCGCAAAAACCACATGGCCCGTGCGCTCGCCTTCCGGGTGGGATTCTCGATCCTGCTCTTCGTGCTGGTTCTCATCAGCTACCTGATGGGCTGGATCCAGCCCACGGGACTGCCGCTGCGCGGTTGATCCCGTCCGACCCACCCAGCAAAAAAGCGCCTGAATGGCGCTTTTTTGCTGGGTGTCTTTCAGAGGCAGCGTTCCCGCCCCTGTGCAGGCATCACATCCAGTAAACCAGGATGTACAGGCCCAGCCAGACCACGTCCACGAAGTGCCAGTACCAGGCAGCCCCTTCGAAACCGAAGTGGCGCTTCGCGGTGAAATGGCCTTTCTGCAGGCGCAGGGTGATGAACAGCAGCATCAGCATGCCCACGAACACGTGGAAGCCGTGGAAACCGGTGAGCATGAAGAACGTGGAGCCGAACACGCCCGATGAGAGCTTGAGGTTCAGGTCGGCATAGGCGTGCGCGTATTCGTAGCCCTGCACGCAAAGGAAGACGATCCCCAGCAACACGGTCAGCCACATGAAGGCGATGGTCTTGCTGCGGTTGCCCGCTTGCAGGGCGTGGTGCGCAATGGTCAGCGTCACGCCCGAGGTGAGCAGCAGCGCGGTGTTGATGGTGGGCAGCCAGAACGGGCCCATGGTCTGGAAGGGCTCGACAATGCCGCCGGGCGACGCCGTGGCACCGGCCTGCACACTGGGCCACACAGCCGAGAAGTTAGGCCACAGCAGCGAGTTCTCGAAGCTGCCCAGCGCCGGCACCGAATGCGTGCGCGTCCACCACAACGCCGTGAAGAAGGCGCCGAAGAACATCACTTCCGAGAAGATGAACCAGCTCATGCTCCAGCGGAACGACAGGTCAATCTTGCGACCGTACATGCCGGTCTCGCTCTCATGCACCGATTCACTGAACCACTGATACAGGACGAACAGCCAGAACAGCAGGCCAAAGGCGAGTGAATAGGCGCCCCAGCCTGCGCCATTGACCCACTGACCCGCGCCAAGGATGACAAAGAAAAGGCCAATGGCTGCCATCACCGGGTGGCGCGAAGGACCGGGAACGTAGTAGTAGGGCGTCGTGCCGTGGGATGCTGCTGACATGCTCACTCCTGTTTTGCTTTCGCTTGTATCAATGTCTAAGAATCAAAAAACTGCGCTCTGCCGGGCCATTACCCCGCCACCCAGTTCACCAGCGCGATGAGGCCGAGCACGAAGAGAAAGGCCATGCCCACACCCACCGCGATCAGGTGCAGCGGGTTGAGCTTGGCAATGTCGTCCTGGTAGTCGGCGTTGCGGCGCACTCCCAGAAAACCCCACAGCACCGCCCTGACAGTGCCGAGGAACGAACCCTTGCGTTGATGAACGGGGGTGTTCATACGGCTCCCACATGCTTGACGACCACCGGGCTCAAGGCCTGAGGCATCTCGTCCTTGGGCGCATCAGGCACCTTGCCGCCCACCTCGAAGAAGGTGTAGGACAGCGTGATGGTGCTGACGTCCCTGGACAGTCTTGGGTCAATCACGAAGGCCACCGGCCATTCCTTCTTCTCACCGGGCTGCAGCGTGTACTGCGTGAAGCAGAAGCATTCCAGCTTGTTGAAGTGTGCCGCCGCCTGCTTGGGCGCATAGCTCGGAATCGCCTGCGCTGCCATGGTGCGGTTCTGGATGTTCTGGAACTCGTACATCACCGTGGTGAGTTCACCGGGGTGTACCTGCAGCGACCGCACCGCCGGCTTGAAGTGCCAGGGGCCCCGGGTGTTCACATCGAACTCCACGGTGATGGTGCGGGTGCGATCCACCTGGGAGTTGGCGGGCATGCTGGACGGGGCCGCGCCGGGCACCCGAAGTTCCGAGACCGCCAGCACGTTGATGCCCAGGGCTTCGCAGATGTGGCGGTAGATCGGCACCAGCGCGTAGCCGAAGGCGAACATCCCCAGCGCGATCACGCCGAGCTTGGCCACCATCTTGAGGTTTTCGCGCTGAAGTCCCACGGAATGCTCTCAGTTCACCGGGTCAGAAACCCAGCAGGAACCGCTTGCCCACGAAACCGAAAAAGAACACCACGGCCACCGAAGCCAGGATCAGGCCCAGGCGGCGGTTGTTCTTCTTCTGTTCGGGTGTGGTCATGTTCGTCACCATTCGAATCAGCCGATCACCTTGGTGGCGGTCGCGTCCAGTTTGGGCGGGTTTTCGAAGGTGTGGAACGGAGCCGGCGACGGCACTTCCCATTCCAGGCCTTCAGCGCCTTCCCAGGGCTTCTGGGAAGCTTTTTCACCGCGGCCGCGCATGGCGGGCAGCACAACGGCAATGAAGAAATAGACCTGGGCCAGACCGAAGCCGAATGCACCAACCGAAGCAATGGCGTTGAAATCGGCAAACTGCATCGGGTAGTCGGCATAACGACGCGGCATGCCAGCCAGACCCAGGAAGTGCATCGGGAAGAAGGTGATGTTGAACGAGATCATCGACCACCAGAAGTGAATCTTGCCTTTGGTTTCGCTGTACATCACACCGGTCCACTTGGGCAGCCAGTAGTAGATGCCGGCGAACATGGCAAACAGCGAACCTGCCACCAGAACATAGTGGAAGTGCGCCACCACGTAGTAGGTGTCCTGCATCTGGATGTCGATAGGAGCCACCGACAGGATCAGCCCGGTGAAGCCACCGATGGTGAACACGAAGATGAAGCCCACAGCCCACAGCATGGGCGTCTCGAAGGTCATGGAGCCCTTCCACATGGTCGCGATCCAGTTGAAGATCTTCACGCCCGTGGGCACGGCGATCAGCATCGTCGAATACATGAAGAACAACTGGCCAGTCACCGGCATGCCGGTGGTGAACATGTGGTGCGCCCAGACGACAAACGACAGGATGGCGATGGAACCGGTGGCGTACACCATGGATGCGTAGCCAAACAGCTTTTTGCGAGAGAAGGCAGGCACGACCTGGCTCACGATGCCGAAGGCCGGCAGGATCATGATGTACACCTCGGGGTGACCGAAGAACCAGAAGATGTGCTGGTACATCACCGGGTCACCGCCGCCGGCGGGGTTGAAGAAGCTGGTGCCGAAATGGCGGTCGGTCAGCGTCATGGTGATGGCGCCGGCCAGCACAGGCATCACGGCGATCAGCAGGTAGGCCGTGATGAGCCAGGTCCAGCAGAACATGGGCATCTTCATCAGCGTCATGCCGGGCGCGCGCATGTTCAGAATGGTCACGATGATGTTGATCGAGCCCATGATGGAAGACGCACCCAGAATGTGCATCGCGAAGATGCCGGCGTCCATGCTGGGGCCCATCTGAAGGGTCAGCGGGGCATAGAGCGTCCAGCCGGCAGCGGGGGCGCCGCCGGGCATGAAGAACGATGCCACCAGCATGATGGCCGCCGGGATCATCAGCCAGAAGCTGAAGTTGTTCATGCGGGCAAAAGCCATGTCGCCCGCGCCGATCTGCAGCGGGATCATCCAGTTCGCGAAACCCACGAAGGCCGGCATGATGGCGCCAAACACCATGATGAGGCCATGCATGGTGGTGAGCTGGTTGAACAGCCCGGGGTTGACCAGCTGAAGACCCGGCTGGAACAGTTCGGCGCGGATCAGGAGCGCCAGCACGCCGCCCACCATGAGCATGGTGAAGGCGAACAGCAGGTACAGCGTGCCGATGTCCTTGTGGTTGGTGGCGTAGACCCAGCGGCGCCAGCCCGATGGGGCGTGGTGATCGTGGTCGTGGCCGTGCGCGTCGTGGTGGTCAAGAACTGCACTCATCATCGATTCCTTTGAGACTCTAGTTATTCAGCCAGACGGATCACTTGCGGGCGGCCTGCACTTCGGCGGGCTGAATGATCTGTTCGGTCTTGTTCGACCAGCTGTTCTTGGCGAAGGTCATGACCGCTGCCAGCTCGGTGTCCGAGAGCTGCTTCCAGGCCGGCATGGCGCCGCCAGCGGCACCGTTGAGCAGCACGGCGGTCATCTTGGCGTGATCGGCGTCGGTCACGATGGCCGAACCGTCCAGCGGCTTGATGGGGCCGGCACCCTTGCCGTTGGCCTGGTGGCAGGCGGCGCAGTTGGCGGCGTAGACGGACTCGCCGCGCTTGACGAGGTCCGTCAGCGTCCAGACCTTGCTCGGATCGTCTGCAGCGGCCGCCATGGCCTTCTGGCGCTCGGTGACCCAGGCGGTGTACTGCTCGGCTGTGACCACCTTCACGTGGATGGGCATGTAGGCATGTTCCTTGCCGCACAACTCGGCACACTGGCCATAGAAGTCGCCGGTCTTCTCGGCACGGAACCAGGTGTCGCGCACGAAGCCGGGGATGGCATCCTGTTTGACGCCGAAGGCTGGAACCATCCAGGCGTGGATCACGTCGTTGGCGGTGGTGATGATCCGCACCTTGCGGTCCACAGGCACCACCAGCGGGTTGTCGACCTTGAGCAGGTAGTCGTCGGTGGCCTCGGGCTTGCCGCTGTTGGACATGACGCGCTGGTTGTTGTCCAGCGTGGAGACAAAGCCGATGCCTTCGCCTTCGCCCTTGATGTAGTCGTAGCCCCACTTCCACTGCATGCCCGTGGCCTTGATCGTGAGGTCGCTGTTGGTGGTGTCCTTCTGAGCCACCAGCACCTTGGTCGCGGGCAGCGCCATGCCGATGACGATGAGCAGGGGGACGATGGTCCAGCCCAGTTCGACCCAGATTGGTTCGGCCAGCACCTGAGACTTGTGGCCAACCGACTTGCGGTGCTTCAGGATGGAATAGAACATCACGCCGAAGACGATGACGAAGATGACGGCGCACAGGCCCATCATGAACCAGTGCAGCCAGTGCTGTTCCACCGCGATGCGGGTCACGGGCGGGTGGAAGTTCAACTGATTGACGGCCGGACCGCCCGGCAGGTCCTTGACCTGGGCCGCCACCGAGGTCCAGGCTCCGGCCCCCAGCGCCAAGGTGGCGCCTGCTGCGCGAAGCGTAGACCACCGATTTCGCAGGGATTGCACCGTTTTCTTCGTCGTACTCACTTTAAGCGCCTCAAATATAAGTATTGATTTATATCAATGCCGATTAGAACAAATTTTCCCGGGCTCGCCCATCGAAACCCACCCAACGCACTCGTCATCCACCGCGCAAGGCCAGGCGGATTTCCCGGGCCAGCAGCGGCCGAAGATCGGGGCGCAGATACCGCCCGACCCTCACCGACTGGCCTCCCCCACGGACTTCGATCAGTTGACCGTCATCCCCTTGCGGCTCCACCCGCACCCACTCGCGGGCAAACTCGCACCGCTGGATCCTGCCCGCCGTCTCCTGCTCCACCACCAGCCGACCATCCAGCAAGTGGATGCGCTCGCGGTCGGCGGCATGGCGGGCGTACACCAGGAACGCCGACCCCACTGCCAACAGTTCCAGCAGCGCGAAGGGCAACACCAGCGTTGCACCCTGCGACCAGAAACCCACCGCGACACCCAGCGACACCACACACAGCGAGGCATAGAGCCAGCCCAGCTGAGCGGGCGTGACCGAACAGTTGCGCTTGAGCGACCACTCCATGCCTTGCTGAGACTGAGTCGCGAAGCGATAGACGCTGCAGGTATGGCTCACCAACCACCACCGATACAGGCTGCCGCCAGCCTCAGGGCCGACGCGCCAATGCAGGGAAGATGCCCTTGACGAAACGACAACCCTGGATTGTAGCGGCGCTCCTCCAGCGCTCTGGGCGCGGGCGCCACATCCGGGCGCCAGGGGTTGGAATCAACGGCGCGGATTGCGCAGCATGGCACGCATTTCCTCCACCGCCACGGTCGTCGAAGGCCCCATGGCCACGCGAGGCACCGGTTTGAAAGCGTGGCCGTAAATGACTTCGAAGGTCAGCAGCAGCCGCCCGTCGGGTGCGCGGGGCAGCTCGGCCTCGATGGCCAGGCACAGGCGCTCGCGCCAGGCGCGCGAGCGGCAGGCCGGAAAACGGGTGGTGCCGAGGTTGCGACCGAGTTCACCCAGTTCCTTGAGCAAAGGCTCGGCCCCGCTGTAGGACAGCGTGATGCGTTCCATGTCCATCACCGGCTCGGCAAAACCACTGTGGACCAGCATGTCGCCCCAGTCGTGCATGTCGGTGAATGCATGGGCGGGCGCGGGCCAGCCGTGCCGCGCAAACAGCGGTCGCAGTTCGCGCAGGCTGTCCGGGCCGAGGCAGGAGAACATCAGGAAGCCATTGGTCTCGATATGGGCGTTCCAGCGCTGGATCAGCGTCTGCGGCCTCGGTTCCATGTGCAGAACCATATTGGCCCAGAGCATGCGCACGCGGGTTTGCGCGTCGGCTTCCTGCGGTCCTTTGTGGCGACCCCAGTGGAGCGGGTTCCAGGTGAGGCCGCTGTCTTCGCGCGTGGCTCGCAATGCCTCTTCCAGCCGCTCGGCAGCCACATGGCAACGGGCCTCGGGCAAAAGACTGCGCAAGTGCCGGTGAGCCCGCAGCCCCCCCGCCACCGGTTCCCAGTGCAGCCAGCTGGTGGGCTGCTCGCGGAACCAGTGCAGGCGTTCGGCCATGCGCGCGGCCACCTCTTCGTGCAGCCAGGGGCTTTCAGTGCGCACGCGCCGCCGCCAGCGCAGCGCAGCGACCGGGTCCATGCCGGGCACCACGGATTCGGGAACAGAAGGCGAGTTCAATCAAAGACCCGTGGGGTGGGGAGTACGCGGAAATGCGGCCCAGTATATTGGCGCCCCATGTTTTCCCGCTGGCCCATCTGGATGGACACCCTGCCTGGCATCTGCCAGGTGTGTGGGGGCTGGCCATCGCATCCGGTGTGCCAGGCCTGCGCGCGGCGGTTCGCCGGGGCAGTGGCGCGTTGCGACGCCTGCGCCGCACCCGTGCCCGATGGCGTTGCCCGCTGCGGCGCCTGCCTGACGTGCTCCGCCCCCCCAGCCTTGCAAGCCTGCGCGGCGGCGGTGGACTACGCCTATCCCTGGGACCGGCTCATCGCGCGCTTCAAATTTCGGGGCGAACCCGGCTGGGCCGGGCCCTTTGCAAAACAGATGCTGGGCGTGCCCCATGCCCGCCAATTGCTCGCGCAGTGCGATTGCATGGTGCCCGTACCACTCACGACCACCCGCCTGGGCGAACGTGGCCACAATCAGGCGTGGGAACTGGCCAAGGCGGTGCGGCGGCAGGCCCGGCCGCTGGGGCTGACCGTGCCCGCCGGGGCCGACCCGGAGGCACTGGTTCGCCTGGTGGAAGCACCCGACCAGCACAGCCTGTCGCGCGAGCAACGCCTGAACAACCTGCGCGGCGTTTTCGCGGCACACCCGGAGCGTGCGGCCCGTCTGCACGCGGCCCACGTGCTGCTGGTGGACGACGTGACCACCACGGGTGCCACGCTGCAGGCAGCGGCGCAGGCGCTGCTGCAAGCTGGCGCCGCCCGCGTCAGCGCGCTGGTGTTTGCCCGAACCCCGCCACCCGGATGATGCCCAGGGGGTACAGTCGCTGCCCACAAGCCCTGCGAACCATGTTCCACATCGTCCTCGTCGAACCCGAGATTCCGCCCAACACCGGCAATGTGATCCGCCTGAGTGCGAACACGGGCTGCACCCTGCACCTGGTCGAACCCCTGGGCTTCTCCATGGACGACCGGCACATGCGCCGCGCCGGGCTGGACTACCACGAGTACGCCGACGTGCGCCGCCACGCAGGCTGGCCGGCCTTCCTGCAAACCGAATCACCCGATCCTCAGCGCATGTTCGCTCTGACCACGCGCGGCAGCCAGAGCGTGTTCGACACAGCCTTCGCCCCCGGCGACTGGCTGGTGTTCGGCTCCGAGACGCGGGGCTTGCCCGAGGCGCTGCGCGAAACCTTTGCCACCGGGCAGCGCCTGCGACTGCCCATGATCGAAGGCCAGCGCAGCCTCAATTTGTCCAACGCCGTGGCGGTCACGGTGTACGAAGCCTGGCGCCAGATGCAATTTTCCCGACCGGTTCCGTGATGCAGGTCACGCGGGTGCGGGACAGTCTCCTTCACAAAGCCCGCGAAACGCGCAACATCGCGCTTGCAGCTTGTTACAGGCCCTGCCGACCATCTCAAGGCATGGCCTGGTCAGCTACCCGCCAACCCGCAGGCTGCACGGAGACCAACTTGATTTCTTCTCTCGCCCGGATCTTCGGGGTGACCATGGCGCCGCATCAGCGCTCACCCCGGTCGGCCAGTCTGAAAGACCTGGCCATGATCCGCAATCAGTTGATGCGATGCATCGCGGACTGCACGAGCCAGACCGCGCAACGCCTGCGCTCAAAGATCGACCAGGCGCGCAGTGCGCAGGAACTCTGGATGCTGCGCAACGACGCCTTCCAGCTGATCTCGCAGCAGCACAACCAGTCCATCGCAGCCGAGCGCATCAACGCGCTGATTCAGTGCTTTGAGGGCTGGCTCGAGCCCAAGCAACTGGTCCTGATCAAGTAGCACGCCTGCCGCGCTGCGCTCGACCTCCTCGGGGTGCCACACCTGAGGCACAGCGGAATCGGCTCCTCGGTGTCACTGGATAGGGGACGGCATGCTCCGGAAGGAGCGGCTCAGGGGTACAGGCGCGCCATCGACTCGGCCACGCAAGCAGGCTTGTCGCCTCCCTCACGCTCCACCACCACCGACCAGGTCAATTGCAGGCCCTCGCGCTCGATCGGTTCGGCCAACTGCAGCGTCATGCGGCCGCGCAGGCGGCTGCCAACGGGCACCGGCGAGGGAAACCGCACCCGGTTCAGCCCGTAGTTCACCCCCATGCGGGCACCCCGGATGTCGAGCGCGCTGTCGAAGAAGGCCGGCAGCAGCGACAGCGTGAGAAACCCGTGCGCAATCGGTGCGCCAAACGGTCCGGCCTTCGCGCGCTCCACGTCCACATGGATCCACTGATGGTCGCCGGTGGACGCGGCAAACAGGTTCACCCGTTCCTGAGTGATCTCGATCCAGTCGCTTACCGCGACTTCCTGCCCCACGCAGGCGGCCAGTTCAGCCAGCGATTCAAATGTCTTCATTCAGGCCCCTGGACAGGAAACAACGCCGATCGTGAACACCGCAGAACCAGCTTTGCCGGGCCGCAGGTGTTGCCCTCTTGAGGGGGTGGCGCAAAGCGCCGCAGGGGTGGGCCATTTCAGTTGTCCAGCCACTGGCAGATGCCCTGCCACTGCTCCAGGTCCTTGGGCATGCGACCCGGCGTCACATCGAACAACGTGAGGCCACGTGCAGCCAGGTGCACGTAGTTCTGCGTGTCGCGCAGGGCGCCCAGCACCGGCAGACCCAGCGAGACCACAAACTCGCGAAGCTTGTCGGCCGAGATGGTGCGCATGTCCACGCGCATGCCCACCAGGCCCACCTGCACTTTGCTGGCCCGGCTGGACTGCGCCAGTTCGTCGAGAAAGCTGCGGGTGGCGTACATGTCGAAGATGCTGGGCTGCAGCGGTACCAGCACCTTGTCGGCCACCTTCAGCACTTCCTTGAGGCGCGAGCCCTGGAGCCCGGCGGGCGTGTCAAGCACCACATGGGTCACATCCTTCGGGGGCCGTCCCACCAGATCTTCCGAGATCTCCCAGGTCTGGATCACGCGCGCAGTGGGTGGGCGCAACTTGAGCCAGAGGGCCGAGGACTGTTGCCGGTCGGCATCGCCCAGCATGACCGAATGTCCCTGGCGGGCAAAGTAGCCAGCGACGTTGGTCGACAGCGTGGACTTGCCCACGCCTCCTTTGGGATTGGCAACCACCACGATGGGCATGTAAAGCTCCTTTGTGTGTGTAGACACCCCGCCCGCGCGGTGCGGTGGGGAAGGCGAAATGCGATGCCTATGGTATCGCCAAGGCGTCCCAGACCAATTTGCAGCCGGTGAGGAACATGCCCGTGTAGACCAGGCGATAGAACAGCAACGGCTGGATGCGGTGCGCCACGCGCACGCCCACCCAGACCCCGATGGGCGCCAAGGGCAGCAAGACGAGCGAGGTCGTCATGTTGCGCAGGTCGAGCAGGCCCAGCCAGGCGTAGGGAATCCATTTCGACAGATTTACGAAGAAAAAGAAAAACGCCATGGTGCCCGTGAACAGCACGGGAGAGAGTCGCATCGGGATCACATAGGCGTTGATCGGCGGGCCACCCGCGTGCGCAATGAAGCTGGTGAAACCCGAGGCCGCCGTGAGCAGAGCACCCACCCACCTGGGCGGTGGCGCACTGTCTGCCCGTGGCGGGAAAAGCAGGCGTTGAGCGAGAAACAGCAGCGTGAACACGCCCACAATGCCAGCCACCAGGCGCGCGTCCAACACCTTGAACAACAGCGCACCCACCACGATGCCCAGCAGCCCCCACGGAATCAGAAACATCAGCAGGCGGCGATCGACGTTCTTGCGGAAGGCCGCCATGCCCAGCAGGTCCATGAGCAGGAGCACGGGCATGAGGATGGCAGCCGCCTGGGGCACCGTGACCGCCAGCGCCATCATGGGAACGGCCAGCGAGCCAAAGCCAGCGCCAAAGCCGCTCTTGCTCAGGCCCAGCAACAGCACCGCCGGTATGGCAACGGCGTAGAAATAGGGATCGGTGATCAAGGGCATGGCGCGACGACAATGCGGGAATGCAAAACATTCAGTTCTGGGGCGAGACCCTGCGCCTGCTGGTGGAGCTGGCGGCAACCGCCGCCTTTGCCCTCTCGGGCATCCTCATGGGCGCTCGCATGCGGCTCGATGCCGTGGGCGTGGCCGTGGTGGGCTTCCTCGCGGCCTTCGGCGGCGGCACGCTGCGCGACCTTCTGCTGGACCAGCGGCCGTTTTTCTGGGTGCGTCATGTAGAGCTGCTCTGGGGAGTGCTGGGCCTGTGCGTGCTGGCCATGCTGTTCCTGCGGAGCCGGCACATGAAGCTGACCGAACGCGCCATCCAGTGGCCCGATGCACTGGGGCTGGGCCTGTTCACCGCCACCGGCGTGCACCAGGCGCTGCTGCTGGACATGCCTGCCCTGGTGGCAGTGCTCATGGGCCTCATCACCGGCGTGTTCGGCGGCGTGCTGCGCGACGTGGTGTGCAACGAGATCCCCACCGCCTTCAAGGACCACCGGCCATACGCGCTGTGCGCCTTTGCCGGTGGCTGGCTGTACGTGGGCCTCTGGCATGTCGCGGCGCCGGGGTGGCTGGCCCTGATGGCCTGCGTGGTGTTCACGGCGGGCTTGCGTGGCCTGGCGCTGTGGCGCAACTGGCAATTGCCGGAATGGAAACTCTGAGGTCGTGCGCCCCAAGGCTTCGGCTTGCGCCCTTCATCACACGCGTTCCAGTACCAGCGCAATGCCCTGCCCCACTCCGATGCACATGGTGCACAGCGCAAAGCGGCCACCCGTGTGGTGAAGGCGGTTGATGGCCGTGGTGGCCAGGCGAGCGCCGCTGGCGCCCAGCGGGTGACCCAGCGCGATGGCGCCGCCCCAGGCGTTCACGCGCTCGTCGTCGTCCTTCAGGCCCAGCATGCGAAGCACCGCCAGCCCCTGCGCGGCAAAGGCCTCGTTGAGCTCGATCACGTCCATCTGCTCCAGCTTCAAGCCCGTGAGTGCCAGCACCTTCTGCGTGGCCGGCGCCGGCCCGATGCCCATGACGCGTGGCGCCACGCCAGCCGTGGCCATGCCAACGATGCGTGCCTTGGGCGTGAGTCCATTCTTCGCAGCCGAGGCCTCGTCGGCCAGCAGCAGTGCACAGGCGCCGTCGTTCACGCCGCTGGCGTTGCCCGCCGTCACTGTGCCGTCGGGCCGAACCACGCCCTTGAGCTTGGCGAGCGCTTCCAGGCTCGTCGTGCGCGGGTGCTCGTCCTGGTTCACGACGATGGCATCGCCTTTCTTCTGCGGAATCGTCACGCCCACGATTTCCCGCGCCAGATGCCCGGCCTGCTGCGCCGCCACCGCCTTCAACTGGCTGGACAAGGCCATGCGGTCCTGCGCCTCTCGCTCAATCTTGTAGTCGGTCGCCACGTTCTCCGCCGTCTCGGGCATGGAGTCCACGCCATACTGCGCCTTCATCAGCCTGTTCACGAAGCGCCAGCCAATCGTGGTGTCGTATACCGCGTTGCTGCGGCTGAACGCCGACTCGGCTTTGGGCATCACGAAAGGCGCGCGGCTCATGCTTTCCACGCCGCCGGCAATCATCAAGCCGGCCTCACCTGCCTTGATGGCGCGCGCCGCCGTGCCCACCGCGTCCAGCCCCGAGCCGCACAGGCGGTTGATGGTGGCACCCGGCACCTCCATCGGCAGGCCCGCGAGCAGGCTGGCCATGTGCGCCACGTTGCGGTTGTCCTCGCCGGCCTGGTTGGCACAGCCGTAGATCACGTCGACCACGGCGGCCCAGTCGACATTGGGGTTGCGCTGCATCAACGCCTTGAGCGGAATGGCGCCCAGGTCGTCGGTGCGCACACTGGCAAGGGCACCGCCGTAGCGGCCGAAGGGGGTGCGGATGGCGTCGCAAATGAAGGCTGGATGAGTCATGTGGGTCTCCTCGGGTCGGTCTGTGACTGTAACCAAGCGATGGCTGTAGAAGAAAGGACTACCCACGATGCGTCGACCATGTAACTCGACACGGGGAGCGCATGAGCGAGATACGTTTGCCGCGAGGTGGTCACAAACGGTGACCACCTCTCCAAGCTCAAGTTCTCCAAATCGCTGCCGCATGGTTTCGCAGAACACGGCGCGATTCATGCTGCCAACGTGCTCGCTTCGACCAGGCCGTCGAAATGGGCATCTACATGGTGCGCGCCTTCGTCCCCCTGAGGCTGGCTGCCAGCTTGCATGCGGATCTGGCCCAACGCGTGGCCGAACTCGAGGAAAGAACCAGGCGCCTCGAAATCTCGCACGACACGGGTAGCCGCAACGCGCGCAACCAGCTCCGTCAAATGTTAGATGCCATCCGCGAACTGACCGTGCCACCGGAGCCGGCGAAGCGGCCCATCGGGTTCGCGACACAGGAAAACAATAGGGCACCAAGGCAGGCCGCAGCACGAAGTGAGCCTGAGCCAACAAGCCAGATTCCTCATGAAGAAGTTTTCCACTCCTCCAAAGCAGCGATGGCCATCTGGCCTTGCCTCATGCGCAAGTCGATGCCCCTCAACTTCGCGCTCGACTTTCCCTATCGATTGACCGCAAATTTGCGCTTTTGGTACTTGACGTCCGGATCAGTCCAAGACGCCAGCCCCCGCCGGTGGCTTGCGTCGTGGCTGTAGTTGACCTTGCCTTTGGGGCCCACGTCTTGCGTGAGGTCGATCCGTTTTATGCGCAGATGCCGCCGCGTGCGGGGCGCTTCGTCGAAGGCCGGCTCGGCTAGTTGGCGGGTTTCGGATAGGACGGCGGTGAGTTCAAGCATCGCCCTGCTGCCAGGAACAGCGCAGAACCAACAAACAAACGTAATGACAGCGTCCGGCTCTAGACATGAATGAACTTGGTCGCGGCACTCATTGGGGGATGGTGAGACGGGACAATCCAGTCAACGAGCAACGGGCACCTGAATCACTTGCTCTGAGCGACAGCAGCCATGTTCAACCCGTCCCAGTCCAACGCCCGATGCTTCTACTGTCGGTTCTTGCAACATTCCGCTCCAGTGAGCTCATGGCGGCGATCGAGACGCTGGCCGCGCAATGGACTGTCGATGCCCCCTTCGCTCTGCCTGCACCGGGTACTTCTGGTCGATCAACGCCGCCAGGTTGATGCGTTTGATCAGGCGCCCGACCAATGCCAAACCACCACGGCTGCTCAAATCGTAGGGAAGATTCCTGAACACAAAATCGACCCGATCCGACAACAACTTTTCCTTCATCCGCTGTGTGCAAGTCAGATGGGGGCAAGTGCTTGATTCCTGCAAGGATTCACCCTTGCTGCTTAGGCGATGTAACGGATTCAGAAGCCTTTAAAAGTTATGTTTTTAGCAGCATGCACACGCCTTCTCCAAACTCAAGAACTTTTACACGAGATGAAAATCTTGACTCATCACCCTGATTGTTCTTAATTGCACTTTCGTGAGTAAGATCAACCAATGATTTTACGAAACCAACCATTCCAAAATCGTGCGACGGAATTCTTTTTGGAAGACTGTTGTTATGCGGTAGTTGCGGGAAGTTCTGAAATCGGCTGCCATCTGGCCAAGAGTCCCAATAGCCCGTCCCCCAGTCCTCGATAAAATACGCCCCATCAGATTTAACCAAGGGAAAAACAATATCAAACGTCAGCTTTGAAAAAAAGCCATAGTGGGAAGCGTCTTCAATCACCAAATCTACGCCCTCAGGGAAGGTCTGCGTGATAATTGGAAGCAGCTGACTTTGCTCGATCTGATTTGCTTTTTTATAAGTAACGTTTTTATACGCGGTGAAGTCGATCGGCCGGATATTTAAATCCAACGATAGAATCTGAGAATCCGGGAATGCTTCTGAAAGAATCTTCGTGCTTTCGCCTTCAAACGTCCCTATTTCAAGAATCGTTTTGGGGGATAAATGATGGTGATTCAGGAAATCGTCATATTTTTGGTAGTAGAATAGGGGCTTGGTAACCGGATTTCCCGTGTGCGTCTTCGACGCCATCGCATATAATTTCGACATAACCATCTCCTTCTTGCGCATTGTAGCGCATCGAATCCAGCTGCAGGATAAAGGGAGGCGAATGATGCCGAAACGTTTGGTGGCGCGACATTCTCGAGTTAATGCAAACTCCAGTAGCTTGGCTGCGTCCTATGCGAAAACTGGTGCGAAGGAGGTTTGATGTTTTGTGTTGGTCTGGCGATGGTACGCAACGAAGCCGATGTGATTGAGTTGTGGGCGCGTTACAACCTGCGTGTGCTCGATCATTTGCATGTGATTGACCATGGTTCGCAGGACAACACGGCCGATGTGCTCGCGCAGTTGCAGGCAGAGGGCTTGCCCATTAGCCTGCATGGCTGGGGAGAGGGGGCATACCATCAGGCCGAGGCGATGCGTGACGTTGGCCGCACGTTGGCCGCGCAGGGGGGTGTGGATTTTGTGGTGCCGCTTGATGCCGACGAGTTGCTAGCCACCAGCCGGCCGGGCTTGCATTCCGCTTTGCTGGCGCTGCCGCCCGGCCATGCCGGGGCCATGCGCTGGCGCACCTACTTGCCTTCGGCGCTGGCACCCCCTGAGGGTGAGCAGGCATTTTTCCGGCACATGACGCGCTACCGCAGCGAAGAGTTGCCTGCGATGCTCAAAGTGATTGCTCCAGCAGCTATGCTGCTCGATCATTGTTGGCAAATGGGCAACCATGCCTTGTTCCGTGAATCGGACTCTCAAAAGGTGCCGGTGGTCACGCTGCCTTTTGCCTTGGCGCATTTCCCGGTACGAGACGAAGCGCAGTTGCGGCGCAAAGTGAAGATGGGTGCGCATGCGTCCAGGCTCAAGACGCGGCGCATCCGGAACGAATCCTGGCATTGGCTGATGCTCGACGCGCTCTTCCGCGAGCGCGATGCGCAGCAGCTCCCCGTGGATTTGCTGCCGATTGCTTTGGCCTATTCTTATTCCAATCAACATGATCTTGTTGCAACCGCTCAACAGATTTTGCAGGGCGGGGTGAGCGACGCACCCGAGGTCGTGCAGCGTTATGTCGCCAAGCCGTTGACGATGGCCGAAGTGGACCACTGGCTGGCCGTGTCAGAGCAAGAACATGCCGCCCATCTGTCGCAATTGGGGGTGGCCGAGTTCAATGCGGCCAACCGAGCTTGGCGCAGTGGTGATTGGACGGCCGCATTGACCGCATACTCTGAGGCGGCATTCCTCGCACCGGCTCTGGCGCTTGCCCATCTGGGTCGCGCAAGATGTCTGATGAATCTGGGACAGTGGATACCTGCGCGTGAGGCATTTGCTGCGTGCTTGCGGCTCGAGCCAACCAACTTCAGCGCTTGGCTGGAGTCAGGCCACCTGTGCCGAAAGATGGGTGAGCTAAAACAAGCGGCTGACGCCTACCAGCAGGCCATAAACGTCAGCTCAGAGCGCTATGAAGCGCATTTGGCGATGGCGCGGGTGTTGCACCAGCTGAACCATAAGCCGCTGGCCAGTCAGGCCTTTGAGAAGGCCATGGCGCTGGCCACAGCCCAAGCGGGTGGAACAGGTTCTGGCGCTCTGCCTGCCCAGGTGGCGCACCGCATGGGCCAATACCTACTGGAGCTGGGCGACAACGTGTCGGCCATACAGGTACTGAGTCTGGCCTTACAGGCTTTGGGGGAGCCGGCCGATGTGAACCGCCTAGCCGAGGTGCGGAAGGATCTGGACGAAGCCTTGCAGCGCGTTGGCCAGCACGGCGGCTCCGTGACATCCGACGACATAGAGGGCAACAAGGCAGTCCGCAGCACAAAGTGAGCTTGGCCCAGTGATCGGGCATCATGGGTATTCGCAGCGCGTCAGACGCGCTGCCCATCCAACTGGCGCCGTTTCCTCTCGCCTTCGCATTCTTCGAAGGGCGGACGAGATACTCACAATGGGTGTTTTCACCTCCCATGTGTTGCCTGAAGTGACCTGCGCCACAACCCTTGCCGAGGAGAAACCATGCTGATCGAAGAACGCTGCTACGTGCTGCACGCCACCTCGTCGCCCGCCGATTTCATGGCGGCCTACCATCGCAGCGGCGGCAAGGAACTGCAGACCCGCATTCTGGGTGGGCTCGTGGGCTACTACGCCACCGAAATCGGCGAGCTCAATGCCATCGTCAGCATCTGGCGCTACGAGTCATTCGAAGAACGGCTGTCACGCCGGGCCCAGCTGGCCGCCGAACCCGGCTGGCAGGCCTACCTGGGCGAGGTTCGGCCGATGATCAAGTCCATGAGCAACCGGCTCATGACCCAGTTGCTCTGAGCCCGTCACAGACATGTTCAACCCATCCCAGGCCGACGTCCGGCGTTTCTACTGTTCGGTGTTCGCCAAGTCCCGCTCTGGCGAGACCATGGAGGCCATCGAGACGCTGGCCGCCCAATGGATCGACGAGCACCCGGAACACCACGCGGAACTGGCCGACGTGGACGCCGCGCTGGCGCGCCTGGGCGACGCCCATCCGTCAGGCGACAACCCCTTCCTGCACCTGTCCATGCACCTGTCCATCAGCGAGCAGTGCAGCATCGACCAGCCTCCAGGCATCCGTCAGGCGGTGGAGCTGCTCACCGCACGGCGTGGCGACCTGCACAGCGCACACCACGAGGTGATGGAATGCCTGGGCACCATGCTCTGGGAGAGCCAGCGCGCCGGGCGGCCACCCGACGGACAGGCCTACATCGAGGCGGTGCGCCAGAGAGCCACCCGCGACTGAAACAAAAAAGCCGCTCACACATGGGAGCGGCTTTTTTGCTGGCGGTGCGGCGGTTCAGCGGAAACGCGATTGCGGCACGACCTTGAGCTCGCCTTCCACCGTGGACAGGTACTTGGCAATTTCACGCATCTCGGCGGGCGTGAATTGCTTGGCGATGCCGGCCATGATGCCGTTGGAGCGGCCGATCACGTTGTTGCCTTCGACCGTGTAGGCCTTGAGCGCGAAGAACAGGTAGTCGGCGTGCTGGCCGCCGATCTTGGGGTAGCTGGGGTCGATGGGCTTGCTGAAGTTGGCACCGTGGCAGGACGCACAGGCGCCTTTTTCCACCAGGGCAGCGGCTGCGGTGCTGGCCGACCTGGGCGCCTCGGGGGCGATCGTGTCGGCGTGCGAGGCGTAGAAAGCGGACAGGTCGGCCATGTCCTGCTCGCTGAGGGAGGCGGCAATGCCCCGCATGGTGGGGTGCTTGCGATCGCCCTTTTTGTAGGCGTTGAGCGCGGAGACGATGTAGGCGCCGGACTGGCCGGAAATCTTGGGCACCTTGTGGATTTCGGGGAAGCTGTTCTGGTAGCCCTGGATGCCATGGCAACCAATGCACATCTCGGCCTTTTTCTGCCCGGCCTGCACGTCACCCGTCACGCCCTGGGCCTGGGCGGAGATGGCGACCGCAGAAAACGTCGCAGCGGCGACAAGGGTACGGGCGATCGTGGACAACGTTTGGATCATTTTGCAAGCACAATGAAAGGGACGGCCGAGGAAAAATCAACCGCCGATTATATAGACTGGTCGAACGCCACCCTACCCCCAACCCTTGCACGAAGCTCCTCATGAAATTCAAAGGCTCCGAGAACTACGTCGCCACCCAGGACCTGATGCTGGCGGTGAACGCTGCCATCACCCTGCAACGCCCGCTGCTGGTCAAGGGTGAACCGGGCACCGGCAAGACCATGCTGGCCGAGGAAGTGGCGCAATCGCTGGGGCTGCCACTGCTGCAATGGCACATCAAGAGCACCACCAAGGCGCAACAGGGCCTGTACGAATACGACGCCGTGAGCCGGTTGCGCGATTCGCAACTGGGCGATGAGCGCGTCAAGGACATTCACAACTACATCGTCAAGGGCGTGCTCTGGCAGGCTTTCACGGCGGACCAGCCGGTGGCCCTGCTGATCGACGAGATCGACAAGGCCGACATCGAGTTCCCCAACGACCTGCTTCGCGAACTCGACCGCATGGAGTTCTACTGCTACGAGACGCATGAGCTGATCCGCGCAAAACATCGCCCGCTGGTGTTCATCACCTCCAACAACGAGAAGGAACTGCCCGACGCTTTCCTGCGCCGCTGCTTCTTCCACTACATCAAGTTCCCCGACGCCGAAACCATGCAGCGCATCGTGGACGTGCATTTCCCCAAGCTCAAGAAGGAACTGCTGGCCGCGGCCATGAAGACCTTCTACGACGTGCGCAACCTGCCCGGTCTCAAGAAGAAACCCAGCACTTCCGAGCTGCTCGACTGGCTCAAGCTGCTGATGGCAGAAGACATTCCGCTCGAAGCGTTGCAAAGCGCCGACAGCAAGGTCAGCGTGCCGCCGCTGGTGGGCGCGCTGCTCAAAAACGAGCAGGACACCACCCTGTTCGAAAAACTCGTGTTCATGAACCAGAGAAACCGATGAGCCGTTTCATCGAACCCGTCATCCTGACCGGGCGCAACTGGGTGGTTCTGGAGCCCATGGAGCGCCGGCACGCCGACGAGTTGCTGGAAGCGGCCAGGGATGGCGAGCTCTGGAATCTCTGGTACACCAGCGTGGCCACGCCGGACGCGGTGATCGGCTACATGGACGCCGCCATGCGCATGCGCGAGGAGCTGGGCGCCATGCCCTTCGTGGTGCGCCGCAAGGCAGATGGAAAGATCGTCGGCTCCACGCGCTATTTCAATGTGGACTCGAAGAACCGCCGCCTGGAGATCGGCCACACCTGGTACAGCCGCAGCGTGCAGCGCAGCGGCCTGAACACCGAGGCCAAGCTGATCCTGCTCAAGCACGCCTTCGAAGCTCTGGACTGCATCGCCGTGGAGTTCCGCACCCACTGGTTCAATTTCGACAGCCGTGAGGCCATCGCCCGCCTGGGCGCCAAGCAGGACGGCGTTCTGCGCAACCACCAGATCAGCCCCAACGGCACGCTGCGCGACACCGTGGTTTTCAGCATCATCGCCAGCGAGTGGCCCACGGTGAAGGCCCACCTGCGCTGGCTGCTCAACAAGCCCCGGGGCTGACCGACCGCTTCCAGGAGATCGCACCATGCTGATCGACTTCTTCTACACCCTCCGTTCGGCCAAGCTGCCGGTCTCGGTCAAGGAATACCTGATGCTGCTGGAGGCGCTGCAGGCCGACGTGGTCGGGCCGCGCAATCCGGAGGCGTGTTCCATGGACGATTTCTACTTCCTGGCGCGCACCGCGCTGGTGAAGGACGAGAAGCACTACGACAAGTTCGACCGCGCCTTCGCCGCCTATTTCAAGGGCGTGGAGATGATCGCGGACTTCACCAAGCCGATTCCGGCCGACTGGTTGCGCCAGGAAATGGAACGCATCCTTTCCGAAGAACAGAAGGCCAACGCGCCCAGGATGGACTGGGATGAGCTCATGGAAACGCTGCGAAAGCGTCTGGAAGAGCAGAAGGAACGCCATGAGGGCGGCAGCAAGTGGATCGGCACCGGCGGCACCTCGCCCTTCGGCAACGGGGGCGTGAATCCACAGGGCGTTCGAATTGGCGGCAAAGGGGGTGGCAAGAGTGGCGTGAAGGTGTGGGAGCAACGCTCCTACCGCGACTACGACGACACGCAGGAACTCGGCACGCGCAACATCAAGGTGGCCTTGCGCCGGCTGCGCAAGTTCGCGCGCGAGGGCAATGACTTCGAGCTCGACCTGCCCGACACCATCCGCGCCACTGCCGCCAACGCCGGTTACCTGGACATCAAGATGATCCCGGAGCGGCACAACAACGTGAAGGTGCTGCTGCTCATGGACGTGGGTGGCACCATGGACGAACACATCCAGCGCGTGGAGGAGCTGTTCTCGGCCGTCAAGAGCGAATTCAAGCACCTGGAGTTCTACTACTTCCACAATTGCGTCTACGACTTCATGTGGAAGAACAACCGCCGCCGCTATGCGGAGAAGTTCCCGACCTGGGACATCATCCGCAAATACAACAAGGACTACAAGCTCATCTTTGTCGGCGATGCCACGATGAGCCCGTACGAAATTTTGCAACCTGGCGGCAGCGTGGAATACAACAATGAAGAGGCTGGCGCCGAGTGGCTGCAGCGCCTCACCCACGCTTTTCCCAAGTTTGCGTGGATCAATCCGGAACCCCAGGGCGTGTGGCAGTATCGACAGAGCATCAGCGTGATTCAGCAACTCGTGGGCCAGCGCATGTACCCGCTGACCTTGAAGGGGCTGGAGGACACGATGCGTTTGCTCTCGAAATAACCGCCGAATGAAATTGTCCTTTCCAGGCCGGGTTTGCCGGGTCTGGTTCCTCCTGCTTTGCGGGGTCTTTCTGCTGCCGATCGTGGCCGTGGCGCAAACACCGGCGGTCACACCCGCCGAAGCTGCGTCCGACGACGCGGGCGAAACCGAGCCCGAAACGAACGCGGTGCGACGCGAACGCACACCGCGACCTGCAGCAGGTCCGCGCTTCGAGATCGAGGTCCAGGCGCCCGAGGCCATCCGCGAGTTCCTGCTGCGCCACATGGAACTGCAGCGCTTTCGCGAGCAGCGCAACCTGGACGCCAACGAACTTGGCCGGCTGCTGGTGCAGGCCCCCGCGAACCTGCGCGAACTGCTGGCCACGCTGGGGCATTTCACGCCAGAGATCGAGGTGACCGCACCTCCGGGGCTGAGCGAGACAGCGGCCGTGCAGAACGGTCAGACGGCCGCCGCCCCGCTGGGCACGGTGGCGATCCGTGTGGAGCCCGGACCGGTGACGCAGATCACCAGCGTCAACGTCTCCTTCGTGGGCGATATCGCCACTTCGCCCGAAGCCGCGCAGCAGCGCGCAGATATCCAGCGCGAGGCCGCACTCAGCGAGGGCCTGCCGTTCTCGCAAGCCGACTGGGATCGCACCAAGACGGCCGCACTGCGTCGCCTGATCGCAGAGCGCTACCCCAGCGGCCGCATCCAGAACAGCCTGGCCGATATCGACAACAACCAGCGCGTGGCCCATCTCTACATCGAACTCGACTCGGGACCTGCCATGCGCATCGGCGACGTGGTGGTGCAAGGCGCCGAGCGCTACGACGCCGTCACGGCAGAGCGCCTGGTGCGGCTCTCAGGCCTCACCCCGGGGAGCGACTACGACCTGGCCAGGCTGCAGGATGCGCAGCGCCGCATCGCAGAGAGCGGTTACTACGACTCGGTGTTCGTGTACGTTGAGCCCACCCTGGATGGCCAGACGCTGCCGGTGATGGTGCAATTGCGCGAGAGCAAGAAGCAGAAGGTGGTGATCGGTGTGGGCGGCAGCACCGACAACGGCGCCCGCCTGTCGCTGGAACACACACACAACAGCGTGCCAGGCATCGGCTGGCGTGCCTTGAGCAAGCTGCAGCTCGAGCGCATCGACCAGCTCGCCAGTACCGAGCTGAGCTCCCCGCCAGACGGTGATGGCTGGCGCAAGATCGTTGGTGCGCAACTGGCCAAACAGCTCTACAACACCACCACCACCAGCAGCCAGCGCATGCGCGTGGGCCAGACGCAACTCGGCGTGGAGTACGACCGCAGCTACTACCTTCAATACGACCGTGCCCGCGTGGTCAACGATGCGGCGCGCAATGCGGCCACGGAAGTTGCCGATTCGTCGATCACGGCCAACTACGCCTGGACGCGCCGGCGCTTCGACGACCTGATCTTTCCCCAGAGCGGCTACGGCCTGGCGGTGGAACTGGGCGCGGGCTACACGCTGGGCACCACCCGCCTGCCGTTTGGTCGCACCCAGGCCCGCTGGCTCACGTACTGGCCGCTCGGTGCGCTCGCACCTGTGGCCACGCCGGAGCCCGGCCGGGCGCGCGAAGTAGGCACCGCATCGCGGCGCACCCAGCTGGGCCGTCTGGCGCTGCGCGTCGAAGGCGGTGCGGTGATCGCACGCGACGCCGCACCCATTCCGGACACGCAGCTCTTCATCACCGGCGGCGACAACACCGTGCGCGGCTACGGCCTGCGCGACATCGGCGTGCGCCGCCCTGACGGCACGATCGGTCCGGGCCGGTACAAGGCGGTGGTAAGCCTGGAATGGCAGCGCCCCATTTTCAATAGCGACAACCGATCCAACTGGGAAAACGTGGTGTTCATCGACGGCGGTGCGATCGCGAACAAGGCCGGTGATCTCGACCCGGTGTGGGGCGTGGGCACCGGCATCCGCTTCAACAGCCCGGTGGGTCCCTTGCAACTGGACCTGGCTTATGGCCTGGAGACCAAGCGGTTCCGCATCCACCTGAACGTGGGTTTCACGTTCTGACCCGCGCATGAGTGCATCGCCCGACACCATCGCCCCGCCGCCTTCGCGCGTTGGCCGCGTGGTGCGCTGGGTGTTCGGCTCGCTGGCCGCGCTGGTGCTGCTGCTCCTGGTGGGCTTCGGTCTCTGGGCGGCATCGCCGGGCTCACTGGCGCAGTCCATTCGCTGGTGCCAGGCGGTCATGGCCAGTCAGGGCATCAAAGCGGGCACCATCGAGGTGACCGAGGTCGAAGGCAGCCTGCTGCGCGGTGGCCGGATCGCGCGCCTGACCTGGGCGCGGGATGGCCTGGAAGTGCTGGCCACCGAAACGCGCATCGGCCTGAGCGGATGGTTCTGGGCCGACGCCCTGCTCGGCCGTGGCGTGCGCCTGTCGCAACTTGACATCGTTCGCCTGCAGATCGAGGACCAGCGCCCGCCCGGCCCTCCAGGTCCACCCGAGCCGCTGCAACCCGTCACGCTGCCCCTGCCCGTCACCCTGCCCTGGTCCATTGGCGAACTGGTGATCGAGGGCGATCGCCCGCTCACGCTCAGCCATCTCAAGGGCGAGTACCGCTACCGTCCGGCCGACAGCGCGTGGAGCCTGGGCGTGGCCGACGCCCACCAGATCCATCTGGACAACCTGCAGGTGGCGGGCGGGCGCTACCAGTTGCAGGCGGTGATGGGCGCACAGGCTCCGATGCCGCTGCGCGTGGAGGCGCAGGGTGAGGTGCAGACCACCGTGCCCGGCGGCGGCGAGCGCGTCGTGTTGAATGCGGTGGCCCGGATCACCGGCACGCTGGCCACGGTGGACGCCGCACTCGACGCCACCGCCAGCCTGCGCACCACCGGCGGCGCAGCCGGTGCCGACGCCACCACACTTGACGCCAGGGCCCGGCTGCGGCCCTGGTTGCCGCAGCCGATCGAGTCGGCCGACGCCACCATGAACCGCCTTGATCTGGCGGCACTCTGGCCGCAGGCACCGGCCACGCTGCTCAACGGCACGGTCTTGGCCAGGCCCGAAGGCGATGCCTGGCGCGCCGAAGTGCGGCTGACCAACGCCGCCAGCGGCCCTGCCGACCAGCAGCGCCTGCCGCTGGACCGGCTGGACGCCGAGCTGGATCAGCGCGGCGCCCGATGGGCGCTCTCACGCATCGACGCGCAACTGGGCGGCGGCAAGCTCCAGGGCGAGGGCTGGTGGGAGCCCGGGAGTGGCTCGCAGCCGTCGCCCCTGGGCCAATGGCAGGGCGAGTTCAAGGCCAGCCGCATCAATCCCGCCCACATCTGGAGCGCTGTGGCGCCGGCCGCGCTGGACGGCCAGTTCACCGGGCGCACGGTGGATGCCAACACCCCTCGCGCCGCCATCGAGCTGGTTGCCCGCGTGCGGCCATCGGGCACACAACCCAGGGCCAGCTCACTGTCCAGCCTGCGCCTGCGCGAGCTGGACCTGCAGGGCCTGTGGCGCCCCTCGACCCAGGACGCTGCGCAGGGCATGCTCGAACTGCGTGAAGCCCGCCTGAGCGCGGCCGACGCCACGCTCGAAGGTCGTGGCAGCTACGACACGCAGGCGCGCAGTTTCGACGGCCAGTTTGCGCTCCAGTGGCCGGGGGCGCAGGCCAACTGGAAGGGCCGGGCGGCCCACGCACAGGGCGGAGGCGAACTGGAACTGCAACTCACCGATGCCAGCCGCGTGCTGGCCTGGGTGCGCAGCCTGCAGACGCTGCCGGTGGTGGGCCCGCCGATCCGCGCCGCGCTGGACAAGCAGCCGGGCCTGTCGGCGGAGGGCAGCGCGCGCCTGCGCGCCACCTGGCAAGGTGGCCTGGGAATGTTCGGCTACCCTGTGCCCGCCGCAGGCGCCGCAGCCCCCGCCGAGGTCCCGCGCCTGACGGCCAGCCTGCAGGCGCCAAGTCTGCGCGTTTCGCGCGAGGCGCCCAACGGCGCCCTGGCGAGTCCGAACCGGAACCAGGTGGTGGAACTGAGCGCGCTCAAGCTGCAAGTCAGCGGCACACCCGATCGCCTGGCCCTGGCGCTGGCCGGCCGCGCCGAGCTGGGCCCCTGGCGCGCTGCGCTGGACACCCAAGGCTCGCTGCAGCTGGGCAACGCGCGCCAGCCCGACATCGACACCGGCCGCCTTGACCTCGCCCGCCTGCGGCTGCAGGCCACTGACAGCGCCCGCACCGACCGCACAGTGGAATGGACGCTGGAGAGTGCGACCGCACTGGGCGTTCAATGGCAAGGGTTGCGAAGCGGTGCGCCGAGCTTGCAGGTCGACCCCGGCCGGCTGCAGCTGCAACCTTCGTTCAACCGCCGCTCTGCGTCACCGCCAGCCGCGCCCGGCAACACCATGGCCGCGGCGGCGGCGGCCACCACACCCGGCGCCACCAGCCCCATGACGCTCACCTGGGACCGGCTCACCTGGAAGGCCGGCGCGCTGGACACGCGCGGCCAGCTCACCGGTCTGCCACTGTCGTGGGTGGATGCGCTTGCCACCGCAGAGGGCGCGCGCTACGGCCCGCTGAGCCAGGCCGGCCTGGGTGGCGACGTGGTGTTCGACGGCTCCTGGGACCTGTTTCTGCCCGCCGATGCGAGCACACCGCCGCGCCTGTCGGCGCAGTTGCAACGGCGCAGCGGCGATCTGTCGGTGCAGACCGACGGCGCCTTCGACGAAAACACCACTTCGATCCAGCGCCTGCAAACCGGCATCCGCGAGGCGCGCCTGAACGTCGACACCCAGGGCAACAACGTGCAGGCCCGCCTGCGCTGGGACAGCGAGCGCCTGGGCCAGGCCACTGCCGAACTCGGCACCGCGCTGAGCCCACCCAACGCAGACCAGCCCGCCTGGCACTGGTCTGAACAAGCGCCCTTGCGCGGCTCCATTCAGGCCAGTCTGCCGCAGGTGGGGGTGTGGTCAGCCCTGGCGCCGCCGGGCTGGCGTGTGCGCGGATCGCTCTCGGCCGACCTTGCCGTGGCTGGCACGCGTGCGGCGCCCCTGCTCAACGGCCAGCTCAACGCCGATGACCTGGCCTTGCGTTCGCTGGTCAACGGCATTTCGTTCTCGCGCGGACAGTTGCGCGCCACGCTGGCGGGGGAGCGCATCACCATTCAGCGCTTCTACCTGCAGGGACGCGGCGGCGTGGAGAACGGCGGCACGCTGCTGGCCAGCGGCACCACCGAGTGGCGCAACGCCATGGTGGACGGCGTGGAACGCCGCCAGCCCTACATCAGCCTTCAGGCCACGGCCACGAAACTGCGCGTGTCCACGCGGGCCGATCGCCGGCTCACGCTGTCCGGCCAATTGCAGGCCGAACTCGCCGGCCCGGCGCTGAAACTGCGCGGCCAGCTCACCGCCGACGAAGCCCTGTTTGTGCTGCCCGACGAAACCACGCCCTCTCTCGGCGACGACGTGGTGGTGCGCGGCACCGAGATTCCACTGGAGGACCCGAATGCGTTTCGCGTGCAGCCCGATGTGCTGGTGGACCTGGACCTGGGCAACAACTTCGAAGTGCGCGGCCAGGGACTGCAGACGCGCCTGACCGGCCAGATCAACCTGCGCAGCACGCCCACGCAGCCCACGCCGCGCGTGCTGGGCGAGGTGCGCACGGTGCGCGGCACCTACCGCGCCTACGGCCAGGCGCTGAGCATCGAAACCGGCGTGCTGCGCTTCACCGGCCCCTACGACAACCCCACGCTGGACATCACCGCCGTGCGCCCCAACACCACGCAGCGCGTGGGCGTGATCATCAGCGGCACGGCACAGGTGCCGCGCGTGCGCCTGTTCTCCGACCCCGAGTTGCCCGACAGCGAAAAGCTCGCCTGGCTGGTGCTGGGCCGTCCGGCCAGCGGTGCGGGCGCGGAAGCCGCCGTGCTGCAGCAAGCGGCGCTGGCGCTGCTGTCGCGCAGCGGCGGCCGGCTCGATGGCGGCCTGGCCAACGCGCTGGGGCTCGACGAGCTGTCCTTTGCCGGCAGTTCGACCAACGCCGACGGCACCACCGCATCGGCAGCGGTCACCCTGGGCAAGCGGCTATCGAGCCGTCTCTACCTCAGCTACGAGAGCAGCCTGGCCGGCGCGATGGGCACGGTGTCGATGTTCTACGACCTCTCACGCCGAGTGACTGTGCGCGCGCGCGCCGGGGAAGAGAACGCCATCGACCTCATATTCACCCACCAGTACGACTGAAGCTCAGGCCGCTTCAGCCACCGCGCCTTCGTTCACTCGGGCTTGAATCTCACCTGCGGCTTCGGCCAGTGCCTTCGCCCTCGGTTCGGCCCCCATCGCCACGCCCTCGGCGCGCACGAAGCGAACATCGGTGATGCCGAAAAAACCCAGCACGGTCTGCAGGTAGGTTTCCTGGTGCTCCATGGCGCGGCCACCTTCGCTGGTGGAATACACGCCGCCACGGGTCAGGGCCACGATCACCGTCTTGCCACCAGCCAGGCCCACGGCGCCTTTGTCGGTGTAGGTGAAGGTCCGCCCGGCCTGCGCCACGCGGTCGATCCAGGCCTTGAGCTGGGTCGGGATGGTGAAGTTGTAGAGCGGCGCACCGATCACCACCACGTCAGCCGCCAGGAACTGGCTCACCAGCACCTCGGAAAGTGCGTTCTCGCGACGCTGTGCGTCCGTGGCGGCAGCCTGGCCGGTACGAAAACCCAGCGCATCGGCGCTCAGGTGGGGCACCACGGCGGTGGCCAGATCCAGGCGCTCCACCTGCGTGCCGGGATGGGTGGCCACCCAGGCGGCCACGGTGCGGGCGGTGAGTTCACGGGAAACCGACTGGTCGCCGGTGATGGAGGAATCAATGTGCAGCAGTTTCATGGAGGGCTCCTGAGGTTGAAAGCCACGTCCGTGGCCATGGATAGATTGTGATTTCGAGTCGATTCATTGATAAGACGGCAAAATCAGACCTCATCGTTCTATTGATGGAACAATCAGGAGCCCGACCATGCAAGACCTCAACGACATGCTCTTTTTTGCCGAGGTGGTGGAGCGTGGCGGCTTCGCAGCGGCCGGCCGTGCGCTGGGTGTGCCCAAGTCGCGGCTTTCGCGTCGTGTGGCCGAGCTCGAAGCGCAGCTGGGCGTGCGCCTGCTGCAACGCACCACCCGCAAGCTCTCGCTCACCGCCATCGGCGAAACCTACCTGCGCCACTGCCTGGCCCTGCGCGAATCGGCTCAGGCCGCCGCCGACGCCGTGGCCGAGGTGCAGACCGAGCCACGCGGCACGATTCGCGTGGTCTGTCCCGTCACACTGGCCCAGACGGTGCTGGGCGACGTGTTGCCGATCTATCTCGAACGCCACCCGCATGTGCAAGTGGACATGGAAGTGAACAACCGCGTGGTGGATCTGGTGGAAGAAGGCGTGGATGTGGCCCTTCGCGTGCGCCTCACGCTGGAGCAAAGCGGCAGCCTGGTCATCAAGCGGCTGGACGAAGCGCGGTCCGTGCTGGTGGCCAGCCCCGCGCTGCTCGCGCGCCAGGGAACGCCCGTCACGGTGGAGGAGGCGAGCCGGCTCGACAGCGTGGCGATGTCGGCCACAGACGGAGTGGCCAGCATCACGCTCACCAGCACACAAGGCGTCGAGGCGGTGCTGCAACAGCGCCCACGCCTCGTGGCCGACGACCTGCTCACGCTCAAGCTCGCCGCGCTCGGCGGCACCGGCATGTGCTCGTTGCCCGACTACATGTGCGAGGACGAACTGCGCGATGGCCGGCTGGTGCGCCTGTTGCCCGAATGGACCCGCCCGGTGGGCGTGGTGCACGCGGTGTTTCCTTCGCGGCGGGGACTGTCACCGGCGGTGCGCAGTTTCCTCGACTTTCTCGGCGAATACGTGCCGGTGTGCGGCAACCTGTTGCGCCTGCCATCGGCCTTGCGACCGGAGCGACCCCCGTACAATTCGGGCTCTTTTCCGCCGCCATAGTTCAATGGATAGAACGAGCGCCTCCTAAGCGCTAGATACAGGTTCGATTCCTGTTGGTGGTACCAGCTCTCCTGAATCAACGCAGCATCGCGTAGCCGACTCCGATCGCCGCCGCCAGGCCGACCGCGTCGGCAAACAGCGCGCAGGCCAGGGCATAGCGTGCGTGCTGAATGCCCACGCTGCCGAAGTACACCGCGAGCACGTAGAAGGTGGTCTCGGTCGAACCCTGCACGATGGCGGCCAGGCGCCCGGCAAACGAGTCCACGCCGTGCGTCTGCATCACGTCGATCATCAGGCCGCGCGCGCCCGCGCCAGACAGGATTTTCATCAGCCCGACCGGCAGCGCCGGCAGGAAGTCGGTGTTCCAGCCCAGCGCCGCCACGGCCGCGCCTATGCCCGAAAGCAGAAAATCCATGCAGCCAGCGGCGCGGAAGACGCCGATGGCGATCAGGATGGCGATGAGGTAGGGCACGATCTGGATGGCCACGCCAAAGCCCTCTCTGGCGCCTTCGATGAAGGCGTCGTACACGTTGATGCGGCGCCAGGCGCCGGCCAGCACGAAAAGCATCACCACGCCGAGGATCACGGCGGCACCGGTGGTACCGGCCACGCGCGCCGCCTGCTCGGCGGGCAGTTGGGAAAGCGCCGTCACCGCAGCCGCCAGCAGCCCTCCCACCGCCAGCACCGGCAGCAGAAATCGCGCGCGCCACAGCGGCAGGCGCTGGCAAACCGCCACGGCCAGCACACCGGCCAGCAGCGCAGTGAAGGTGACCAGCAGCGTCGGCAGGAAGATGTCGGCCGCATTGAAGCTGGCGCCCAGTCCCTGCTTGAGCGCGATGCTCTGGCGGATCGCGATCACCGAGGTGGGAATCAGTGTGAGGCCAGCCGTGTTCATCACCACGAACATGATCTGCGCGTGGCTGGCCGTGCCGGGCGGTTCGGTGTTGAGCGTCTGCAATTCGCGCATGGCCTTGAGGCCGAGCGGCGTGGCGGCATTGTCCAGGCCCAGCAGGTTGGCCGACATGTTCATGGTCATCGCACCCTGCGCGGGGTGGCCCTGTGGCACCTCGGGGAACAGGCGCCGCAGCAGCGGGCCAGCGAGCCGCGCGAGCAACTCGATCATGCCGGCGCGCTCGCCCACGCGCATGAGCCCCAGCCAGAGCGCCATGATGCCGGCCAGGCCGAGCGAGATTTCAAATCCCGATCGCGCGCCGTCGAACATCGCCGTCATCAGCGCCTGCAGGATGCCATGTTCGCCGAGCAGCCAGCGCACCACGGCGGTGGCAAACGCCACGGTGAAGAATCCGATCCAGACCCAGTTCAACGCCATGGGTTGCGATGGTAGCCGCTGAGACAGGCCGACCATTGGTCGCATGGCCTGAGCGCCCTGTCGAAAAGCGGGCGCAAGCTTCGTCGTACCGATGCCGACATAGCAACGGGCACACCGGTGCCCGCCCCCCTTTTTTCATTTCTCAGGAGATGTCCATGTCCATCCAGCTCTCTGCCTACCTGTCCTACGACGGCAACTGCGCCGAAGCAATGAAGTTTTACGCCAAGGTGCTGGGCGCCAGGCTCGAGGCACTGATCACCTACGGCGAGATGCCCGGTGGCGAGCCAGTTCCCGCCGGCCAGGCCGACCGCATCATGCATGCTTACCTGGTGCATCCCGACTTCGCCATCATGGCCGGCGACGCGCCGCCCGGCGTGCCGTTCCAGGGCATCCAGGGCTGCATGATGGCCATCACCTACCCGACCGTGGCCGAGGCCACCCGCGTGTTCAACGCCCTGGCCGAGGGCGGCAAGGTCGGCATGCCGCTGGGCGAGACCTTCTGGGCCGACACCTTCGGCATGGTCACCGACCGCTTCGGCACGCCATGGGGCGTGAATGGCGGGCCCAGGCAGATGCCTGCGGGTTGAGCATTCAGAGCTGCCCTTCGGTCAGCGTGTCGAGCTGGAATCGGCCGCTGCGATCCCACAGCCAGGTGTCCACATACTGCACCCGCCCAAACCCGCCGGGCGAGGGAAACGGTGCGGCCGCCCGCACGAGGCGCTCGATCTCGGCCATCACCTCGGGCGCATGGCTCGGGCCGCGCAGCCAGCGCGTGGCACCCACGCGGCCTCCTGGCTGCACCTCCACTTCAAGCACGCCAATGGCGTAGAGCATGGCCGGCAGTTTTCCCCGGTGGATGCGATCGGGATACTTGCGATACAGATGGGTGGCGGCTTCGCGGCGGTAGGCCGCGCTGGCCGGCGCCTGCCCTGGCAACGGTACCCGGATCGCGCAGCCGGCCAGCACGGCCCCGATGCCGGTGACGGCGGCCCGCGAAAGAAACTGGCGGCGTGCTTCGGTGGAAACAGGTGTCATCGCCGCATTACATCAGCGTGCCCCGCCAGATACAAGCGAACGCAACACCCGCTTACCGCTGTCTCAAAGTCCGGCTGAGGAGCATCACAGGCACCAGGCCCACCAGCACCAGCGTGAGCGCCGGCAGTGCCGCCTCGCCCAGCCGTTCATCGCGCGCGAGCTGGTAGGTCACCACAGCCAGGGTGTCGCTGTTGAAGGGGCGAAGAACCAGCGTGGCGGGCAGTTCCTTCATCACGTCCACGAACACCAGCAGTGCGGCCGCCGCGGTGGAGCGCCTGAGCAGCGGCCAGTGGACCCGCGTGGCCAGCCCGAGGCCCGTGGTGCCGAGCATGCGGGCGGAATCGTCGAGGCTGGCCGGAATGCGTGTGTAGCCACTCTGCACCGATTGCAGGGCCACCGCCGTGAACCGCACAAGGTAGGCCCACACGATGCCGAGCACGGTGGCGGTGACGAAATAGCCCACGCTGGTGTCGGGCTTGACCGCCTGCAGCCAGCCCACCGGCAGGAGCAGGCCAACCACGATGACGGCACCGGGCACCGCATAGCCCAGGCTGGCAAGTTGCACCACACCGCGCGTGAGCTGATTCGGTCGCGCGCGCAGCGCGAACGCCAGCGCCAGCGCGATGCCGGTGGCCAGCACGGCGGCCAGGCCGGCAAGCCAGACGCTGTTGCGCGACCACTGCACGAACGCGGTCCAGGGCAGCGTCTCCCAACCGCCGATGAGCGGACGCAGCATGAAAAGCACCGGCAGCACGAAACCGAACACGATAGGCAAGGCGCACGCGAGCACCGCCATCACCGCGCGCGAACCATGCAGCCGCACTGGCTGCGCCTCGGCACTTCCCGCGCGCTGGCCGCGCAGCGTGGCAAAGCGCATGCGGCGTTGCGCGCGAAACTCCAGCCAAAGCAGCAGCGCCACCACCGCCAGGAGCAGGGTGGCCAGTTGCGCCGCGGCGGCCCGGTTGTCCATGGCGAGCCAGGCTTTGTAGATGCCTGCGGTGAAGGTCTGCACGCCAAAGTAGCTGACCACGCCGAAGTCCGCCAGCGTTTCCATGAGTGCCAGCGCCACACCGGCCGCGACGGCGGGGCGCGCCAGCGGCAGTGCCACTTCGCGGATGCGCCGGGCCAGCGGCGCGCCCAAAAGCCGCGCGGCCTCCATCAACTGCGCGGCGCGCTCGGACAACGCCGTGCGTGCGAGCAAGTACACATAGGGGTAGAGCGAAAACGTGAAAACCCAGACCGCGCCCGGCGTGTTGCGGATCTCGGGGAATACGCGGCCCGACAAGCCGAAGCTCTCACGCAGCCCCACCTGCAACGGCCCGCTGAACTGCAGGAAGTCGGTGTAGGCATAAGCCACCACATACGCCGGCATGGCCAGCGGCAACAGCAGGGCCCATTCAAAGAATCGACGGCCGGGAAAATCGAACAAGGTGACCGCGCTGGCCGTGGCCATGCCAACCACCGCCACGCCCAGCGCCACGCTCACGCACAGCACAAGGGTGGTGAAGGCGTATTCGGGCAGCACGGTCTGCGCCATCTGGCCAAGCACGTCGCGCGCCACGGCATCGAACTGGAACCACGAGCCCACAAGGGCGAGCACCGGCAGCGTGAGCGCCAGTGCAAGCACGATCAGGAGGACCGGAGACAACCAGCGTTGCATGGGCAAGGGTTTCAGGTAGGAAGGGCCATTGACCCACGTCAACACAAATGAGAATTGTAGTTATCTACAATGCCCATTCCATGTTCCTGAACATCTCCCAGCTCAGCGTGCGCTACGCCGGCCTGCCCCAGGCCGCGGTGGATGGCGTGTCGCTCGGACTGCGGGCGGGCGATATCGGCGTGCTGATCGGGCCTTCAGGCTGCGGCAAGACGACCCTGCTGCGCGCCGTGGCCGGTCTGGAGCGCGCCAGCGGCGGCGGCATCGTGCTCGACGGCGAGACCGTGAGCGATGGCCAGCACCACATGCCTGCCGAGCAGCGCCGCATCGGCATGGTCTTCCAGGACTACGCCCTCTTCCCCCACCTCGACGTGGGCCGCAACATCGCTTTCGGCATCGAGAAGTTGCCGCGCGCCGAGCGCGAGGAACGCGTGGCGGAGGTGTTGCGTCTGGTCGGCCTGGCCGGCATGCAGGCGCGCTATCCGCACGAACTCTCGGGCGGGCAACAGCAGCGCGTGGCCCTGGCCAGGGCGCTCGCGCCCCGCCCCCGCCTGCTGCTGCTGGACGAACCCTTCTCCAATCTCGACGTGGACCTGCGGGAACGTCTGGCGCACGAGGTGCGCGGCATCCTCAAGGCCGCTGGCGCCACCGCGCTCTTCGTCACGCACGACCAGCTGGAAGCCTTTGCCATTGGCGACGTGATCGGCGTGATGCACGAAGGCCACCTGCATCAGTGGGAGGACGCGTACGCGCTTTACCACCGCCCTGCGACCCGCTTCGTGGCGGAGTTCATCGGGCATGGCGTGTTTGCGCCGGCGCAGATCCGGATGGACGGCCACGATGTGTCGGTGCAGACGCCGCTTGGGCCGCTGCAGGACGTGGAAGAGTGCCCCCTGCCCACGGCCTACGAGGCGGGGCTTTGCGATGTGCTGCTTCGCGCCGACGATATCGTGCACGATGACAACGCGCCCGTGAAGGCCCAGATCCTGCGCAAGGCTTTCCGGGGTTCCGAGTTCCTTTACACGCTGCGCCTGGCCAGCGGTGAGGTGCTGATGACGCATGTGCCATCGCACCACAATCACGCGGTGGGTGAGTGGATCGGCATCCGCGCCGAGGTGGACCACGTGGTCACCTTCGAGCGCGGATCGGGCGCTAACTCGCCACCCGCACCGGCAGGCGCGAGACCACCAGCCAGTCCAGCAACAGCAGCGCCGCCAGCACCGCACCACTGAGTGGGAACGCCAGCGCCACTGCACCCATCACCACGGCGCCGCCCTTCCAGAATGGCAGGTCGCGCGGCACCGGAGGCGCCACGATCCGCCAGCCACTGCCAGCAGGGCGACGTTTCCACCACATCACCATGCCGCTGACGCACAGGAACGCCACGCCCGCGCAGAACAGCAGGTTGAGCACCGCGTTCCACCAGCCCAGATCGCCCTGGTGCAGCGCAATGCCCACCGCCATGCCTTTGGCCAGCATGGAATAGTCGGCAAACCCGACTTCGGCGAGCACCCGGCCGCTGTAGCGATCCACGTGCACGGTGCGGTCCCGCGTGGGGTTGCCCAGGTCGCCGCTCATGGTGTCGGCCGAGATCGTGAACACGCCGGATTCGCTCTGCGGCCACTGGACGTGGTACTGGCCCTCGAAACCGAGTTGCTTCGCGAGCACCACCACGGCGTCGACATTCACCGGCTGTCCCGAAGGCACATCCACCGCAGCCGAAGCCGATCCCGATGCCGGGAGCGGTGTCTGCTCAAGGCCCCAGGGCACTTCGTGCTGCCCCTTCGGGTTCAGGCTGGCGTGCGTGGCATCGGACTTGAGCGCCTCGCCCCACTTCTCTGCTGGAAACGAGCCCCAGGGCTGCACGATCTTGCCGCCCCAGATGCCGGACCAGGACAAGCCCGTGAGCAGGAAAGTGAGCAGCACGGCGCCGATCCAGAAGCCCACGCTTCCATGCAACGAACGCCACCAGAGGCGGCCTTTCAAACGCAGATCTGGCACAAGCACCTGTCCCCAGCGCGTGCCGCCGCGTGGCCACCAGAGGTAGAGACCCGTGACGATCATCATGACGCCAAAGCCGGCGGCGATCTCGATCAGGCGGTCACCCACATCGCCGATGAGCAGCGTGCCATGGATGCGCTGCGCCCAGGCGAACACGGTGTCTTCCTTGTTCACCAGGTGCAGCACGCGCGCGGTGTAGGGGTCCACCGCCACCGCTTCGGTGAGGCCATCGCGCGCCACGGTGAACCAGCTCGCCTGATCGGCCGCACGCGGGGCCATGTATTCCAGCAGCGCGCCTTGCGAGCGCAACTCCATCACGGCTTGTGCCTGCACACTCACGGGCAGCGTCGCGGCCTGAGGCGTCACATGAACCAACGGACCAAGCCGGGTCTGGAACCCGGTGAAGAACACCATCACTGCGCCCGTGATCGCCAGCATCAACAGGAACGGCACGACGTAAAGGCCCGCGTAGAAGTGCCAGCGCCAGGCCGCGGCGTGAAAGCGGGAGGTGGAAAAGGACAGCCCCGTCCCCGCGTCCGGGGTGGGCGCGCGTTCAACGACAGCCATGGCCTCAGTGCTTGTGTTTGCCGTGGTCGGCGGCTGCAGGCGCAGCCCCCATGGCAGGGCCGAGCGGTCGCGCTGTGGCCTTCACCTCCAGCGACTCGCGCTGGCCGCCCTGGCTCTCGAAAACCAGCGTCACGGGCACCACGTCGCCAGCTTTCACGGGACCCTTGAGGTCCATCAGCATCACGTGGTAGCTGCCGGGCTTGAGTTCGACCGCCTTCCCGGCAGGCAGGCTCAGGCCGGTGGTGATGGCGCGCATTTTCATCACGTCCTTGTCCATGACCATTTCGTGGAGCTCGACCACGCCGGCCACAGGGGACTTCACTTCCACCAGCCGCGTATCGGTCTTGGCGGTGAGCTGCATGAAGGCGCCAGTGGCTTTTTGCTGCGCCACAGTGGCCCTCACCCAGGGGTCCTTGACTTCGACGTTGGCGGGGCCTTGGGCCCAGGCGCTGGCGGCAAGGGCCAGCAGGGAGGCGATGAGAACTTTTTTCATGACGGTATCCAGCGAATGAGGGAGAGGCATGGCCCGGGCAATGCAGCGGCGGGGCACGACAGAAAGCGCAGCGAAAACGCCGCGCAGTTCGCTAGACCCGGGGCGGCGCGCGCGACAGCGCGGTGGGCCAAGGCGACGCCGGAATGGCCGATTGAAAACGCGCCTGCGGCAAACCCGCCGGCATGGACAGCGCAAACGGCGTTGACCCCAACAAGGGTGGCAGACCGGTAGCCCCTTGCAGGCTGCACCACGGGCAATGCCGCGAGGCATCGGGCATCGGCTTGCCGGCGGCCGGATCTTCCAGGCCATCGGCCTTCACCCACACCATGCCACTGGCGCTGCAGACCTGCACCCAGCCTTCGCCGCCTCGCGAGGCCACCACCGCCTGCGCCACGGCGGGTGCGAGCGCGCCCAGCAGCATGGCCAGCATGGCCAGCCCGGCGGCAAAACGGCGGGTAACGCGGGAAAACGGCATGGCGGCAGAGTTTATCAGCGCGTCAACTGGGGGACCGGCGCGACGCCCCAGCGGGGCTAGGATCGGAACGGATCACAACACACCTCAGGAGACCCACATGCTCACCCTCTGCGGCTTCTCGGCCAGCAACTATTACAACAAGGTCAAGCTCGCCCTGCTGGAAAAAGGCGTGCCCTTCGAAGAGGAGCTGGACTGGATCGGCGAGACCGACACGGCTTGCAGCCCGCTGGGCAAGGTGCCCTACCTCAAGACCGAACAGGGTCCGATGTCGGAATCGACCGTGATCCTCGAATACGTGGAGGACGCCTTCCCGCAAAAGCCCTTGATGCCGAAGGACCCCTTCGAGGCCGCCAAGGTGCGCGAACTGCTGCGATACATCGAACTGCACCTGGAACTGGTGGCGCGCAACCTGTACCCCGAAGCCTTCTTCGGTGGCAAGGTGAGTGAGACCGCCAAGGAAAAGATCGGCCAGCAGCTGGAGAAGAACATCGCCGCGTTCAGCAAGATCGCGAAGTTCTCGCCTTTCGTGGCGGGCAGCCAGTTCACGCTGGCCGACTGCGCCGCCGCTGTGCACTTGCCGCTGGTGGCCAGCGCCACCAAGATCATCTACGGCCGCGACTACATGGCCGATCTGCCGGTGCGCGAGTACCTGAAGACCGTGGGCGAGAGAACCACGGTGCAGAAGGTGAATGCAGACCGCAAGGCAAACACCGAACTGATGCTCCAGCGGGTCAAGAAATAACGCCCGCCTCTCTGATCGAGCGACAGGCTCGTGGAATGAATCGGCCTTCTGAGGCCTGAAAAGTCACATTTCGTACCTGCCTCGCAGCGCTTCAGCACTTTGCTGACTGCCGCTGCCTGCAATCGCTAGATTCCAGCACCGTTCGCGCTCGTCCCGGTCCCGTCAGGCTGGGCGGCGCGGCAATCCATCCATCGACTGGATGCGACGTGCTGTTCAACTCCTACACCTTTCTTTTCTTCTTTCTTCCGGTCGCCCTGGGCGGCTTTTTTCTGATCGGTCGCCACCACACCACCGCTGCTGCGGCATGGCTGCTCGGTGCTTCGCTGGTGTTCTACGGCATGTGGAACGTGGCCTACGTGCCGTTGCTGCTGGGCTCGATCAGCTTCAACTACATCGTTGGCTTGTACCTCAGCCGGCATGTGGCAGGGCGGCAGGAACTGAAAGCGAAATGGCTCATTCGCTTCGGGGTCACCAGCAACCTGCTGCTGCTGGGCTACTACAAGTACGCCAACTTCTTTGTGTCCAGCGCCCGGCCCCTGCTGGGAGACGCCTGGCAGATCGAATCCATCATCCTGCCCATCGGCATTTCATTTTTCACTTTCACCCAGATCGCCTTCCTGGTGGATGCGTACAGGGGCGAGGTGAAAGAGACCAACTTCGTTCACTACGGCCTGTTCGTGACCTACTTCCCCCACCTGATCGCGGGGCCGGTGTTGCACCACAAGGAAATGATGCCGCAGTTCGCCAACCGGCTGACCTACGTGCCGAAGTGGGATCACCTGGCGGCCGGCATCGCCATTTTCACGATCGGTCTGTTCAAGAAGGTGGTGATTGCAGACGGCATTGCACCGTATGCCAGCCCGGCGTTCGACGCGGCCGCGGCAGGCCATTCGCTTTCGATGTTCGAGGCCTGGGGCGGCGCCCTGGCATTTTCGTTCCAGCTGTATTTTGATTTTTCCGCCTACTGCGACATGGCGATCGGCCTGTCGCGCATGTTCGGCGTGAGGCTGCCCCTCAATTTCAATTCGCCGTACAAGGCCGTCAACATCATCGAGTTCTGGCGGCGCTGGCACATGACCCTGTCACGCTTTCTGCGCGACTACCTCTACTTCTCGCTGGGCGGCAACCGCAGGGGCAAGTGGCGAAGGCACCTGAACCTGTTCATCACCATGGTGCTGGGTGGCCTGTGGCATGGCGCCGGGTGGACCTTCGTGGCATGGGGTGCGCTGCACGGCATTTACCTCATGGTCAACCATGGCTGGCGCAGCATGCGCGCGAAGTGGGGACATGACCTGCAGTCGCCAGCGGCGGCTGGCCGGTGGCTGGCCACCGGTCTGACCTTCGTGGCGGTGGTGGTCGCCTGGGTGTTCTTCAGGGCCGATCACATGCCTGCCGCCCTGAACATGCTCCAGGCCATGGCCGGCCTCAACGGCATTCCCGTCACCTTGGGGGAATTCACCGCCTACGGCCACATCTCTTCCGCGCCTTCGAAGCTGCTTCTCGCCCTGCTCCTGTGTGCGGCCGTTGTGTGGTGGTTTCCGAACTCGCAGGAAATCCTGGCCCACCACCAGCCGGCCCTCGCCACCGTGACCCCGAAGGGTCGCATCCTCTGGCGCCCCACGTTCTTCTGGACCGTGCTGATCGCACTCTCCCTCTTCAAGGCCATGCTCGACATGGGTCAAGTCAGTGAGTTCCTCTACTTCCAGTTCTAGAGCCCACCGGAACTTCGCCGTGGGGGTGCTCCTGCTGGCGTTCGTGCCGGCGGCACTGTTTTTCTTCGTGGGCATCTACCTGCAACCCCTGGACGGCGACCTCACCCGCATCGGCTCGCACGCGGAGCGCGACCATGGCTGGAATGCGCCCCAGGCGGTGTTTGAACAGCCGCGTTACACACAGGGGGACTACACCCTTGGGCACGACATGGTGGTGATCGGCGACTCGTTCGCGACGGCGATGCCGCAACACCAATGGCAGAACCAGCTCGCCGCTGCGACCGGCATGTCCATCGTCACGGTGAGTTCGTACACCACGTCGGTGGCGGCGGTTCTGCAGAGCAGCGTCTTCGCGCAGCAACCGCCCCGGTTCTTCGTGCTCACCTACACCGAGCGGCACTTTCCCTCGCAGATCGGGAAGGATGTCCAGTGCGACGGGTTCGTGCCCGTGCTGCACGCCAGCATGCCTGTCGAGGTGCAACCCGCTGCAGCCTTGCCGACCATCGACAATCCCATGTTCCTGCACCGGCAGACACACTGGAGCGATTGGCGGGACGTCAAACTGGCCCACGCTGCCAAGCACGTGGTGTACGGCGTGGTTCGCAGCGCTTTCGGTCACGAGCCCACCAAGGCCCTGAGCATCGGGCTGAGTCGGACCGATCTTTTCTCCAGCGCAAAACCATCGACCATGCTGGTGTTTCGTGGCGATGTGGACAAGGTGGCCCAGTGGCGAGAGGCAGGGCTCGACGAACTGAGCTGCCGCATCGAGAAGCTGCGCCAAAGAGTGGAAGCCAACGGGCACACCCGCTTCGTTCTGCTGGTGCCACCCGACAAACTGACCGCCTACAGTCCCTGGACGAACCGCCACGACCTTCAGTCGTTGAGCCAGCTCGCAGAACTCTCGCAGCGTCACCCATCGGTGATGCCGCGCCTGGACCAGGCGTTGATCACCGCCATCGGCCAGGGGCACAAGGACGTCTACCTGCCCAACAACACCCACTGGGGCTCGAACGGCCACCTGGTTGTCGCGCAGACGCTCATCCACTTCCTGAAACCGGCGTCCGGCCATTAAGGGAAGCGCCGCACCAGTTCCACGCCCACGAACACCGAGCGGCGCGCGCCGGGCTCGAAGAACCGCCCGTTGCCTTCGTTGACGATCACAGAGCCCGCGTGTACGCGGTCGGTGATGTTGTCGATGCGCAGGAACTGCCGCCACGTCCAGTCGCCCCGGTTCTGCTCGAAGCGCACGCCGAGGTTGAACAGGGTGCTGGCTGCAGCAAAGTCGGTGTTGCGGTCGTTCACCGCCATGCGCCCGGTGTGCGTGGCCTCCATCGTGAACACGCTGCCGGCCCACCCGGGTTGCCAGGCCACTTGCAGAAATGCCTGTTGGCGCGCAAGCCCTGGCATCCGGTTGCCGGCGGCCACCGGCACTGTCGGCGTGACGCAGGGTGTGGCGGCGCAGGTGAGAAAGCCGTCGCGATAGCGCGCGTCCATCCAGGTGTAGGCAGGGGTGATGGTGAAGGAGCCCCATTCGAGCAAGGCGGCCAGTTCCAGCCCGTGGCGGCGCGTGCGGCCCGCGTTCTGAAACGTGGACCGGCCGCCGCTGTTGGAGAGCACCACGATTTCGTCCCGGGTACGCGTCTCGTACAGCGTGGCGCTCCAGGTGCCCCAGGCCTGGCGGCCGCGCAGGCCCCATTCGGCGCTCAGGCTGCGTGAGGCATTGAGCGCGGGGTTCAACCCGGTAAGGCCCGAGGCCCGGTAGGCCACTTCGTTCAGCGTGGGCGTTTCCAGCCCTCGGCCCAGACTGGCAAAGGCCTGCAGTTGCGGTGTGATCTCACGACGCATGCCCAGCACCGGACTGAAGCCATCGAAGCGCACGTTGCCGCTGTCGTCCGGGTTGCCCGGCGCGATGTAGCGATCGGCCGAGGTGAGGCGCACGCTGGAATGCCGCAAGCCCGCCATGAGTGTGGTGGCCTCGGTTCGCCACTCCGCCTGCACATAGGGGTCGAGTGTGCTCGCGCGGTTGGTTTCGTCGCGCCTCAGGTTGCCCTGCACGCCGAGCGTGGGGCCAACGAAGTTTTCATACCCGCGCCGCTGTTCGCTTTGCCGGTCGAGCGCCAGGCCAGCGCTCACGGTGAGTCTCTGCCCGTCGTCGTAGCTGCGGTCCAGGCGCCAGCGAGCGTTCCAGCCCCAGTAATTGCGTGCCAGATCAATGACGCCTCCTGCGCTGCCGGGCGGAATCTGAGCGCCGGTGGGAATCGCCTGGAACTGGCGCACGCCGCGCTGCCCCCCGTAACCCATGAGTTCGATGCGGTGGCCCTGCCCCAGCGCCTGTTCCCAGGCCAGGCCGAGCTGGGTCTGCGAGACGGTCTTGCGCGTGTCGAACTGCGTGGCGGCTGCGGTGGTCTGGCCGGGGTTGGCGTCGAACTCGGCGCGCGTGAGGCCCAGCGGGTCCTGCGCGGCGCTGGTCTGGCGGTTGAACACCAGCACGCTGCGCCCACCCTCGTGCGCTCGCGTGAGCTTGAGGTTGCCGCTGGCGCGCGAGGCGGCCGACTGCGCGCGTTCGCCGCCGGTGGCGAACTGGCCCACGTCCAGCGTGTAACCCCAGCCGGGCTGGGCCTCGCCGCCCGTTCGACCACTGAGCTGGGTGGACAGGCGCCACAGGCCATTGGCACCGGTGGCCACTCCCGTGCGCCATTCGGCGGGTTGCTGGCCGTCTTGCGTGTAGAGCGCGATGGCGCCGCCTGCGGAAGCGCCGTACAAAGCGGAGAACGGCCCCCGGATCACCTCGATGCGCTCGGCGCTGCCCAGCGGGAAGTTCGCCGCCTGGCCCTGCCCGTCGGGCGCGCTGGCCGGAATACCGTCCACATACAGGCGCACCCCTCGCACACCAAACGGTGCCCGAGCACCGTAGCCGCGCACGGATATCTGCAAGTCCTGCGCGTAGTTCTGTCGGTTGCGCACCACGAGGCCCGGCACGCGTCCCAGGCTTTCGGAGAGGTTGATCTGCAACCGTCCGGCACGCAGTTCTTCGCCGTCGACCACCTCCACCGAACCCGGCGAACGCCAGCTTTGTTGCCAGGCGCTTTCACCGGTCACGATCACGGGCGCGAGGGCGCCAACGGCGTCCCCGCGTTCAGGGGTCTGGGCGTGGGCCAGGCTGCAGGCCGCCAGCAGGACAAGACCGGCGCATCTAGTTCTTCGGCCGAATGGCATCGGCTGTGCCTTGAATGAACGCTTTGATTTTCTGGACGTCATCGGGGCTGAGCTTACCGGTGAAGTCGGGCATGCCGCGCGCGGAGGCCGGCCCGTTGAACACGAACTTGTCAAGGTTCTCGATGAAGGACGCATCCATGTAGCCCAGGTTGGGAATGTTGCCGCCCCGATCCACACCGGGAACGCCATGGCAGAACACGCAGTTGCTCACATACAGCGCGGTGCCGGCGGGCACGTGGGCGGGGTCGTACTTCACACCCGCCACGAGCTTGCCGAGCTGGTAACTGACGAATGCCGGTGGCTGCGCCTTGCCACCCACCGCGAAGGTGTAGACCGTGCCCGGGCCTTGCCGGTCGGTGGCGCGCTGGGCCAGGCCGTACACGCCGCCCCAGCCCACTGCGATCGACACATACTGCTTGCCATCGACCAGGTAAGTGGAGGGTGCCGCGATCACGCCCGTGCCGGTGGGCGTCTCCCACAGTTGCTCGCCAGTGGCGGCGTTGTAGGCGATGAAGCGCCCGTCGGCCGTGCCCTGAAACACCAGGTTGCCGGCGGTGGTGAGCGTGCCGCCGTTCCAGGGCGAGATCTGCTCCTTGGTCCAGCGCGCCTCCTGCTTCACCGGATCCCAGGCCACCAGGCGGCCAAAGGGTTTGCTGGTGGGTGGCTCCACGTTGGCAAAGGTGGCCAGGTTCCAGCCCATGTTGGCGTGCGGCTCGCCAGGGCGGTCGGCGTTGAACTTCCAGTCCTTGTTGTCCATGAGCGTGAGCGGCACGCCCTGCACCGGCATGTAGACCAGGCCCGTGGCCGGGTTGTACGACATGGAGTGCCAGTTGCGCGCACCGAAGGCGCTGGGGATGATCTCGCGCGGACGGTCGGCCGTGCGGGCGGCAGCGGTCTCGATCGGGCGGCCGTTCTTGTCGTAGCCGGTGGCCCAGTTCACTTCGACGAAGTTCTTCGCCGAGATGAACTTGCCGTTGGTGCGGTCAATGACGAAGAAGAAACCGTTCTTCGGCGCGTGCAGGATCACCTTGCGTGGCTTGTTGCCGACCTTGATGTCAGCCAGGATCATGGGCTGCGTGGAGGTGTAGTCCCAGTTGTCGCCAGGGGTTTCCTGGTAGTGCCACACGTACTTGCCGGTGTCGGGGTTGAGCGCGACGATGGAGGCGAGGTAGAGGTTGTCGCCCCCGGCCGGGCTGCGCTTCTTCTGCGCCCAGGGCGAACCGTTGCCGGTGCCGATGTACATCAGATTGAGGTCAGGGTCGAACGCCATGGCATCCCACGCGGTGCCGCCGCCACCGGCTTCCCACCACTTGCCTGCGGGGTCCCAGGTCTTGGCCGCCTTGGCCATGGAATCGTCCTCGAACGGCTTGCTCGGGTCACCCGGCACGGTGAACCAGCGCCACTTCTGGTCGCCGGTCTTCGCGTCGTAGGCGGTGATGTAGCCGCGCACGCCGTATTCGGCGCCACCGTTGCCAATGATCACCTTGCCTTTGAAGACGCGCGGCGCGCCCGTGATGGTGTAGCTGAACTTGCGGTCGATGATGGTGTCCTTTTCCCACACCTTGGCGCCCGTGGCCGCGTCCAGCGCGATCAGGCGGCCGTCGTAGGCGGCCACGAACACCTTGCCTTCGTGCAGCGCCACGCCCCGGTTGACCACGTCGCAGCAACCTTTTTAGCCGGCCTCGCGCGAGACCTTGGGATCGAAGGTCCAGATGCGCTGGCCGGTGCGCACGTTGACCGCATGGACGATGCTCCATGAGGCGGTGACGTACATGATGCCGTCCACCACCAGCGGCGTGGCCTCCACGCCGCGCGAGGATTCGAGGTTGTACGACCACACCAGGCCAAGGTCCTTCACGTTGGCGGCGTTGATCTGGTTCAGCTTTGAATGGCGCGTCTCGGCGTAGTCCAGGCCGTAGCTGGGCCAGTCCGCCGTCTGCCGGGCGTTGTTCTTCATGAACGCCGCGTTGACCTGATTGACCGTGGTGGTGATGTGCGCCGCCGACCCCTTGGCCGGGGGTTGCTGCGCCAGCGCGCTGCCTGCAAAGGCCAGCAGGGTGAGAAGGCCGGCGAGCGTACGCCGCCCGGTGCCGGGGGAAGTGATCGGTTTCATCTTGTCTCCTGGTGCGGCCCGATCGCAACGGGCCTGGCATGGGGTGCCCCGCCGAAAGGCGCTGGCGGATAAATCGTCGTCGTCCAGCGACCGCGTTTCACCCTCGGGATTTCCCTAAACCCAATGTGTTCCGACGTGGAACACATGCGGTTTCAACGCCAAGGGCTTACCCGCATGCGCATGGGAAACGATGGCCCCGATACTGCGTCCGGAGACGCCCGAAGGACCACCGAAGGACACCGCCATGCCCCAGTCATCGACGGGACGCCAGGACGCACCGCGCCAGCTCTTCTTTCGCACCGCAGAGCAACGCACGGCGCTGGCTCGCCAGCAGTTCTTTGACGAAGGCGCACGGCCTTCGGGCCTGGTGGGCGAGGCGGTCATCCAGTCGTGGCTGCGCTGCTGCAAGGCCCACCAGAACCCCGCCGACAGGGTCAGCTTCGAGCAGGTCACGCGCAGCCGCGCGCACGCCACGCTCAATCGCAACCGCCAGCTTCTGCAAGCCGGAAACCATGAGCTCAACCACATGGAGGCCGCGCTCATCGGCACCGACTGTCGCGTGCTGCTGACCGACGCTCAAGGCGTGATCATTCACGCCACCGAACTCGCACCGACCGCGGTACAGCCGCTGCTCAAGACCGCTTCCCGGGTGGGCGTGAACATCGCGGAAACGCAGATTGGCACCACCGCGCCAGGCATCGTGGTGCGCAGCGGCGAAGCCTGCACCGTGGCCGGCGCCGAGCACTTCTTCCAGTGCCTGCAAGGCCTGCATTGCGCCGCTGCTCCGATTCACGACATCCACGGTCAGCTCGCGGGTGTGCTCGACATCTCGGTCGAAGGCGGCTCGTTTCAATTCGATGCGGCGTCGGTGGTCGGCCTGTACGCCACCACCATCGAAAACCGCTTGCTGCAACTGCAATCGGTCGAACACCTGGTGCTGCACTTCCAGGCCAGCCCCACGCTGCTGGACACGCCGCTAGAAGCGCTGGCCGGCATCGACGCCAGGGGACGCGTGCTCTGGCTCAACGCGGTGGCGCGCCGCCTCACCGGTTGCCGCACGTCGGGGCAACCTATGGTGGACGAAGTGTTCGGCGCCACATTGGGCTGGCTGCTTGGCCTGCCCCGGCAAACCACGGTGCAGACGCTGCACCTGCCCAACGGCCTGGGCGTGTGGATCAAGGCCCGCCTCACCGCCTCCGATGGCACCGACTTCAACCACGCCGTGGCCATCACGAAACCCGAGCCGGCGGCGCCACGCCAGACCCAGTTGCAGGCCGCCATCCCGACGCCAGACATCGAGACTCTGAGCCCCCACGCCACCCTGGTGGACCACAGCCAGCGCCTGATCGAATCCACCCTCGCGCAATGCGGCGGCAACATTGCCAAGGCAGCGCGGGCGCTGGGCGTTTCGCGCGGAATGTTGTACCGGCGGCTGCAGAAGGGTCGAGGGCAGGACGCTCAGGCCTGATCGGACGCCAAGCCTCGGTCAAACCAGCAGGCGGGCCACTTCCTCCTGCATGTCGCGCGCCCAGGTGCGGCGATCCCTCCCCTGCGGCATCTGGGGCTCGCCGTAGCGCACCACCACCTGCACGCCGTCGGCGCACAGCGTCGCCCAGATCGAACCGAGCAGCGTGGTGTCACCCACGAACACCGGCGCGTCGTGCGGTGCGCCGGTGCGACTGTCGAGAAAGCGCAGGGCGACCGGGAGGATGGGGGCGTTGGCGGAGATCGCGGCCTGGAACAGGTTGGCGTGAAACGGCAGCAATGCTCTGCCGTCCCCGGTGGTGCCTTCAGGAAAGATGGAGATGATGTCGCGCTCGCGCAGGCGCTCGGCCATGTGGTGGACCATGCGCATGGCATCACGGCGGTTGCTGCGTTCGATGTAGAGCGTGCCCGCACCAGTGATGAGCGCGCCCAGCAGTGGCCAGCGTTTTGCGTCGGACTTCGATACGAAGCGGCTGGGCTTGCCTGCGTTCATCACCAGGATGTCAAGCCAGGACATGTGGTTGGCCACAACCAGCAGAGGACCAGTGGCCGGTGGATCGCCGCGTACCACCAGCTCCACACCCATGATGCGCAGCATCTGCCGCGACCATTCGCGCACCAGCAGCTCGGTCTGCGACGCCGTGAGGCGACCGAATTCGGTGCGGATGGTCCACAGGCCACGCAGCACATGGCCGGTGGCCCGCACGACACGCCAGAGCGCGCGCAGCGCTTTCACGCGAGGGCGGCGCCTTCGGCCTGCTGATCGGCGCCCGTCTGGTGCGCCAGTTGACCCGCCACCAGGGTGACGCGCACCGTTGCCGGCAGCTCGTGGCCACCGAAGGGGGTGTGCTTGCCCTGGCTGCGCAGGGCTTGGGGGGTCACGGTCCAGGGACTGTCGGCGTTGAAGATGCAGACGTCGGCCACGCCGCCCACCGCCAGCCGGCCCACACTGGCTTGCAGCGTACCCAGGCTGGCGCCCAGCACGGCCTGAGGGCCGCTGGTGAGCACGGTCAGCGCCTGCATCAGGCCCAGGCCCTCCTGCTGAGCCCAGGTGCAGGCCAGACCAAGCAGCAACTCCACCGCGGTGGCACCGGGCTCGGCCTCGGCGAAGGGCAGCGTCTTGGCGTCGCTGTCCACCGGGTTGTGATCGGACACCAGCGCGTCGATGGTGCCATCGGCCAGGCCGGCGCGCAGGGCGTCGCGGTCGCGCTGCTGGCGCACCGGTGGCTGCAGGCGCAGGCGGCTGTCGTAGAAGCCGATGTCCACGTCGGTCAGGTGCAGGTTGTGCACGCTCACATCGCAGGTCACCGGCAGGCCCTCGGCCTTGGCCTGGCGCACCAGCGAGAGGCCGGCGGCGCTGCTGATGCGGCACAGGTGCACGCGCGCGTTGGGGCTGCCGGGCGTCTTGCCCTGCACGCCGCGCATGAGTTCGAACAACGTGTGCAGCGCGATCGTCTCGGCCGCCACCGGTACACCCGAGAGACCCAGGCGCGTGGCCAGTGGCCCGCTGGCGGCCACCCCCTTGCCGAGCCAGAAATCCTGCGGGCGCAGCCACACGGTGTAGCCAAAGGTGGCGGCGTATTGCAAGGCGCGCTGCAACACCTGGGCGTTGACGATGGGCACCTCGGCCTGGCCGAAGCCGATGCAGCCCGACTCGGTCAACTCGGCCATTTCGGTGAGCACCTCGCCTTGCAGGCCACGCGTGAGCGCACCCAGCGGAAACACGCGCGCCAGGTGGAGCTTCTCGGCACGGAACTTGAGCATGTCCACCAGCCCGGGCTCGTCGAGCACCGGGTCGGTGTCGGGCGGACAGACCAGCGAGGTCACGCCACCAGCCACCGCCGCAGCCATCTCGCTCTCCAGCATGCCGGCATGTTCCTGCCCGGGTTCGCGCAGGCGCACAGCCAGGTCCACCAGGCCTGGCGCGACCACGCAGCCGCTGGCGTCGATGGTGCGGCTGGCATGAAAGTCGGCCGCCACGTTGCCGATGGCGATGATGCGGCCGGCGGCAATCGCCACGTCGGCCATTTCGTCGCGGCCGGTGGCCGGGTCCATGACGCGACCGTTCTGGATCAGGATCTTCATGTTCAGGCCTCGTTACTGGCAACGATCGACATCACCGCCATGCGCACCGCAATGCCGTAAGTGACCTGCGGCAGGATCACGCTCTGCGGTCCGTCCACCACCGCCGAGTCGATCTCAACGCCGCGGTTGATCGGCCCGGGGTGCATGACGATCGCACCCGGCTTTGCCCATCGCAGGCGCTCCGGCGTGAGTCCGAAGCTTTTGAAATACTCCTGGCTCGAAGGCAGCAGCGCACCACTCATGCGTTCGTTCTGCAGGCGCAGCGTGATCACCACGTCGCAGCCCTTGATGCCCTCTTCCAGGGTGTGGCACACACGCACCCCCATCTGCGACAGATCGCTGGGCACCAGGGTGCGCGGACCGACCACGCGAACGTCGGGGCAACCCAGTGTGGTGAGGGCGTGAATGTCGGAGCGCGCCACGCGTGAATGCAGCACGTCGCCCACGATGGCCACCGAAAGCTTGGTGAAGTCGTGCTTGTAGTGGCGGATGGTGTACATGTCGAGCAGCCCCTGCGTGGGGTGCGCGTGGCGGCCATCGCCTGCGTTGATCACGTGAACGTGCGGTGCCACGTGCTGCGCGATCAGGTAGGGTGCCCCGGACTCGCTGTGCCGCACGACGAAGATGTCGGCGGCCATGGCGCTGAGGTTGGCAATGGTGTCGAGCAGCGATTCGCCCTTGGCGGTGGAGCTGCGTGAAATGTCGAGGTTGATCACATCGGCCGACAGGCGCGTGGCAGCGATCTCGAAGGTGGTGCGGGTGCGGGTGCTGTTTTCGAAGAACAGGTTGAACACGCTTTTTCCGCGCAGCAGCGGCACCTTCTTCACCTCGCGGTTGCTCACGCTGACGAAGTTGGCGGCGGTGTCGAGGATCTGCGTGAGGATGTCGCGCGAAAGGCCCTCGGTGGAGAGCAGGTGAATGAGTTCACCGTTTTTGTTGAGCTGGGGGTTGCGTTGCGTCACGTTCAGGCTTCCTTCTCTTCCAGCACGAAACTCAGGCGGCCGGCGCCGTCGCGCGCGAGTTCCAGCGACTGGCCTGGCGGCAGCTCGACGCGTGCTGCGCGCACGTTGGCCTCGATCGGCAGTTCGCGCCCCCCTCGGTCCACCAGCACCGCCAGCCGAACGCTGGCCGGGCGACCGTAGTCGTAGAGTTCATTGATCACCGCGCGCAGCGTGCGGCCGGTGTAGAGCACGTCATCGACCAGCAGCACGTGCGCACCGTTTACGTCGAAGGGGAGCACGGTCTGTGCGCTGGCGGCCAGGCCGCGCTGTGCAAAATCGTCGCGGTGCAGGCTCGATGAAATCACGCCAGGCGCCCCAGCGAGGCCAAGATCCTTTTGCAGGCGTTCGGCCAGCCACGCGCCGCCGGAGGTGATGCCGGCCAGAAACACGGGCTCGGGTGCCGATGCCATGACCGCTTTCACGCCGCGCAACAACTCGGCGTAGAGCGATTCCGCATCGGGCGCGGGGAATGTTGAATTCAAGGCAGGCTCCTCAGGAACTGTTCCAGGATGATGCAGGCAGACGCGGCATCGGCGTCCTTGGCGCGCAGGCTGTGGGCCTCGGTGGTGCTGTACCGCTCGTCCACCTCAAACACCGGCAGGTGGCATCGCCCGCGCAACTGGCGCGCGAACTTGAGCGCCCGGGCGGTGTTCTCGTGGGCGGCACCGTCCGGGTGGTACGGCACGCCGACCACCAGAGCGTCGGGCTGCCACTCCTTCAGGCGCTGCGCGATCTGCTCGAAACGGGCATCACCTTCGGCTGCAATGGTGGGCTGGGGCGTGGCGCTGCGGGTGAGTCGGTTGCCGGTGGCCACGCCGGTGCGTTTCAGGCCGAAATCGAAGGCCAGGAACAACTGGCAATGCGCCGGGACTTCAAAGGTCGTGGGCGCAGGCACGTTCTCGGTCATGCGTGACCCGCGTCGGGTGAGAGCATCCACGGCTGAAGACCCAGCAAGCCCATGGCGCGCTCGTAGCGTTCGGCCACAGGCGCATCGAAGATCAGGCTGGGGTCGGCTTCCACGGTGAGCCAGCTGTTCTCGGTGATCTCCGATTCGAGCTGACCCTGGCCCCAGGAGGCGTAGCCAAGCGAAACGAACACCCGGCGCGGTCCCGCACCCGAGGCCATGGCTTCGAGCACGTCCTTGGAGGTGGTCATTTCCAGACCGCCTGGAATGGACAGGGTGGACGCGTAGACCGACTCGCCCTCGCCCGAGACGGCCTCATGCAGCACGAAGCCACGTTCGGTCTGCACCGGACCGCCCTGGAACACCGGCAGCGTGGCCAGGTCGTTGCGGCCCATGGGCAGATCGACTTTCTCGAAAAGGCGTGGCAGGAGGATGTCGCTGGGCTTGTTGATCACCAGCCCCAGGGCGCCGCGTTCGCTGTGTTCGCACATGAACACCACGCTGCGGCCAAATAGCTCGTCGCTGAGGCCGGGCATCGCAATCAGGAAATGATTGGTCAGGTTGATGGAGGCAGAATCAGCGGACATGGCGGGATTTTAAGCCGCCCTCCCAGCCGGGCGCCGCAAGGCGGAAGCGACACTCAACCATGAACCATTACGACAAGGGCTTGATGTGGTTTCGCCGCGATCTGCGCACGCAGGACAACGCAGCGCTCTACCACGCACTCAAGCAATGCAGGAGGGTCTGGTGCGCGTTTGTGTTCGACACCGACATCCTGGACGAGCTGCCCCGCGCCGACCGTCGGGTGGAATTCATCCGCGAATCGCTGGTGGAACTGGACGAACGCCTGCGCGAGATGGGGCGGGCTCAAGGGGTGCGCGGCACCGGGCTGATCGTGCTGCACGCCCGCGCCAGCCAGGCCATTCCGGCGCTGGCGCAGCAGTTGGGTGTGCAGGCGGTGTTTGCCAATCACGACGATGAGCCGGCGGCACTGGCGCGCGATGCCCGCGTGTTCGGCGACCTGGCGCATGCCGGCATCCTGTTGCACAGCCACAAGGACCATGTGATCTTCGAGCGGCGCGAGGTGCTCACCCAGGCCGGTCAGGCGTATGGCGTGTTCACGCCCTACAAGAACGCGTGGCTCAAGGCAATCACTCCCTTTCATCTGCAGGCGTACCCGGTGGCAAGCTATACCAAGGCCCTCGCCCCGGTGCCCACTTCGCACACGGCACCGGTGCCGCGCCTGGCCGACATCGGCTTTGCGCCCACCAACCTCTCGCAACTGCCCCTGCCCACGGGAGAAACGGGCGCGCGCCAGTTGTTCGAGGATTTCGTGGAGCGCATCGACCGTTACGACGAAGCCCGGAACTTCCCTGCCGTGAAGGGGCCCAGCTACCTCAGCGCGCACCTGCGCTTCGGCACCATCTCGATCCGGGGCATCGCATCGGTGGCCTATCAGATGCACCTGCAGGGCATCGCGGGCGCCAGCACCTGGCTCTCCGAGTTGATCTGGCGCGACTTCTACCACCAGATCCTGGCCAACTTCCCGCACGTGGTGGACAAGGCCTTTCGATCCGAATACGACGCCATCCGGTTCGAACGCGACAAGCACGCCAAGGAGCAGTTCGCCGCCTGGTGCGACGGCCGCACCGGCTACCCGCTGGTGGACGCGGCCATGTCACAAATCAACCAGACCGGCTACATGCACAACCGCCTGCGCATGGTGGTGGCGAGCTTCCTGGTGAAAGACCTCGGCATTCACTGGCAATGGGGCGAGCGCTACTTCGCCGAACACCTGATCGACTTCGACCTGGCGGCCAACAACGGCGGTTGGCAGTGGGCCAGTTCGAGCGGCTGCGACGCGCAACCCTGGTTTCGCATCTTCAACCCGGTGACGCAAAGCGAAAAGTTCGACCCGCAAGGCAAGTTCATCCGACGCTACCTGCCCCAGCTGGCCGGCCTGCCCGACGCGGTGATCCACGCGCCGTGGAAAGCCAACGAGGTCGAGCTGGCGTCTGCCGGGCTGGAGCTGGGCAAGAACTACCCGCTGCCCATCGTGGACCACGCCCTGGCGCGGGAGCGCACCTTGCTGCGCTATGCGGTGGTGAAGAACCCCGGCAAACTGTAGGCCCTCACGCTCCAGCGCTTCGCGGGTCGCTGCACCCCGGGAGGGCTGATCCGCCTTGGGGCGGCCCGGCGGCGGATCGCCTGCCTAGGCTTCCGCAGACACCTTGGCGTAATGCCCGATCAGGGCCAGCAGCTCGTCTTCGGAGTACGGCTTGCCGAGGTAGTGGTCCACGCCGAGCTCGCGAGCGTGTTCGCGGTGTTTCTCGGCGATGCGCGAGGTGATCATGATCACCGGCAGATCCGACAGGCGCACGTCGCTGCGGATGTTGCGCACCAGGTCAAAGCCGTCCATGCGCGGCATCTCGATGTCTGAGAGCACCACGGTGGGCCGCTCCATCTGCAGCTTCTCCAGCGCCTGCAGACCGTCGGCCGCGAGCGTGACGCGGTAGCCTTCGCGTTGCAGCAAACGCTGGGTGACGCGGCGAACGGTGATGGAATCGTCCACCACCAGCACCAGCGGCACGGCATTGACTTCCATCTCGGCAGAGGCCGTGGCGTCGGACGACACCAGGGCACCGCTGCGCTGGTGACTGGCCACCCAGGCGGGCACCTGGCTGCCGTACACCGTGGCCAGCGCCACCGGGTTGTAGATCAGCGCCACCGCACCTGATGCCAGCACCGACATGCCCGCCAGGCCCGGCAGCCGCGAGAGCTGCGTGCCCAGATTCTTGACCACGACTTCCTGGTTGCCCAGCACTTCATCCACGTGCATGGCCACGCGCTGCGCTGCGCTTCGGAAAATCACCACCGGCTGCGTGCGGCCATGCACCTCCTGCGAGTGGGCGGACGATTGCAGCAGTGCGCCCGTCCAGAAGAATGGCACGTCTTCACCGGCCACGTTGAGCGCGCCGCTGGCGTAAGCCTTGTTCAGGTCATCGGTGCTCAGGCGGCGCACCACTTCCACCAGGTTGGACGGCACGCCCAGTGTGAGCGAGCCCGCGCGCAACATCACCACCTGCGTGACAGCGGTCGTCAGCGGCAGCACCAGCTTGAAGCTGCTGCCCTGGTCACGCTGGCTCGCGGTTTCAATGCGACCACCCAGTGCCACCACGTCGCTGCGCACCACGTCCATGCCGATGCCGCGGCCGGCCAGTTCGGACACCTCGCGCGCGGTGCTCAGGCCGGGTTCGAAGACGAGCTGCGCGGCTTCTTCGTCGCTGATCTGCGCACCGGGTGCCAGCAGCCCTTGTGCCTCGGCCTTCTCGCGCAAGCGCGCCAGGTCCAGGCCACCGCCGTCGTCGGTGAACACGACCGACACGTCGTTGAGTTCCTGCGCCAGGCGAATCTCGATCTGCCCCTCTGCCGGCTTGCCGGCCCGCTGGCGCACCTCAGGCAATTCGATGCCATGCACCACGCTGTTGCGCAGCAGGTGTTCAAACGCGCCGGTCATGCGGTCGAGAACGCCACGGTCCATTTCAATGTTGCCGCCGGTGATGTCCAGCCGCACCTGCTTGCCGGTTTCCTTGGACGCCTGGCGCACCACGCGGTAGAGGCGTTCGGAGATGCCTTCGAACTCCACCATGCGCGTGCGCAACAGGTCGCGCTGCAGTTCGCGCGTCTGGCGCGCCTGGGCGACCAGGCTGTCTTCGGTGGATTCCACCGCGCGTTGCAGATTGCGCTGCACGGTGGCCACGTCGTTGACCGACTCGGCCATCATGCGCGTGAGTTCCTGCACCCGGGTAAAGCGGTCGAATTCGAGGGGGTCGAACGACTGGTCGGCATCGCGGGCCTGGGCCAGCCGCGACTGCATTTGCGTTTCGGCCTGCAGTTCGATGTCGCGCAACTGACCGCGCAGGCGGTCCAGGTTGCCGGTAAGGTCCTTGAGCGAGCCACGCAGGGTGACGAGTTCGGCCTCCATGCGCGAGCGCGTGATCATCACCTCACCGGTCTGGTTGACCAGGCGGTCGAGCAGTTCGGGGCGCACGCGCACCGCTGCACCGGCTCGCGTCTGCGCCGCAATTGGCGCCTGCGGCAGGGTGAGGCCTGCCAGGCCGGCAGGCGCAGCGGCGTCCACCCGCGCGGGCTCGTCGCCCACGGGCACCACGGCCTGCAAAGGCGCTGGTTCGACCACGGGGGACGCCACATGAGGCACCTGTTCGGGCGCGGTCTGCACCACGTCCGTGGCCTGTGGATCGGTGTTGCGCAGCAGTTCGAAGCGCGCGTTGATGGCGTCGAAGGCGGATTGCAGCGGTTCGAGATCGCTGCTGCGCTGCACGTCCGAGCCCAGGCGCTCAGCCGTGGTCTCCATGCGGTGCGCCATCTCGCCCAGGCGCAGCGCGCCGGCCAGGCGGGCACTTCCCTTGAGCGTGTGCAGGTTGCGCAGCACCTCGGCGCGAGCGCTGCCGTTGTCGGGCCGCGAAACCCACTGCCGCAAGGCGCCGGCAAGCTGGGGCAGCAGCTCCATCGCCTCTTCGGCAAAGATCGGGAACAGGTCGACGTCGATGGTGTCAAGCACGTCGATGTCGTCGTCGATGTCCTGCACCGGCCCGTGCGGCCGGCTGGTGTCGGCGTGGGGCGCGGTGAAGCCGGCGGTGAGGTCGCCGTGGCTGGTCGACTCGAAGCCCGTGAGAGACAACACCGGCGAAACCGGCTCGACCATCGGTGCCTCGAACGTGGCTTCGACCGGCGCATCGGGCTCGGGCTCAGGGTCGTGTACGACCCGGTACAGCGCACTCAGCAGTTCGGGATTGGGCTCCTTGAGGAAACCCGCGGCGAACTGGTGCAACAGCCGGCGGATGTCGTCTGCGGACTGCACGAACAATTGCGCCTGCTCGGCGGAGGCGGCACGGCCAGCCTGCTGGTGCAGGGCCACGGACTCGATCGCTTGTTCGAGCGCGCGGGCGATGTGGGAGAGCGATTCAAAGCCCACCGTGGCCGAGCTGCCGGCCAGCGAATGAGCCAGCCCCTCGGCCTGTTCGGGCACGGGTTCATGGCGCTCCAGCGCCCACTCGGCGAGCACCGTGCTCAGGCGGCGAGACCATTCGTCAGCCTCGTTGAGGTAGACGTTGTAGAGCTTGTGACCGATGCGCAGCGAACCAATGACACGGGTCTGGTCGTCCGGCATGGACTCCTCGAACTCCGAGGCGGGCACAGGTTCTTCTGGCGTCGGTTCTTCAACCAGCGCAGGCTCCACCCAGGCGGGCGCCGTTTCGTCAACTGGAGGCGGCGCCAAGGGTTCGGGCTGGTGTTCCACCAGGGGTTCGGCCCAGGCCGACACGGGCTCCGACTCGGCCGGCGCTTCTTCCCGGGTCTCGGGCGCAGGCTGCTCCTGCTGGCCGGAAGCAGCCGCAGCCAGGCTGTCAAAGTCGAAGTCGGCCAGCAAGGAAGGAACGTCGGAGCTGGTGTCTTCGACAGGCCCGTCCAGCAGCCCTTGCAGGTTGGTCGACTCGAACTCGACGGCCTGTGCCGGTTCTGCCGGCACTTCTTCTGCCGGCATTTCTTCTGCCAGCACTTCTTCTGCGGGCATTTGCGCCGGCGTGGCGTCTTCGGGCGCCGGCTCTGCCACCGGGGCGGGCCTGGCAAGCGCGTCGAGATCAAAGCTGAAGTCAGGCTCGGCGGAGGCCTCCACCGGCTCCGCGCTGGCGGCAGGTTCGACCAGCGTCACAGCCTCGGCGCGGCCTTGCGGCGGCACCGCCAGTGGCAGGTACTGGCCCTGCTCGCGCAGGGCCTCGGCGCTGGCACGGAAAGGCTGCGAGCGCCAGGCGTCGGCCTGCCGCGCGGAAATATCAGCCACCCAGCGGCCAAACTGGTTCATGGCTTCCCCGGCCAGGGTGAGCAGCGGCGGGCTGGCAGGGCGCTGCTCGGCCAGCACCGTGTTGAGCAGTTGTTCCATGGCCCAGGCGGCTTCGCCGAACTCGTCGAGCCCGACCATGCGCGAGCTGCCCTTGAGCGTGTGGAAAGCTCGCCTCAGCGTGGTGAGGTGTTCCAGATCGCCGGGTTGCACCTGAAGGTGCGACACCGCCTCCAGGCCATTGGCCACGACTTCGCGGGCCTCTTCCAGGAAGATGTCGAGCAGGTCGTCCTCGTCGTTGTCCTCGGCGGCGGTCGCCTCGGGCTCCATGGGTGCCGTGGTCGAGCTCTCCGACAGTCCCACCAGCGCCTGTGCGCCAGCGGCGGCGTTGTCATTGACCACCGCCTCGGCGGCTTCGCGCGCCGCCCGGGCCACGCCAGATTGTTCAGCCAGCGAAGCCTGATCGGCGAGGGAGTCGAGTTGCTCGCTCAGGTCCACCAGGCTGGCGCCGCCCTGCACGCTGTCCACCACGCGCTGTACGCCATCGCTGATGGCGCGCGCATCGGCCTGGGCGGGCTGGTGCATGGCCTGGGCGCTGACCGTACGGCCCATCAGGGGCAGCAATTCGCCCTTCTCGTCATCGAAGACGAACAGCTTCTTGGCCAGTGCGGGCTGGTAGTTCAGCATGTCCACCAGGAAACTCAACGCGCTGAGGTTGTTGCCGAGTTGCTGGAAGGTGCCGGCCTCGCGGGCCATGGCTTCGTCCACCTCGGTATCGAGGATCTGGTCGACCGTGTTGCGCATGCGCGCCACCGTGAGCACCGCCTGCTCCAGGCCCAGCACGGACAGCACGCCGCGCATTTGCCCAAGCTGGGACACGGCCACGTGCAGGCCGGCTTTTTCCTGCGGCGTGCGGAAGAACTGGTCGAGCGACTTTTCAACCTCGCCGAGCGAGACCTTGAGTTCGCCCACCACGCTGCCCATGGTCTGGCGGTCGCTCACGCGGCGGTAGAGCTGCTCCATCCAGGCATCCAGGGGCTGCGCGGGCGCGCCCGCGAGCACGCTTTCCAGGCGCTCGGCCAGCGCCTGGGTGCGCTCGGTGAGTTCGGGCGCACTGGGGTCGAAGTCCTCGAACGCGGCTTCCAGGTAGAGGGTGGTGGTGGCCACTTCCATGGCCAGCTCGGGCCGCACCCCGCCGGGCTCGTGCACAGCCGCATCGGCGGCTTTCACCAGCGCCTGGGCCAGCACGGTGCTGGCCGGGTGCAGCTTGAGCAGCGAGTCGCCGATCAGGCCGAACTGGTCGGCCACCTGGCGAGCACGGCTCTGGTCGCCACCGGAATACAGGGACCAGACCTCCTTGGCGGTGTGGATGCGCTTGCGCGCCTGCGCCAGCACCGCCGGATCGAAGCGGCCCAGTGTGGCCTGGTGATAGTCCACCGGCGTCAGGCCGCCCAGGCCAAAAGCCTCGCGCACCGCCGCGAGGTGGGGCGTGGTCGCGGCCGTCACCCCGACAGGCTGGGCACAGAAGAAGAGCAGGTCGTGCAGCAGCGTCTCGGAGATCTGGTTTTTGCCCTGGGCCAGGTTGGCAAACTGCAGCAGGATGCGCGAAGCCGCGCGCTTGACGTACACGTCAGCCGGAAGCAAGCGCTGCGCGACGGATTCGAAATGGGCGGCACAGATGCGCCAGAAGGTGCGCACGCGCGCATCCTCCGCACCGGCACACAGGCCTGCGCACAGCTTGGCCAGTTGTTGGGCCGCTGCGGGGCTTTGTGTCTTGACCACCAACAGCACCAGCCGATCGAACAGCGAACGCATGGCCGGATTGACCAGCAGCGGCGCCACGCCCGCAGGCGCGCCCACCTCGATGCCACGGTGTTCGTACGGCCACAGGTCGGCCGGGTGCACACGCTCGGCGGCGGCGAGTTCCTGCACCTCGCGGTACTGGGCGAACAGGGCCACCGGCTGCACAGGCTTGTTGTTGAGGACGGCTTCGAGGTACTCCACCAATGCAAAACTGGCGCGCTCGACCTTGGCGGCGGCCTCTTCGTTGCAGGTGGCGGGACGCTGCACGAAGCGCTGAACCGCCGCTTCCATGGCACGCAGCACCTGCGCTGGCGCACCCAGCCCGACCATCTCCAGTGCGCCCACCGCCTGGTGCAGTTGCTGGCGAGCCAGGCGCAGGGACCCGGGGTCCACCGCCTCCAGGTCGTTCAGGCGCGACTGCTCGGTCTCGCGCACAAAGCGCTTGATGGCCTTGTTGGCGCCGTCGAGCGACTTGCGCAGTTCATCGAAGACCCACGCCAGCGGACCCAGGTCGGCGACCGTGTCCATCGGCTGGCTGTCGGTGTCGGTGGCGGTGTCGAACATGGTGATCCAGGAAAAAAGCGGGCCGTGGGAGCGGGCTGGACTCAGGCGATCTTGAATCGGGCCACCGACTGGCGCAGTTCCTCGGCCATGGCCGAGAGTTCGCGCACCTGCTGGGCCGTGGAGCGCGTGCCCTCGCCGGTCTGCTCGGTCACGGCGAAGATGTGCTGGATGTTGCCCGCCACTTCGTTGGCCGAATCGGCCTCGCGGGAGGTGGCGTTGGAGATCTGTTCAATGAGGTCGGCAAGGCGGCGCGACACACGGTCGATCTCGGAGAGGGCGGTACCCGCGTTGTCAGACAGCTTGGCCCCCTCGACCACGCCCTGCGTGGAGCGCTCCATGGCGGCCACCGCGTCCTGCGTGTCGGTCTGAATCGCCTTCACCAGCGCCGAAATCTGGCGCGTGGCATCGGCCGAACGCTCGGCCAGCCGCTGCACTTCTTCCGCCACCACCGAGAAGCCGCGACCGGCTTCACCGGCGGACGCGGCCTGGATGGCAGCGTTCAAGGCCAGCACGTTCGTCTGCTCGGTAATGTCGGAAATCAGTTCAGTGATTTCACCAATCTCCTGCGACGACTCGCCCAGACGCTTGATGCGCTTGGAGGTTTCCTGGATCTGGTCTCGGATGGCGTTCATGCCGCCGATGGCGTCCTGCACGGCCTGAAGACCGGACTCGGCCGCTTGCAGCGACGCACGCGCCACCGTGGCGGATTCCTGCGCCTGGCCTGAAACCTGGTTGATGCGCTGCGCCATGTCCAGCACCGACTGACCGGTTTCGCGAATTTCTCGAAGCTGCTCGGTGGAGGCCGCCAGCAGCTCGGTGGAGGTGCTCTCCACCGCCGAGGTGGTTTGCGCCACGCGCGTGGCCGTCGCCTGCACGTTGCCCACCAGCGATCGAAGTTCTTCCACCGTGTAGTTCACCGAGTCGGCGATGGCGCCGGTGATGTCCTCTGTCACGGTGGCTTCCTGCGTGAGATCACCTTCGGCCACCGTCTGCAATTCGTTCATGAGCCGCAAAATGGCCGCCTGGTTGGCGTCGTTGACGCGCTTGGCGTCCTGCTCCTGCGATTCCGCGGCCAGGCGCATGGATTCGGCGCTCATTTGTCGTTTGCGGCTGTCCTGCAGCTGCACGACGGCGAAGCCAATGGCGCACAACACGGCGAAGGCAGCCGAAAGCGCCAGCGCGATGAGTTCACCGCCGCCGAGACCGGAGCGCAAGGACAGGTCACCCTGCAGTTTCTGCAGGCCCAGACGAAGCGGTTCACTGTCGGCGATCACACCGGCCTGCGCTTCGCGCGCGGACACCAGGCCTTGCAGATTGCCCAGAATGGCGCCGGCCTCCACACGCGTTTCTTCGTAGAGCTTGAGCAGCGCCTCCAGGCGTTCACGCACCTGGGGATCTGAAGCGGCCCTCAAGCGCAATTCATCACTGCCTTTGAGAAGGCCTTCGCCAATTTCCTTGAACGTGTTCAAGTCCTTGCCCAGCAGAAACACCGCCTCGGGGCTCACGCCTTCCATGGTCAGGAATTCGTTGGCCGACTTGCCGATGCGCTGGGTCAGCATCACGAGCTGGCCGGAGGCCGAGATCTCGGCTGCGGGTGCGTTCTGCTGCAGCTTGAGCGAGGACACGGTCTCGGCAATTTCCAGCAGATCGGAAGACTGGCGGTTGATGGTGCGCAGCGCGGTGCCCACCTGCGTCAGGATGTTCTGCTGCGCCAGCACCGCCGAGGCATTGCGCTCAGCCTGGTCGATCTTGGGCAGCAATTCCTCCAGGTCACCGGCGTATGCCGGATTGAGGGCATCGAGCCCCAGCTCGGCATCGCCCTGCTTCAAGCCGCGCACCGTGCGTGCCATCACATCGGAGCTGTCGCGCACCTCGGGAAAGGCCGAGGCGCTGCCGATCATGGCCTGAGAAACACTCTTGGCCAGACGCTGAGATTGCATCAGAGCCTGACCGGTGGCGGCCACCTGCTTACCGACCTTGTCGGTCTGACTCAGTGCAAACAAGGTCACCGACCCCAGCACCACGAGCGCAAAGGTGAACAGCACAGCCAGCGAACGCTGGTGCTGCTCGGCCGTGCGCCGCCCCAGCAGTGGCAGCGACACCAGGCCGGCCTGGTTGGCGGCATCTTCATCGTCGTCTTCCACCATCGGATTGCCAACGAATGCGTCAGCCGAAGGATCTGGCGCGAGACGCGCCGCAGCCAGTTCGGCCACCTCCTGGTCGGTGGCTTGGGACAGATCGGGTTCGTCAACGGCATTCTTCTTGAAGAGTCCCTGGAATCGATCAAGCATGGCCATGTAAAAACCTTCCAACAGATAACAACGAAACGAAAATGCCCCAGGCGAGCCGGGAGTACAGGCCCTCAGGCCGCGATCGCCAGAAACTCGGGTTCGGTCACCAGCGCCTGCAGGTCGATCTCTTGCCAGGACTGACCTTGCAGATCCACCAGCGAGCGCGTGAAATAGCCGGGCGCATTCGCTGGAGCGTCGCCAACGGCGCTGAACATGGAGGGGTTGCGCAGACCCAGCAGGCGATCAATCCAGATCACGGCATTGATGCCAAGCGCCGCGTGCAGGCTCACCAGGCGCGACTCGGACGTCACGCGCTCGGTCTGGACTGCGCCTGGGACCTGTTCGGCGGCCACGCCCACGAGGCGCGCCAGGTCGATCACACCATGCAGGCCGCCGCGCAGACTGGCCACGCCGGCGTACCAGGGCTTGGTGTAGGGCACCCGGTGCACCGGGGACCAGGGAAAAATCTCACCGGACTGCACGAGTGGAAGCAGGTAACGCTTTCCTTCGGCTTCCACCGCCAGCCAGGTGGCGGTGACGGCTTCGGTCTTGGCGACCGTCAAACGCTGGGCCAATCGTTCCTGAAGTTCCTTGAGGGACTGACGTTTGGCCATGCTGTTCGTGAATCAGGTCTGTGCGGCAGTCAGCCGAGCGCCCGGATCTTGGACAGCAGCTCTTCCGCATTGACCGGCTTGGTGACGTAGTCGCGCGCGCCTTGGCGCATGCCCCAGACACGGTCGGTCTCCAGATTTTTGCTTGTGCACATGACGATGGGAATGCTCGAAAACTGCGGGTCCCGCGTGATGGCACGCGTGAGCTGAAAACCATTCTGACCGGGCATCACCACGTCCATCAGGATCAAGTCGGGCTTTTCCTCGCCGAGCCGACGAAAGGCCTCGTCGGCATTCTCAGCGGTGCGCACGGTGTAGCCGTTTTTTCCCAGCAGGTCCGACAGCACCATGAGTTCGGTCTTCGAATCGTCGACCACGAGAATCTTGCGGATGGGCATCACAATGCTCCGGTTAGGTTGGTGCCGAACTGCTGCACGGCCTGCAGCAACTGGTCTTTGGTGAAAGGTTTGGTGAGGTAGTCCTGCGAGCCCACCATGCGGCCCCTGGCCTTGTCGAAGACACCATCCTTGGACGAGAGCATCACGACAGGGATGTTGGCAAAGCGCAGGTTGCGCTTGATGATGGCGCAGGTCTGGTAGCCATCGAGGCGGGGCATGAGGATGTCGCAGAACACCAGGTCCGGCTGGTAGTCGTTGATCTTGGCCAGGGCATCGAAGCCATCGTCGGCCAGCAGGACTTCGTGCCCACCCTGCTTGAGGAAAATCTCGGCGCTTCGGCGAATGGTGTTGCTGTCGTCAACCACCAGGACTTTCAGGGCAGGTGTAGTGCTCACGATTCACTGGCTCCAGAGTGTGGGACAGATGGGACACGGGCCGGGTCGCATGCATCGACCGCGCCCGTCAAAAGACCATAAAGGGCGCCGATTGAAGGTCAGATTTGCACCATTTCGAAATCTTCCTTGCGGGCACCGCATTCAGGACAGGTCCAGTTCATCGGCACCTCGGCCCAGGGTGTGCCGGGTGCCACGCCGTGGTCCGGCGCGCCGGCTGCCTCGTCGTAAATCCACCCGCAAATCAGGCACATCCAAGTCTTGGTTTCGGTCATGGTTATAGGGGGCATTGTTCTAGAATGCAAGCATTGTATCGAGCCATGTGTACCGCTCCACAAGCCGTTTCGGCCGGCTGTCGCTCACGCTTGGCAACCGGCGTGATGCGATGCCCGGATGAGTGCCGCACTCCCTGACCCTTCCCCAAATTTCATGCCCGATACACCCGACGCTCCTGCCTCTTCCGTTGTCGAGGCGCCTGGCGAATCCTCTCTTCCCTGCGTGATGGTTTTCAACGCCAGCGACCCCAGTGGCGCGGGCGGACTCAGTGCCGACATCACAGCCATGTCCAGTGCATCGGCGCATGTGCTGCCCGTCGTTACCGGCGCCTATGTGCGCGACACCAGCGACATCCACGACCACTTCGCCTTCGACGAGGAAGCGGTGGCAGACCAGGCGCGCTGTGCGCTGGAAGACATGCCGGTGCAGGCCTTCAAGGTCGGTTTCGTCGGCAGCCCCGAGAACCTGAGCGCGGTCGCCGAGATCACCACCGACTACGCCGAAGTCCCTGTGATCACCTACATGCCCGACCTTTCCTGGTGGGACGAAGTGGCCATCGAAACTTACCTTGATGCCTGCGCGGAGCTGCTGCTGCCGCAGACCACGGTGTTGGTGGGCAACCACAGCACGCTGTGCCGCTGGTTGTTGCCCGAGTGGGAAGGTGACCGCCCGCCCAGCCCCCGCGAAGTGGCGCGCGCTGCCGCGGTGCACGGGGTGCCCTACACGCTGGTGACCGGCTTCAATGCCGCCGACCAGTACCTGGAGAGCCATCTGGCCACGCCCGAGACGGTGCTGGCTACCGCGCGCTATGAGCGCTTCGAGGCCACGTTCACCGGTGCGGGCGACACGCTCTCGGCCGCCTTGTGCGCGCTGATCGCGGGCGGCTCCGATCTGCAGACCGCCTGTGCCGAGGCGCTGACCTACCTGGACCAATGCCTGGATGCAGGCTTCCAGCCGGGCATGGGACATGCCGTGCCGGACCGCATGTTCTGGGCGCACGACGACGACAGCGAGGAAGACTCCGCCACCGACAGCACGCTCGACGCCGAGGACTTTCCGCTCGACACCACCAGACATTGAGCCCACGCATGACCACCATCGACCGCAACCAGCAGCTCTTCGACCGCGCCAAGGCCCTGATCCCGGGCGGCGTGAACTCGCCCGTGCGGGCGTTCCGTGCGGTCGGTGGCACGCCGCGCTTCGTTCAGCGCGCGCAGGGCGCCTACTTCTGGGACGCCAACGGTCAGCGCTACATTGACTACATCGGCTCGTGGGGACCCATGATCCTGGGCCACGGCCACCCTGCGGTGGTGGATGCCGTGCAGAAGGCGGCGCTGGAGGGTTTCTCCTTCGGCGCACCGACCGAACGCGAAGTGGAACTCGCCGAAACCATCATTGAACTCGTGCCCAGCATCGACATGGTGCGGCTGGTGAGCTCGGGCACCGAAGCGGGCATGAGTGCGATCCGCCTGGCGCGCGGTGCCACGGGGCGCAAGAAGATCATCAAGTTCGAGGGCTGCTACCACGGCCATGCCGACGCACTGCTGGTCAAGGCCGGCTCGGGGCTGGCCACATTTGGCAACCCCACCAGCGCCGGCGTGCCACCCGAGGTGGTGCAGCACACGCTGGTCCTCGAATACAACAACGTGGCACAACTCGAAGCGGCGTTCGCCGAGCATGGCCCCGACGTGGCCTGCCTGATCATCGAGCCCATCGCAGGCAACATGAATTTCGTGCGCGCCTCGGTACCGTTCATGAGACGCTGCCGTGAACTGTGCACCCAGCATGGCGCGCTGCTCGCCTTCGACGAGGTCATGACCGGTTTTCGCGTGGCGCTGGGCGGCGCGCAGAGCGTCTACGCGAAACTCATCCCCGGCTTCGAACCCGACATGACGGTGATGGGCAAGGTGATCGGTGGCGGGATGCCGCTGGCGGCCTTCGGTGCGAAGCGCGCGGTGATGGAGCAGCTCGCACCGCTGGGCGGCGTCTACCAGGCCGGCACGCTGTCGGGCAACCCGGTGGCCACCGCCTGTGGCCTGGCCACCCTGAAAGAGATCCGCAAGCCAGGCTTCTTCGAGGCGCTCTCGGCTTCCACGCGTTCATTGGTCGATGGTCTTCTGGGTGCCGCCGCTGCCGAGGGCGTGGCGCTGAGTGGCGACAGCGAGGGCGGCATGTTCGGCTTCTTCCTGTTTGACGAATTGCCGCAAAACTACGCCACGGTCATGACCACCGACGGCCCGCGCTTCAACGCGCTGTTCCACGGGCTGCTGGACCGCGGCGTCTACATCGCACCGGCCTTGTATGAAGCCGGCTTCGTGAGCGCTGCGCACACGGCGCAGGACATTGCCGACACCGTGAGCGCGGCGCGCGACATCTTCAAGAAGCTGTGACGCGCTGGCGCGCAGGCGCCTTCAGTGTCTGAAGTGGCGAACGCCGCTGTAGACCATCACCACGCCGCGCTCGTCCGCCGCGTCGATCACTTCCTGGTCTCGCATGCTGCCACCGGGCTGGATCACGCAGCTCGCACCGGCGTCCACCACCACGTCCAGACCGTCGCGGAACGGGAAGAAGGCGTCGCTTGCCACAGCGGTGCCCTGCAAGGACAGTTTGGCGTGACCCGCCTTGATGCTGGCGATGCGCGCCGAATCCAGGCGGCTCATCTGTCCGGCGCCTACGCCCATGGTCATGCCGTCCTTGCAGAACACGATGGCGTTGGACTTCACGTATTTGGCCACCTTCCAGGCGAACAGCAGGTCTTCGATCTGCTGCGCCGTGGGTTGCAGCTTGGTCACCACCTTCAGGTCGGTGCGGGCGAGTTCGTGGTTGTCGGCGGACTGGATCAACAGGCCCGAGCCGATGCGTTTGACGTCCTGCGCGTTGCGGCCCTGCTCCCATGCGGTGACGCCGCCGGGGGGCAGGTCGATCTGCAGCACGCGCACGTTGGCCTTGGCCTTGAAGACCTCCAGCGCCTCTGGCGTGTAGCCAGGCGCCATGAGCACTTCAACGAACTGCTTGCTGATCGCCTGCGCGCCAGCACCATCGAGCACGCGGTTGAGCGCGATGATGCCGCCGAAAGCACTGGTGGGATCGGTCTGGAATGCCTTGGCATAGGCCTCGGCCGCGTCCTTGCCCACGGCCACGCCACAGGGGTTGGCGTGCTTGACGATCACGCAGGCCGGCACCTCGAAGCTCTTGACACATTCCCAGGCGGCATCGGCGTCGGCGATGTTGTTGTAGCTAAGCTCCTTGCCCTGCAACTGCTTTGCGCTCACCAGCGAGCCGGGCGCGGGGTACAGGTCTCGGTAGAAGGCGGCGCTCTGGTGCGGGTTCTCGCCGTAGCGCAGGTCCTGCAGTTTGACGAAGCGACCGTTGGACTGGCCCGGAAATTCACTGCGCGCGGGCACGGTGGCGGCTTCATCGAACTCGATGCTGGAGAGGTAATCGCTGATGGCGCCGTCGTAGTTGCTGATGCGGTTGAACGCGGCGACCGACAGCGCAAAGCGCGTCTTGAGGCTGAGACGACCGCTGGCCTTGAGCTCCTCGACCACCACCGGGTACTGGGCGGCGTCGGTGAGCACCGCCACATCTTTCCAGTTCTTGGCGGCGCTGCGCACCATGGCCGGGCCACCGATGTCGATGTTCTCGATCGCGTCATCCAGCGTGCAACTGGCCTGGGCGACCGTGGCCTCGAAGGGATAGAGGTTGACGATGAGCAGGTCGATGGTGTCGATGCCGTGGGTCTTGAGCGCGGCCATGTGCTCGGGTAGATCGCGCCTCGCCAACAGGCCACCATGCACCTTGGGGTGCAAGGTTTTCACGCGGCCATCCAGCATTTCGGGAAAGCCGGTGACCTCGGCCACTTCGGTCACAGGAAGGCCTTGTTCTGCGAGCAGTTTCGCGGTGCCGCCGGTGGAAATGAGCGACACGCCCAGCCCATGCAGGGCCTGGGCGAGTTCGACGATGCCGGTCTTGTCGGATACGGAGATGAGTGCGCGCATAAAAGGTAATGAAGATAGTTAGGAATCCGTGGTCCATCCCGTCGAAGCACGAAATGTTTGGCGAGCCACAACCCTCATCGAGAAACACCGCGGAACGGGCTTTGCCAGGCCGCAGGTGTTGCTCCTTCAAGGGGGTCGCGCAAAGCGCGGCGGGGGTGTTTCAATCGATGAGCTTGTGTTCGAGCAGCTTCTTGCGCAACGTGTTGCGGTTCAGACCCAGCCACTGGGCAGCGCGCGACTGGTTGTGCTGCGCCTGTTCCATCACGACTTCGAGCAAGGGTTTCTCCACCGCCTTGACCAGCATTTCGTGCAGGTTGTCCGGATCGGTGCCATTGAGATCGCGGAAGAAGTCTTCCATACTGGCACGCACACACTCGTGAAGTTTGTTCTGTTTCATGCGGCCAGTTTCCAGTTGTCTCTCGGGGTGGCGCTGTGGTCGCTGGACCACTCGTCCAGGCTCTCGCTCACACACCGGAGTTGGGCCTCGACGGAGGTCGTGGCATTGACGCGTGAGCGGAACAGGGCGGCCGCGCCCGCAGGCAAGGGCAGCGACTGTGCGTACCAGCCCAGGTGCTTGCGCGCGCTGCGCACCCCGGTGTATTCGCCGTACAGGTCGTAGTGGTCGTGCAGGTGGTCGAGCAACCAGACGCGAACCTCGGCCAGCGCAGGCGGCGGCAGATGTTCGCCCGTGGCCAGGAAATGGGCGATCTCGCGGAAGATCCAGGGCCGGCCCTGGGCTGCGCGGCCGATCATGACGGCGTCGGCGCCGGTTTGCTGCAGCACCTCGCGCGCGCGTTCGGGGGAATCAATGTCGCCATTGGCCACCACCGGAATGCGCACGCGGCTCTTGATGTGCGCCACGGTGTCGTGCTCGGCCTGGCCTTTGTAGCCCTGCTCACGCGTGCGGCCATGCACGGTGAGCATGCGCACGCCAGCGGACTCTGCGGCCAGTGCGAGCGTGGGGGCGTTGCGCACGCTGGCGCACCAGCCGGTTCGCATCTTGAGCGTGACCGGCACGCGATGAGGCTCGCAGGCGTCCACCACGGCCTGCACGATCTCGATGGCCAGGGCCTCGTCCTGCATCAGCGCCGAACCGGCCCACTTGTTGCAAACCTTCTTGGCCGGGCAACCCATGTTGATGTCGATGATCTGCGCACCGCGGTCGATGTTGTAGCGTGCCGCGTCGGCCATCATCTGCGCGTCGGTGCCAGCGATCTGTACCGAGATCGGCGCGGCCTCGCCCTCGTGGTTGGCGCGGCGCGAAGTCTTGAGGCTGTCCTGCAGATCCGGCCGCGAGGTCACCATTTCGCTCACCGCATAACCCGCGCCCAGGCGCTTGCACAGCTTGCGGAACGGCCGGTCCGTCACGCCCGCCATCGGTGCGACAAACAGGGCATTGGGCAGGGTGAAAGCCCCGATTTGCATGGCGGTGGGAGAATCGGCGTCGAGCGGTTGAACGGCCGCGAGCCCTGCCCAGGCAGGGAGCGAGAGGAAAGCGATTGTATCTGCCTGTTTTTTCAGCAGACGATATCGCCCCGAACTTTTTTCCATCCACCTGCCCGACTCGATCGCGCCGGTCTTTCACCGCGCCACCGCCGTTGCTCATGCCCGCCTGGATGAACCACCTGATGGAACTGCTGTCGCTGCCCGAATACGGGCTGAGCACGGTGTTCGTGGTGGCTTTCGTCTCCGCCACATTGCTGCCCCTGGGCTCCGAACCCGCGGTGTTCGGCCTGATCAAGCTCAACCCCGACATGTTCTGGCCAGCCATCCTGGTGGCCACCGTGGGCAACACGCTGGGCGGCGCCGTGAGCTGGCTCATGGGCCTCTATACACACAAGGTGGTGGACCGCGCGCGCGGCAACCCGACCGAGCTGCGCGCATTGCGCTGGCTGGAACGTTTCGGCCCCAAAGCCTGCCTGATGAGCTGGTTGCCGGTGGTCGGCGACCCGCTGTGCGCCGTTGCCGGCTGGATGAAGTTTCCCTTCTGGCCCTGCCTGCTCTACATGGGCATCGGCAAGTTCGCCCGCTACCTCACCATGACAGCGGCGCTGTTGTGGTTCTTTCCTGGAACCATCCAACCATGAGCGCTGCCACCCCCGCCCTGCACCGAGCCCTGTGGGCACTGATGGTGGGCAACTTCGTGATCGGCACGGGCGTGATGGTGGTGCCAGGCACCCTCACCGACATCAGCACATCCCTGGGCGTGTCGATTCCGCAGGCCGGCCAGCTCATCACCGCTGCGGCCATCCTCATGGGCCTGGGTGCGCCAGCCTTTGCCAGCCTGGTGGCCGGCTGGGACCGGCGACGCCTGCTGGCCCTCTCGCTCATCTGGTATGGCTTGCTCACCGGGGCCTGCGCGCTCGCCCCCAGCTACGCAACGCTGTTGCCGCTGCGTGTGCTCGCGGTGATTGCGCCGGCCATCTTCACACCGCAGGCTGCAGCGAGCGTCGGCCTGCTGGTCTCGCCAGCGCAGCGAGGCCGCGCCATCACCTTCGTGTTCCTGGGCTGGTCGGTGGCATCGGTCATGGGCATGCCAATGGCGGCCTGGATCGGTGGCGAATTCGGCTGGCGCTGGGCCTTTGGCCTGGTGGCGCTGATGGCTTTTGCCAGCGGCTGGTGGGTCTGGCGCGAGATGCCCGACGGCATCAAGCCGGCCGCGCTGTCGCGCCAGTCGTGGCAGGACACGCTGGGCTCGGCGCCGCTGATGATGGCGGTGGGCGTCACCCTGCTCGGCGGCTTCGGGCAGTTTGTGCTGTTCTCCTACTTCGCGCCCTACTTCGCGCTGACGCTCGGGCTCGGCGGCGGCGGCCTGTCGCTGCTGTTTCTCTGGTTCGGCGCGTTCGGACTGCTGGGCAATGTGGTCATGTCGCGCTGGATCGACCGCATCGGCGCGCCGCGCGCGGTGCTGATCGCATTGGGCGCCATGGCCTTGAGCCTGCTGCTCTGGCCGCTGGGCCAGGCCGGGCTGTGGCAGCAGGCGCTGGTGCTGGTGCCCTGGGCGCTGGGCTGCTTCTCCATGAACTCCGCGCAGCAGGCGCGGCTGGTCCACATGTCGCCCGCGCTTGCACCGGCCACGGTGGCACTCAACAGCTCAGGCATCTATGGCGGGCAGGCGCTGGGTGCAGCGCTGGGCGGCGTGATGATCGCGCAAGGCCACATGCTCAGGCTCAACGAGGTGGGCCTCTGGGTGCTGCTTCTGGCCATGGCCCTGAGCGTGTGGGCCGGGCGCCTTCAGAAACGTTCTTGCGCGGCCAGGTAGCGCCACTGGCCTGCGGGCAGGCCGTCCAGCCCGATGCGCCCCAGGCGAAGTCGACGCACACCCGCCAGCTTCAAGCCAGCGCGCTCCGCCAGGAAGTCCACCTGGCCCGGCAGCGTGCCCTTGATCGCCAGGCGCAAACGCCGCTCGCTCTGCCAGCTGGCGCGCGCCGACGGCAGGCTGGTGCCTTCGAAAAACAGCAGCTTGCCCAGTGACTGCAACACCGCTTCGCGCCGAGCGGCGTCGTCGAGTTCGGGGTCGTTCTGCACCTCCACCAGCCACTCATGTTCGAGCGGCGATGAGCCGTCGGTGACCTTGCGCCGCACACCGGGGTTCTGCGTAAAGACCATCAGGCCGCTGGCCTCGGGTTCCAGCGGCGAGACCGGCAGCAAGCGGTGGCCATGGGCCTTGAGAGGGCGCACGCCAGAGCGGTCACCTTTGAAACGTGTGCCCGGGGCCAGCCAGCGGGCTGCCAGTTCGTCGGGCAGGAACTCCGCCTCAGGGACCGCCTGCCCAGCCGGCTTGTGCCAGATCAGCGTGATCGGCACCAGCGGCTCCAGGCGCGCCTTGGCATCGAGCGTCACGACCTGCGCGTCGTTCACGCGCGCCATGGGTTCTTCCACCACCGCGCCATCCACGCGCACAAAACCGCCGGCGATGTAGAGCTCGGCGTCGCGGCGCGAGCATGGCACTTGCGCCGCCAGGCGTTTGGCCAGGCGCTGGGGTTCGGATCGTTCGGATTGGTTCATGCCGTCGACTCTACGCTCTGAGTGGGCGCCTCCAGATACATGTACGCGGCGCAGTCCGACATGTCGCCCCAGGCCCTGCGAACGATCGGTTTGCCCAACTCCTTCACCAGCAAAGTGAGACGCGTTGCATGTGCTCCGCTGAGATTCTCGGCTCCGATGAGCACCGCCAGGCGCGGCTGGTTTGTGGTGGAAAAAGTTCTCTTCTGCATGGCGTTGGGTACCTGGTATCGAATCTTTATCGTCACCCATGATGAAAGGTGGCGATGGCCCGAACGGATGTAGCTGTACTCCGCGTCGCAGCATAGCGACGGAAAGTCAGTCTGAACGAGAGCTAGTTGCACGAGAGCTTAGAGAGCTCGCGATACGTGGGTCTGCCATTCCTTGCACAGTTTGCGAAATGAGCGGCTGTTGTCGAAAGCCTGATGCAAATCGAACTTCGCAGCGAACGCTGGCTGGTCGAGCATCTCCCGATACACGCCCCCCACCATGTGCTGCCTCATCCATCCCTTGGCATCGCGAGGCCTCTCTGCCTCCACTTGCACGTGGGCTTCTATAGAAAAACCTCTCGCACCCGAAAGCGACTGCGCAGCTGCAATGAACCAAGCTTCAAATTCGCGATTGGCCAGAACTATTGAGACCCGTCGATGCGGCACGAGTTGCCGAGCTCGTTTAAGAATTACGTCTCCGAGCCTCGCAGGACAGTCGTCGTCGGCATCGAGCAAGATTAGGATCCAACCGTTGTCCCCGCTTTTGGCCGCAGCCAACAGCAGCTGCTTGCGAAACTCGTCATCACGATTCAGGAAGCGGTCACGCCTCACGCGGATAGGCGGCAGGGCGTTGACCAGAGTCCCAGGCGTCTTTTCGGCGGCCAACCTTCTCAGCAAAATTGGCAAAGCTGACACCTCCCCATCGCCCTCCACGATGGACGCAATGGGAATCATGATCGGATTTCACTGAACAAGTCGATCTGAACTTCGCTTTGTCGGTCGAGCTCTTCCCGGTCAGGCGCCAATTGATTCATGCGCAACAGTTCGCCCGCCGAAAATAAGTGATCGCGCAGCACTTGGCGAGAGGCTTCATCCAGCGGAGCAATCTTGGTTTCTCCGCCCTCCGAAACAACGGCAAGAATGGCATTCACATCAATGCCTCTGTCATCCATCAGATCGGGGCTGTGGCTGGTTACGAGCACCTGAGTATGCCTGGCAGCTTCTACCAAAACCTCACGCAATGCGGCACTGGCCGCTGGATGCAGCGCGGTTTCAGGTTCTTCAATTCCTATCAAGGTGGGCGAATAGTCAACGTTGCTCTGCAAAAGCGCAGTCAGCACGCCCAGTGCGCGAAGGGTTCCATCCGACATGTTCTGTGCCAGAAATTTCCACGGATGCTTTGCTCCCGCCATGTCCTGGCGAAATTCCAGCGTTTCCATCGGCCCGATGGCTTTGCGCTCCATGCCATGCACCATCGGAACCACTGATTGAAGGTATTCCTTAATTGTGTTGACGCGTTCTGGCGCGACGCGCTCCAAGTGACCAATCACACTGGCGATGTTTTCACCTACGGGTTTGAGCAAACGACCATCCTGCGGTTTTTGAAGCTCACGCATCAACTTGGGGTTTAAGTTATAGAAACCCATGGCAGTCAATGCATCGAACACAGGCCTGAATGCGGTGAAGCCCGAAGCAGCCACCAAAGCAAGCCGGTCAGAGGTGATGGCGGGGAATGCAGATTCACTGCTATCAACAAGACGACCTTTCGCGACGCGAAAGAATGGGCCTTTGCCGATGCCGTCGATGACACACTTTTCGTGCTGCACCTCGTACCCGCCACTGGTCATGGATCCAACATCGAATGCGTACCACCCCTCTCGACCGTCCTTCAAGCGGAACTCGAGCCGAATACCAAAGTGGGTCGGATGGCCGCTGGAGCGTCTGCGGACCTCATTCAGGCCACCGCGTTCATTGATGGCGTGATCCAGGGAGCCCGTCAGCGCATCACGGACAAAGTGCAACGCATCCAGAAAGTTGCTTTTCCCCGCACCGTTCTGCCCAACCAGGTACGTCAGAGGCTGCAAACGAACATCGCAGTTGCCGATGCTCTTGTAGTTGCGCAGCACCACTCGCTGTATGAAGACGGTCTGAAACATGAGCTTTGCTTTTGAAGAAACGAAGGGCAAATGCAATGAAAGAGACTTACCACAATCAGAAATGCGACCTTATCCCACAAGTGAACGCCACTATTCGAGCCATCTTCCGGCAATCTCTAACGGGTCATCAGCTGCTGAACAGGAAGTTCATCACATCGCCGTCCTTGACGACGTAGTCTTTGCCTTCGGCGCGCATCTTGCCCGCGTCCTTGGCGCCCTGCTCGCCCTTGTAGGCGATGTAGTCGTCAAAACCGATGGTCTGGGCCCGGATGTAGCCCTTCTCGAAATCGGTGTGGATCACGCCCGCAGCCTGCGGGCCGGTGTCGCCTACGTGGATGGTCCAGGCGCGCACCTCTTTCACGCCAGCGGTGAAATAGGTCTGCAGGCCGAGCAACTGGTAGGCAGCGCGGATCAGGCGGTTCAGGCCGGGCTCGCTCTGCCCCAGTTCCTTGAGGAATTCCAGGCGGTCGGCATCGTCCATCTCGGAGAGTTCGGCCTCGATCTTGGCGCAGATGGCCACCACCGGCGCGTTCTGTTTTTCAGCAAAGGCCCGCAGGCGATCCAGGAAGGGATTGTTCTCGAAGCCGTCCTCGGACACGTTGGCCACGAACATGGCCGGCTTGGCCGTGATGAGGAAGAACTGCTTGAGCTGGGCACGCTCTTCCTTGCTGAAGTCGATGGTGCGCACCGGCTGGGTGTCGTTGAGCGCAACCTGGCATTTCTCCAGGATGGCGAGCTGCTTGATGGACTCCTTGTCGCCCGAGCGCGCGGTCTTGCTCACACGGTGGATGGCTTTCTCCACCGAGGCCAGGTCGGCCAGGCACAGTTCGGTCTGGATCACTTCGATGTCGGCGATGGGATCGACCTTGTTGGCCACGTGGATCACGTTCGGGTCTTCGAAGCAGCGCACCACGTTGACGATGGCGTCGGTCTCGCGGATGTGGGCCAGAAACTTGTTGCCCAGGCCTTCGCCGGTGCTCGCTCCAGCCACCAGGCCGGCGATGTCCACAAACTCCACGATGGCCGGCACCACGCGCTCGGGCTGCACAATTTCGGCGAGCTGCTGCAGGCGCGGGTCGGGCACCTCCACCACACCGGTGTTGGGCTCGATGGTGCAGAAGGGGTAGTTCTCGGCCGCGATGCCGGCTTTGGTGAGGGCGTTGAAAAGGGTGGACTTGCCGACGTTGGGCAGGCCCACGATGCCGCATTGGAGACTCATGGAAGGGCTTTCGGGTTCTCGGGGAAACCCGCGATTTTACGGGGGTGCCCCAGCCTGGTCGAACTTCCAGTCGCCAGTGACCTTCTGGCCCACGCGCAGCATCTGCCCGTCGCCCTCGATCACGATGGCATTCATGCCGAAGGTCACTGCGCCGTTCAGGCGCGGGTCCTGGCGGTAGACCTGCAGCGCGTCGCTGACGGCGGGGCTGGAGGTCGCGGTGTCCGGGTCGACATTGGGAATGGGGCAGCGTGCGCAGGGCTTGACGGTCTCGATCACCGCCACGCGGTCGTCACCGGTGTGAATTCGCAAGGGACCGACACGGTCCTCGTCGTGCGCCTCCACCCCGCGCAGCACGAGATTGGGCCGGAAGCGCCGCATGTCCACCGGCGGCTCACCAGCGGCCACCAGCCGCTCGTTGAGGCCGGCCATGGAAGCGGTGCTGGTCACGAGGAGCGCAAAACCGTCGGCAAACTGGGTGCCGGCCTCGCGGCCGTCGAGCCAGCGCGGGCTGCTGGGGCGGCGCACCTCGGGGTCGAAACGCGCCAGGCGCAGTTGTTTCAAGCCTTCGGGGGCGTCGGCGCCCAGGAAATCGCTGAACCACTGGGCGGCCAGATCGCCCATGTCGCAGGCTTGTACTTCGTCGTCCCACACGCGCACTTTCAAAGGTCCCTCAGCGGCATTCAGCTCCAGGTGCAGGGCCAGCATGCCCGGCGCGCGCAGCACGAGTTGCCCCATCTTGAAGGCGGGCTGGATCAGCGCCATGCGGGGCAGCTCGCGCTGGCTCACGAATTCGCCCTGGGCGTCCACCACCATCCAGGCGCGGTCAAAGAGCAGTCCGGTGTCGGTCAGTTCGCTCTCGTCCACCTTCACGCCGGCGCAGGATTTCACCGGGTAGATCCAGAGCTGGTCGATGGTGGCCTGCACGTCGGCGGCAGAGTTGGTCATGGCTTGGGTCGTGATGGGGAGGTGCTGAAGGCGACAGGCGGGCGCGGGGCCTGGTCGGGTGAGAAGGCCCGGATTGTGCCCTGCTCCTAGAATCGCTGCATGAATTCCACTGCCTCCAGCTCCGGCTCGACCCGGCGTTTTGACGTCGCCATACGGGGGGCCGGCGTGGTGGGCCAGGCCCTGGCGCTGCTGCTGGCGCGCGACCGCCTGCGCGTGGCGCTGATCGGCTCGACCCGCGCCGAAGCGGGCCAGGCCGACGTGCGGGCCTACGCCCTCAATGCCGCTTCGCGCGAACTGCTGCGCTCGGTGCGCGCCTGGCCCGAAGCCGGCCCGCCGGAGGTGCGCACGCCGCCCATCACGCCAGTGACGAGCATGCAGGTCTGGGGCGACGATGGCGGCGAGTTGCGCTTTTCGGCCGCCGACCAGGGCTCGGACGCCCTGACCTGGATCGTGGACGTACCGGCGCTGGAGCAGCGCCTGAATGATGCGGTGAGCTTTCAGGGCAGCATTGAACGCATGAGCGAGGCGCCGATTGCTGCGCTCACCGTGATATGCGAAGGCAAGCGCAGCCAGACGCGGGCGGAACTCGGGCTCGAGTTCGACGTGCGCCCCTACCCGCACAAGGCGCTCGCCGCGCGGTTGCGCTGCGAACAGCCGCACGGCGGCACCGCCCGGCAGTGGTTTGCCGATGGCGAGGTGATGGCCTTGCTGCCGCTGGGCGGCGAGGATGGGAACTCCGTGGCGCTGGTGTGGTCTGTTCCAGCACAGCAGGCTGACACCTGGCTGCAAGCCGACCCCGAGACCTTCACCCAGGCCGTGCAGGCGCGCAGCGCCCAAGCACTGGGCCACATGCACATGGAAAGCCCCGCTCAGGCCTGGCCCCTCGAACTCTCTCGCGCGCAGCGCTGGATCGCCCGCACCCCCCAAGGAGGCGTGGCGCTGGCTGGCGACGCGGCGCACGCCATGCATCCGCTGGCCGGCCAGGGGCTCAATGTGGGCCTGGCCGACGTGGCCGAGCTCGCGCGCGTGCTGCAGCAGCGAGAGTACTGGCGCGAACTGGGCGACCTCCGGTTGCTGCGCCGCTACGAGCGCGCACGCGCCGCCGAGGTGGGCACCATGGGCTGGGTCACGGACCACCTGTTTGGCCTTTTCTCGCACGACGACACGCGCGTGCAGGCCCTGCGCAACTGGGGCCTTTCGGGCTTCGACCGCAGTGGCCCGCTCAAGCGCTGGATCGCCCGCCAGGCCATGGGCCGGACGGGCGCCTGAGCACACAACCCTTTCCAGACCCTTCCCGATCAGCCCCACACGGCACACGATGAAACTCCTCAAGACCCTCCTGATCGCGGCGTTTGCCGCCCTGTCCCTGAGCGCCCAGGCGCAGGAGGCCGCGATTCGCAAGAACCTGGCCGAGCGCCTGCCCAATCTGCCCGCCATCGAGGAAGTCACCAAGACGCCTTTCCCCGGTGTGTGGGAGGTGCGCCTGGCTGGCAACCGCCTGCTCTACTCCGACAACAGCGGCAACTACATCTTCCAGGGCGCACTCATTGACACGCGCAACCGGATCAACCTCACCGAGGTGCGCGTCGAGCAGCTCACCGCCATCGACTACAAGGACCTGCCCCTGAAGGATTCCTTCAAGCTGGTCAAAGGCAAGGGCACGCGACAGATCGCCGTGTTCGAAGACCCGAACTGCAGCTATTGCAAACGCCTGCACCGCGAGCTTGCCAAAATCGACGACGTCACGGTCCATGTGTTCCTCATTCCCGTACTGGGCGACGACTCGGTCGACAAGACGCAACGCATCTGGTGCGCCAGGGACAAGGCCAAAACCTACACGAGCTGGATGCTGAACAACCAGCCACCCGAAGCCGCCAGTTGTGACACCACCGCCATCGAGCGCAACAGCAAACTGGCCAGTGAACACGGAATCAACGGCACCCCGACGCTGTTTTTCACCAACGACAAGCGGGTACCAGGTTTCATCCCGGCCGAACGCATTGAAGCGATGCTCAAGGAAGCCAAGCCGTGACGACATCGCGACGCCGCGCACCCACCTCTCGCGCCGCCGTGCGCTACACCATCTCCGTCCTCAGCGCCCACGCCCACCTCTTCGCCATCACCTTGCGGGTGACACGGCCGGCGAAAAACCAGCGCGTGAGTCTGCCGGTCTGGATCCCGGGCAGCTACCTCGTGCGGGAGTTCTCGCAGCACCTGCAGAATCTGCGCGCCTGGCAGGGCGGCCAGCCAGCGGTGCTCAAGCAGCTCGACAAGCACCGCTGGCAGGTGGCCTGCGAGGCTGATGAGCCTCTGGAACTTCGGTACGAGGTGTACGCCTTCGACGCTTCGGTGCGCACGGCCTTCCTCGACACCACGCGTGGCTTCTTCAACGCCACCAGCCTGTGCCTGCAAGTGCTGGGACAGGAAGACCAGCCACATGCGCTGGAGATCGAGACCGCAGCGTCCATGGCCGGCTGGCAAGTGGCTACGGCCCTCTCGCCGCAGCACGTGGACGCCGACGGTTTCGGCCAGTACCGGGCGAGGGACTACGACGAACTGGCCGACTGCCCGGTGGAGATGGGTACGTTCTGGAGCGGCCGTTTCAAGGCCGCTGGTGTGGAGCACCGCTTCGTGGTGAGTGGCGCCGGCGAATGGATGGATGGTGCGCGCCTGCTGGAAGACGTCCGCCGCGTGTGCGAAACCCAGATCGCCTTCTGGCATGGTCGCCACGCAGAGAAGCCCCCTTTCGACCACTATGTGTTCATGCTGTACGCCAGCGGCGACGGCTACGGCGGCCTGGAGCACCGCAACTCCACCGCCCTGATCTGCCAGCGCAGCGACCTGCCGCGCCAGCGAGCGCCCGGCGAAAAACCGGCCGCCCTGAAAGCCACCGACGGCTACACGACGCTGCTGGGCCTCATCAGCCACGAGTACTTCCACACCTGGAACGTCAAGCGCCTGCGCCCGGCAGAGTTTGCACGCTACGACTACAGCGCCGAGAACCACACCGAGCTGCTCTGGTTCTTCGAGGGCTTCACCAGCTATTACGACGACCTGATGCTGCGCCGCGCCGGCTTGATCGACGAAGCCGCCTACCTGCAGTTGGTGGCCAAAACACTCAACCAGGTGCGCCAGACGCCCGGTCGCCTGGTGCAGACCGTGGCCCAGGCCAGCTTCGACGCCTGGGTGAAGTACTACCGCGTGGGCGAGAACACGCCCAACGCCACCGTGAGCTACTACACCAAGGGCGCGCTCGTCGCCCTGTGTCTGGACCTGACCCTGCGCGCCGAGGGCCACAGCTCGCTTGACGCCGTGATGCGCGAACTCTGGCAACGATGCAAAGGCGGTCCGATGCGAGAAGCGGACCTTCTGCGCGTCTTGAAACGCCTGGGCAGGCGGAGTTTCGACGGCGAGATCGCCGCCTGGGTGCACAGCACCGCCGAACTGCCCCTGCCCTCGCTGCTGCAGGAGGCCGGCGCGAAGGTGACGCACGAGAAGGCGCCCCTGGCCCAGCAGCTCGGCCTGCGCGTGGCGGAGTCGCATGGCAGCGTGGTGCTCAAGAACGTGCTGCGCGGCGGGGCGGCCGAAGCCGCCGGCATGGCGCCGGGCGACGAGTGGCTGGCCATCGAACTGCCCGCCGCCAGGCGTGGCGCCATTCCCGAAGCCTGGCGCATCCACAAGCTCGACGATGTGGCCGAACTTCGGGGCCATCGGTCCAGCCTGATTGCACTCGTCGCGCGCGACCGGCGGGTGCTGCGTTGCGCGCTGGGATGGCCGACCGAATCGCAGACTGTGCGCCTGGCCGTGGGTGATGCAGCGCGCCTGGCGCCTTGGCTCCAGGCCTGAGCGCGGTCAAAACCTGGGCAGTCGCGAGACCAGTTCCTGGTCGAAGCGTTGCAGGGTGGCGGCACCCTTGAGGTTGGACAGGCCGTCGCGGATGCGCGGCAACACGGTCAGCAGGTCGACCGGCGTCTTGCAAGACTCGACTCGCAGTGCCAGCGGCTCGCCCATGGGGCCGAGCTGATCGTTGATGAAACGCACCAACATGCGGCGCGCCTCACTGAAGGGCAGCGGCGGCAGCGCGGCGGGCTCGGCCACGGGCGCCGCCTGAGCCGCCACCACGGGGTCGGCGGCGGCGGTCTGGACCGGCTCCACCCATCCGGCAGCCGCCAATTGCTCCAGCAAGGGTGCAGCACTGCCCTCGCCGCCGGAGAGCTTGTCCAGCTCGGCCACCGGGCGCTTGCCATCGACCATGATGAGCAAGGAGCGCAAACGGGGTCCCAGGCCGGGCGGTCGACTGGTCAGCGCTTCGCGCCCCTGGTCGGTCTTGACGAACAGTGTGTTTTTGTCCATGGGCATCCAAACTTTGCCGAAATGTAAGCGCTGCCCGGGGAACGTGCCAAGCGGGTTGCCCCTCAACGGTCGATTTCCGAGGCTGGTGTGGCGATCCGGCGGCGAAAGAGGGACTTTTCGCACAAGCCCGAGCCGTGCGTGCTGGCGACCATGATGTCTGGCTAGCGCTGTCGCAGGTCCACCACGCGCTTGGCCTTGCCCTGGCTGCGTTCCACACCGCCTTCAGCCTTGAGCTCGACCGCCACGCTGCTGCCCACGTAGACCTTGATCTCGTGCTGCAGCAGCGTGGCCGCTGACCGCGCCTCGATGCTGTCGGGCGCCAGGCCAGGGCGCGTCTCCACCGCCACCGTCAGGTTGTCCATGGGGCCTTCGCGGGTGAGCACACACTGGTAGTGTGCGCTGAGTTCCGGTCGCTTGAGGATGAGTTCCTCGATCTGGGTGGGAAACACATTGACGCCACGCACGATCATCATGTCGTCGCTTCGGCCGGTGATCTTCTCCATGCGGCGCATGGTGCGCGCGGTGCCGGGCAACAGACGCGTGAGGTCGCGTGTGCGGTAGCGAATGATGGGCAACGCCTCCTTGGTCAGGCTGGTGAAGACCAGTTCGCCCATTTCGCCATCGGGCACCGGTTCGCCGGTTTCAGGGTCGATGATCTCGGGGTAGAAATGGTCCTCCCAGATGGTGGGCCCGTCCTTGGTCTCCACACACTCGTTGGCCACGCCGGGGCCCATCACCTCGGACAGGCCGTAGATGTCCACCGCGTCGATCCCCATGCGCGCCTCGATGGCCAGGCGCATGTCGTTGGTCCAGGGTTCGGCTCCGAAGATGCCCAGGCGCAAGCTGCTTTCACGCGGGTCCATGCCGATGCGCTCGAACTCGTCCGCAATCGCCAGCATGTAGCTGGGCGTGACCATGATGATGTCGGGCCGGAAATCCTGGATCAGCTGCACCTGGCGCTCGGTCTGCCCACCACCGAAAGGCACCACCGTGAGGCCGAGCTTTTCAGCGCCATAGTGCGCGCCCAGCCCACCGGTGAACAGGCCATAGCCGTAGCTCACATGCACCAGGTCGCCCGGGCGCGCGCCGCTGGCGCGGATGCTGCGCGCCATCACGCCGGCCCAGGTGTCGATGTCTTTCAGCGTGTAGCCCACCACCGTGGGTTTGCCGGTGGTGCCGCTGCTGGCGTGGATGCGCGCACAGCGCTCGCGCGGCACGGCGAACATGCCGAAGGGGTAGCTGTCTCGCAGGTCCTTCTTGGTGGTGAAGGGGAATTTCGCCAGATCGGCCAGGCTGCGGCAGTCATCCGGGTGAACACCGGCGGCCTCGAACTTGGTGCGGTAGACAGGTGAGTTCTGCCAGGCGTGGCGCAACGTGCCCTGCAGGCGCTTGAGCTGCAGCGCGCGCAACTCGTCGACGCTGGCCTTCTCGATCGGTTCGAGGGGAAATGTGTTCATGCTGCCTCCGGGAAGACGGTGCCCTGGATGACCGCGCTCTTGCCACGGAACATCGCCACCACCTCGCCGCGCTGGTTGGTGACCTTCATGTCGTAGATGCCGTGCCTGCCGGCGAGCGTCTGTTCCACGCCTTCGCAGGTCAGCACATCGCCCGCGTGCGAGGGCCGCAGGAATTCGATGCTGCAGCCTGCCGCCACAGCGTTCCTGTTGTGGCTGTTGCAGGCAAAAGCAAAGGTGGAGTCCGCGAGCGTAAAGATGAAGCCGCCGTGGCAGATCTGGTGGCCATTGAGGTGCAGCGGCTTGACAGCCATGCGCATCACGGCGCGCCCAGGTTCACAGGCCAGCAACTCCATGCCCATGGTGTCCTTGCTCGCTGTATCGTTGGCGAACATGGTCTCGCCGACCCGTTGCGCTTTTTCGTGGGGGCTCATCATGCCCCCTTGAACTTCGCCGGCCGCTTCTCGCGGAACGCCATCACACCCTCGATGTAGTCGTGCGTGCGGCCCAAAGCCGACTGCATGTCGCGCTCCGCGTCGAGCTGCTGGTTCAGCGTGCGGGTGCCCGCATCACGCAGCAAGGCGCGAGTGGCCACCAGCGCCCTGGTGGGCATGACCGCCAGCCGCTCGGCCAGCGCGAGCGCCGCGCCCAGGCAGTCGTCCGACACGTCCCACACCAGCCCCCAGTCCTTCGCCTGCGCAGCGGGCAGCTTGTCGCCCGTCATGGCCAGCGCCATGGCACGCGCCAGGCCCAGGCGTTCGACCAGGAACCAGCTGCCACCCGCGTCGGGAATCAGGCCGATCTTGCTGAACGCCTGGATGAAACTCGCCCCCGTGGCGGCGATGGCGATGTCGCAGGTCATGGCCAGTGAGGCGCCCGCGCCCGCAGCCACGCCATTGACGGCGGCAATGGTGGGCATGCGCAGGCCCTGCAGCTTGCGCACCGTGGGGTTGAAGGCCTGGTCGATCACGGGGCCCGGGTCGGCCCGCTGCACGAGATCGGGACCGGGCTCGAAATCGAATTCGGCGAGGTCGGCGCCAGCGCAGAAGCCACGCCCTGCGCCGGTGATGACCATGGCACGCAACGCCGGATTGGCCTCGGCGCGATCGAGTGCAGTCCACAGTTCGCGGTGCATCTGGCGCGTGAAACTGTTGAGCGCATCGGGCCGGTTGAGCGTGAGCAGGGCAACGGCCCCGCGCTCTTCGTACACAACGGTGGCTGTGGTCATGATCCTGTCGTCTCCTCGGATGGGTGGTTTGCGCTGCAATTTACCATTAACCAACCAATCGGTCGGCTAATGTTTTCCCGGGGTCGGGGCGTCTCTATATATAGTCACGGGCTTTCAACCCGGCGCCGTTGCCCGAGGAGACACCATGAACGCAGCCACCCCACCCGAATTCATCACCGTGCGCACCGAAGGTCGCGTGGGCATCGTCACGCTCAACCGCCCCAAGCAGCTCAATGCGCTGAACAACCAGCTCATGGACGAGCTCGGCGCGGCGCTCAAGGCCTTCGACGCCGACGAGGGCATCGGCTGCATGATCGTCACCGGCAGCGAGAAGGCTTTTGCTGCCGGCGCGGACATCGGTGCCATGGCCAGCTACACCTTCGCCGACGTCTACAACGGCGACTACATCACCCGCAACTGGGAAACCATCCGCACGATCCGCAAACCGGTGATCGCAGCGGTCAGCGGCTTTGCTCTGGGCGGGGGCTGCGAACTGGCCATGATGTGCGACTTCATCATCGCCGCCGACAACGCGAAGTTCGGCCAGCCAGAGATCAAGCTGGGCATCATTCCCGGCGCGGGCGGCACGCAGCGCCTGCCACGCGCGGTGGGCAAGTCCAAGGCCATGGACCTGGTGCTCACCAGCCGAATGATGGATGCCAGCGAGGCCGAGCGCGCCGGCCTGGTGAGCCGCGTGGTGCCACTGGACAAGCTGATGGAAGAGGCGCTGGGCGCCGCGCTCACCATCTGTGGTTTCTCGCTGCCCAGCGTCATGGCGGCCAAGGAATCGGTCAATCGCGCGTTCGAAAGCAGCCTGTCCGATGGTGTGATGTTCGAGCGCCGCCTGTTCCACGCGATGTTTGCCACCGAAGACCAGAAGGAAGGCATGGACGCCTTTGTGAACAAGCGGCAGGCCACCTTCCGACACCGCTGAGTGGCCCTGAAAAGCTGGCTATAATGCGCGCTTCGCTGGCGATATAGCTCAGTTGGTTAGAGCGCAGCATTCATAATGCTGATGTCGGTGGTTCAAGTCCACCTATCGCCACCAGCACATTCCAGAAGCGGGTCCCGGCAACGGGCCCGCTTCTTTCATTTGGGCATGCAGCATGGCGTTGAAATCAACCATTTTCAAAGCGAACCTGCAAATCGCCGACATCGACCACGGCTACTACGCTGATCACGCGCTCACGCTGGCCCGCCACCCCAGCGAGACCGACGAACGCATGATGGTCCGGCTGGTGGCGCTGGCGATTCACGCGCACGAGTTGCAGGACACCTGCCGTGGTGACGGCACGCTGGCCTTCGGTTCTGGCCTGTCGGACCCGGAAGACCCCGACGTCTCGCTGACCGACTTCACCGGCCGCAAGCGCCTGTGGATCGAGGTCGGCCAGCCCGAAGACAAGCCGCTGGCCAAAGCCTGCAGCAAGGCCGACGCGGTGGTGGTCTACGCCTTCGGCAGCGCGGCCGATGTGTGGTGGCGCGGCATCGAGGGCAAGCTCTCGCGGCTGGACCGCCTGCAGGCCTGGCGCCTGCCCACCGAGGTGGCACCGGCCCTGGCCCAGCTGGCCGAGCGCAGCATGCAGTTGCAGGCCACGGTGCAGGAAGGTGCGCTCACCCTCTCCAGTGAGCGCGGCAGCGTGCACATCGAGCCCGTGCGCTGGAAATAAACCCTCGCCAGGCCGTGCGCTGCCCAGTCTGTGAAGGCCCGGACGGCCATCTCTTTCAAACCGTCGATGGGCTCGCCTACGCCCGTTGCCCGTGTTGCGAGGCCACCTTCCTGCTGCCGCCGCACCTGCCCACGCCCGAGGCCGAACGGGCCGAATACGAACTGCACCGCAACACCGCCGACGACATCGGCTACAGGGCCTTTCTTTCGCGGCTGGCCGCGCCGCTGATCAAGCGCCTGGCACCTGGCAGCCAGGGGCTGGATTTCGGCTGCGGCCCGGGCCCGGTGCTGGCCGATCTGCTGCGCGAAGCCGGGCACCAGGTGGTTCTGTACGACCCGTTCTTCCACGCCGATCCGGCGGCGCTGAACGCGCAATACGAATTCATCACCTGCACCGAAGTGGTCGAGCATTTCCACCACCCCGCGGCCGAGTTCCGGCGTCTGAACGGATTGCTGAAACCCGGCGGCACCCTTGCGGTGATGACGCGCTTGCAGACCGACGACGCACGCTTTGCGCAGTGGCACTACCGACGCGATCCGACGCATGTGGTGTTCTACCGGCAAGCCACCTTCGAGCACCTGGCCCGCACGCACCAATGGACCTGCGAGGTCGCCGCGCCCAACGTGATCCTGCTTCGCCGGTCGCACACGCCGTCGGGCAACCATTTGTCACGGGCGAGTACCCAGAGGTGGTAAGGGGGCGATGGGCGGTGTGGCTTCATGGTGGGCCGGCCTTGTGCGCGGCGCCTTGCGTGAGACAATCGCACCCGTCTGCATGCCCCCGGCATCCGATACGGTTTTCTCCCCTACAGCCTCTGGACACACACCATGAACCGCTGCTTGCCTCCGACGGGCCTGATCGCCGTCCTGCTCTTCTCACTCGCACCGTTGTCGTCGGCCCATGCGCAGGCCGTGCAACGCGAATTTCCACCCAAGGCGCTGCGTGGCTCGATGGTGGTGGTGCAGCCACCGCTGGTGGCCATGGACGACAAGCCCACGCGCTTTGCACCCGGCGCGCGCATTCTCGACGCGAGCAACCGGCTGGTGCGTCCCGCCGCCCTGGTGAACCAGGAACTCACGGTGAACTACACGCTTGACCTGCGTGGCCAGGTGCACCAGGTCTGGCTTCTGTCCGAGGCGGAAGCCAAGGTCAAGCGCGCCGGCCACGGCGTGCAGCGCAACTACGTGTTCGAGTCGCAGCAGACCACCCCCGCCGCCAGCACGGCGGCCCCCGTCCAGTCCAACTGAGCGCCTCTGCGCGGTCTTTGTCGACCGGCCAGGTCCGGCAGGCTGCGGCCATTTCCGATCGGAATTTCCCATGAGCAAAAAAGTCTTCATCAAAACCTTCGGCTGCCAGATGAACGAGTACGACTCGGACAAGATGGCCGACGTGCTGGGCGCGGCCCAGGGGTATGAGCCCACGCAGGACGTAGAGCAAGCCGACCTCATTCTCTTCAACACCTGCTCGGTGCGCGAGAAGGCGCAGGAAAAGGTGTTCTCCGACCTTGGCCGTGTGAAGCACCTGAAGGAAAAAGGCGTGCTGATCGGCGTGGGCGGCTGCGTGGCCAGCCAGGAGGGCGCGGAGATCATCAAGCGTGCGCCGTATGTGGACGTGGTGTTCGGCCCGCAGACGCTTCACCGTCTCCCTGAGCTGCTGAACCAGCGTGCGCGCCAGGCGCTGCCGCAGGTGGACATCAGCTTTCCCGAGATCGAGAAGTTCGACCAACTGCCGCCGGCCAAGGTCGACGGTGGGTCTGCCTTCGTCTCGATCATGGAAGGCTGCTCCAAGTACTGCAGCTATTGCGTGGTGCCCTATACGCGCGGCGAGGAAGTGAGCCGGCCGTTCGACGACGTGCTGGTGGAGGTGGCGGGCCTGGCCGACCAGGGCGTGAAGGAGGTGACGCTGCTGGGCCAGAACGTGAACGCGTATCGAGGCGCCATGGGCGACACGAGCGAGATCGCCGATTTCGCGCTGCTGCTCGAATACGTGGCCGAGATTCCCGGCATCGAGCGCATTCGCTACACCACCAGCCACCCCAACGAGTTCACGCCGCGCCTGATCGAGGCCTACGGAAAGATCCCGAAACTCGTGAACCACCTGCACCTGCCGGTGCAGCATGGCAGCGACCGCATCCTCATGGCCATGAAGCGTGGGTACACCGCCATGGAGTTCAAGAGCACGGTGCGCAAGCTGCGCGCGATCCGGCCCGAACTGTCCATGAGCAGCGACTTCATCGTCGGCTTCCCCGGCGAGACCGACGAGGACTTCGAGAAAATGATGAAGCTCATTCACGATGTGGGCTTTGACGCCAGTTTCAGCTTCATCTTCAGTCCACGCCCCGGCACGCCGGCGGCCAATCTGCCCGACGACACGCCCCATGAGGTAAAGCTGCGGCGTTTGCAACACCTGCAGGCCGTCATCGAGGACAACGTGAAGCGCATCAGCGCCAGCCGTGAAGGCACGGTGCAACGCATTCTGGTGGAAGGCCGTTCTCGCAAGAGCGAGGCCGAACTCATGGGCCGCACAGAATGCAACCGCATCGTCAACTTCGAGGGCGGCGCGCAGGCCACTCGCCTGATCGGTCAGATGATCGACGTGCGCATCACCGAAACCCGGCCTCATTCCTTGCGCGGTGAAGTGCTGCTGCGTGAACCGGTATGACACCCCCGCGGTGTTTCTCGACCATCCTGGCCTCCCCGATGCTTGCGAGATGAAGCCGATGCGCTTTTCCTTCCAGCAGTTGCTGCTGGTGGCCTTTCTGCTGATCGGCGCGCTGTTGGGTGCGGCGGCGCTGCGTGCGCTGTTCTCGCTGGAAACACTCATGGCGCAGAGTCGCGACAGCGCGGCGCAGGCCATTGCGCTGTCCACCGCTGCGCAGTCGCTTTCCGAGCGCAGCCTGACCATGGAGCGCGCAGCGCGCCAGTCGCTGGTGCTGCGAGACAACCAGTTGCGCCAGCGGTTCGACGAGGCGGCGGGCAACGCGCGCGACATCCTGCGCCGGCTGGAGGACAACGAGCTGCCACCGGAATACGCCTACAACTGGCGTGAACGGCTGGACGTGATCGCCAACCTGCTTGACGGCCCACCCGAGACCGCCCTGGACCGCGAACGTGAAGTGGCGCGCATGTTCCGGGAAGTGGATGGACACAGCGCTTCGATTGCGCAGAAGGTGCAGTCCATCATCGGTGCGCGCAACGACGCACTGCAGGCGCGTTTCGAGACCAGCCGTCAGGAGCTCACTCAGCAGGTGGTGGGCTCGATCGGCGTGGCGGCAGTGATGGCGCTGGCCTTTGGCATCTGGCTCGCGCGGCCGTTCCAGCGGCTGGAGAAGGCCATCCAGGGGCTGGGCGAGAACCGGCTGGACGTTCCGATCGACATCCCTGGCCCGTCCGACGTGCGCCGCGTGAGCCAGCAACTGGACTGGCTGCGCCTGAGGCTCACCGAGCTCGATGCCGACAAGGCGCGATTCCTGCGCCATGTGTCGCACGAACTCAAGACGCCGCTGGCTTCCATGCACGAGGGCGTGGCGGTGTTGGGCGACGGGGTGGCTGGCGCGCTCAACGCCAACCAGGCGGAGGTGGTGAACATCCTGCGCCACAACACGCAATTGCTGCAGCACCAGATTGAGGCGCTGCTGCGTTTCAACGCCGCCGCGTTCGAGGCACGCCAGCTCAAACGCGAGCGCACCGATCTGCTGGCGCTGGTGGAAGACCAGATCGACACCCAGCGTTTGCAATGGCAGGCGCAGGGACTGCGCGTGCACGCGGAGGGTGCGCCGGTGGTGCTGCCGATCGACCGCGAGAAGGTTGCCTCTGCCGTGGGCAACCTGCTCTCCAACGCGATTCGCTTCTCACCCCAGGGGGGGGAGATCCGCCTCAACCTGGTCGAGCTGCCAGGCCGCGCCTGCCTGGACATCCTGGACCAGGGTCCTGGCGTGGCAGAGACCGATCGAGACCGCATCTTTGAGCCGTTCTACCGCGGCGAAAGACAACCCCAGGGTGCGGCGCGCGGCACGGGCATCGGACTGTCCATCGTGCATGAGTACATTGTGGCCCACGGGGGTCGCATCGAATTGCTTCCCCGGCGCCAGGGCGCCCACTTCCGCATCGAGCTTCCATGTTGACTGTTTTTCGTCTGCTTCCTCCTCGCGCTTCGCGCATCGCGTTGTTCGCCTGGCTGGCTCTCGCGCTTGCCGCCTGCGGTACCGCGCCTGCTGCGCCGTCGGTCGAAGCTGCGCCGATCGCCCCCCCGTTCTCGACCACGCCATCTCCACCGCCCCCCCTGACCGTGACGCCGGTGCAGCCTCCACCCGTGCAGCCACCAGTGGTGCTGGACTCGCAGACGCGGTCGGTGCCGGACGTCATCACAGCGCTGCTCACGTACGCCGAGCGCGTGCGCGTGCTCAATCCCGCCGATCTGGCCGCCGAGATCGTGGTCCTGGGCGACCCGGGAAACGTGCCGTTGCGCCAGATGCAGCTGGCGCTGGCGCTCATGCACACCCACCAGCCCGCCGACACGGCACGCGCGCTGGGACTGGTGCAGCGCGTGGTGGGTCATCCCGGGCCCGAGAGCGTGCAACTCAAACCTCTGGCACGCCTGATGGCCGAACGCCTTGCGGAAATGCGCAAGCTGGAGGAGTCCAATGAACGCCAGGCACAGCAACTGCGCGAGAGCCAGCGCCGCATTGAGCAGCTCAGCGACCGCCTGGAGGCGATGCGCGCCATTGAACGCAGCCTGAATTCGCGCCCCAGCACCGCACCCGTGCCGCCGGCTTCGACGCCAGCGCCGGCCCGGCCGGCCACACCCTGAGCACGCACCTCGCCATGAACGTCGCCACCTCCACCACCACCGCCTCGGGGACGCCGCGCGCGCGCCTGCTGGTGGTCGACGACGACGCGGACATGCTGCGTCTGCTGGCCATGCGGCTGGGCTCGGCGGGCTACCAGGTCACCTCCGTGGGTTCGGCCGAAGCCGCGCTCGCGCAGCTGGATATCGAGCGCCCGCAGCTCGTGCTCTCCGACGTGCGCCTGCCTGGGCGCGATGGTCTGGCGCTGTTCGACGAGATCCGCGCCCGCCACCCGTCGCTGCCCGTCATCCTGCTCACGGCGCACGGCACCATCCCCGACGCCGTGGAGGCCACGGCGCGCGGCGTGTTCACCTACCTCACCAAGCCCTACGACGCAAAAGAACTGCTGGAAAAGATTGCCCAGGCCCTGGCGCTGGGCGCACCGGCCCACCAGAACACGCACACCGATGAAGCCTGGCGCAGTGAGATCGTGAGCCGTTCCAACCGCATGGCCGACCTGCTGGCCGAAGCGCGCATGGTGGCGCAGAGCGATGCCAGCGTGCTGCTGCGGGGCGACTCGGGAACCGGCAAGGAGATGCTGGCGCGCGCCATCCACAAAGCCAGCGCGCGCGCCAACAAGCCTTTCGTGGCGGTGAACTGCGGAGCGATCCCTGAGGCGTTGCTCGAATCCGAGCTCTTCGGCCACATGAAGGGCGCCTTCACCGATGCGGTGGCCAACCACAAGGGCCTTTTTCAGGCGGCCGATGGTGGCACCTTGCTGCTCGACGAGATCGGCGACATGCCGCCTGCCCTGCAGGTCAAGTTGCTGCGCGTGCTCCAGGAGCGCGCGGTGCGCCCGCTGGGTTCGAGCCAGTCGCTGCCGGTGGACGTGCGCATCATCTCGGCCACCCACCGCCACCTCGAAGACGCCATGGCCGCGGCGCAGTTCCGCGAGGACCTGTATTACCGGCTCAACGTGGTCACGCTGACCCTGCCCACCCTGGCCGAGCGGCGCGAGGACATCGCCCTGCTGGCCAATCACTTCCTGGCCAGGCTGGCGGCCAAGTACGGCAAGCGCAGTTCGGGCTTTGCGCCCGAGGCGCTCAAGGCTTTGACCATGGCCGCCTGGCCGGGCAATGTGCGCCAGCTCTACAACGTGGTCGAGCAGGTGTGCGCGTTGTCCACCACGCCGCTGGTGTCGCTGGCGCTGGTGCAGCGCGCGTTGCGCACGCCTTCGGTGGAGGTGCTCAGCTTTGCCGATGCCAAGCAGCGTTTCGAGCGCGAATACCTGGTGGACCTGCTCAAGATGACCGACGGCCACGTGGCCGATGCGGCCCGCCTCGCGCAGCGCAACCGCACCGAGTTCTACCGCCTTCTGCAAAAACACGCCCTCACTCCCGGGCTGTTCAAAAGCGACTTGCCCTCGGCCCCCAGCACCCCGGGTAACGACCTTGTCGCCGATGAGTGACAAGCGCAACCCCTTGCTTTAAAAGCCTTTTTTCTGCGATGGTCGCAGCGCTGTCGCCGAACGGCGACAAAAAAGTGGCCTTTTGGCCCCTGGGGAATACCCTGATCTCGGTCTTCAGTTTTCAGCACCTCTCAAGCTGTTGATTTTCAAAGAGATTTTCGGGTTGGCACAGGGTTTGCCCCTTCAAGGGCATGACCCTGGTTCCTGCACAGATTCTTCTCCTTCAGCGAATGCGCCGCTGGATGGTGCTGGGTGCCCTGCAGGCCTTGCTGTTCGGGGCTTCGGCGCAGGCGCAGACCTTTGATTTCGACAGCGTGAGTCGCCTGGCGCAGACCCGCGCCGCCGAGCCCCACCGCGCAAACAGCGACAAGCTGCCAGCGGAGCTCGCCCACATCACCTACGACCAGTTGCGCGACATCCGGTTCAAGCCGGCCCAGTCGGTCTGGCGCGGCGAACAGTTGCCGTTTGAGGCGCAGTTTTTCCACCTCGGCCTTTACCAGACCGAACCGGTGCGCATCCACGAGATCACGCCTCAGGGCCGGGTGAGCCATCTGCCGTACCGGGGCGCCGATTTCGACTACGGCCAGAACACCTTCGATCCCGCGCCCTGGGGCGACCTGGGCCACGCCGGCTTTCGCCTGCATTACCCGCTCAACGGCACCGCCTACAAGGACGAGCTGATCGTCTTTCAGGGCGCGAGCTATTTCCGCGCTCTGGGCGCGGGCCAGCAGTACGGCCTCTCCGCGCGCGGCCTGGCCATTGACACCGTGGGTGGCAGCGGCGAGGAGTTTCCGCGTTTCTCCGAGTTCTGGATCCAGCGTCCGGCTGCAGGCGCCACCGAGGTCACCGTGCTGGCGCTGCTGGAGTCGCCGCGCGCCACCGGGGCCTACCGGTTCGTCGTGCGTCCCGGTGCCCAGACCACCACCACGGTGAACGCGCGAATCTTTCTGCGCGCGGGCACAGGCCCCGTGAGTACCCTGGGCATCGCGCCCCTCACCAGCATGTTCCTCTCGGGCGAGAACCAGCCCCAACCGGGCGACTTCCGACCTGAGGTGCACGACTCCGACGGTTTGATGATGGTCAGCGGCGAAGGCGAGTGGCTGTGGCGGCCGCTGCAACGCCCGAACTCGGTGACGGTGAGTTCGTTCACCCTGCAGAATCCGCGCGGCTTCGGTCTGATGCAGCGCGATCGCAACTTCGCCAGCTACGAGGACGTGGAGGCCCGCTATGAGCGCCGCCCGAGCGCCTGGATCAAGCCCCTGGGCGACTGGGGTGCAGGTCGCGTGGAACTGGTGCAACTGCCGACACCCGACGAGACGCACGACAACATCGTCGCCTACTGGGTGCCCGCCAACCTGCCTGCCCCGGGCCAGCCGCTGGAAGTGGCCTACGAACTGGCCTGGCAGGGCGACGCTCAGCAGCGCCCGCCGTCGAGCTGGGTCACGCAAACCCGGCGCGGCTACGGCTTTACCCGGCTCACGTCGGCGGAGCAACTGAAGCAACCGCAGTACGTGCTCGATTTCACCGGGCCCGCGCTGGACGCTCTGCCTGCCGGCGCACCCGTGCGTGCCGTGGTCACGGCCAACGCCAACGGCCGCGTGATCGAAGCCCTGGCCTACCCCAATCCCGCCACGCGCTCCTGGCGCGTGAGCCTGCGCGTCGAGCGCATTGACGCGACACAGCCCGTAGAGCTGCGCGCCTTCCTCCAACACACCAACGACACCGTGAGCGAAACATGGACACATCTGCTGCTACCCGAGTGAGCTCCTCTTCCCACCTGCGCGAAGAGCGCCATCCGAATTCGGTGACCGCGCCGCCGATCAACCGGGGCTCCATGCCACCCCGCCCCTGGCGCGGTTTCTGGAACAGCATTGGCACCGCCCTGCTGAGCACGGCCAGCCGCGCCTTGCCACCGTACACACGAAACCACACAGTCACCGAGGGCATCGAACCGCCCATGGCCTGGCAGCGCGCGGCCAACCGCCGGCGCGCGGTGTTTGCGTTGCTCACGGTGTTGAGCACGGCCTTTGCCACCAGCCTCTTTGCCGATGCGCAACCGGTGCATCCCAACCCGTGGCTGCAATACGGCCAGCTTTCGTTGTTTGCCCTGCTCTCTGCGTGGGTGGTCACGGGTTTTGTCACCGCGCTCATGGGCTTCTGGGTTTCGCTGCGCGGTGACGCGCACACGCTCTCGGCCGCCGCCGTGCGGCACCACCCCATGAATCCGGACGCGCGCACGGCGATCGTCATGCCGATCTGCAATGAAGACGTGGCCACGGTGTTCGCCGGCTTGCGCGCCACCTGCGAATCGCTGGCCGCCACAGGCCACGCGCGCCAGTTCGATGTGTTCGTGCTGTCCGACAGCTACGACCCTGCCATTGCTGCGGCCGAAAAATCGGCCTGGGCGGGTCTGCGCGCCGCGCTGGCCGCACAGCCGGAGTTGCCGCAGATCGAGGTGTACTACCGCCTTCGCACGCGCCGCACGCACCGCAAGGCCGGCAACGTGGCCGACTTCTGCCGGCGCTGGGGCAAGGACTACCGCTACATGGTCGTGCTCGATGCGGACAGCGTCATGAGCGGCAGTTGCATCGTCTCCATGGTCAAGCTGATGGAGGCCAACCCCCGGGCCGGCATCGTGCAGACCGCCACGCAGGCGATCGGCCACGCCACGCTGCATGCGCGCGCGCAACAGTTCGGTTCGCGAGTGACGGGCCGACTGTTCACGCTGGGCATGCAGTTCTGGCAACTGGGCGAGTCGCACTACTGGGGCCACAACGCCATCATCCGTGTCGAGCCCTTCATGAAGCATTGCGCGCTGGCCCCGATCAAGGGCACGGGCGGCATGTCCGGCGGCATCATGTCGCACGATTTCGTCGAAGCCGCGCTGATGCGACGCGCCGGCTACCACGTGTGGCTGGTCTCTGACCTCACCGGCAGCTACGAGCAGCAACCGCCGGACCTGCTCAGCGAATTGCAGCGAGATCGCCGCTGGTGCCAGGGCAACCTGCAGAATTCGCGCCTGATGGCCGAGCCGGGCATTCACCGCGTACACCGCACGATGTTCGCCATTGGCGCCATGTCCTACCTCTCTGCGCCGCTGTGGCTGGCCTTCCTGAGCTTTGGCACTGCGCTTTGGGTGTCGGACGCGGGCATGTCCACCTTCTGGCATGCCGTGCCCGATGAACTGCGCGCGCTCTGGGCCTGGACCTTGTCGATGTTGTTCCTGCCCCGCTTGCTGGGCCTGCTGGCGGTGTTCCTCCGGCGCGAGCAGAAGGCCTTTGGCGGTACCGTTCCATTGCTGGCCAGCGCCATCTGGGAAACGGCGATGGCTCTGTTGCAGGCCCCCATCCGCATGCTGGCGCACTCGCTGTTCGTGCTGGTGGCGATCACTGGCATCAAGCTGGAATGGAAGTCGCCCCCGCGCGAAGCGAATGGCGTGAGCTGGCGTGACGCGGTCGCCCGCCTGGCACCGATGACGCTGGTGATTGGCCTGTTGGCCCTTGGCGTGGCGGCCATCAACCCCATGGCGCTGATATGGCTCGCTCCCGTGGCCCTGCCGCTGCTGCTGGCGGTGCCGCTGACCGTGGCCACCAGCCATGTGGACCTGGGCGCGTGGATGCGCTCGCGGGGCGTGCTGCTGATCCCCGAGGAATCGTGGTCGCCGGCCGTCCTGCGTCGTGCGTGGCGGCATGCCAGCCGCTTTGCGCTCACTTGAACCACGCCCCGCGGCACCTGGGGCCGGCGCAGCCGGACCCCTGGTGTCTCAGCATGGGCGCTACCTCGTTCGATGCCAGGTCAGCCACAAGCCACCAAGCTGATTGACGACCAGCCCCAGGAGCACCAGCCCTGTGCCCAGCCATTGCTGCGGCAAAGGCAACTCGCCAAAGAACACCCAGGCCGCCCACAGGCCCACCACCGGTACCAGCAGTGAAAACGGCGTGACCCGCCCGGCCGGGTGGCGCTTGAGCAGGCGTGTCCACAGGCTGTAGGCCAGCAAGGTCGCGAACCAGGCCAGGAACAACACCACGAGCAAAGAGGGCAGGCTCAGGCCCGCCACCTGCTGCCACACGAGATGGGGCCCGTCGATCCAGAGCGACAGCAGCAGGAACGGCACGATGGGAAACACGCTGCTCCAGACGATGAAAGGCAAGGGGTCGTAGTCGGCCACCCGGTTGGCCAGGCGCGCCACCAGGTTCGACACCGCCCACATGAAGGCGGCAGACAGCGTGAGCACGAAACCGGTCAGCGTCATCTGCCCCGGCCCGTCGCCGTGCGCCGTGGCAATCAGCAACAGCCCCGCCAACGCCACGCCCAGTCCCAGCCATTGCGCTCCTCGCGCACGCTCGCCGAGCACCGGCACCGCCAGCAACAGTGTGAAGAAAGCCTGTGTCTGCATCACCACCGAAGCCATGCCCGCCGTCATGCCCAGTTTCAGGCCCAGAAACAAAAACCCGAACTGGCCCAGCCCCTGCGCCAGGCCATACCCCACCACGTAGCGCCAGGGCAGTTTCGGAAACTTCACGAAAAGCAGGAACGGCAACGCGGCAAACGAGAAGCGCAATGCGCCCAGCAGCATGGGGCCTACGTCCTGCAAACCGACCTTCATCACCACGAAGTTCAGACCCCAGATCACCACCACGCCGAGGGCGCGCAGCAGGTCGCCACGGGACAGCGGCAATGCCGTCATGCCGGCGCTCTCACCGGGCGACCCTGTGCTTCGCGTGCGGCCACGAAGGCATCGAAGGCTTCGGCGCTGGTCTTGCGCGGCGTGTAGCCAAAGCGCTCCTTGAGCGCGGTGTTGAGCAGCACCGGCCGGTAGCGCAGGAAGTCCAGTTGCTCGGGCCCGTAGCGGGTCAGACCCAGCGCCGAGCCCACCCGCAGAGCGGCGCGCAGCAGGCCGGCGGGCAGCACGCGCGGCGTCTTGTTCAGGCGCCGCGCAATCTCGAACAGAGTGAGCGCACCATCGCCCGCCAGGTTGTAGCAGCCGGGCTCCCCGCGTCCGCTCAGCGCATGCACGATGGCACCCGTCACGTCTTCGTCCCACACGAACACGAAAGGGCTGTCACTGCCCGCGATGGCGAGGATGCGCGGCTTCTCGAACAGTGCGGTGATCTGGTTGTCCACCCGCTCGCCGAGGATGGTGCCAATGCGCAGCACGGTCTGGCGCAGGGCTGGATGCGTGGTGCGTGTCTCGGCCAGCACCTCTTCCACCAGGCGCTTGTGGTGCGCGTAGGCAAACACCTCGTTGCCGCGCAACGGATGTTCTTCGGTGAGCCAGGGTGGGTTGTCGGCGTGGTAGCCATAAGCCGCACCGCTGCTGGAGATCACCAGGTGCGCCACGCCATGGGACAGGCAGGCGGCGATCACGTTGCGTGTGCCACCCACGTCCACCGAGTGCTCGAAAGCCCGATGGGAGCCCTTGCCCGGTGTGACGATGGAGGCCAGGTGCACCACGGTGTCGATGCCATGGCGCGCCACGGTGTCGACCAGTGCCGCATCGCGCACATCCTGAGCCACGTAGAGCACCCCGGCCAGTCGACGCACGGGTGGCACCTCGCGCACGTCAACGGCCACCACCTGCGCGATGCCCTTCTGCTCGGCGAGAGCCGCGACCAGACCACGCCCGAGAAACCCGTCGGCGCCCGTGATGAGCACGCGACTCGCCGCGTGGCCGGTGGTCATGATCGCGACGCGGTGGGCACGCCGCCTTTCAAGGGGCGCTTCGCCCACCAGCCCGCCAGGACGAGGCCGGCGATGATGTCCCAGAAGCCCCAGACACCGGCCACCACGGCCATTCCGCCCAGTCCGCCGAAGAAACTGAAGATGATGACCAGGCCCAGCCCCGCGTTGCGGATGCCGACCTCGATGGACAGCGCGCGGCGGTCGTAGTCCGGCAATCCGGCGGCGCGCGCGATGGCATAACCGGTGCCGAAGGCCAGCGCATCGTGGATCACCACCGCCAGCAGCACCAGGCCCACGTAGTCGAGAAAGTAACGCCAGTTGCCGGCGATGGCACCGACGATGAAGGCGATGAGCGCGAGAAAGCTGAGGATGCGCACCGGCTTCTTGAAGCGCAGGGTCCAGTTCGGAAAGCGGTGCGCACACCACAGGCCGAGCACGAAGGGCACGCCGATGATCAGCAGGATGTGGCCGAACATCTCCAGGGGATCCAGCGCAATCGTCTTGAGCAGAGGTGCGGCCGTGGGGTGAATGCCGCCCCAGAAGGCGAAGTTCAGGGGCATCGCAACGATGGCGATGGCGTTGGATACGGCCGTCATCGACACGCTCAGCGCCACGTTGCCATTGGCGCGGTGCGTGAGGATGTTGCTCACATTGCCGGGCGGGCAGCAGGCCACGAGGATCATGCCCAGCGCGATGCTGGGTCCGGGTTGCAGCACCAGAGTGAGCGCGTAGGTGATGGCCGGCAGCGCGATGAACTGCGCCACGATGCCCACCGTAAACGCCACCGGCATGCGCATGACGCGGCGGAAATCGTCGATGCGTGTGTCCAGCGCGATACCGAACATCAGGAAGGCCAGCACGCCATTGAGCACGGCCAGCGAGGCCGGGTTGAAGTTCAGCCGGATTTCGTCTACGGGGAGCATGGCGGGCCTCCTGTTGTCCTGTTGTTGTTTGGCTGGTATCGCGTGGTTCAGGCCAGGGCCTCGGTCGCCTTGCGCACCGTGGCGCGGTAGACGTCCTTGTTCACGTAGTACGCCATGCGTTCGAGTTGCAGGTATTTGTAGCCGCCGGAGAGATCCGGCGGTGGACCCGTCTTGGCGGCCTTGAGCGCCAAGGCGCTGGCCTTGCCCTCGTCCAGCCCCTTGAAGTAGCGCGCCACCAGTTCGGCCTGTTCGTAGCGGCCCTGCCAGCCCAGGCCACTGGCTTCGACCATGCCGAGCACGGCCAGGCGGTCAAAGCGCGGCGCGAAGATGTTGAGGTAGAGCGAGGGTGCCATGCCTTTCCAGTTCAGCAAGGCAGGGTCGAGGAATGGGTAGTGCAGCTTGTAACCCGTGGCCGCAAGGATGAGGTCGTACTCGCCCTGAGTGCCGTCCTTGAAGTGCACGGTGTGGCCTTCGAGCCGCGCAATGTCGGCGCGCACGCCCACGTCGCCATGGCCGATGTGGTACAGGATGAGCGAATTCACCACCGGGTGCGATTCGTACATCTTGTACGTGGGCCGGGGGAACCCGAAGCGCACCGGGTCGCCGGTGAACCACTTCAGGATGGTGCTGTCGATCTTCTGCTTGAGCCACGGCGGCAGCGTGATCTTGCCACCCACCGAATCGGCCGGCTTGCCGAACACGTACTTGGGCACGAAGTAGTAACCGCGCCGCACCGAGATGTCCACGCTGCGCGCCTGGTGCACAGCGTCCACCGCAATGTCGCAGCCCGAGTTGCCTGCACCGACGATGAGCACGCGCTTGTACTTGAAGAGGTCTGCATGTTTGTAGGCCGAGGTGTGCAGCAGCTCGCCGGCGAAGCGGCCCTCGAAGCTCGGCATGCTGGGCTCGGCCAGTGTGCCGTTGGCCACCACCACGCCCTTGTAGTCCGCGACGGCCTGCTTACCCTGGTGGTCTTCCGAGGTCACTCGCCAGCGCGTGTCGGGCGCATTGCTCACGGGTTCTACTTTCAGCACACGCGTGCCGAAGTGGAAGTGCTCACGCAAGCGGAAGTGATCCGCAAAGGCACTGAAGTACGCCAGCAACTCCCGGTGGCTTGGGTAGTCTGCCACGCGCTCGTCCATCGGGAACTCGCTGAACTCCGTCATGCGCTTGCTGGAGATCAGGTGCGCCGATTGGTACACCGTGGAGCGCGGATTGTGGATGTTCCAGAGCCCGCCCACGTCGGTGTGGGCCTCGAAGCCCTGGAAGGGAATGCCGTGCTTCTGCAGGCAGCGCGCGCCAGCGAGGCCCGAAGGGCCGGCGCCGATGAGCGCAATCTGTTCGGTGGTGTTCATCTTGGTTTCTTGATGCCGGGGATTTCGGTGGCGCCCGCCTCGCCCACGCGGGGCTTGCGCGGTTGGCCAAGCAGGATGTGGTCATGCAGCCTCGCGGGCAACAAGCCCAGCAGGCGCGCGAGCCAGCCGACGCGCCGAGGCAGCACGATGTGCTCGGTACCGGCTCCCACGCCGGTGAGCAGGCGTCTTGCCGCCTCGTCGGGCTCAAGCAGGCCTGGCATCGCAAAGCGGTTGCCGGCGGTGAGCGCCGTGCGCAGGTAGCCAGGGCTGACGGTGTGCACCGACAGCGCGGTCGGCCGCAGTTCGGCGCGCAGGCTTTGCAGGTAGACCATCAGCCCGGCCTTGCTCGCGCAGTACGCGCCATTGCCGGGCATGCCACGCCAGCCCGCCACGCTGGCCACACCCACCAGCGCACCGGGTCGGCCGCTGGCGCGCATGGGCTCCAGAAAGGGCTGGAAGGTGGTCGCCACGCCGAGCAGGTTGATCTCCAGCATGCGACGCAGCACCGAAAGATCGCTCGCCTGTGCGGTATCGAAGCCACCCGCCACTCCGGCATTGGCGATCACCAGGTCGGGCACGCCGAAGCGGTCCATGAAATCGGCGGCCATGGCCTGCATGGCCTGCGCATCGGACACGTCGGGCTGGTAGACCGCACATCGTTCGGGCGCGAGCGAGGCCAGGGCATCGAGAGCCGGGCGCTGCAAGCCCGCCAGAGCCACTCGCGCGCCACCGTCGATGAGTTCGCGCGCCAGCGCCTGGCCCAGGCCACCGCAGGCTCCCGTCACCACCGCGTTGTGAAACTTCGAAACTGTCAAACCCGCCGCTCCTCAAGCTTGTGCCCGCAATGTAGTGGGATATAGAATTTGTCTCGGAAAAATTTAAGAATTCGTCTCATTTTTCGAGATATGAGCACAGAACCCGACCACAGCCCTGGCCTTCGGCTCATGGAGTTGCTGGACCTGCTGACCCGGCACGCCAAACCCTTGGCACTGCCCGAAGTGATGGCGCTCACCGGTTGGCCCAAACCCACGGTACACCGCATGCTGGCACAGCTCGAAGGTGGCGGCTGGCTGGACCGCGAGCCGGACGGCAGGCGCTACGCGATGGCTCCACGCCTGCTGCGCATGGCCGAATCCGCGCTCTCCAACAGCACGCAACAGGGCGTTCGCCATGCGGTGCTGCGTCAATTGGTGAACGAGGTGGGCGAGAGCTGCAACCTCACCGCCATGTCGGGTGCGGAGGTGGTGTATCTGGACCGCGTGGAGTCCGCGTTTCCACTGCGGCTGGAACTGCGTGCGGGCACCCGCGTGCCGGTGCATTGTTCTGCCAGCGGCAAGCTCTTTCTGGCGTGGATGGCAACCCGCCAGCGACGCGCGTTGCTTGATGGCCTGGTGCTTACCCGCTACACCGCGCACACCCTGACCGAGCGCAAAGCGCTCGAAGCCGAGCTGGCGGCCATTCGACGCGATGGCTTCTCAGTCGACGCGGAGGAATTCGTCGAAGGGCTGGTGTGCGTGGCGGTGCCGGTTTTCGCGCCGGGCCAGCGCACGGTGCGCTGCGCGCTGGCCTTGCAGGCACCGGCAGCCCGGATGTCGCTGTTGCAGGCGCGTTTGCAGTTGCCCCGTCTGCAGGTGGCTGCGCAGGCATTGGCCCGCACGTTGGGATGAGCCGTTCGGAGGAGGATGGAAACAAGGAGGGCGAAGGCAACGGAGGCGGCGCTCACCCCATCCCGGGCAACTTGGGCATACCCTTCATGCCCCCCATGCGTTTCATCATCTTCATCATGCCGCCGCCCTTCATCTTTTTCATCATGTCCTGCATCTGCTCGAACTCCTTGAGCAGGCGGTTCACTTCCTGAACCTGCACACCCGCGCCGGCGGCAATGCGGCGCTTGCGCGTGGCCTTGATGATCTCGGGCTTGCGGCGCTCCTTCAGCGTCATGCTGCAGATGATGCCCTCCTTGCGCTGGATGTCCTTTTCGGCACGCCCCATGTCGACCTGACTGGCCTTGGCAGCCATGGCACTGGGCAGCTTGTCCATGAAGCTGGAGAGTCCCCCCATCTGCTTCATCTGGCGAATCTGGTCCAGGAAGTCGTTGAGGTCGAAGCCCTCGCCGCTCTTGACTTTGGCCGCCAGCTTCTGCGCAGCAGCAATGTCCACGCCCGCCGTGACCTGCTCCACCAGGGCCAGAATGTCGCCCATGCCCAACACGCGCTGCGCATGGCGTTCGGCGTCGAACACCTCCAGGCCGTCTAGCTTCTCCGACACACCGGCAAATTTGATCGGCGCGCCGGTGACCTGTCGCACCGACAGCGCGGCACCGCCCCGCGAGTCACCGTCCAGCTTGGTGAGGACGATGCCGGTGAGCGGCAGCGCATCCTTGAACGCCTTGGCGGTGTTGATCGCGTCCTGGCCCTGCATGGCGTCCACCACAAAGAGTGTCTCCACCGGTTTGAGCACCGCGTGCAGTTCCTGGATCTCGCGCATCAGGGCTTCGTCGATCGCCAGGCGGCCAGCGGTGTCGACCAGCAACACGTCGAAATAGTGCTTGCGGGCGTAGTCGATGGCGGCGCGGGCAATGTCCACCGGCTTCTGGTCGGGCGTGCTCGGGAACCATTCGGCACCGGCCTGCGCCGTCACGGTCTTGAGCTGCTCGATGGCGGCCGGGCGGTAGACGTCGCCCGAGACCGTGAGCACCTTCTTCTTGCGCTTCTCGATCAGGTGCTTGGCCAGTTTGGCGGTGGTGGTGGTTTTGCCTGCCCCCTGAAGGCCCGCCATGAGGATCACCGCCGGCGGCTGCGCGGCCAGGTTGATGTCGGCCACGCCATGGCCCATGGTCGCGGCGAGTTCGCGGTTGACGATACCCACCAGCGCCTGGCCGGGCGTGAGCGACCCCACCACTTCCTGGCCCAGCGCCTTTTCTTTCACGCGAGCGATGAAGTCGCGCACCACCGGCAGGGCAACGTCGGCCTCCAGCAGGGCCATGCGGACCTCGCGCAACATGTCGGTGACATTGCTCTCGGTGATGCGGGCCTGGCCGCGCATTTCCTTGACGATGCGTGAGAGACGATCTGATAGGGCTGAGGCCATGCTGCGCTCGGGTTGGGGAGGGACACTGCCGCGGCGCCCGCATCGCGCGGGCCGGCCAGCGGCGGGATTGGCCGGCGGGTCGGCGCGGCCAGGGCGCACAAGGCCCGTTAAACTGTGCAGATGATTTTAGAGCCTGATCAAAGTAACCCTGGATGAGCCTCTTGCCCGCGCTTGCGTCCAACCTGCCGGTCACGGTGCTGTCCGGTTTCGCGGCGTTGGCCTATGCCGGGCTGGCAATGGCCCACCTCCGCATGACGGCTCCGCAGAGCAGGGGCCTGCTCATTCTGGCCTGGCTGCTGCACCTGGTGGTGCTGGTGCTCGGCCTGTTCGAGCAGCCCGCTCGCTTCGGCTTCGCACCGGCCCTCTCAGTCACCGCCTGGCTCGTGCTCACCGTCTACCTGGTCGAAAGTCGCCTGTTTCCCCAACTGCGCGCACGCTGGACACTGGCCGTGCTGGGCACCGTGGTCGTCCTGCTCGCCCTGATGTTTCCCGGCTCACCCTACCCGGCATTGCGCTCGAGCTGGCTGCCGCTGCACTGGGCGCTGGGCATAGCTTCCTACGGCCTCATCGCAGCCGCCGTCGTACATGCCTGGCTGATGCAGCGCGCCGAACGCGCCATGCGCCTGGGCACCACAGCCGAATCCTCCATGCCACTGCTCACCCTGGAGCGACTGACCTTCCGCTTCGTGGCGGCCGGCTTCGCACTGCTCAGCGCCACGCTTCTGGCAGGCTGGTACTTTTCCGAGAGCCTGAACCACCGCTGGGTTTGGGACCACAAGTCCACCTTCTCCGTGCTGGCCTGGCTCACCATGGGCGTGCTGCTGTGGGGCCGCTGGCAACTCGGCTGGCGCGGGCGCGTGGCTGTGCGAACGCTGTATGTGGGCGCCGGATTCCTGCTGCTGGGCTACGTGGGCTCACGGTTTGTGCTTGAGGTGCTGCTGCAGCGAAGCTAGGACCCGTCCACATGAAATACCTGCTCGTCCTGGCCGTGGTGTTGATCGCCTTCTATATATGGCGCAACAACCGGCTCACAGATCGAAGCGAAGCTGCCCCCAAGGCGCCCAGCCGCAAACCGGACACGCCGGCCATCATGGTGGCCTGTCTGCAATGCGGCACCCATCTGCCCGACAGCGAGGCGGTGCGCGGCCGCGACGGCGCGTATTGCAGCATTGAGCACCAGCGACTACACGAAGGCAACGCTGGCTAGGATGAAACACTCCCCGCGCCGCTTCGCGTCTTCCCCCTCTCTCGCCTTCGGCGGGAGGGGGCCGGCACCCGTGGTCCGGCGAAGCCGGTCCCACGGTGCCCCTGCAACGCGTTGCGTCATCTGTCGCGGGTCGTGCTCGGCGCGCTGGAGCCACTGACATGGCCCGGGACCACAGTTCACAGTTCGCTCCTTCGTGGTATTCCGCCTTCGAGGGCAGCACCTCGCAGAGCCGCGAGCAGCGCATGCGGGCCTTTGTGCGGCTGTGGCGGGCGTTCATGCGGGCACGCGTTTTCATTGCCGCCGTGCTGCTGGCGCTGCAAGTCTTTGTGGTGGTTACCAAGAATGGCGGCCCGGACTGGCTGGTGCTGCTGTGCGCCTTGCACCTTTGCGCCACGCTGGGGGTGCTGTACTTCTGGCGGCCGGTCGAACAGGGCCGCCCCATGCAGGTGCAATGGCTGGTGACCATCGGCGTCGATGTGGTGGTGTTCGGCCTGCTGCAGTTCTTTCAGGTCGGCGGCATCAACTACACGCCGTTGTTTGCCCTGCCGGTGCTGTTGGCCTCCATCCTGGGACCACTGCTGCTGGCACTGGCCACGGCCGCCAGCGTCACGCTCTATCTGCTGGGCGAGGCCTGGGCGAGCGCGCCCTTGCTGAGCGACGTGTCCACCGCACGCTTCCTGCAAACGGGCCTGACCGGCACCGGCTTCTTTATCGTGGCGGTGCTGGCCAACCAGCTGGCGCTGCGCCTGGCGCGCGAAGAGGCACTGGCCGCCAGCAGCCAGGCTGCCGCGCGCACCCAGGCCCAGGTCAATGAACTGGTGATCGAAAGCCTGAGCGTGGGCGTGCTGGTGGTGGACCCACATGGTGTGGTGCGCAACGCCAACCCGGCGGCACAAGCCATGTTGCTGGGCGAAGTGTCGGCCCAGCCTGCCAAGCTGCTGCTGTCGGCCCGTTCGAGCTGGCACCATCTGGCCGCGCTCGTGCACGAAACCTTTGCCTCAGGCCAGTCGCTGGAAGCCGAAACCACCATCGACAACGAGGAGCGGCCCAGCCAGCGCCTGCATGCACGCACCAAGCTCACCGCGCAGGGCGGTCGGCGCTCGGGCCTGTGCGTGCTGTTCCTGGAAGATCTTCGTGAGGTCGAGGCCCGCGTGCGCACCGAGAAGCTGGCCTCCATGGGCCGCATGTCGGCGGCCGTGGCGCACGAGATCCGCAACCCGCTCTCGGCCATTTCGCAGGCCAATGCCTTGCTGGACGAAGAAGTCCGTGAGCCGGCGCAGAAGCGCCTGACGAGCATGATCGAGCAGAACGCGCAACGCCTCTCGCGCATCGTCGACGACATCCTCAACGTGGCCCGGGCCCAGCCCAGCCAGGGTGTGGGCGCCGCAACCTCGCTGCCGCTGGACCAGATGGTGCGTCAGATCACGCACGAGTGGGCCCGGCAGAACCAGGCCCAGCGCACCCTGGGCGTGCACACGCACGCGCCCGCTGCGCACGTGGGTTTCGACCCTGAACACCTGCGCCGCCTGCTGGTGAATCTGCTGGACAACGCCATTCGCCACGCCAGCGGCAAGCCGTCGTCGATCCGACTGATCACGCAGCCCAGCGGGAGTGACCACATCCGCATGTCGGTCTGGAGCGATGGCCAGCCGCTGGAGGCGAGCGTGATGCGCCACCTGTTCGAGCCCTTCTTTTCTTCGGAGAGCCGCTCCAGCGGCCTGGGGCTCTACATCTGCCGCGAACTGTGCGAGCGCTACGGCGCGCAGATCGCGTATCAGCGAACCCGGCTGGACCAGCGCGAGGGCAACGAGTTTTACGTGCTCATGCCGTGCTCGGTGCATGCCTCGGGCCAACACCAGCCGGTGCAGCAAAGCCTGTCGTATCCTGTGGTCGACTCCCTGGCCACGCGTTCCGGTGCCCAGGGCAGCACACTGTCGGGCGAACCTCCTCTGGCCACGCGATGAACGCCCCCGCCACCGCCTCCGTGCTGGTCGTTGACGACGAACCCGACCTGCGCACCCTGTACGAACTCACGCTGCTGCGCGAAGGCCATGTGGTGGTGGCCGCGCCCGATCTGACGCAGGCGCGCGAGTGGCTGGCACAGCGGCGCTTTGACGTGCTGATCACCGACATGCGGCTGCCCGACGGTCTGGGCCTGGAACTGCTGCGCGAACTGGGCGAGCAGCAACGTCACGAAAAATGCATCGTCATCACCGCTTACGGCTCGGCAGAAAACGCGGTTGAAGCCCTCAAGTCCGGCGCTTTCGACTACCTCACCAAGCCGGTGGATCTCAAGCAGTTGCGCGGTGCGGTCACGGCGGCGGTGCAAAGCCAGCGGCCTGAGCCCGGCCCGAACGGCACGGCCGCCTCCACCACGGCCATAGCCGGCGAAACCGCACGCAGGGTCGCGACCTCTCCCAGTGGCGTGCAGTCGCTCAACCGCATCGTGGGTCACTCGCCCAGCATCGTGCAGATCAAAGGGCGCATCGAGAAAGTGGCCACCAGCATGGCACCGGTGCTCATCCTGGGTGAATCGGGCACCGGCAAGGAACTCGTGGCCCGCGCGGTGCACGACTGCAGCCACCGCAGCACCGGTCCCTTTGTCGCCGTCAATTGCGGCGCGATACCTGAAAACCTCATCGAGGCCGAGTTCTTCGGCGCTCGCAAGGGCGCCTACACCGGCGCCACCCAGGACCGCGAAGGTTACTTCCAGGCTGCCCGTGGAGGCACCCTGTTTCTCGACGAGATCGGCGACCTTCCGCTGGCCATGCAGGCCAAGCTGCTGCGCGTCATACAGGAGCGACGTGTGCGATCGCTCGGCGGCGTGCAGGAGGAATCGGTGGACGTGCGGCTGGTCAGCGCCACCCACCGCGACCTCACCGCCCTGGTGCAGATGGGGCAGTTCCGACAAGACCTGTTCTACCGGCTCAACGTGATTGAACTCCGCACGCCCGCCTTGCGCGAACGCCGCGAAGACCTGACCAGCCTGGTGGGTGCATTGCTCGCTCGCCTGTGCGGCGAGTCTGCCCAGAACGTGCCTGCGCTGTCGCCGCGCGCTCTGGCCTGGCTGCAGGCGAAGGAGCTGCCCGGCAATGTGCGCGAACTCGAGAACCTGCTGCAGCGTGCGCTCGCCCTCAGCAGCGGCGACATCCTGGAGCCCGAAGACTTCGGCGATGGCGACGACCTCTCCGAGGTCCCGACGCAGCCGGACCCGTTGGCCGAGCCCAGCCCCCTCGTGGAAATGGCATCCCGCCCACCCGAGCACATCCCCGCCGATCTCCAGGCCTACCTGGATGAGCAGGAGCGACAGGTGCTGCTCAAGGCCCTGCGCGAATGCGACTTCAACCGCACGGCGGCGGCGGCCCGTCTGGGTCTGAACTTGCGGCAGATCCGCTACCGCATCCAGCGATTGGGCATTTCCATGCCGACGGCCGATGACGATGCCGCGTGAGTCGGCGCTGGCGTCCTGGCGCGGCGGATGGCTGCTGACTGCTCGCCACTGCCCGTCGCCCAACCATGGTGCGCGGCCGGCCGGCGCTCACATCGACCTCATCGTCATCCACTCCATCAGCCTGCCGCCTGGCGAATACGGTGGCCCCGAAGTGGAACAGCTCTTCACCAACACACTGGACTGGAAGGCCCATCCCTACTTTGAGCAGATCCGGGGAATGGAGGTGTCGGCCCATTTCTTCATCCGGCGCGACGGCGAGCTGGTGCAGTTCGTGGACGTGGAATCGCGCGCGTGGCACGCGGGAGCTTCGCACTGGCAAGGACGAGACAACCGCAATGACGATTCGATCGGCATCGAGCTCGAAGGACTCGAAGGCGACACCTTCGAATCGGCCCAATATCGAACCCTGGTCCGACTGTGCACCGATCTGGCACTGCGCTGCCCCGTGGTGCACATCGCAGGACATGAACACATCGCGCCACAACGCAAACAGGATCCGGGGCCGGGCTTCGATTGGACGCGACTGCGCCGCGAACTCGGCTGGGTGCATTCGTGTTTTCCCCAGTGCGTTCTCGGCGACGAACGGGTCTCGTCGCCAGCCTGAACGAGCACAGGAAAAACACCACGTGAGACAGGCGCGCAACGGCGCGGCATTCGACGACAAATCGGCCTGAATGGCGCACCCTGGCTGCCTCCGGGAAATCATCACCAGCTCCGATCAGCGCTTGCCGCCGCCCTTGCGCACAGGCCTCGCCGGGCAGGCGAATTGATCGGCTTGCTTCACCCGGTGGTATTTTTCAAACACTACCGGTAGTGGCTTGAATGGGGCCTGTACACCAGATATAGTGTGCGCTGTGAGTTTCGGAACATTTCCCGTCCAGCAACGACCCCACCTGAACCATGGCATTCAGGCGGCTTTTGTCGAGCCACTGCGCGCACTGCCCTGACGACGGCACCGCGACCACGCTTCACCCCTGACGCCGAGCATCCGGTGCAGTCACCACACAACAAATGAAAGAGGAACCATGCTGACCGCTTCCCCCATCCACACCCCCGCGCAGGCCCAGATGAAGCCCACCGCCGGTACGCCTGGCGCGGCATCGCCCGCAGCGAGCAGCTCGGTTTTCGCCCACTACCAGATCATCCGCCGCAACGGTGCCGTGGTGTCGTTCGAGCCCAGCAAGATCGCCGTGGCCATGATGAAAGCCTTCCTGGCTGTGCATGGCACGCAGGGCGCGGCCTCGGCCAGTGTGCGGGAAACGGTGGACGAGCTCACCCAGAACGTGGCGCGCGCGCTGATGCGCTCGCGCCCAGGCGGCGGCACCTTTCATATCGAAGACGTGCAGGATCAGGTCGAACTCGGCCTCATGCGCAGCGGTCACCATGAAGTGGCCCGGGCCTACGTGCTCTACCGCGAGCGCCGCACGCAGGAGCGCGCCCACCAGGCCGAGGCTGCTCAGCCTGCCGAGCCCACGCTGCACGTGATCGACGGCGGCGAGCGCGTGCCACTGAACCTGCAGCGCCTGCAGGACCTGATCGAAGACGCCTGCAAGGGCCTGGGCAAGGACGTCAAGGCCGCCCCGATCGTTGCCGAGACCAAACGCAACCTGTACGACGGCGTGCCGATCGAAGAGGTCTACAAGGCGTCCATCCTGGCTGCGCGCACGCTGATCGAGAAGGACCCTGACTACACCTACGCCACCGCGCGCCTGCTGTTGCACACCATCGTCAAGGAAGTCATGGGCGAGGAAGTGCCCTCCACCGAGATGGGCGCGCGCTACGCAGAGCACTTTCCTCTCTTTATCAAGAAGGGGGTCGACAACGAACTGCTGGACGAGAAGCTGCTTCAGTTCGACCTCGCCCGCCTGGGTGCGGCGCTCAAGCCCGAGCGCGACCTGCAGTTCGACTACCTCGGCCTGCAGACCCTGTACGACCGCTACTTCCTGCACGTGCGCAAGAGCCGCATTGAGCTGCCCCAGTCGTTCTTCATGCGCGTGGCCATGGGACTGTCGCTCAATGAGATCGACCGGGAGGCCCGCGCCATCGAGTTCTACGAGGTGCTTTCCTCGTTCGACTTCATGTCGTCCACCCCCACCCTGTTCAATGCAGGCACCCTGCGCTCGCAGCTCTCCAGCTGCTACCTGACCACCGTGCCAGACGACCTGGACGGCATCTACGAGTCCATCAAGGAAAACGCGCTGCTCTCCAAGTTCGCCGGCGGCCTGGGCAACGACTGGACCCGCGTGCGTGCACTGGGTTCCCACATCAAGGGCACCAACGGCGAGTCGCAAGGCGTCGTGCCTTTCCTGAAGGTCGTCAACGACACGGCCGTGGCCGTGAACCAGGGCGGCAAACGCAAGGGCGCGGTCTGCACCTACCTGGAAACCTGGCACCTGGACATCGAGGAATTCCTGGAACTGCGCAAGAACACCGGCGACGACCGTCGCCGCACGCACGACATGAACACGGCGAACTGGATTCCCGACCTGTTCATGAAGCGCGTGATGGAAAAGGGCGAATGGAGCCTCTTCTCGCCCAACAGCGTGCCCGACTTGCACGACCTCTTTGGCGCCGACTTCGAGAAGGCCTATGTGGCCTACGAGGAAAAGGCCGCGCGTGGCGAGATCAAACCCTACCGCAAGGTACCGGCCAGCGACCTGTGGCGCAAGATGCTCTCGATGCTGTTCGAGACCGGCCACCCCTGGATCACCTTCAAGGACGCCTGCAACGTGCGCAGCCCGCAGCAGCACGCCGGCGTGGTGCACAGCTCCAACCTCTGCACTGAAATCACGCTCAACACCAGCGACACCGAAACCGCCGTCTGCAACCTGGGCTCCATCAACCTGTTGCAACACGTCAAGGGTGGCCAGATCGACCACGCCAAGCTGCAGAAGACCATCGCCACGGCCATGCGCATGCTCGACAACGTGATCGACATCAACTACTACGCGGTAAAGAAGGCGCGCGACTCCAACATGCGCCATCGCCCGGTGGGCCTGGGTGTGATGGGCTTCCAGGACGCGCTGTACGAACTGCGCATTCCCTACGCTTCCAACGAAGCCGTGGAATTTGCCGATCGCTCCATGGAAGCTGTCTGCTACTACGCCTACTGGGCATCCACCGAACTCGCCCGCGAGCGCGGCCGCTACGCCAGCTACCGGGGTTCGCTGTGGGACAAGGGCATCCTGCCCTCGGACACGCTGGACCTGCTGGCCCGCGAACGCGGCGGCTATGTAGACGTGGACCGCTCCAGCTCGCTGGACTGGGATGCACTGCGCAAGAAGATCGCTGCCGACGGCATGCGCAACTCCAACTGCGTGGCCATCGCGCCCACCGCCACCATTTCCAACATCATCGGCGTGGACGCTTCCATCGAGCCCTGCTTCGGCAACCTCTCGGTCAAGTCCAACCTCTCCGGCGAGTTCACCGTCATCAACAGCTACCTGGTGAAGGACCTCAAGCGGCTCGGGCTGTGGGACGACGTGATGGTCATGGACCTCAAGCACTTCGACGGCTCGCTGCGTCCGATCGACCGCGTTCCGCAGGAAGTGAAGGCGTTGTACGCCACCGCCTTCGAAGTGGAACCGCTGTGGCTGGTGGAGGCTGCGGCCCGTCGCCAGAAGTGGATCGACCAGGCGCAGAGCCTGAACATCTACATGGCGGGTGCATCGGGCAAGAAGCTCGACGACACGTACAAGCTCGCGTGGCTGCGTGGACTGAAGACCACCTACTACCTTCGCACCACCTCGGCCACTCAGGTCGAAAAATCGACCGGTCGCACTGGCCAGCTCAATGCGGTCTCTCTCAGTCCTGCCGTTGCACAGGCAATCTCGACGAGCGCGCCGACGGTGGATGCCGAGCCAGCGACCGACATCAAGTTCTGCGCCATCGACGACCCAGGATGCGAGGCTTGTCAGTGATGCCTGTGTGCGTTGACGCATGCGGATGCGGTCGAATGCATTTCGCATTCGATGCAACACCGCAACACAAATTGCGCTCAACGCACATGATCACTTTGCATTTCAAGCAGACACTTTGATAATCCGAGCATTGGACAAATCTATGTTGACCTGGGACGACCAAATCACGCCCTCATCGAAGCCAGCGATCAGCCCACTGCCCACCGGCATGTCGGGTCTGCAAGCCTCACTGCCCAGTGAGCGCGCCCCCATCTTCTCCGCTTCGATCCCCACCGCTTCTGCACCCAAGGCCGTCGCCACGACCGCGCCCGCACGCCGCATCAACGTGGCCGACAAGCGCATCATCAACGGCCAGACCGACGTCAACCAGCTGGTCCCTTTCAAATACAAATGGGCCTGGGAAAAATACCTCGCCACCTGCGCCAACCACTGGATGCCGCAGGAAGTGAACATGAGCCGCGACATCGCGCTCTGGAAGGACCCCAACGGCCTGACCGAAGACGAGCGCCGCATTGTCAAGCGCAACCTCGGCTTCTTCGTCACGGCCGATTCGCTGGCCGCCAACAACATCGTGCTGGGCACCTACCGCCACATCACCGCGCCTGAATGCCGCCAGTTCCTGCTGCGCCAGGCATTTGAAGAAGCGATCCACACGCACGCCTACCAGTACATCGTGGAATCGCTGGGTCTGGACGAGTCCGAGATCTTCAACGCCTACAACGAAGTCCAGTCCATCCGAGACAAGGACGAGTTCCTGATCCCCTTCATCGAGGCGATCATGAACCCCAACTTCCACACCGGCACGCCAGAAACCGACCAGACCCTGCTCAAGAGCCTGATCGTTTTTGCCTGTCTCATGGAAGGCCTGTTCTTCTATGTCGGCTTCACCCAGATCCTGGCGCTGGGTCGCCAGAACAAGATGACCGGTGCCGCCGAGCAGTACCAGTACATCCTGCGCGACGAATCCATGCATTGCAATTTCGGCATTGATCTGATCAACGCGATCAAGATGGAAAATCCGATGTTGTGGACCAGCGAATTCAAGGCCGAGATCAAGGAGCTGTTCCTCAAAGCCGTCGAACTCGAATACCGCTACGCCGAAGACACCATGCCTCGCGGCGTGCTCGGTCTGAACGCTTCGATGTTCAAGGGCTACCTGCGCTACATCGCCAATCGGCGCGCCACGCAGATCGGCCTGGAGCCGATGTTCCCGAATGAGGAAAACCCGTTCCCCTGGATGAGCGAGATGATCGACCTCAAGAAGGAACGCAATTTCTTTGAAACCCGCGTGATCGAATACCAGTCCGGCGGGGCACTTTCCTGGGATTGATGCCACACGACAGCCGGGGCTGCATTGCCCGCCACAACCTGACATTGAAATGTATTCCGCTCATTCAAGACCCTGTACCCGGCGCGCTGGCACCGGTGGCAGGGTCTTGTCACAGGATTCAACGCCTTGGGGCCAGCCGCGGATGCATCCGCGCGGCTCCAGGGTGCTGAATCACTTCACCGGCGACAAGACCGGATGAAGTGCTCATTGCAACTTGATCAAGGAGAAAACAATGGCAACTGCAAAAAAAGCCCCGGCCAAGAAGGCCGCACCGGCTAAGAAGGCTCCGGCCAAGAAACCCGCTGCGAAGAAAGCAGCTCCGGCCAAAAAGGCTCCGGCCAAGAAGGTCGCTGTGAAGAAGGCCCCGGCGAAGAAAGCCGCACCGGCCAAGAAGAAGGCAGCTCCGGCGAAGAAGGCTCCGGCCAAGAAGGTCGCAGCGAAGAAGGCTCCGGCGAAGAAGGCCGTTGCCAAGAAGGCGCCTGCGAAGAAGGTTGCGGCCAAGAAGGCGCCGGCGAAGAAAGCCGCTGCAAAGAAGGCCCCTGCTAAAAAGGCCGCTGCGAAGAAGGCGCCTGCGAAGAAGGCCGCTGCAAAAAAGGCTCCTGCTAAAAAGGCCGCCGCGAAGAAGGCCCCCGCGAAAAAGGCAGCCCCAGCAAAAAAAGCTGAGCCGGCCAAGAAGCCGGCAGCCCCTGCTGCAGCACCTGCGGCGCAGACGAAGCTCAACCCTCAGGCTGCCTGGCCGTTCCCCACGTCCAGCAAGCCCTGAAGTACTCGTTGAGATGACCCTGCAGCCCGGCGCGAAAGCGCCGGGCTTTTTCTTTTCTGTTCTTCACCGGGCCGGGGCAGGACCCGCACCGCAGGAAACGGTCCATTCCAGGGACATCGAATGTCCCGATCCGACGGCCCCAGGTGTCGCCCCCCCCGCTCTCAGGGGTGAGCGCCGATGGCGCGCAGGGGGTGCTTCAGTTCAGCGTGTAGTTCTGGCCACCACGGCTGGCGATCTTGGTCGCTCCCATGCGGTTGCCAAGCTCGACACAGCGCTGCAGGGGCCAGCCCTGTTCAAGGCCGTGCAACAGCGCCGCGCGAAAAGCATCGCCACACCCCGTCGGGTCCACCACCTCCGAGGCAGCAACGCCCGGAACGTGTACCTTGTTCGCGCCATCCCATACATCGCACCCCTGCGCGCCCAGCGTGACGATGAGCCCTTTCACCTGCGTCGCGATGGCGTCCAGCGTGAGACCGGTGCGGTCGCAAAGCATCTGGGCCTCGTAGTCGTTGAGCGTGACCCAGGTGGCCAGCTCGATGAATTGCCTCAGTTCTTCCCCGTTGAACATGGGCAGCCCTTGCCCCGGATCGAACACAAAGGGAACGCCCGCCGCGTGCAACTGGCGCGCATGGGTGAGCATGGCCTCGCGGCCATCGGGCGAGATGATGGCAACCGAGAGGTCGCTGCGTGGCGGCACAGGGTTGTCATGGGCCATCGACATCGCGCCGGGGTGAAACGCGGTGATCTGGTTGTTGTCGCGGTCGGTCATGATCATGGCCTGCGCGGTGTAGCTGTCGGCGGCCTTCGACACGTGGCTCGTGTCCACGCCCAACGCCTGCAATCGCTCCAGGTATTCCTGCCCGTCGTTGCCAAGCATGGCCAGGGGAACGGCTTGTGCACCCAGTTGCCGCAAGCCGTAGGCAATGTTGCCAGCGCAGCCGCCGTACTCGCGGCGCAGGCCGGGCACCAGAAAGGACACGTTGAGGATGTGCAACTGGCTGGGCAGGATCTGCTCGGCGAAGCGACCCTCGAAAGTCATGATGGTGTCGAAGGCCAGCGAGCCACAAACGAGAATGGGCATGTGAAGGTTTCCGTGATCAGGGATAAAAAACCAGGGCGCGATAACCCGCCATGGGTGAAGCGTCTCCCAGTGAGAGGGAGAGGCGCAGGCTCACGCTGACCGAACCCTGGGCGGGCAGCAACGAGGGTGCATCAGGCCACTCTTCGGGAAGGAAAACACGGCGCGCAATCACCTGATCACGTGTGTCGGTCAGGCTGAGTTCGAGCGCGGGCAGGGCCAGCGGCATCGAGGCGGTGTTCTTGAGCACGAGGTCAAAGGAATAGAAGTCGCCCAGTCGGCGCACCAGCGCGGTGCTGTCGATGACGATGGCGTCGATGCGTCGCACCGGCGCCAGTCGGCAACCCAATGCATCGCAGGCACGCTGAAGCAGGGGTTGCAGGTCTGGCCGCGCCGCCGCCAGTCGGTCGCGCTCGTGCAGGGCCAGTTGCCCGATCAGCAGGACCCCCAGCAACAAGGCCAGCAAGGCGAGCGATGCACGCATGCCTCTGGACGACCAGAACGCTCGGCGGCGAGCCTGTCGCACGAAACCAGGCACCGCCTCTGGGTCATCGAGCCCACTGCCCTCGAATCCTGACGGGCCCGCGTTGGTGCTGGGAGCGCCGCGAGCGGCTTCTGCCGCAGCGCTGACCTCTGCCGCAATCCCGTTGGACGAGTCGTCAAACTCGGGGTCCCCGGTTCGCCCCACGCCGGCGGCGAAGCGTTGCAGATCGGTGTGAAAGTCCGACACCTCGGAGTCATCGGTGTCGTCATCGGCGTCCGTGGCCTGCGGCGCTTGCGCCAACGGTGGTGGTGCCAGCTCCTCGGAAGCATCCTGAAACCTGTGCGAACCCTCCAGCTCGGCCCACTCACCCGACATCTCCGAATCCTCCATGATGGCGGTTTCGGGTTCGGCGTCGAGGTCGTATTCGGGCGCGGGCGCGTCTTGCCCAGGGCTGTCGGATTCGGTGGCGGAGCCCGGGGCCGTCCATGGCTGCAGGTAGAGCGTGGCGTCGAACACATCGGCGCAATGGCCGCAACGCACCCAGCCCTCGGAGATCTTCAGCTGGTCGGCAACGACCCTGAACATCGTTCCGCACGCGGGGCAACGGGTGGTGAAACTCATGCGCCGATTATTGCAGGCGCTCGCCGCTCAAAAGCTCAGGCCTTGCGTGCGGTCATGAGGATCCAGCCGTCCTCTTCGTCGCTCACTTCAAGCGCAATCCAGGGCGCATAGGCGTTGCGCAACTCGTCGAGTTGGCGCGTGAGAATGCCGGCGAGCACCAGGTATCCGCCCGGTCGGACGTGGGCGCAAAGCAGTGGCGCCAGCACCCGCAAGGGCGTGGCCAGGATGTTGGCCAACACCAGGTCGTGTTCGCCGGAAGCTGCATTCGGCAAACCAGCGCCGATCTGCACATGGTTGGCCTCGGCATTGAGCCGGGTCGACTCGACCGCCGAAGGGTCGATGTCCACCGCGATGATCTCGCGCGCACCGAACTTCGCTGCGCCGATGGCCAGAATGCCCGAGCCACAACCGTAGTCGAGCACGCGTTGATCCAGGGGCGGGTGCTTCGCGATCCAGCGCAGGCACATGCGCGTGGTGGGATGGGTGCCAGTGCCAAAGGCCAGGCCGGGGTCGAGCCGGATCACCTGCTCTGCGGCGGCGGGCGGCTCGTGCCAGGTGGGCACGATCCAGAACGCCGGCGTGATGGCCACCGGTTCGAATTGCGACTGGGTCAGCCGCACCCAGTCTTGTTCCAGCACAGCGCGTACGCCCTGCACCACGCAGCCTTCAAAAAAATCCTGCAACTTGAGCAAGGCCGCTGCCTCCTTGGCCGCCGCCTCGGTGGGGAAGAGCGCCACCACGCGCGAGCGCTGCCAGCCTCCCTTGGGGGGCGGCATGCCGGGTTCGCCGAACAGCGCCGACTCCGCGTCGGTCATGGCGTCGGCATCTTCCACCGACACGCTCAGGGCATCCAGCGCCACGAAGGCATCACCCACGTCGTCCACCGCCGCCTCGGGCACAAGGAGGACCAGTTCGAAAAGGGTCCCTGCCGGCGGCAGGGTCAGCATGGATGCTTCAGCGCTCACGTTGGGACAGCCACTCTTCCAGGTAGTGAATGTTGGTGCCGCCCGCCACGAAGCTGGCGTCCACCATCAGCTCGCGGTGCAACGGGATGTTGGTCTTGATGCCTTCGATGACCGTTTCGGCAAGCGCCGTGCGCATGCGCGCCAGCGCTTGTTCGCGCGTGTCGCCGTGCACGATGATCTTGCCGATCATGGAGTCGTAGTTGGGCGGCACGAAGTAATTGGCATAAGCATGTGAGTCCACCCGCACGCCGGGCCCGCCCGGCGCGTGCCAGGTCGTGATGCGACCGGGCGAGGGCGTGAACTTGTAGGCGTCCTCGGCGTTGATGCGGCACTCGATGGCATGCCCGCGCAACTGGATCTGCCGCTGAGTGAAAGGCAGTTTTTCGCCAGCGGCCACTGCAATCTGCGTGCGCACAATGTCCACACCAGAGATCCACTCCGTCACGGGGTGCTCCACCTGCACGCGCGTGTTCATCTCGATGAAGTAGAACTCGCCGTTCTCGAACAGGAACTCGAAGGTGCCTGCACCCCGATAGCCGATCTTCTTGCAGGCCGCGGCGCAGCGCTCGCCGATCTTCTCGATCAGGCGACGCGGAATGCCGGGCGCTGGCGCTTCCTCGATCACCTTCTGGTGGCGGCGCTGCATGGAGCAGTCACGCTCACCGAGGTAGACCGCATTGCGGTGCTGGTCGGCCAGGATCTGGATTTCGATGTGGCGCGGATTCTGGAGAAACTTCTCCATATAGACCTCGGGGTTGCCGAAGGCCGCGCCCGCTTCCGCCTTGGTGGTCTGCACCGCGTGCAGCAGCGCCGCCTCTGTATGCACCACACGCATGCCGCGACCACCGCCGCCGCCAGCCGCCTTGATGATCACGGGATAGCCCACCGCCTTGGCAGTGCGCTTGATCACCACGGGATCGTCGGGCAAGGCTCCTTCCGAACCGGGCACGCAGGGCACGCCCGCGCGAATCATGGCCTGCTTGGCCGAGACCTTGTCGCCCATGATGCGGATCGAATCCGGCGTGGGGCCGATGAAGGTGAAGCCGCTCTTCTCCACGCGCTCGGCAAAGTCGGCGTTTTCCGACAGGAAACCGTAGCCAGGGTGGATGGCTTCGGCATCGGTGACCTCCGCGGCCGAAATGATGGCCGGCATGCTGAGATAGCTCTGGGCACTGGGTGCCGGTCCGATGCAGACCGCTTCATCGGCCAGGCGCACGTACTTGGCGTCGCGGTCGGCCTCGGAGTACACCATCACCGCCTTGATGCCCATTTCCCGGCAGGCGCGCTGGACGCGCAACGCAATCTCTCCCCGGTTGGCGATCAGGATTTTCTTGAACATGGAATCGGCGTCTTCTTTATTCGATCACGTAGAGCGGTTGACCATATTCCACTGCCTGGCCGTTTTCCACCAGGATCTGGGTCACGGTGCCGGACTTGTCGGCCTCGATCTCGTTGAGGATCTTCATGGCCTCGACGATGCAGATGGTTTCGCCTTCCTTGATGCTGTCCCCCACCTCGACGAAGGGCTTGGCGCCCGGGCTGGAGGCGCGGTAGAAGGTGCCCACCATGGGTGATTTCACCGTGTGGCCAGCGGGCGCCGCAGGGGTGGCCGCAGCTGCCGGGGCGGGCGTCACCTCCACCACGGGCATCACAGGGGGCGCCACGGGTGCCGGCGCCATGCTGTAAGTGACGGGGGCCGTTGCTACCACCGGCGAACTCTTGACGATGCGCACCTTGCCCTCGGCTTCGGTGATCTCAAGTTCCGACACGTTCGACTCGGACACGAGGTCGATCAGTGTCTTCAGTTTTCTTAAATCCATGTTTTCTCCAACGAATTTCGGTCAAATTGATTTAAAAGCATTCAACTTGCTGAAAGTGAACGCACATCAATTCGCCGGGGTGCCGCAGTGTACACGACGGTGGCGGATTCTCCACCGGCTCCAGGGCGGCTTCGATGCCCGTTCGATCTGCCCCCCGGTCCCGCCGACTTTTTGAAAGAAGTCGGAATTTACCTCGATTTACACGATATTCCCTGCGGGATGACCAAAGGTCGCCATCGCATCAGCCCAGCTCGGCCCATTGGTTCAGGTCGGCATCGGACACTTTGCCGAGTTTGCGGTGCTGCACCTCGCCCGAAGCACCGAAGACCACGCTGAAGGGCAAGGCGCCGGAGGGATTGCCCAGCGTGCGGCTGAGTTCGGTGCCACCGAAACCGGCCATGCCCACCGGAAATTTCAGTGGCAGCTTCTTCAGAAACGAGCGCACCGCACTTGGCTGGTCCACCGCCAGGCCCAGAACCTGCCAGCCACGTGCGGCTTGCGCCAGTTGAAACGCATTGAGCATCGGCAACTCCTCCACACAGGGCGGGCACCATGTGGCCCAGAAGTTCACCAGCAGCGGCCGGCCACGGAAATCGGCCACACGCACCTTCCCGCCATCGGGTCCGTCAAACTCACCCTGCCAGAAGGCCGCCTCCGCCTTGTCCAGCACCGGCCGAAGCTGAAACCGGCGTTGCGACCACCACGCACCCGCGCCAGCCGCCGCCAGCGCCACGCCCGCCATGCCCAAGGTGCGCCGCCGCAGTTTCATGTGGCGTCCTCGTGGCGCGCTTCACCCTGGTCGGCCAGCAGCCGGCGCAGCGCGGCCGCGTCACCGCGCGGCTTGCGACCCTGTGCATCGTGCTTCAAGGCGCCCCGCAGGTCGTCATGCCCGTACACCATCAGATGCACCAGCACCCACTCGCCCAGGGCTTCGCTGCGGTGGCGCAGGCTCAGGGCCTGAACGGGCTCGCCGCGCCCGCCGGACACTTCGCCAGGGTGGTATTCCACGCGGTGGTCGATCAGCGTCCATTCGACGGCTTTGGGGTCGTCACAGAAAAGCTGGACGTACACGTCGCTGTGGCGCGTGGCGGTGCCATGCCACACGGCGCCGCCCAGGTGCGGGCGAAAAGTCTGCAGCCGGTCCATCCATACCAGCGCCAGTTCGCGCAAGGCGCGCAACTCGGCGGGCTGGTGGTCTGCACAAAAAACTGCGATGTCTTCGCGCACCGCCGCCTCCAGCGTTGCGTTGTCGGGCAATGCGGTGCGGGCAGGCAGGCCCAGTTGCCTGACCGCGCGCCGTTTGGCCGCGGCGTACTCCAGCCCTTCGTCGACGACGAAGCGGGCGGCCACGGCAGCGATCTCGGCGGTCATGTCGTCTCGGCGCAGATCCATGGGAGGCGATTGTGCCCGCTTGGGCCGTGCTGCGCCCAGCGCGAGCGCATACCCGCAAAGGCACTGCGCCAGCCCCCTAGAATCGCCGGATGCACATACACATTCTGGGCATTTGCGGCACCTTCATGGGCGGCCTGGCCGCCCTGGCCCGCGAAGCCGGACACCGCGTCACTGGCTGCGACGCCGGCGTCTATCCCCCCATGAGCGATCAGTTGCGCGCACTGGGGATCGACCTCATCGAGGGCTTCGGCGCCGATCAACTGGCGCTCAAGCCCGACCTCTTCGTGGTCGGCAACGTGGTCAGCCGGGCCGGGCAGTCCGACGGCACACCCAGGTTCCCTCTGATGGAAGCCATCATGGACAGCGGCGCGGCCTACACCAGTGGACCGCAATGGCTGGCTGAACACGTGCTTCAAGGCCGCCATGTGCTGGCCGTGGCCGGCACACACGGAAAGACCACCACCACCGCCATGCTGACCTGGATCCTGGAATCCTGCGGCCTGGAGCCCGGCTTTCTCATCGGCGGCGTTCCGATGAATTTCAAGGTATCGGCGCGGCTGGGTCATGCGGCCCCCACGCGCCCCGAGGGGGCTGTTTCGCCTTGGGGCGGCCCGGCGGCGAAGTCGGCCCATCTTCCCGTGTTCACGATCGAGGCCGATGAGTACGACACCGCCTTTTTCGACAAGCGCAGCAAGTTCGTGCACTACCGGCCGCGCACTGCGATCCTGAACAACCTCGAGTTCGATCACGCCGACATCTTCGACGACCTCCCCGCGATCGAGCGGCAGTTCCACCACCTGGTGCGCACCGTGCCATCGACCGGCCGGGTGGTCGTCAACGGGCTGGAGGACAGCCTGGAGCGCGTGCTACACAAAGGCCTGTGGAGCGAACTGCGCAGCTTCGGCGCGGCGGTGAGCGATTTCACCGCTCACGGCGAACCCCACGCCTTCGACGTGCTGCAAAAGGGCCAGGTCGTGGGCCGGGTGGAGTGGGCGCTCACAGGCACCCACAACCAGCTCAATGCGCTGGCCGCCATCGCGGCGGCCGAACACGTGGGCGTGGCGCCTGCCGATGCAGCCCGCGCGCTGGCCACGTTTGAAAATGTGCGTCGCCGCATGGAAGTGCGAGGCACCGTGGCGCGGCCCGGTGGAGAGATCACGGTGTACGACGACTTCGCCCACCACCCCACTGCCATCCGCACCACGCTCGATGGCCTGCACCGGAGGTTGGGCACCTCGCCAGGGCGCATCCTGGCCGTGTTCGAGCCGCGCAGCAACACCATGAAGCTGGGCACGATGAAGTCGCAGCTGCCCTGGAGCCTGGAAGCGGCTGATCTGGCGTTCTGCCACTCCGGCGGGCTGGACTGGGACGCCGCCGAGGCCTTGGCGCCCATGGGCTCACGCGCACAGGTGAGCAGCCGAATCGACGAACTGGTGCAGATGGTGAGTGCTGCTGCGCAAGCGGGCGATCACATCGTGTGCATGAGCAACGGCGGCTTCGGCGGCGTGCACGAGCGCTTGCTCGCGGCGCTACAAGCTCAGTAATTCAGCGCCTGGCCGGGCACGTCCACAGACACCACCGGCTTGGCCAGCGCAGCGCTGGTTGCGCGAGCGAATGCCATGGCCCAGGGTCGATGCACGGCATCACGAAAACGGATCTCGCCCGCCGCCTGCGCCACACAGAGAATCTTGTCGGCGGTGAGCACCTTGCCGGTCGGCCGGATCGGGTCGCAGCCCAGGAAGGTGAACTGCTCGTCGAGCCAATGGCGCGCCAGGTCGTGCGGCATGGGCTGCACTTCCTCGAGGTCGAAGTGGTAGGTGGCCGGCTCACCCCAGCTCACGATGACTTGGCTGCGCATGGCGATTCTCCTGGTTGGAGCCATTGTGAACCGCGCCCGCTCCCAACTCCACCCCGTGAAACCCCGGTGGACCGAATCAGCCCCGCGCACGGCGCGCTGCGAGCACCGCCTCCGACAACATCTCCAGCGCCTGCTCCGAGTCGACCCAGCCCAGGCAGGCGTCGGTGATGCTCTGCCCGTACTTCAGGTCTGCCACCTTGTCCTTGCCGGGCGTGAATTTCTGGGCGCCGGCTTCGATGTGACTCTCGATCATCACACCGAACACACTGCGTGAACCACCGGCGATCTGGCTGGCAATGTCACGCGCCACGTCGAGCTGTTTCTCATGCTGCTTGCTGCTGTTGGCATGGCTGAAGTCGACCATCAGGCGCGGCAGCAACTTGGCCGCTTCGAGTTCCTTCACCGAGGCTGCCACACTGGCGGCGTCGTAGTTGGGTGCCTTGCCGCCGCGCAGGATGACGTGGCAATCCTTGTTTCCGTTGGTCTGCACGATGGCGACCTGACCGTTCTTGTGAACCGAAAGGAAGTGATGACCACGCGAAGCCGCCTGAATGGCGTCGGTTGCTATTCTGATGTTCCCATCGGTGCCATTCTTGAAGCCGATGGGTGCCGACAGGCCGGAAGCCAGCTCCCGGTGCACCTGACTTTCGGTGGTGCGCGCGCCGATCGCGCCCCAGGCGATCAGGTCGCCGATGTACTGCGGCGAGATCACGTCCAGGAACTCGCTGCCGGCGGGAACACCCAACCGGTTGATGTCGATCAACAGCTGGCGCGCCATGCGCAGACCTTCGTCGATGCGGAAGCTTTCGTCCAGGTAAGGATCGTTGATCAGTCCCTTCCAGCCGACCGTGGTGCGCGGTTTCTCGAAGTACACGCGCATCACGATCTCCAGCGAATCCGCGTACTTCTCGCGCAGGACTTTGAGGCGGCGCGCGTAGTCCAGAGCGGCGGCCGGATCGTGAATGGAACAGGGCCCGATGACCACCAGCAGGCGATCGTCCTGCCCATGCAGGATCCGGTGGATGCGCCGCCGGGTCTGGCTGATGAGAGTCTCAACCGGCGTGCCGCCAATGGGAAAGAAGCGGATGAGGTGTTCGGGCGGGGGGAGCACGGTGATGTCCTTGATGCGTTCGTCGTCGGTCTGGCTGGTCTTGTCGACAGGACGGGCGTGCCAGGCGTCGCTGCTGGCGGGGGCATTTTTCGCGGTCATCACGGAGCTCCTGAGGGTGGGATGGATGGGAAAGGGACGAAAAAAAACCGCCGGGCTTTTCAGCTCCGGCGGTTGTTTCGAGATTCGGTGATGCGCTTACAGCCTCGCCTCTCGTCCGCCGGGGACTGAGAACCAGAAGTAAAAGGCAAAAAAGGAGAAGCGCGAAGACATGGGATCGAAATGTAGCACAGGCAACTGGAAGCGCCCGTCAGGCGGTACCGCCCACAGTCAGGCCGTCGATGCGCAACGTGGGCTGCCCCACGCCCACCGGCACGCTCTGGCCTTCCTTGCCGCAGGTGCCCACACCGCTGTCGAGCTTCATGTCGTTGCCGATCATGGAGACGCGGGTCAGCGCATCGGGGCCATTGCCCACCAGCGTGGCGCCCTTCACCGGGTACTGGATCTGGCCGTTTTCCACCCAGTAGGCCTGGCTGGCTGAGAACACGAACTTGCCGGAGGTGATGTCGACCTGGCCGCCACCGAAGTTGGTGGCGTACAGACCCTTCTTGATACTGGCCACGATTTCTTCGGGCGCCTTGTCGCCACCGAGCATGTAGGTGTTGGTCATGCGCGGCATGGGCACGTGGGCGTAGCTCTCGCGGCGACCATTGCCGGTAGGCTTCACGCCCATCAGGCGCGCGTTCATCGAGTCCTGGATGTAGCCGCGCAGGATGCCGTCCTCGATGAGCACGTTGCGCTGCGAAGCGTGACCCTCGTCGTCCACGTTGAGCGAGCCACGGCGGTCGGCGATGGTGCCGTCGTCGAGCACAGTGACACCTTTGGACGCCACGCGCTGGCCGATGCGGCCGGCAAAGGCGCCGGAGCCCTTGCGGTTGAAATCGCCTTCAAGGCCGTGGCCCACGGCTTCGTGCAGAAGGATGCCGGGCCAGCCTGAGCCCAGCACCACGACCATCTCGCCGGCCGGCGCGGGGCGCGCATCCAGATTGGTCAGCGCGTAGGAGACGGCTTCGTCCACGTAAGACTGGACCATCTCATCGTTGAAATAGGCCAGGCCGTAGCGGCCGCCACCGCCAGACGAACCGGCTTCGCGTCGCCCGGACTGTTCGGCGATCACCGTCACCGAGAGACGGATCAGCGGGCGCACGTCGGCGGCCAGCGTGCCGTCGGCACGCGCCACCAGCACCACGTCGTATTCGCTCGCCAGGCCGGCCATGACCTGTTTGACGCGCGGGTCCTTGGCCTTCGCCAGACGCTCCACCTTTTCCAGCAGAGCCACCTTGGCTGTGCTGTCGAGGGTGGCAATGGGATCAATACCGGGATAGAGCGACCGCGACTTCGCCACCTTGGCCGAAGGCACGCGCGCCTTGCGGCCCTGGCCCTGGGCCGAAATGGAACGCACGGTGTGGGCCGCATCGAGCAGCGAGTCCCACGACAGGTCGTCGGAATAGGCGAACGCGGTTTTCTCGCCGCTGACCGCGCGCACGCCCACGCCCTGGTCGATGCTGAAGCTGCCGGTCTTGACGATGCCCTCTTCCAGGCTCCAGCCTTCGCTGCGCGTGGTCTGGAAATACAGGTCGGCGTCGTCCACGCCGTGCGACATGATCTCGCCCAGCGCGCGCTGCAAATGCGAGGGGCTCAGCCCGAAAGGTTCGAGCAGGAGGTTCTGGGCGGTGGCCAGTCGGGCCAGGGTGGGTTCGCGAGCAATCATCGGGCCATTGTAAGAACCTCGGCCCCGCGCGCGGGCATCAGGGTTTTGAGGGCGGCGCCTGCCGCAGCAGCTTGAGCAAGGCCCCATCATCCAGCGCAGCCATGCCGGCTTCGTGGGCTTGCTCGAACACGCGGGCCGCGCGCGCGCCCAGCGGGCCCTCGAAACCCGCAGCGCGGCCGGCGGCCACCGCCAGGCGCGTGTCCTTTTCCAGCAGCGTCACATGCGCGCGAGGCGCGAAGTCTCCAGCCACGGCGCGGCGCATGCGGTCGCTGCCGACCCAGCTCTGGCCGCTGGAACGTTCGATCACGTCCAGCGTGGTGGAAAGATCGAGCCCCAAGCGCTCGGCCATGGCCAGGGCTTCAGCCGCACCGACCAGATTGATGCCGGCGAGCAGGTTGTTGACCAGCTTGGTGCGAGCACCGTCGCCCACGCGGTCGCTGATTCGCATGACGTGGTCCGACAGGGCCGACAGCAGGGCGGCCTGGCTCGCCAGTACCGGCTCGGGTCCAGCCACCATCAGGCTCATGCGCCCATCCCGAGCGCGCACGGGCCCACCTGAGAGCGGGGCGTCGATGCAATCCACACCCTGGCGTTCGAGGTCGCCGGCGATGGCCTCCACGTCCTGCGGGGCAATGGTGGGGCACAACAGCACCGTCTGGCCGCGCTGAAGGGCCTGGGCAGCCCCACGCGGCCCCCACAGCACCTCGCGAACCTGGGCGGTGTCCACCACCACCACGATCAGGGCATGGCCTGGCCCGAGCGTGCGTGCGACCTGTTCGGGCGAATCCGCCAGCGAGGCCCCGGCCGCCATGGCCTGCCGCTGACGCAGTGGGTCGATATCGCAAACCGTCACCGCCCAGCCAGCTTCGCGCAGGCGCTCCACCATGGCGCCGCCCATGTTGCCCGCGCCGATCACGCCCACTGGTGCGCCACTCATGACTGCATGAACCTTCGCGACTTGGCAATCGACATCAGGATGCCCAGCCCAACGCCCATGGTCACCATGGCCGTACCGCCGTAGCTAACGAAAGGCAGGGGCACGCCCACCACCGGCAGGATGCCGCTGACCATGCCCATGTTGACGAAGGCATAGACGAAGATGTTGAGCGTGATGGCGCCGGCCAGCAGGCGAGAAAACAGCGTGGGCGCCTCGACGGCGATGACCAGGCCGCGCGCAATGAGGAAGATGAAGCCGGCCATCAGCGTGAGCACGCCCACGAGGCCGAACTCTTCGGAGAACGCGGCGTAGATGAAATCGGTGGTGCGCTCGGGAATGAACTCCAGGTGCGTCTGCGTGCCTTGCATGAAACCTTTGCCCCAGACGCCGCCCGAGCCGATGGCGATCATGCCCTGGATGATGTGGAAGCCCTTGCCCAGTGGGTCCTTGGATGGATCGAGCAGCGTGCACACGCGCTGGCGCTGATATTCGTGCAGCACGCGCCAGTCGACATCGGGCGCGCACAGCTGGGGCTCCATGAAGATCAGCACCACGATGCCCACCACCCCCAGCACCAGCGGGGGCAGGATGAGTTTCCAGCTCAGGCCGGCGAAAAAAATGACAAACAGGCCCGAGGAAAGCACCAGCAGCGCAGTGCCCAGGTCGGGCTGCCTCAGGATGAGCGCCAGCGGAAACAGCAGCAGGATGCCTGCGACCACGAAATCCAGCGGCTTGAGCTGACCTTCGCGGCGGTGAAACCACCAGGCCAGCATCAGCGGCATGGCGATCTTGAGCAGTTCGCTCGGCTGGATCACGATCCCCACGTTGAGCCAGCGCTGGGCACCTTTGCGTTCAATGCCGAACAGCGCCACCGCCAGCAGCAGGGTCACACCCACCACGTAGATGGGAACCGCCAGTGCCATGAGCCGGTGTGGCGGGATCTGCGAGACGATGAACAGCACCCCCGCAGCCAGCATCATGTTGCGGCCGTGGTTGGCGAATCGCGTGCCGTGGTCGAAACCCACCGAATACATGGTGAGCAGCCCGGCGCTGGCCATGATCAGGATCGCCAGCAGCAACGGCAGGTCGAAGCCCTGGAAAATCGGGGCGAGGCGCTGCAGCGGTGTGGGTTTGTCAAAGACGACGGCCATGGACGCCGATTATCCTTCGCTCCATGCATCCGCCCGCCCCCATCACCCACCTGCTGTACCTGCACGGCTTCCGTTCATCTCCCGGTTCAATGAAGGCGCAGAAGGTCGGAGCGCGGGTCATCGAGCAGCACCCTGACGTGCGCTGGTGGTGCCCGCCATTGCCGCCCTCCCCCGCCGAGGCCATGGCCCAGGTCATGCAGGGCATTGGCGACTGGCCTCGCGAACGCATGGCGGTGGTGGGCTCATCGCTGGGTGGCTTCTATGCTCGCTGGGTGGCCTTGCAGACCGACTGCCGTGCGGTGTTGCTCAACCCGGCGGCGTTTCCGGCCCGCGACCTGTCGAAACACATCGGCGAGCAGACCTCCTGGCACGATCCCCAGGAGCGCTTTTTCTTCCTGCCCGGCTATGTCGATGAGTTGTTCACGATGCAGGCAGACATCGAGCGGCTGGCGACGGATCGAAGGGCCACGCCCGAGCGCCAGATGGCCGTCTTGGCCCAGGGCGACGAGGTTCTGGACTGGCGTGAGATGCAGGCGTTTTGCGCTGGCGGCGCCATCCGCCTGCTCCCCGGCAGCGACCACGCCATCAGCGACTTCGACGACCACATTGACGCTGTCTTCCATTTCCTCTTTTCCTCCGGGTGATACCGGGGAACGCCCCCCTACCCGCATGGGACAATCACGCCCATGCACATTCTGTTTGATGAAGCCGGCAAGCTGCTGACCGGCCGCCTGCTGTCCGAAGCCGAAAATTCGCTCCAGGTCGAACTCGATTCGGGCAAGCGCGTCAAGGTCAAGGCTGCCAATGCCCTGCTGCGCTTCGACAAACCCGCGCCCAGCCAGCTCATGCCCGCCGCCACGGCCTTGGCCGAGACCATGGAACTGGAGCTGGCCTACGAGTTCGCGCCAGAAGCGGAATTCGGCTTTGTCGACCTCGCGCATGAGTACTTCAGTGCCAGCGCCGGCACCCCCGAGCAGGTCGCCGCCCTGCTGTGCCTTCAGGGAGCGCCCCACTATTTCCGCCGAGCCGGCAAAGGTCGGTACAAAAAGGCCCCACCCGACATCCTCGCCCAGGCACTGGCAGCCATCGAGAAAAAGAAGCAGGTGCAGGCACAGATCGACACCTGGGCCGCCGAACTCGCTGCGGGCCAGTGCCCTGATCCGGTGCGCGAACAGCTCTACCGCATCCTGTTCCGGCCGGACAAGAACGCGCCGGAATACAAGGCCGTGGTGGAGGCGGCTCATCTGAGCCACACCGCACCGCTGGTCCTGCTGCAGAAGGCGGGCGCCATCACCAGCGCCTACCAGTTCCACTGGCAGCGCTTCCTGTTCGAGCAATTCCCCAAGGGCACGGGCTTTCCCGCGCTGCAAGCCCCTGCCATCGCCGACGAATTGCCGCAGGCACCGGTGCAGGCTTTCTCGATCGACGACTCGCAGACCACCGAGATCGACGATGCGCTCTCGCTGCAAGGCCTTGGCAGCGGCACCGTCACGCTGGGCATTCACATCGCAGCGCCGGGCCTGGCGATCCAGCCCGAAGGTGCGCTGGACCAGGTGGCGCGCCACCGCCTGTCCACCGTCTACATGCCAGGCCACAAGATCACCATGCTGCCCGACGAGGTGGTGCAGGCCTACACGCTCATGGCCGGTCGCGAGTGCCCCGCCGTTTCGCTGTACGTGAGCTTCGACGAAGCCACGCTGGAGCAACGCGAACACCGCACCGCGCTCGAACGCGTGCCGATCGCGCTCAATCTGCGGCACGACCAGCTCGACACCGTCATTACCGAGCCCTGGCTGAACGGCGAAGCTCCGTCTGGCGAGGCCACGCCCGAGATCACTGCGCTGCAACCCTCGCTGGCGTTCCTTCACCGCCTGGCGCGCCATCTCAAAACGCAGCGCGAGGTGGTGCGTGGCAAGCCCGAGAATTTCAACCGGCCCGACTACACCTTCCGCCTCGAAGGTGTACATGGCAACGAACCGGCGGGCGACGAGCGCGTGCTGATCGGCACCCGCCAGCGCGGCGCGCCCCTGGACCTGATGGTGGCCGAGGCCATGATCCTGGCCAACAGCACCTGGGGCAACTGGCTCTCCGAATGCGGCGTGCCCGGCATCTACCGCAGCCAGGCCAGCATGGCGCCGGGTGTGAAGGTGCGCATGGGTACGCAGGCCAGGCCACACGCCGGCATTGGCGTGAAAAGCTACGCCTGGGCCACCTCGCCACTGCGCCGGTACGTCGATCTGGTCAACCAGTGGCAGATCATTGCGTGCGCCCGCCACGGCCGCACCGCCGCGCTGGTCGCGCCATTCAAGCCCAAAGACGCCAATCTGTTCTCCATCATCAGCGCCTTTGATGCTGCCTACACCGCCTACAACGGCTTCCAGAACGGCATGGAGCGCTACTGGACGCTGCAGCACCTGCGCCAGAACAGCACCACGGAACTCACCGCCACACTGATCAAGGACAATCTTGTCCGCGCGGACACCCTGCCCCTGGTGCTGCCAGTGATGGGCGCGGACAGCCTGCCGCGAGGCGCGCACCTGCGGGTGCGACTGGGCGAGATCGACGACATCACGCTCGACGTGCACGGCACCGTCATCGAACGGCTGGACCTGCCGGTGGACGACCTGCCCGAAGAGGGCGATTCGGGCGAGGACGGCGAAGACGAGGCCCTGGCCGCGCCGCTGGCGCTGGCGATCGACATGGGCGAGGCCGAGGAAACCGCCCAGCCCCCTCAAACGCCCGACCCGGCCACCCACTGACGTCCGCCGCGTTCCAAGCACGGATAATGCGCCCGTGAAGTCCCCCGTCAAGTTCCTGAAACAACTGAGCACGCTGCAACTGGCGCTGGCGGTGTCGGTGGCGGTGCATGCGGCACTGCTCACGGTGCGCTTCGTGAACCCTGAGGGCTTCAACCGGGTGTTTCAAGACACGCCGCTTGAGGTGATCCTGGTCAACGCGCGCAGCGACGAGAAGCCAGAGAAGGCAACGGCCATCGCGCAAGCCTCGCTCGCCGGTGGCGGAGAGGCCGAACGCGGTCGGGCCACGTCACCTCTGCCCCCCGCCACGGTCGCGCGCATCGGCGACACCCCGGAAGAGGACGAACGCATGATCGAGGCGTTGCGCGAGCAGCAGAGCCAGTTGCTCGCCCAGGTGCGCCGCGAACTCGCGAACATGCCACCACCCGATCTGGAATCGGTCACACCCAGCCGCGAATCGGTGGAACGGGAGCACAAGCGCAAGGCCCTGGTGAAGATCCTGGCCGAGATCGAGAAACGCATCAACGAAGAAAACGCCCGCCCGAAGAAGCGCTACATCAGTCCGGCCACGCGCGAGGAAATCTACGCCATCTACTACGACGATCTGCGCCGCAAGATCGAGGACCGGGGCACGTCCAACTTTCCGGAGGCCGGCGGACGAAAGCTGTATGGCGAGCTGACCATGATCATCACCGTCAACCACAACGGCGCGGTGCTCGACACCGAGGTCGTGCAGACCTCGAGCACACCGCTGCTGGACCGCCGTGCCCAGGCCATCGTGCGCAGCCTGAGCTTCGGTCGCTTCAACGACGCCATGCGCCGCCAGGCGGACCAGATCGTGGTCGTGTCGCGCTTTCGGTTCACGCGCGACGAGACGCTGCAAACCCAGATGACGAGCCAGTAGGCGCCAAACCGCATGAGATCGTTCGGACGTTGGCTGCTCTGGATCCTGCTCGCGGGCGCATCCCTCCAGCTTTTTTTCGTGGCGCGCATCGCGCTCATGGCGGTGGTCGATCCCACCAGCACCGCGTTCATGCGATCCGAAGCCTGGCGCATGGCCAGTGGCAGTCGGGACAATGACAAATCGTGGAATTGGTCGCACCAGTGGGTGGACCATGCGCAGATCAGCCCGCACCTCAAGCGCGCAGTGATCGCGTCGGAAGACGCGGGCTTCACCGAACACGGCGGCGTGGACTGGGCCGCGATCGAAGGCGCCTGGCAGAAAAACGAGCGTCGACAGCAACTGGCCGAGAAGCGCGCCGCACGCCAGCCCGAAAAGCCGGCACGCGAGCCCAAGATCGTCGGGGGCTCCACCATCACGCAACAGCTGGCCAAGAACCTGTTGCTCTCTGGCGAGCGACAACTGCTGCGCAAGGGGCAGGAACTGCTGCTCACGCTGTTGCTGGAAGCGCTGCTGGACAAGCGCCGCATCCTGGAGATCTACCTCAACAGCGTCGAGTGGGGCGAGGGCGTGTTTGGCGCCGAAGCTGCCGCTCAGCGCTACTTCAACAAACCGGCCAGCCGCCTGAGCCCGCACGAAGCCGCACGCCTGGCCGTGATGCTGCCCTCGCCCAAGTTCTTTGAAACCCGCCAGGGCTCGGCGTACCTCGCCAGGCGCACCGGCACCATCGTGGCACGCATGGGCGCCGTGACCCCGCCATGAGGGCATCCGCCTCCCTCATGAGCGTGTTCCTGCTTGGCCTGGTGCGTCTGCTCACTGGCGCGCAGGCGCGCTGGTACGGCTGCCCGCCCAAGGCTGAACAGCGCATCTATTTCGCCAACCACCAGAGCCACGCCGACCTGGTGCTGATCTGGGCCGCGCTGCCGCAGGAGTTGCGCAGCATCACGCGCCCGATCGCGGCCAAGGACTACTGGACGGCATCGAACTTCAAGCGCTGGATCACCACCGAAGTGTTCAACGCGGTCTATGTGGAGCGAGAGCGCAAGGGAGACGAGGACCCACTGCAACCGCTGGTGAACGCTCTGGAAAGCGGCGATTCGCTGATCCTGTTTCCCGAAGGTACGCGCGGCCACGATGAAGACCCGCAGCCGTTCAAATCGGGCCTGTACAACCTCGCGCAACGCTTTCCGGGCGTGGTGCTGGTGCCGGCCTGGATCCACAACGTGCAGCGGGTCATGCCCAAGGGAGAGGTGGTGCCAGTGCCGGTGCTGTGCTCGGTCACCTTCGGAGAACCGCTGGCACTTGCTGCCGACGAACCTCGCGCCGATTTCCTCCGGCGCGCGCGCGACGCCGTGATCGCACTTCGGGAAGTCTGATGGGCTCCTTCCTGCGCAGCCTCACCCCCGATCAGCAGGTCAGCCTGGTGTTCGTGGTGCTGTTCGGCCTGCTGCTGGTCGCCAGCGGTGTGGGCGTGTTGCTCTCGTTGCGCGAACGCCGAGCGGCCGATGACGACGCCACGGGCGTGCGCGCCCTGCTGATGCAAGACAACCAGGCGCTGTTGCGCAGTTCCTGGATGATGATGCTGGTTTTCTGGGTTGGCTGGGCGATGGGCGAAGGGTTCGCCATCGTGCTGTTCGGCCTGGTCTCGTTCTTCATCCTGCGCGAATTCATCAGCCTCTCGCCCACACGCCGGGGCGACCACCGCAGCCTCGTGCTGGCCTTCTTCATCGTGCTGCCGCTGCAGTACGCGCTGGTCTGGACCGAGCGCTTCAACCTCTTCACCGTGTTCATACCAGTCTACGTGTTCCTGCTCATCCCGGTGGTGAGCGCGCTGGGCAACGACCCGCAGCGCTTCCTGGAGCGCAACGCCAAGCTGCAATGGGGCATCATGGTCTGCGTCTACGGCATGAGCCACGTGCCCGCGCTGCTGCTGCTCAACTTCCCTGGTTTCGCTGGCAAGACCGCTTTTCTGGTGTTTTTCCTGGTGCTCGTGGTGCAGACCTGCATGCTGGTGCAACACCTGGCGGCGCGGGGCCTGCGCCGGCCAGCGGCACCGGCCATCAGCCACAGCTTTCACTGGCGCAGCTGGGCCATGGGCCTGGCCGCCGGTGGCCTGCTGGGCGCGGCCCTCTCCGGCTTCACACCCTTCAAGCCGCTGCCGGCGCTGGCCATGGCACTGGTGGCCTGCGTCGCAGGCAGCCTGGGCCACCTGGTCATGAAGGCCATCAAGCGCGACCGTGGCGTGACCCATTGGGGCCAGGGAGGGCGATCCGTCACTGGCGCCAGCGGCCTGCTCGATCGCGTGGATGCGTTGTGTTTTGCCGCCCCGGTGTTCTTCCATTCGGTGCGCTGGACGTTCAACCTATGAGGATCCTCGGCATCGACCCGGGCCTGCAATGCACCGGCTTTGGCGTGATCGACACCGAAGGCGGGCAACTGAGTTATGTGGCCAGCGGCACCATCCAGACCAGCCCGAAAGACGGTGCGCTGCTGCCCGCGCGCCTGAAGGTGCTGTTCGACGGCATCTCCGAGGTGGTCAAGCGCTACGAACCCGATGTCTCGGCTTGCGAGATCGTGTTTGTCAACGTGAATCCGCAGGCCACGCTGCTGCTGGGCCAGGCGCGCGGCGCCTGCCTGACCGCGCTGGTGGCCAACGGCATGCCGGTGGCGGAGTACACCGCCCTGCAGCTCAAGAAAGCGGTGGTGGGCTACGGCAAGGCCGCCAAGCCGCAGGTGCAGGAAATGGTGAAGCGCCTGCTGCAATTGCCCGGCCTGCCCGGCAAGGACGCGGCCGATGCGCTGGGTCTGGCCATCACGCACGCGCAGGTGAGCCGCACGACCATGGCGATCAACAAGGTCTCGACATTGCAGGCGCGCACGCACGGCGCTTACCGGGGCGGACGAAACTACTGAGCCAATTGGTATGACCATTCTCCCTTGTTGGGGTATATTGGCCCGACAAAAGGAGACGAGACCGTGAACCCGGAACGCAAAGAAGCTTGGTATTTCGGCTGGAACATCGTGGCCGCGGCCACTGTGCTGACCTTGCTCACCGTGGGCATGCGCATGAGCATCGGCCCGTTTTTCCTGCCCATGGCCGAAGACCTCGGCTTCAGCCGCAGCCTGCTCTCGGGCATCATCGCTGCGGGCATGTTGTGCTACGGCATCGGCATGCCGCTCGCCGGCTATCTGGTGGCCATTCGCGGCACACGTTTCGTGCTGCTCACGGGCACGGCCATCATCGTCTTGTCCACCATCTGGACAGTGCTTGCGCGCGATCCGGTGAGCTTCTTCCTGGCGTTCGGCGTGTTCTCGTCGATCGGCCTGGCCTTCACCAGCCCGGTGGCCCTCACGCCGGTGCTCAGCCGCTGGTTCGTGCGGCGCCGGGGCACCGCCCTGTTCTTTCTGTCCACCGGTTCCATGGCGGGCATCGCCATCCTCACGCCGGTGTTTTCCTGGGCCATTGCGGCTTTTGGCTGGCAACAGGCGCTGCTCGGCTTTGCGGCGGCCTTCGCCTTGCTGGCCCTGCCCACAGTGCTGCTGGTGATGCGCGACGACGCACCCACGCATGCCGACCAGCGCCCGCAAGACCTGTCTGCCACAGCCACCAACGCCAGTGCGGCGCCCGCACCCTTCACGCGCGTGCGCGACGCGCTGCGCACAGCCACCTTCTGGCAGATCGGCTTCGGTCTGTTCACCTGCGGCTTCAGCATGAACCTGATGGGCACGCACGGCATGCCCATGTTGATGGATCACGGCTTCGACGCGGTCACCAGTTCGCTGGGCATCGGCACCATCGGGCTGGTGGCCATCTTCAGCACGCTGGTGCTGGGCCGCCTTTCGGATGTGATGCCACGCCGAACCTTGCTGGCTGCGATCTACCTGGTGCGTGGCCTGGGCTTCTTCGCCATGACCGCCGTCACGCTGCACTGGGAGCTCTACAGCACCGCCGCCATCGGTGGCCTGGCCTGGGCCGGCAGCATCGCGCTCTCGTCGGCCATCCTGGCAGACACGTATGGCGTGCGTCTGGTGGGTGTGCTCTACGGGTGGACCTACCTGGGCCACCAGGTGGGCGCCACCATCAGCTCCCTCATGGGCGGCTGGGCGTTTGACACCTTCGGCACGCACTGGGTATCGTTTGGCTCAGCGAGCGCACTGCTGGTGGCCGCGGCCGTGGTGTCGATGAGTCTGCCGGTGCGGATCAAACCGGCAGCCCAGCACGTCAGTACCTAGATCAACCGCTCGAGGATCAGCACGGCGAAGAAGCCGAGCGCCGCGAGCACGGTCCACTTCAGTATGATGATTCCCCAGTGGCGAAAACGCATCTGCCCGGTGCCGATGTAGAACGCAAAGCACACGCCCGCAGCCAGAAGCAGCAGGAGGACGGTCCAGCGAAACAGCAGCATGGCGCGGCAGGCGTCGCTCTACCAGGCGGGTGCGAGCTGAGCGAAACCGCTCGGCGCTTCGCGGTCCTGCTCGAAGCTCACCACCTCGTAGGCGTCAGGCCTCGCCAGCAGGGCACGCAATAGCTGGTTGTTCATGGCGTGGCCGCTGCGGAACGCGCTGTAGGCCGCGAGCAATGGTTTGCCGACGATGTAGAGGTCGCCCATGGCGTCCAGGATCTTGTGCTTGACGAACTCGTCGCGGTAGCGCAGGCCGTCGGCGTTGAGCACTTTCACGTCGTCCATCACGATGGCGTTGTCCAGCCCACCACCCATGGCCAGGCCGTTGGAGCGCATCATCTCCACGTCGCGTGTGAAGCCGAAGGTGCGGGCGCGGGCGATTTCACGCGCGTACTGGCCGCTACCGAAATCGAACTCCACCCGCTGCCCTGTGGATGTCACGGCGGGGTGGTCGAACTCGATCTCGAACGCGAGCTTGTAGCCATGGAAGGGATCGAGCCGCGCCCACTTGAGTGCGCGCCCTTCGCCCTCGCGCACCTCCACCGGCCTGGTCACTCGGATGAAGCGCTTGGGGGCCTTCTGCATGACAATGCCTGCGCTCTGCAGCAGGTAGACGAAGGAAGCGGACGAGCCGTCGAGGATGGGGACTTCTTCGGCGGTGATGTCCACGTAGAGATTGTCCAGCCCCAGGCCGGCGCACGCGCTCATGAGGTGCTCGATGGTGTGCACCTTCACGCCGCCGTTGGAGATGGTGGAGGCCAGGCGCGTGTCGGACACCGCTTCCGCATTGACCGGAATCTCCACGGGCGATGACAGGTCCACCCGCCGGAACACGATGCCGGTGTCGGGCGCGGCAGGCCGCAGGGTCAGCTCCACGCGCTGACCGCTGTGCAAGCCTACGCCGACGGCTTTGGTCAGGGATTTGAGGGTGCGTTGCGCGAGCATGGCTGGATTTTATTCCCCCCTGCGCCGCTGCACGTCTTCCCCCCTCAAGGGGGAAGCCGCGCAGGGGCGCAGGGGCGCAGGGGCGCAGGGGCGAGCCTATCAATCCGCCTGCTTGCGCAAGAAGGCGGGAATCTCGAAGTCGTCCATGCCGCCCGACGCCAGCGCGTCCACCTTCGCAGCGGCCTGCGTGCGGTTGGTGCGCCAGACGCTGGGCACGGCCATGGAGTTGTAGTCTGGCTGAGCGGCACCCACGCCCGGACCCGCCACGGCGGCGTTCACGGTGGGTACGTTGAACGGCACGTTGTCGGTGCCGGTGCGCAGCACCTGCAGTGGCGGCGCGGTGCGGCGGACGCCCTGGCGCGACAGGCCGGTAGCCACCACGGTCACGCGCATCTCGTCGCCCAGGTTGTCGTCGTAGGCGGCGCCGTAGATCACGTGCGCTTCCGGCGAAGCGTAGGCGCGAATCGTGTTCATCGCCAGCTTCGATTCCGAAAGCTTGAGCGAACCCTTGGCCGCCGTCACCAGCACCAGCACGCCCTTGGCGCCAGAGAGGTCGATGCCTTCCAGCAGCGGGCAGGCCACGGCCTGTTCGGCAGCGATGCGCGCACGGTCCGGACCGGAGGCCACTGCCGTGCCCATCATCGCCTTGCCGGGCTCGCCCATCACGGTACGCACGTCTTCAAAGTCGACGTTGACGTTGCCGTACTCGTTGATGATCTCGGCAATCCCGCCCACGGCGTTCTTGAGCACGTCATTGGCATGCGCGAAGGCTTCGTCCTGAGTCACCTCGTCACCCAGCACTTCGAGCAGCTTCTCGTTGAGCACGACGATCAGCGAGTCCACGTTGGCTTCCAGCTCGGCCAGGCCGTTGTCGGCGTTGGTCATGCGGCGGCCACCTTCCCAGTCAAAGGGCTTGGTGACCACGCCCACGGTGAGGATGCCCATTTCCTTGGCCACGCGCGCGATCACGGGCGCGGCACCGGTACCGGTCCCGCCGCCCATGCCGGCGGTGATAAACAGCATGTGTGCGCCGGCGATCGCTTCGCGGATGTCTTCCACCGCCACTTCTGCGGCCTCGCGCCCCTTCTCAGGCTTGCTGCCTGCGCCCAGGCCACTGGTGCCCAGCTGGATGGTCTTGTGCGCCGCGCTGCGCGAGAGCGACTGCGCATCGGTGTTGGCGCAGATGAACTCCACGCCCTGCACGCTGCGCGAGATCATGTGCTCGACCGCATTGCCGCCGCCGCCACCCACGCCGATGACCTTGATCTGCGTACCCAGGTTGAATTCCTCAACTTCAATCATTTCGATGCTCATTTGGTGCTCCTTGTGTGGCCCTTCTCAGGGCGCCGGTGATTCAGAAAAACGCTTGGGATTCAAAAAATCGGTGCTGGCCTTCAGCCAGGCGGCCCGGTGCAATCAGCGCACCGGGGCCGTGGTCGCGTGCGGGGAGTCGGAAATGGAACGAAGGTGTTTGTGTTCATCAGAACGTCCCCACAAACCAGTTTTTCACGCGTTCAAAGGCGCCCTGCATCGAACCCGCCTTCTGCGACACCTTGTGCCCTCGCACGCGTGCGAGGCGAGCTTCCTCGAGAAGACCCATCACCGTGGCCGCGCGCGTCTGCGCCACCATGTCCGACAACGCGCTGGTGTAGTTGGGGATTCCACGGCGAACCGGCTTGAGGAAGATGTCTTCGCCGAGTTCGACCATGCCCGGCATCACCGCGCTGCCACCCGTGAGCACGATGCCCGAGGACAACATTTCCTCGTGGCCGGAATCGCGCAGCACCTGCTGAACCAGCGAGAAGATTTCTTCCACGCGCGGCTCGATCACGCCGGCCAGGGCCTGGCGACTGAGCATGCGCGGGCCCCGGTCGCCCAGGCCCGGCACCTCCACCTGCGTCTCCGGGTCGGCCAGCAACTGCTTGGCACAACCGCTCTCGACCTTGATGTCCTCGGCGTCCTTGGTGGGCGTGCGCAGCGCCATGGCGATGTCGCTGGTGATGAGATCACCTGCGATCGGGATCACCGCGGTGTGTCGGATCGCACCGCCGGAGAAAATCGCCACATCGGTCGTGCCCGCACCGATATCGACCAGCGCTACCCCAAGTTCCTTCTCGTCGTCGGTCAGGATCGCCTGGCTCGACGCCAGCGGGTTGAGCATGAGCTGGTCCACTTCCAGGCCGCAGCGGCGAACGCATTTGATGATGTTTTCGGCGGCGCTCTGTGCGCCGGTGACGATGTGGACCTTGGCTTCGAGCCGGATGCCGCTCATGCCGATGGGCTCCTTGACTTCCTGGCCGTCGATCACGAATTCCTGCGGCTCCACCAGCAGCAGGCGCTGGTCGGTGGAGATGTTGATCGCCTTGGCGGTCTCGATCACGCGCGCCACATCGGTGGCGCTGACCTCGCGATCCTTGATGGCCACCATGCCACTGGAGTTGATGCCGCGGATGTGGCTGCCCGTGATGCCCGTGTAGACGCGGGCAATGCGGCAGTCGGCCATCAGCTCGGCTTCCTTGAGTGCCTGCTGGATGCTTTGCACCGTGGCGTCGATGTTGACCACCACGCCACGCTTGAGGCCATGGCTGGCCGCCACGCCCAGTCCGGCCAGCTTGAGTTCGCCGTTGGGCTGGACCTCCGCCACCACCACCATGATCTTGGCAGTGCCAATGTCGAGTCCGACCACCAAATCCTTGTATTCCTTGGCCATGATTGCTTCTTGATTACCTCGGGGTATGCGTTGTGCCGGCGGGGGCGTCGGTGACGGTGGTCACGCCGCGCATGCGCAGGGCGTATCCATTGGGATAGCGAAGATCAGCGGACTGCACAGCGCCCGCGTAGCGTTCGGTGAGCTGGCCCAGGGTGGCGGTGAAGCGCCGAGTGCGTTCCATCAGCTCATCCGGTGTGCCCCGGCCCAGCTCGATCACCGCGCCGCTGTCCAGGCGTGCCTGCCATCCACCGCGTTCACTGAGTTCGAGCCGCTCCAGGCCGAGCTGCAGGCGGGCGAATTCGGCAGCCAGCGTCTGGTAGAGCGCCCACACCAGATCCGACTGTTCCGCGGGGCCTGCCAGTTCGGGCAGGCCATCCCCATCGTCCGGGCTGGCATCGAACACTTCGCCCTGCTGGTTGACGAGCTGGCCCGAACCCGACTGACCCCACCAGGCCACGGCCTCGTGTTCCTCGATCGTCACGCGAAGCCGGTTCGGGAACTCACGCTGGACCACGGCCTTGCGAACCCAGGGCACGCCCTCGAACAGGTCCCGCACCTGCCCGAGGTCCACCGTGAGGAAGCTGCCGGTGAGCCGCGTTTTCATCTGTGTCGCCAACTGGGCGCGGAAACTCACCGCGTTCTGGTGCGCCACGTCGCCCTGCACGGTGATGGCGCGCACCGACCACACGGGGTGCTGCACCAGCCAGGTGACCAGCAGGGCCGAGCAAAGGACCACGAACATCACCACGAGCACGCGCGTCACCAGCGTCATGAGTCTGACGTCCAGTGGCAGCGGGTTCGGGCGAAGGGTGGCCATGGCAGGATCTCCGGGTTTCAGGCCGGGTTGTCGAGCGCGGCGCTGGCAATCAGGCGCACGCAGAGGTCTTCGTAGGACAGGCCCGCGGCCTTGGCCGACATCGGCACCAGCGAGTGGCCGGTCATGCCGGGCGAAGTGTTGAGCTCCAGCAGGAACGGCTTGCGGTCGCTGGCGCGGATCATCACGTCGGCGCGGCCCCAGCCCCGGCAGCCCAGGGCGCGGTAGCTGGCCAGCACGATGCGCTGGATCTCGCGCTCCTCGGCTTCGGGCAGACCACTGGGGCAGTGGTATTTCACTTCATCGGTGAAGTACTTGTTCTGGTAGTCGTAGGCGCCATCGGGCGCCACGATCCGCACCACCGGCAAGGCGCGTGCATCCTCGCCAGTGCCCAGCACCGGGCAAGTCACTTCCTCGCCTTCGATGAACTCTTCGCACAGCACATCGGGGTCGTAGCGCACCGAAAGCGCCACGGCGTCCTGCATGTCCGAGTAACCACCCACCTTGGTGACACCAATGGACGAACCCTCGCGTGGTGGCTTGACAATCAGCGGCAGGCCCAGCACATCGGGCACGGCACGGGTGTCTTCGCGCGTCTGGTGTCCGGGCGCCAGCACCACGTAACGCGGCGTGGGCAGGCCTTCTGCGATCCACATGCGCTTGGTCATCACCTTGTCCATGGCAATGGCCGAGGCCAGCACGCCCGGACCCGTGTAAGGAATGCCCAGCAGTTCCAGTGCGCCCTGCACCGTGCCATCCTCACCATGGCGGCCATGCAGTGTGATGAAGCAGCGCTGATAGCCCTCGCGTTTGAGCTCGCCCAGTTCGCGTTCTGCCGGGTCGAAGGCGTGGGCATCCACGCCCTTGGACCGGAGCGCGGCCAGCACGCCCGTGCCCGACATCATGGAAACCTCGCGCTCCGCCGAGCTCCCACCCATGAGCACTGCGACCTTGCCCAACGCCTTCACATTCACCACCTTGTTCTCCGTTCCATTCATGCCTGGACTCCCTGCGCCAGTTCGATCACCTGCGCGGCCACATTGCCCACGGTCCCGGCGCCCATGCACAGCACCACGTCGCCATCGCGGGCGTTGTCGAGCACCGCTTGCGCCATCGCTGCGATATCGTCCACGAACACGGGTTCGAGCCTGCCCGCCACCCGCAGTGCGCGCGCCAGCGAGCGCCCGTCGGCGGCGACGATGGGTGCCTCGCCGGCTGCATAGACCTCGGCCAGCAGCACCGCGTCGGCCTGGCCGATGACCTTCACGAAGTCCTCGAAGCAGTCGCGCGTGCGGGTATAGCGGTGCGGCTGGAACGCCAGCACCAGCCGCCGCCCCGGGTAGGCTCCCCGCGCTGCCGCGAGCGTGGCCGCCATCTCCACCGGGTGGTGACCGTAGTCGTCCACCACGGTGCAACTGCCGCCAGCGGGCAGTGCGGCCTCGCCATATCGCTGAAAACGGCGGCCCACGCCCTTGAAATCCGCCAGCGCCCGCTGCACAGCGGCGTCTTCCACGCCGAGCTCCACCGCGATGCCGATGGCGGCCAGCGCGTTGAGCACGTTGTGTTCGCCTGGAAGATTGAGCACGATGTCCAGGTCGGGCAGTTCGACACCGTTGCGCCGCTGCACGGTGAAATGCATCTGCGTGTCTACCGCACGCACGTTGACAGCCCGCACCTGAGCATCCTCCGAGAAGCCGTAACTGGTGATGGGACGTGCAATCTGCGGCAGGATCTCGCGGATCGCAGGGTCGTCCACACACACCACCGCCGCGCCGTAGAACGGCATCTTGTGCAGGAAGTCCACGAAGGCCGCCTTGAGCTTGCCGAAATCGTGGCCGTAGGTGTCCATGTGGTCGGCGTCGATGTTGGTCACGACCGATAGCACGGGCAACAGGTTGAGGAAGGAGGCATCGGACTCGTCGGCCTCGACCACGATGTATTCGCCCGAGCCGAGCTGCGCGTTGGCGTTGGCGCTGTTGAGGCGTCCGCCGATCACGAAGGTGGGGTCCAGGTGGCCTGCGGCGAGCACACTGGTGACCAGGCTGGTGGTGGTGGTCTTGCCGTGGGTTCCGGCGATGGCCACGCCCTTCTTCATGCGCATGAGCTCGGCCAGCATCACCGCGCGGGGCACCACCGGCACCAGTTTCGCGTGCGCGGCCATCACCTCGGGGTTGTCGTCCTTCACGGCCGTGGAGGTGACGATGGCGTCGGCCCCTTCGATGTGCGCTGCGTCATGGCCCACGAACACCTGGGCACCGAGCGCCACCAGCCGGCGCGTGACCGTGCTCTCGCCCAGGTCGCTGCCCGAGATGCGGTAGCCCTGGTTGAGCAGCACCTCGGCGATGCCGCTCATGCCGGCGCCACCAATGCCAACGAAGTGGATGTGTCGAATGGCGTGCTTCATGGTTTCTGAACTTTCGCGAGTTGCTCGCAGGCGGACACCACGGCCACCACGGCTTGCGTCTTTTCCATTTGCTTGGCTTTCAATGCCATCGCCACCAACTGGTCGCGACGTGTGGCCTGAAAGGTCTGCGCAAGTGACTGGGCTGTGAACTGTGGCTGTGGCACCAGCCAGGCCGCGCCCACGTCCACCAGGAAGCGGGCATTGGTGGTCTGGTGGTCATCCACCGCGGCGGGGAAGGGAACGAAGAGTGCCGCGGCACCCACGGCGGCGATCTCGGTGACGGTGCTGGCGCCGGCTCGGCAGACGATCAGGTCGGCATCGGCAAACGCTTGCGCGGTGTCGTCGATGAAGGGCGTGAGTTCCGCCTGCACGCCCGCAGCGGCGTAGCTTGCGCGCAGCGCGTCGATCTGCTTTTCGCCGCTCTGGTGGGTGACCATGGGGCGTTCTGCTTCGGACAGCAGCGCCAGCGCCTGCGGCACGGTGTCGTTGAGGGCCTTGGCGCCCAGACTCCCACCGACGACCAGCACGCGCAGCGGGCCACTGCGGTTGGCAAAACGCGTGGTCGGGTCGGGTTGGCGCAGGAACGGCGAGCGCAGAGGGTTGCCCACCCATTCGGCTTTCCTGAACACGTGCGGGAACGCCGTGAACACGCGGTCTGCAACTCCGGCCAGCACCTTGTTGGCCATCCCGGCCACCGAGTTCTGTTCATGCAGCACCAGCGGCTTGCCGGCCAGCACACCCATCATGCCGCCTGGAAAACTGATGTAGCCGCCCAGGCCCAGCACCACGTCGGGCTTCACTCGGCGCACCACTTGCAGCGACTGCCAGAAGGCACGCAGGAGGCGCAGTGGCAGCAATGCCAGCGTGACCATTCCCTTGCCGCGCACGCCGCCGAAGTCGATGGTCTCCAGCGTGAACCCGCGCGGCGGCACCAGCCGGCTTTCCATGCTGCCGGGTGCGCCCAGCCAGTGCACGCGCCAACCGCGCTCGCGCAGGGCTTCCGCCACGGCGAGTCCAGGAAATATATGACCGCCCGTGCCACCGGCCATGATGAGAGCGCAGGGTTGGGTGGCCCCCACGCTCCGCCGCTCACGCGGGTCGCTGGCGTTCGCTTGCCTGGGGCGGCCCGGCGCTGCGCTCATCATGACCGCCCTCCCCGCATCATCTGCCGGTTCTCGTAGTCCACGCGCAACACGATGGCCACGGCCACGAGGTTGAGCAGGATGGCCGATCCGCCATAGCTCATGAGCGGCAGCGTGAGTCCCTTGGTCGGCAGCGCACCCAGGTTCACACCGATGTTGATGAAGGCCTGGAAACCCATCCACAGACCCACCCCCTGGGCCACCAGGCCGGCAAAGACCTGGTCGAGCGCAATCGCCTGGCGGCCGATGTGCATGATGCGCCGCGTGAGCCAGAGAAACAGACCGATGAGGACCACCACACCGATGAGGCCGAACTCTTCGCCAATGACGGCAAGCAGAAAGTCGGTGTGGGCCTCAGGCAGCCAGTGCAGCTTCTCCACGCTGCCACCCAGACCCACGCCGAAGATCTCGCCCCGCCCGAAAGCGATGAGCGAGTGGGAGAGCTGGTAGCCCTTGCCCAGCGCATGCTCCTCGCTCCAGGGATCGAGGTAGGCAAAGATGCGATCGCGCCTCCACTCGCTGGCCATGATCATCAGCGCGAAAGCCCCCACCACCACCGCCGCGATGAGGAAGAACATGCGTGCGTTCACGCCGCCCAGGAACAGGATGCCCATGGCGATCACCACGATCACCATGAACGCACCCATGTCCGGCTCGGCCAGCAGCAGCATGCCCACCACGCCCACGGCCACCGCCATGGGTGCCACGGCCTGGAAGAAGCGTTCCTTGACTTCCATCTTGCGCACCATGTAGCTGGCGGCGTAGAGCAGCACGGCCAGCTTGCCCAGCTCGGAGGGCTGAAAGTTCATGATGCCCAGCGAAATCCAGCGCCGCGCACCGTTGACACCTTTGCCAATTCCGGGGATCAGCACCAGCACGAGCAACAGCAGCGCGGCCGCAAACAGCCAGGGCGCCATTTTTTCCCATGAACGCAGCGGAAACTGAAACGCGATCATGGCTGCGATGACACCGATGACCATGGAGATGCCGTGGCGCAGCACGAAGTGCGTGTGCGCATAGTTGGCGAAACGCGGGTTGTCGGGCAGCGCGATGGAGGCCGAGTAGACCATCACCAGGCCCCAGGCCAGCAGCGCCACCACCACCCACAGCAAAGGCTGGTCAAAACCGAGTTCGCGCACCGCCACATTGCGCGTGCCGGCATAGGTGCGGTTGGACAGGCGCACCGGCAGGTCGTCGCGCGAGGAGCCACCCGCCAGCGCACCCGCAAGGTCTCGGCCGCCCAGGCGCGGCAGGGTTTCGCGCAAGCGTTGCAGCCAGGACCTGTTGGGTGCGGGCTTCTTCTTCACTGACCGCTCTCCAGACTCACGCCATGTTCGAGCGCGAGCGTCCGAACCGCTTCCACAAAAACGCGCGCACGGTGCCCGTAGTTGTCGAACATGTCCAGGCTGGCGCAGGCGGGCGACATCAGCACCGCGTCGCCCGCTCGGGCCTGCTGCGCGGCCAGTGTCACGGCTTCGGGCAACGAGGCGGCATCGAGCTGGTGAACGCCGGAATCATCCAGCGCGGCGCTCACGGCAGCGCGCAACAGGGCAGCATCGCGACCGATGTACACCACCGCGCGCGCATGGCGCGCCAGCGGTTCGGCCAGTGGTGCGAAATCCTGCCCCTTGCCATCGCCACCCAGAATGACGACCAGGCGCCGTTCAGCGCCGAGTCCGCGAACGGCAGCCAGCGTGGCGCCCACATTGGTGCCCTTGCTGTCGTCGAAATACTCGACCTCGTTGACGATGGCCACAGGTTCCACGCGGTGCGGCTCGCCCCGGTATTCGCGCAGGCCGTGCAACATGGGCCCCAGCGCAGCGCCGGTGGAAGTTGCCAGCGCGAGCGCAGCCAAAGCGTTCGCAGCGTTGTGACGACCTCGGATACGAAGCGCGTCCACCGGCATCAAGCGTTGGAAATAGATCTCTTCCTCTTCGTCAGAGCCGCGGCCGCGCTTGCGCGTTTCGTCCAGCGCCAGCGCTCGCACCAACCAGGCCATGCCATTGACCGTTTCGATGCCCCAGTCGCCCGCGCGCGCAGGCACGTCCAGGCCAAAAGTCGTCCAGGGTCGCGCACTCTGCTGCCGGTTGCGGTTGCCCACCTTGACCGTCACGAGCCCGGGTTGCATGGCCATCACCAATGGATCGTCGCGGTTGAGCAGCATGAGCGCCTGCGCGCCGAAGACCGCCGCCTTGGCCTGGGTGTAAGCGACCATGCCGCCGTGCCAGTCGAGGTGGTCTTCGGTGAGGTTGAGCACGGTGGCCGCCGTGGGCACGCGGTCCCAGGCGCTGCCGGCCGTGCCATCGAGCTGGAAGCTGGAGAGTTCGAGCACCCAGACCGAAGGCAGGTGCAACGGCTGCGGCGGTTCGATGGGCGGTGGCACAAGCTGGGTCGAGCCTTCGTCTTCGCCCTCTGCATCGACTTCGGTGTCGGGATTGGCATCCGGATTGGCGTCGTCGGGATCGCCTTCGACGGCCGACTCCTGCACCGGCGTTGCCTGCGCCAGTGCAGGAGGCGGCGCATCGGCCTGCGCCTGCGCGGCCGCGCGCTCGTCGTCGGCCTGCTGGGCAATGCACTCATGGTCCAGTGCGGCCATCAACACGTCCATCAGGGGCGGGCCAATGTTGCCCGCCACCGCCACGTTCACCCCCGCGCGCTGCAGCAGGAGGCCGGTGAGCGCGGTCACCGTGGTCTTGCCGTTGGTACCGGTGATGGCAAGCACCTTCGGTCGGTAGGGCAGGCGATCGCGTTGCCCGAGTTCACTCAGCGCGCGGGCGAACAGATCGAGTTCCCCCGCCACGGCCACGCCGCGCGCGAGCGCCCAATCGAACACCGGCTGAAGCGACGAAGGCGCCAGGCCGGGGCTGCGGGCGATCAATTGCCATTCGTCGCGCTGCAGCAGGGCGTCGCCGAAAGGCCCGGCGAGGAAACTGGCCTGCGGACACTCGGCCTGCAATGCCGTCAGCTGCGGTGGCGCCTCGCGCGTGTCGGCCACCGTCACGCGCGCACCCTGGCGAAGGCACCAGCGTGCCATGGCCAGGCCGGAAACTCCGAGCCCGAGGATGAGAACGGCCTGGTCTTTCATCGAAGTTTCAAGGTGGACAGCCCCACGAGGCACAGAAGCATGGTGATGATCCAGAAGCGCACGACGACTTGCGTCTCTTTCCAGCCCTTCTTCTCGAAGTGGTGGTGCAGCGGCGCCATCTGGAACAGGCGCCGGCCCGTGCCGTAGCGGCGTTTGGTGTACTTGAACCAGGTCACCTGGAGCATCACCGAAAGCGCTTCCACCACGAAGATGCCACCCATGATGGCGAGCACGATTTCCTGGCGCACGATGACGGCGATGGTGCCCAGTGCGCCACCGAGCGCCAGCGCTCCCACGTCACCCATGAAGACTTGCGCAGGGTGTGTGTTGAACCAGAGAAAGGCCAGGCCGGCGCCGGCCATCGCGGCGCAGAAGATCAGCAGCTCGCCAGCGCCTGGAATATGGGGCAGCAGCAGGTAGCGCGAGAACACCGCGTTGCCGGTGACGTAGGCGAACACGCCCAGCGCCGAGCCGACCATGACCACCGGCATGATGGCCAGACCATCCAGCCCGTCGGTAAGGTTGACGGCGTTGCTCGAACCGACGATGACCAGGTAGGTCATGACGACAAAGCCGAACACGCCCAGCGGGTAGCTGATTTCCTTGAAAAACGGCACCAGCAGTCCGGCTTGCGGCGGCAGATCGACCGTGAAGCCCGAACTGACCCAGGCGACGAAGAGCTCCATCACGCGCAGGTTGCTGCTCTCGGACACGCTGAACACCAGGTAGAACGCCGCCACCAGGCCGATGACCGACTGCCAGAAATACTTCTCACGCGAGCGCATGCCCTCGGGGTCCTTGCGAACCACCTTGCGCCAGTCGTCCACCCACCCGATCGCGCCAAAACCCAGGGTGACCAGCAACACGATCCACACGAAACGGTTGGACAGGTCGAACCACAGCAAGGTGGAGAGTGCGATGGCGAACAGGATCAGCACACCGCCCATGGTGGGCGTGCCGCCCTTGCTCAGGTGCGTCTGCATCGCATACTCACGGATCGGCTGGCCGATCTTGAGCGCTGCCAGCCGGCGAATGAAATACGGGCCAGCCACCAGGCCGACGAGCAGGGCGGTGAGCGCGGCCATCACGGCGCGGAACGTGAGGTACTGGAACACCCGCAGGGAACCGAATTCGGGCGAAAGGCCTTGCAGCCAGAGGGCCAGGCTAGGCAGCATGGGCGTTGTCCTTGTCGTTGTCGGCTTGTTGCGCATGTTCAAGCGCTTGCAGGGCATGCACCACACGCTCCATGCGCATGAAGCGCGATCCCTTGACGAGCACGCTGCGAAAGACCGGTCGGTCGTCGGTGATGGCGGCACAAACGGCACCAGCCATGGCGGGGACTTCGACCCAATGCACCGGAACGGGCTCACCCGCCTCACGCATCGCGGCGCAGGCACGGGCCATCCAGTCGCCCGTCACATGCACGGCCTCGATGCCCCTCGCCCGGGCGTGGCGCAGAACTTCTTCGTGGAAGGCAAGCCCCTGGTCGCCGACCTCGCCCATGTCGCCGAGCGCCAGCAGGCGTGGAGCGGGCAGTTCGGCCAGCACGTCGATGGCGGCGCGCACCGAGTCGGGATTGGCGTTGTAGGTGTCGTCGATCAGCGTGATCTGGCGCTCGCCCAGCCGCAGCGAGAGCGCGCGCGAGCGCCCGCCCACTGGCTCGAACGCGTCCAGCCCGCGAGCGATGGCTTCCAGTGATACGCCAGCGGCCAACGCACAGGCGGCGGCGGCCAGCGCATTGCGCACATTGTGGCGACCGGCAATGCGCAGGCGTACCGTGACCTGGCCGGCGGGTGCATTCACATTCAAGGTCCAGGCGCCGTCCTGCCATTCGGCCCGAGCGGCGGTCACATCGGCGCTGGCGTCGGTGTCGCTGAACGTGATCGTGCGACGGCCCGCGGCCAGCTTGCTCCACAGCGGCGTGTAGGTATCGTCGGCAGGAAAAACGGCCACACCGCCCGCGCCGAGCGCCTGGATAACCTGACCGTTCTCCAGCGCCACGGCCTCGACCGTGGCCATGAACTCCTGGTGCTCGCGCTGCGCGTTGTTCACCAGCGCGACCGTGGGCTGCGCCAGCGCGGCGAGCTCGGCGATCTCGCCAGGGTGGTTCATGCCCAGTTCAACCACCGAAAGGCGGTGGCCTGCGTGCAGGCGAAGCAGCGTGAGCGGCACGCCGATGTCGTTGTTGAAATTGCCCAGTGTGGCGTGTGCGGCCTCGCCGGCGGTTGCTCGCAGGATGGACGCGATCATCTGCGTGACCGTGGTCTTGCCGTTGCTGCCCGTCACGGCAATCAGCGGCAGGCTGAACTGGCTGCGCCACAGCCGCGCCAGCTCACCCAGTGCGCGCCGCGAGTCGGGCACCAGTACACCGGGCAGGCCAGCCTCCTGCAGGCCATGCTCGGCCAAGGCGGCCAGCGCCCCCTGGGCTCTGGCCTGAGGCAGGAATTCGTGCGCGTCGAAGCGTTCACCCTTGAGCGCCACGAACAGGTCACCGGTCCGCAGGCTGCGCGTGTCGGTGTGCACGCGGGTCAGGGGCAGGTCCAGGTGGCCCACCACCTGTGCGCCGATGAGCTGCGAGAGCAACTGGCCGATGGTCTTCATGCGGTGGCTCCCTGGCGTGCGCGGCGTTGCAGCGCGTTGCGCCCTTCGTGCAGATCGGAGAATGGTCGCTTGACACCCATCACGTCCTGGTAGTCCTCGTGTCCCTTGCCGGCGATCAACACCACGTCGCGCGCGTCGGCCCGTGACACCGCCAGTTCGATGGCGCTGGCGCGATCGGGCTCCACCAGCGCTGCAGCCTCGCTGGACAGACCGGCCACCATCTGGCGCAGGATGGCCTGCGGATCTTCGCTGCGCGGGTTGTCGCTGGTCAGCACCACATGGCCGGACTCGCGCTCGGCAGCAGCAGCCATCAGGGGTCGCTTGCCGGCATCGCGATCCCCCCCGCAGCCCACGACCACCCAGAGTGAGCCGCCGCGCTGCTGCACCAGCGGCTGCAAGGCCTGCAAGGCCTTTTGCAGGGCATCGGGCGTGTGGGCGTAGTCCACCAGCACCAGAGGCAGCCCCGGCGCGGCGGAAGCGACCTGCTCCATGCGACCCGGCACTGGCGTGAGCATGGCGCACGCTCGCACGGCATCGTGCAGGGGCACACCCAGAGCGCGCGCCGTGGCCAGCACGCACAACAGGTTCGAGACGTTGTACTGGCCGACCAGTGGCAGGGCCAGGTCATGGGTCTCCAGCACCCGCCCCTGGGCCTGGCGCTCGCCCACCTGCAAGGCCATGCCGTGGTCGGTGAAACGCACTCCGGTGGCAAACAGGCGGGAGCGGGCCAGGCGTTCAGATACCACGTCTTCGGCCTCGATGCCCACCGTCCAGAGATCAAGGCCCCGGCTGGCCAGAGAGGCGGCAAGCGACACGCCTCGCGGGTCGTCCAGATTCACCACCGCGCTGACCAGCGCTGGCCAGTCGAAGAGGGCAGCCTTGGCAGCCCAATAGGCTTCCATGCTGCCGTGGTAATCGAGGTGGTCCTGGGTCAAGTTGGTGAACACCGCCACGCGCAAGCGTGTGGCGTTCAGACGCCCTTCCACCAGCCCGATCGACGAGGCTTCGATCGCACAGGCCTTCAGGCCTTCGTCGGCAAACCGGCGCAGTTGGGCCTGCAGCATCACCGGATCGGGCGTGGTGAGCCCGGTGGGTACCAGCGCCACACCGTGGCTCGTCGATGCCGGCGGACGACCCATGCCCAACGTGCCCACCACCGCGCAGGGCTTCTGACAAGAGGAGAGCAACTGGGCGGTCCACCAGGCGGTGGAGGTCTTGCCGTTGGTCCCGGTGATGGCCACCATGTCCAACGCCGCGCTGGGCATGCCATGAAAGGCGCTGGCGATGGCCCCAGCCGATGCCTTGAGCCCAGGAACGGCGGCGATGCGCTCATCCGTGAAGCCGTGGGCCTCCACGCCTTCGAGTTCGACCAAGGCCGCGCTGGCGCCGGCGCGCAGGGCCTCGGCGACGAAGCGGCGGCCATCGGTGGCTGCCCCCGGCCAGGCCACGAATCCATCGCCCGCGCGCAGACGGCGGCTGTCGCAATGCAGCTCGCCTGTCACGCGCTCGCGCAGCCACTCGGCCACGGCGTGGGGATGGAGGATCGTGCGCATCAGAAAGATTCCTCGACCACGTCGGTGACGATCTGCGGCTTGACGTTCATGTCGGGCTGCACACCGAGAATGCGCAGCGTCTGCTGCACGGTCTCGCTGAACACCGGGGCCGCCACCACGCCGCCGTAGAAGACGCCGTTGCTGGGCTCGTCGACCATCACGGCCACCACGATTCGCGGTGATTCCACCGGGGCCAGTCCCACGAACCAGCTGCGGTACTTCTTGTCGGCGTAGCCCTTGCCTTCCTGCTTGCGCGCGGTGCCGCTCTTGCCGCCGACCGAATAGCCCATGGTCTGTGCACGGGAGCCCGTACCGCCTGGACCAGCAGCCAGCCCCAGCATCTGGCGCACGGCGATCGAGTTCTTCTGGCTGAACACGCGCACGCCCGCCACCGTGTCGGCCGACTTCTGCAGCGTCACAGGAATCAGTTCTCCGTCGCGAGCAAACACCGTGTAGGCCTGTGCCAGCTGGAACAGCGAGGTCGAAAGCCCGTAGCCATAGCTCATGGTGGCCTGCTCGATCGGACGCCAGCTCTTGTAGGGACGCAGCCGCCCAGCCACGGCACCCGGGAACGGCACTTGCGGCTTCTGGCCGAAGCCTGCCTGAGCATAGGTTTCCCACATCTCGCGCGGACTCATCTGCATCGCCATCTTGACGGTGCCCACGTTGCTCGACTTCTGGATCACCTGCGAGACCGTCAGCACCTCGTTCGGGTGCGAGTCACTGATGGTGGAGCCACCAATGGTGATGCGGCCCGGCGCGGTGTTGATGGGAGTGTTGGGCGTGACCAGCCCCTTGTCCAGCGCCAGCCCGACGATGAAGGGCTTCATCGTCGAACCGGGTTCGAAGCTGTCGGTGAGCACGCGGTTGCGCAGTTGCTCGCCCGTGAGATTCTGCCGCCGGTTGGGGTTGTAGCTCGGGTAGTTGGCGAGTGCCAGCACCTCACCCGTGAGCGTGTCGATCACCACCACGCTGCCCGCCCGCGCCTTGTGCAGCAACACCGCGTCCTTGAGCTTCTGGTAAGCGAAGTACTGCACTTTGCTGTCGATCGAGAGCTGCAGATCGGGCCCGTCTACTGGCGGGACCACGTCACGCACGTCTTCCACCACGCGCCCCAGGCGGTCCTTGATCACGCGGCGCGAACCGCTCTTGCCCGCCAGCTGCTTGTTGAATGCCAGCTCGACGCCTTCCTGACCGATATCTTCCACGTTGGTGAAGCCCACCACATGAGCAGCAGCCTCGCCCTCCGGATATTCACGCTTGTACTCGCGGCGCTGGTAGATGCCCTTGATGCCGAGTTCAGCGATCTGTTTGGCCACCGGGTCGTCCACCTGGCGCTTGACCCACACGAAAGTCTTGTCTTCGTTGGCCAATCTTTTGCGCAGATCGGCCAGAGGCATCTCCAGCAGTTTCGCGAGTTGGCGCAGCTTGGGATCGGTGCGGTCCACGTCTTCCGGAATCGCCCAGATGCTCTGCGCCACCACGCTGGACGCGAGGATCAGGCCATTGCGATCCAGCACGCGACCTCGGTTGGCGGGCAGTTCCAGCGTGCGAGCGAAGCGCACTTCGCCCTGGCGCTGAAAGAAATCGTTGCCGAACACCTGCACGTAGGCCGCCCGCCCGGCCAAACCAGCGAAGGCCACAGCCAGACCCGCGACGATGAACTTGCTGCGCCACACCGGCGTGCGGCTGGCCAGCAAGGGGCTTGCCGAGTAGTTGATGCTGCGGCTCATGGTCGCCGCTCCGGTGTGGCAGGCGTGGGCGCGGGCGGCGGCTCGAACACGGTGACGTACTGCGTGATGCCCGGCGTGACCGGGCGCATCTGCAACTGCCGTGCAGCCAGTTGCTGCACGCGCGCAGGCGTGGCCTGGGCTCGCTTGTGTACCTGCAATTGTTCGTGCTCGGATTCCAGCTTGCGCGACTGTGCCTGCGAGCGGTCCAGCGCAGCGTAGAGCCGGCGCGATTCGTACTGCGTGTGCACGAGGTAGAACGCGCTCGCGATCACCGCGACCAGCAGGACCAGATTCAAGCGGATCATGCCGGCGCCTCGGTGCGTTCGGCCACACGCATGACGGCACTGCGCGAACGGGGGTTGCCCTTGACCTCCTCATCAGAGGGCATCACGCGTTTCAGCGCGCGCAGCGCCATGGGAGCAGGCTCGGCAAAGGGCACGCGGCGGTCCACGACGGCGCGCGAATGGCGGGCCATGAACTGCTTGACCATGCGGTCTTCGAGCGAATGGAAGCTGATGACCACCAGTTTTCCTCCCGGACGCAACACCTTCAGGCTGGCCTCTAGCGCTTGTTGCAACTCTTCAAGCTCGGCGTTGATGAAAATCCGAAAAGCCTGAAATGTGCGCGTTGCAGGGTCCTTGCCCGGCTCGCGGGTTTTGACCGCGCCAGCCACGACTTCGGCCAATTCGCCGGTGGTTCGAAAAGCGCCCCGTTCCTGTCGGCGACGATCAATCGCCTTTGCAATCGATTGAGCAAACCGTTCTTCGCCATACTCACGAATGACCTCCGCCAGAGTGGAAACTTCGGCCGTCTCCAGCCACTGCGCCACACTCTGGCCGCGCGTGGTGTCCATGCGCATGTCCAGGGGTCCGTCGTGGCGAAAGGAGAATCCCCGCTGGGGATCGTCGATCTGAGGTGAACTCACCCCCAGGTCCAGCAGCACACCGTGCGCGCTGGCCGCACCCAGCTCCGCCAGATGAGCGAAGCCTTCGTGCCGAATGGAAAAACGGCCATCGCTGGCCGCCAGTTCCTTTGCCACCGACACCGCCTGTGGGTCCTTGTCGAAGGCGGTCAGCCGCCCTTTCGCAGACAGGTGCTCCAGCAGCAGGCGCGAGTGGCCACCGCGTCCGAAAGTGGCATCGACGTAGTGCCCATCCGGGTTGATCGACAGAGCCTGCACAGCTTCGTTCAACAGGACGGTGTGGTGAATCCATGTGCCTTGCACCATCGCCCTTAAAAGGAGAAATCCTTGAAGACATCGGGCATGTCGGCCTTCATGGCCTCGGCTTCCTGTGCCGCATAGGCTTGGGCATCCCACAACTCCAGGTAGGCGCCCATGCCCAGCAGGATCGCGTCCCTGGTGATGCCTGCCGCTGCGCGCAACTCGGGCGAAACCAGCACGCGCCCGGTGCCGTCCATCTCGACGTCCATCGCATTGCCCAGGAAAATGCGCTTCCACCACTGGGCAGACATCGGCAGCGATGCGATGCGGTCCCGGAACTCCTCCCACGCGCTGCGCGGGAAGATCATCAGGCAGCCATGGGGGTGTTTGGTGATGGTGAGCTGATTCGAACCCGCGCCCAGGGCGTCACGGTGCCGCGTCGGCACGGAGAGCCGACCCTTGGCATCGAGACTGAGAGAAGACGCACCCTGGAACACCGAAGTCAATCCTTGAAAAACACTTTTCACCACTTAATTGCACTTTTCCCCACTTTAGCAGGAAAAGATTGCGGTGCAAGCCTGCGGCTACAGATTTTTTCAATGAAATCAACCACTTAGGAGGGAAACGCACATCCTTTTCGAATCAAAAATGCATTAAAAGCAAGCACTTACAAGAAGCACTGCATGTGTTGCTTGAAAACCCTGCTGCAGGCAGGGCTGTACGGGCAATCAGGTATCCGCGTGACGGACCTGTGTGGACTCAGAGGATGTAACGAGACAGATCTTCGTTCTGACTGAGTGCGCCCAGGCGGCCGTCGACGTATGCCGCATCAATGGCTATGGTCTGGCCGCTGAGGTGGGCGGCATCGAAGCTGACCTCGTCCAGGAGGTGTTCCATGACGGTGGCCAGGCGGCGCGCGCCAATGTTCTCGGTGCGCTCGTTCACGTCGCAGGCGATTTGCGCGAGGCGGCGGATGCCCTCAGGACCGAACTGGACCGTCACGCCTTCGGTGGCGAGCAGCGCCTGGTACTGGCGCACCAGCGAGGCGTGCGTCTGCGTGAGGATGGCCTCGAAATCGTCGACCGACAACGACTGCAACTCCACGCGGATCGGGAAACGGCCCTGCAGTTCGGGGATGAGGTCGCTCGGCTTGGCCAGGTGAAAAGCGCCACTGGCGATGAAGAGGATGTGGTCGGTCTTGATCACGCCGTATTTGGTGGTGACCGACGTGCCTTCAACCAGCGGCAGCAGGTCACGCTGCACCCCTTGGCGCGAGACCTCGGCGTTGCCGCCACCTTCGTTGCGCGAGGTGACCTTGTCGATCTCGTCGATGAACACGATGCCGTTCTGTTCGGCGTTGTGCAGAGCCCGCGTGCGGATCTCGTCTTCGTTGACCAGCTTGCCCGCCTCCTCCTCGATCAGCAGCTTCATCGCCTCGGCAATCGGAAGCTTCCGCGTCTGGCGCCTGGCGGCCCCCATCTGGCTGAACATGCCGCGCAGGTGCTCGGCCATCTCTTCCATGCCGGCCGGGCCCATGATCTCCATGGGTGGGCGCTGCTCGATCAGGTCGATTTCGATCTCCCGGTCGTCCAGCCCGCCCTCGCGCAGCTTCTTGCGGAAATTCTGGCGCGCAGTGCTCTCGGTGGTGGCGACCACGCTGACCGGCTCGGCGGCCATGCTGCGCGGTGGCGGAATCAGGATGTCGAGGACGCGGTCCTCTGCGGCGTCTTCTGCACGCGTGCGCAGCTTGCGCATCTCCGCTTCGCGCGTCTGCTTGATGGCAATTTCGGCCAGGTCGCGGATGATGCTGTCCACGTCTTTACCCACATAGCCCACCTCGGTGAACTTGGTGGCCTCGACCTTGATGAAGGGCGCGTCGGCGAGCCGCGCCAGGCGACGTGCGATCTCGGTTTTTCCCACGCCGGTAGGACCGATCATGAGGATGTTCTTGGGCGTGATCTCGGGCCGCAGCCTCTCATCGACCTGCTGGCGGCGCCAGCGGTTGCGCAGCGCGATGGCCACGGCGCGCTTGGCACCTTTCTGGCCGATGATGAAACGGTCGAGTTCGGAAACGATTTCCTGCGGAGTCATCGAAGACATGTGTCGGGCTCAGTCCAGCGTTTCGATCGTGTGGTTCATGTTGGTGTAGATGCACAGCTCACCGGCAATGGCCAGCGACTTGCGCACCACCTCTTCCGCGCTCAGTTCGGTGTGGTCGACGAGGGCTTTCGCAGCGGCCTGCGCGTACGCGCCACCCGAGCCGATGGCGACGATGCCGTGCTCGGGTTCGAGCACGTCGCCATTGCCGGTGATGATGAGCGAAGCGCTCTGGTCGGCCACCGCAAGCATCGCTTCCAGGCGACGCAGCACACGATCGGTGCGCCAGTCGCGCGTGAGTTCGATGGCTGCGCGCACCAGATGCCCCTGGTGCTTCTCCAGCTTGGCTTCGAAGCGTTCAAAAAGCGTGAAGGCATCGGCGGTGGCGCCGGCAAAGCCTGCCAGCACCTTGTCGTGGTGCAGCTTGCGCACCTTGCGGGCGGTGCCCTTGACCACGATGTTGCCCAGCGTCACCTGGCCATCGCCGCCAATCGCCACTTGCACACCTTGTGGTGTCTGCCGGCGAACGCAGACGATGGTGGTGCCGTGAAAGGATTCCATGGGTTCGAATTGGGGTCTTGCGAGGGAAATGCAATGGCCCGGCGTGACGGGCTTTGCCACAGATGGTACCGGGGCCAGCCCCAGAGAGCGCACTGCCGCGGCGTTCAATCGACGCGCACGACGACTTTGGCGTACTCGGTGATGCCGATCACATGGAAGAAGGCCGACACCAGACGGTGTGCGTCCACAAACTGCACCAGCCGGCCTTCGGCGTGGTGGCTGGACACCCAGTTGAGCAACGTCCCGGCGGCGGAGAAATCCACCCGGATCAGATGGCGGCAGGAAATGATGAGCACGTCAGCGCCCTTGAGCTTGCGCTCCAACGCATCCAGCGTAGTCTGCGGATCGCCACGGATTTCGCCCGAGAGTTCTACCAGGCCAAGCTGGCTGGTCTCCGAGCCCTGGCTGTCAAGCAAGGACTCGCCACCGCCGGGATAGCCCGAGGCCACCTGCTCCAGCACGGATTCGCCCAGCACCGACTGGCCAGCTTCACCCGGCTTGTCGTGGGAGACCGACATGTAGTGGCAGCGCGGCTTCTCCCAGCCCGGGGGCGACACCTCGTAGGTGACACAGAAATCAAGTGCCGTCAGTTCGAATTCGTCCGGGCGGTTCATGATGCGAAGCACCGCCATGCGCAACTCCCACCAGAGCTGCTCCACATCGCGACGGCTGGACGGGGTCTGGCTCTTGAGCAGGTCGCGAAAAGCTCCCGCCCCCTGGAAGCGCAGCTCCACGTCCTGATCGCCCCAGAGCGTAAAAATGCCCAGCAAGGCCCGCGCGGCCTTGAGGTCCATGCTCTCCAGCGGCGTCCAGTCCAGCACCCAGGGTTGCGGCGCTCGCAGCAACACGTTTTGCAAAGTGCCCACCGCATGGGCATCGAGTTCTGGTTCGCAGATCCAGACCGCCCGGTTGTGGCCGGTGGACGGCGTGTAGACCTTGCCCGTCATGCGCGAGACCGCGTCGGGCATGTCGTACCACTGAGGCGCGGAGCGGTTGAAACGGTTGACGAAGTCCACCGCGCGGCTTTCGAACGGCGCCAACTGCCCGGTAGCCCGATACAGGTCGAACAGCGCGAGCCAGTCTTCCTGCTGATCGGCCTTGGCGCCGCCATCGTTCAGCGCCTCGAGCAAACCCTGCTCGGCACCCGCGTCGTCGCCATTGGCGAAGCGGATCGCGGCCTCCTCCACCTCGGGGTCCTGCGCAATTTCCTGCACATCCAGCGCGTAAAAATGCGAAGCGGAGAACTGGGAAGCGGGGCTGCCGGACTGGCGTTGCGAGGTGGGCGCCATCAGACCGGTGCGCGCCGGCGGCGCGGCAGCTGGCGGAGGTGGTGCTGCGGCCACCTGGCGTTCGCGTGAGGGCGACCAACTCTTGCGCAGCGCCGCCGGGACGCTGGCCGGCTGGGTGTCCTGCATCGCCCGGTCGAGTTTCTGGCTGGCCGAATTCGGCGCACCGTTTGCCGGATTGGGCAATGGACCGGGCTCGGTCTCGTCGTACTGCGCCTTGCGCTGCCTGATGGCAGGGTCCGGCGCGGCCGGCACCGAAGTGGCGTCGTCCTTCTTGGAAGTGGGGCCACCCGGTCCGTGAGGCGCTGTGTTCAGGCCAGACCCCGTGCTCACCAGCGAGTCAGGGCCTTTGGTCTTCCACCACTGCATCGACATCTGGGCTTCGATTTCGTCGATCTTCTTGAGCGTTTCGGCCCGGTCGTCCGGCTTGGACGGCAGGCTGCTCTGGAAGAAGGATGGGCGCATGCCCTGCCCTTCGCCCGGCGTGCCCTCGCGGCTGCGAATCTTGCGCAGCATGTCGAACTCGCGTTTGCGCACGAAGTCGTTGCGCCGCTTGCGCTCGATCATTTCCTTGAGCGCGGCCTTGCTGTACTCGCTCTCGCGGTCGGCCGATCGCGTGTCCAGGTCCGACCAACTGGTGGTCGGGTGGCGAACGAACTTCACCACCTTGGACAGGAAGCCGCCGTTGGAGTCGTCCTTGGACATGGGTGCTCGTTACCGCAAAGAGAAAAGCGACCAGTCCGGGCTCAGTCGCCGAACATCTTCTGCTTGAGCTCTCGGCGCTGTTGCGCCTCCAGCGACAGGCTCGCGGTGGGGCGGGCCATGAGCCGGCCCACACCGATGGGTTCGCCGGTTTCTTCGCAGTAGCCGTAGTCACCCGAATCAATTCGCGCAATGGCCTGTTCGATCTTCTTGAGCAGTTTGCGCTCGCGGTCCCGCGTTCGCAGTTCGAGCGCGTGCTCTTCCTCGATGGTGGCGCGATCGGCAGGATCGGGCACCACCACGGTGTCTTCGCGCAGGTGCTCGGTGGTTTCCCCGGCGTTGGCCAGCATGTCGGCCTTGAGCTGGGAGAGCTTGCGGCGGAAGAAAGCCAGCTGCAGGTCACTCATGTACTCGCTATCGGGCATGGCCTGCACATCCTGATCGGTCAGTTGTTCGACCGACAGGGTCTTCCAGTTGTTGGCTCGTTTGGGATCTTTCTGGATGGAGGATGGCACGGGTGGGGTCATGACGGCGCGTTCGTTCATATGGGAAAAGGTCGCTTTGGCAGCATCCGGGGCGTGGGTCGGCACCACCGCAGCCTGGGTCATCTGCTCCATCATGACTTTTTTGGCGGCCCGCTTGCCCAGAGGGCGCGGCGTGGGCTCCACCACCACAGGTGCGGGTGCGGGCGCGCGCTTGGCACTGGAAGGCTTGGGAGCGGGCGCCGCGACAGGCGCGGCCTTGGAAACCGGAGAAATCACTTTGGGAGCAGCCGCCTTGGCAACGGGCTGGGTCTTGGTTCTGGTGGCCTGGGCCACCGGTTTGATCGTCTTGGACGGAGCCGCAGCCTTGGCAATCGGTGCCTTGGACACCGGGCGGGCTGCGGACTTTTTGACCACTGGCTTGGTGGCGGGCTTGGCGACCGGCTTCTTGGCCACCGGCTTGGGTGCCGGCTTCTTGACGGCGGGTCTGGCAGCTGCCTTGAGCGGCGCCTTTTTGGCCGACGCCTTGGCCGCTGGCTTCACAGGGGTCTTGGACTTGGTCGGCGCCTTGGCGGTTGCGGTCTTTTTGGCTACCGTCGCGCGTGCCTTGGCTCCCGATGTGGCGGGTTTGCCTGATTTCGCTGTCCTGGTTGCCGGGGGTTTCACAACGGTCTCCTCTGTGTACCTGACGATGCGGGATCTGGGGACGGGGCGCTGCTGCGGACGGGATGCCGGGCGGCGTCTCGACGGCCCGACTGGACCGACCGACTCGTCCTTATACCCCCATTGCCGAGTGCCTTTGTAAGTGGGCGGGGAGCGATCGTCGCAGAGCGCCGGCCTGCCGACTTGGGCCGCGATTGTAACGAGACTGGTCCGAGCGGCCCGGATTCCTGTCCGCAGGGCAAGCCCAGGCGTTGGGGAAGCGAGACAAACAACACGTTCGGGCCTGGTTCTGATGAAAAGGAGCTCAAACCCTGGGCGCAATACCGTCAGGCCAGGCTCTGGTCCAGGCCCTGGATCAGGATGTCCTTGGGCAGGTCAATGCCGATGAACACCATCTTGCTCACCCGGGGTTCACCCTCGGCCCAGACCGGCCCGAGGTCGCTGCCCATCAGCTGATGCACCCCCTGGAAGATCACCTTGCGGTCGGTGCCTTCCATGTGCAGCACGCCCTTGTAGCGCAGCATGCGCGGGCCATAGACCTGCACGATGGCGCCAAGAAAGTCTTCCAGCCTGGCCGGACTGAAAGGCCGCGTGGCGCGATAGACGAAGCTCTTCACGTCGTCGTCGTGATGGTGGTGGTGCCCGTGACCGTGATCGCCGTGGTCGTGCTGGTGCGACGGGTGGTCGCAATGCTCGCCGTGCTGGTGATCGTGGTGCTCATGTCCATGATCGTGATCGTGATCGTCGACCTTGAGGAAGTCGGGGTCGATGTCGAGCTTGGCATTGAGGTTGAAGCCGCGCAGGTCGAACACCTCCTTGAGCGAAACTTCTCCGAAATGCACCGGGCGCATGGGCGCACGCGGATTCATGTGTTTGAGCCGGTGGGTCAGTGCATCCAGCTCTTGCTCGCTCACGAGGTCGGCCTTGCTGATGAAGATCTGGTCTGCAAACCCCACCTGACGCCGCGCTTCCTGGCGCTCGTTGAGCTGCTCGGCCGCATGCCTGGCATCCACCAGCGTGAGGATGGAGTCCAGCAGGTACTGCTCGGCGACTTCGTCGTCCATGAAAAAGGTCTGCGCCACAGGCCCCGGATCGGCCAGGCCGGTGGTCTCGATCACCACGCGCTCGAAATCGAGCTCCCCCTTGCGCTTCTTCTGAGCCAGGTCCTGCAGCGTGGCGCGCAAGTCGTCGCGGATGGTGCAGCAGATGCAGCCATTGCTCATCTGGATGATGTTTTCCTGCGTGTCGGCCACCAGGATTTCGTTGTCGATGTTCTCTTCACCGAACTCGTTCTCCACCACGGCAATCTTCTGGCCATGGGCCTCGGAGAGCACGCGCTTGAGCAGCGTGGTCTTGCCCGAGCCTAGAAAGCCGGTGAGGATGGTGGCGGGAATGAGTGACATGGCGGGCAGGAGCGGTCGGTGGGGGGCGAAAGCAAACCGGGGAGTGTATGCGACCCCGGAAAAGAGCGCAGCTTGCGCTCAGGGGCGCAGGTAAACGTAACCTTCGCGGGCCTGCAGGCGGGCCACTTCGGCCACGCCCGAAGGCACCACCCTGGCCTCCATGGCCACCTTGGAGGCGTCGATGTTGCGCGAGACCAGCGTGTTGTTGCACACGAAGAAACCGACGCCCTTGGCGGATAGATCGCCAATGGCACCGGCAAACGACTGGCCGGCCGTGTTGTTGGCGCCATCGAGCAGGAAGTCGATGCCAGCCCCATGTGTGACGACCACGATCTTGGCTGTGGGATCGGCGGCCAGGTGGTTGCGGATATTGGCAACGGCCCGCGAGGCTTGCGCAATGCCATCGCTGAGGTGATAGACCACCTTGATGGCCGGAGGCGTCTGGGCCAGCGCCGGCAGCGACGTGGCCATCACGGCGGCGAGCAGCAGGGACTTGAAGGCGACGAGGAACTTGAACACAGTGGTCTCCGATGGATGCGGGCAAAGACGCATCCTACAAGCAACGGCCCGACCGGAAGGTCAGCGGGGAGACCGAGGGCGTCCTTCCACGGGCGGTGGCACGGATTCGTCGGCAACACCGGGCGGGGCACTCCGCGCATGCGCCCGGGGGTGGGCCGCGTCGTAGGCTTTGGCCAGGTGTTGGAAATCGAGCCGGGTGTACACCTGCGTCGTGCTGATGCTGGCGTGCCCCAGAAGCTCTTGCACGGCGCGCAGATCGCTGCTGGACTGCAGCACATGGCTGGCGAAGGAATGCCGCAGCATGTGCGGATGCACCGGCGTGGCCAGGCCGGCGAGCAGCGATCGGCGCTTGAGCCGCAGGCGGATGTGCTGCGGCGTCAGACGCTGGCCGCGAGCGCCAATGAACAGCGCCGGGCTCTCGCCCGCCCAGGCGTCGCGCAGTTCCAGCCAGCGCGCCAGGGCCTCCAGCGCCTGGCGGCCTACCGGCACGCTGCGTCGTTTGGCTCCCTTGCCCAGCACGTGGGCTTCGCTGGCCTGCGCGTCGATCCAGCCGCGCGCGCTGGCGCTGGCGGCCACGTCCAGTCCCACCAGTTCCCCGATGCGCATGCCGCAGCCATAGAGCAGTTCGGTGATGCAGGCGTCGCGCGCCTCCAGTGATGGGTGATCGGCCGCTTCGTGGTGCGAGGCGAGTTGCACCGCCTCGTCCACGCCCAGCGCTTTGGGCAGGGGCTTGCCGGCCTTGGGCGCGCGCACGTCCTGCACCGGGTTGTGGTGGACCAGCCCCTGGCGGCCCAGCCACACGTAGAAGCCGCGCCAGCCCGAGAGTATGAGAGCGATGCCGCGCGCACTGCGGCCACCGCCATGCATCTTCGCCACCCAGCGCCGGATGTGGGGGCTCTGCACCTCGGTGAGCGCCAGTCCAGCTTCGCGCGCCTGGGCCGCGAGTTTTTCCAGATCCAGGGTATAGAGCTCGACCGTGCGATCGGCCAGGCGCTTTTCAACGCGCACGTGGTTCAGGTAGGCCGTCACCAGCGCGGCATCTGCGTCGCTGGTGAGCGCGGGACTCACTGGGGCCTCAGTCGGGAAAGGGATGCGCTGGAGAGCTCGCCGATGCGCTCCAGGAAGTCGGTGCCCATGTCGGCGGCGAAGCGCTGCTGGTCGGCCGAGGCCAGGACCAGCAACCCGAATGCCTGGGGCGCCAGGCCGGCGCGCAGCGGAATCAGGGCCAGCGATGCAGCCGACGTCGGGTCGGCCAGCCACTGCGCGGCCTCCAGGCCGGGATTGGCGCCGCAATAGGGGTGCATGAGCGAAGAGGCAAATGCCATCACGTCTTCGCTCGCGCCCTGCGCGAATGGCTCGTTGGCGTATTCAGGTGCCACGTCCCAGACCTTGATGGCCACCTGTGGCACCAGGAAGTGCTCGCCGATGGCGCGGGCAGCCACGGTGGGCAGCTCGACCGCCTCGCGTGTGAGCAGCAGCTCGCGCGTCCAGCGCTGCAGCTTGTCGGCGATGTTCGTGTTCTCGTGGCCGTTGCGAATCATTTCGGCGGCCTTGAGCTCCAGTCCCCGGATCTTTTCGCGCAGCATCTCGGCCTGGCGCTCCTGCAAGCTCACGGCGCGCTGGCCATGAGGGCTGGTGAGCTGCACGGCAGCCAGCAGGCTGGCGTGGCGCTCGAAGAAGTCGGGTGTGTTCGCCAGGTAGTTGGCGATGTCGTCTTCCGTGATGGGGGGAATCTGGTTGGGGTTCATGGGGCTGCACTGTAGACCACATCACGCCAGGTCGGGCACGTCGATCTGGCCATCAAACACGGTGGTGGCCGGTCCAGTCATGAACACCGGCTGGTCGTGGTCAGGACTGTTATGCCATTCGATGGTGAGCACACCGCCAAGGGTGTGCACGTCGACCCTTGGATCGAGCAGGCCCAGGCGGATGCCAGCCACCACGGCGGCACAGGCACCGGTGCCGCAGGCCAGGGTTTCGCCAGCGCCACGCTCGTAAACCCGCAGGCGCACCTCGTGGCGGTTGACGACCTGCAGGAAGCCGGCATTCACCCGCTGGGGGAAACGCTCGTGCGATTCGATCCACGGGCCCCAGGCCTGCACCGAAGCGGTCTGCACGTCTTCCACCAGCAGCACGGCGTGCGGGTTGCCCATGGAGAGCACGGCCACCGGCACGTCGCCGGCATACGGCAGTGCCAGCGGCCAGCGCTCGAAATCGCCCATGGACTCGGCCTGCAGCCCCTCGGCCTGGAAGGGAATGCGGTCGATCGCGAACACGGGAGGTCCCATGTCCACCGTGACGCGGCCATCGTCGTGCATGCGCAGCTCCAGTTCGCCATTGACCACCTTCACGCGCAGCGGGTTCTTGCGACTCAGGCCTTTGTCGTGCACATAGCGCACGAAGCAGCGTGCGCCATTGCCGCAATGTTCCACTTCACCGCCATCGGCGTTGTGGATCGTGTACTCGAAATCCAGCCCTGGGCCGGGCGAGGGCCGCACGCTCAGGATCTGGTCGGCGCCTACACCGAAATGCCGGTCGGCCAGGAAGCGGTACTGGGCCGCACTCAGGCCCAGACGCCCCCGGGTTTCGTCGAGCACGACGAAATCGTTGCCCGCGCCTTGCATCTTGGTGAATCGGATGTGCATGGGCGGGATTATCCGCCCAGCACGCCGTGCACCGCCCTGGCGCGGGGCCACACGCTGGTGCATGACGCACGCACCGCTGTGGCCGGCGCTCGATTGCCTGGTGGCGCATGCGCACAAAGCGGGTGCCTTTTTGTACGCAATTCTGAGAAAAATGCGTACACGAGGCCTGGCACGGCTTATGCGATCAGGTTGCCGCATGAACGATCCCACGCCCCAGGCTGCCGGCATTGAACTCATTGCATTGACCAAGCAGTACGCTGCTGGCAGCGTGGCGGTGGACAGCATCAACCTGCGCATCGCCAGCGGCAGCTACTGCTGCCTGCTCGGCCCTTCTGGCTGTGGCAAGAGCACGACGCTGCGCATGATTGCGGGCCACGAAACCACCACCAGCGGCGACATCCTGCTGGAGAACCGCAACATCACCCACCTGCCTGCGGCCGGGCGTGGCACAGCCATGATGTTCCAGAGCTTCGCGCTATTCCCCCACCTCTCGGCGCTGGACAACGTGGCCTTCAGCCTGAAGATGAAGGGCGTCAGCAAGGAAGCGCGCCACCAGCAGGCGCAGGACCTGCTGGAACGCGTGGCCATGGGGCACCTCAGCGCACGCAAGCCGGGCGAACTCTCGGGTGGCCAGCAACAGCGCGTGGCGCTGGCGCGCGCCCTCATCACGCAGCCGCGCGTGTTGCTGCTCGATGAGCCGTTGTCCGCCCTCGACCCATTTCTGCGTGTGCAGATGCGTGCCGAGCTGCGCCGCTGGCAGAAAGAACTGGGCCTGACCTTCATCCACGTCACGCACTCGCAAGAGGAAGCGATGGCGCTGGCCGACACCATGGTGGTGATGGACCACGGCCGCATCGAACAGGTGGGCTCGCCCCACGAGGTCTACAACCGTCCGGCCAGCGAGTTTGTGGCGCGTTTCATGGGGGGCCACAACGTGCTGCAGACCACGCAGGGCAAGGTCGCCGTGCGCAACGACCACATCCGCGTGGCGCCGCTGGACCGCGGCGAGAACGGCTGGCCGGCGACGGTGAACGATGTCGAGTACCAGGGCAGCTACGTGTTGCTCGGCCTGCACCTGGCCGAAGGCCAGTCGGGCGAGAGCGTCTCGGTGATGTTGCCCGAGGCAAGTTTTGCCCAGCACCCGTATGCGCCGGGCGACCGGGTCAGCCTGAGCTGGGCGGCCTGGCAGGCGCACAGCTTTGCGCCGACCCTCCACGCCTGATCCCGGGGCGCCCCATTTTCTTTCCCCCAACCCGCACCGCAGGAGAAATGCCATGTCGACATCCGATCAAGAGCCCACCATCACCGCCGCCCCGGCCGGCCTGAGCCGCCGCAGCCTGCTGCAGGGCACCGCCGGCATGGCCGGCATCCTGGCCACCGGCCTGGCGCCTGCGGTACACGCGCAGGAAAAGATCGTGCTGCGCTACCTGGGCACTGCGGTGAACCAGGACAAGGCCATCGCCGAGAAGTTCAAGGCCGACACCGGTATCGAGATCCAGTACGTGGCGGTGACCACCGACGACGTGACCAAGCGCGCCGTGACCGCGCCCAACAGCTTTGACCTGATCGACACCGAGTACTTCTCGCTCAAGAAGATCGTGCCCACCGGCAACCTCAAGGGCATCGACACGAAGAAGATCAAGAACGCCGACAAGATCACGCCGTTGTTCACCACCGGCACCGTAGCGGGCAAGGCCGTGGGCGACCAGGGCACGGCGCCCAAAAAGGTGATTTACCTCGAAGGCGAAAAGAGCAAGAAGTTCGCAGCCTCGCCCACGCAGTACATGTCGCTGATTCCCACGGTCTACAACGCCGACACGCTGGGCATTCGCCCCGACCTGATCAAGCGCCCCATCGAGAGCTGGGCCGAGTTGCTCAACCCGGAATTCAAGGGCAAGGCCGCGATCCTCAACATCCCTTCGATCGGCATCATGGACGCCGCGATGGTGGTGGAGGCCAAGGGCATCCACAAATACAAGGACAAGGGCAACATGAGCAAGGCCGAGATCGACCTGACGATCAAGACCCTGATCGAGGCCAAGAAGGCGGGCCAGTTCCGCGCGCTCTGGAAGGATTTCAACGAGTCCGTGAACCTCATGGCTTCGGGCGAGGTGGTGATTCAGTCCATGTGGTCGCCGGCCGTGACGGCCGTGCGCACCAAGGGCATCGCCTGCAACTTCCAGCCGCTCAAGGAAGGCTACCGCGCCTGGGCAGCCGGCTTTGGCCTGCCGGCCACGCTCTCCGGCAAAAAGCTCGACGGCGCCTACGAGTTCATCAACTGGTTCCTCGACGGCTGGGCCGGTGCCTACCTGAATCGCCAGGGCTACTACAGCGCCGTGCTCGACACCGCCAAGGCCAAGATGGAAGCCTATGAGTGGGCCTACTGGATGGAAGGCAAGCCCGCGTCGCAGGACATCAAGAGCCCAAATGGCGACGTGCTGGCCAAGGCCGGAGCGGTGCGCGACGGCGGCAGTTACGAGGCTCGCATGGGCGGCATTGCCTGCTGGAACGCCGTCATGGACGAGAACGAGTACATGGTCAGGAAGTGGAACGAGTTCGTCGCAGCCTGAATGCCATGACCACTTCCACCACGAACCCCGTCAAGACCGTGCGTGCCTGGTGGCAGGCCGCGCCTTTCACGCTGGTGTTCGTGGTGTTCTTCCTGATCCCGCTGGCGCTCACCGTCATGGTGAGCTTCTGGAACTTCAACGAGTACGAGCTGATCCCCGGGTTCACGCTGCGCAACTACACCGCCATCTTCGAGGGCTGCTCCACGCTCACGGATCATGGTGATTTCTGCGTATCGCTCTCCACCTACCTCTCCACCCTCAAGTTCTGCCTGCTGGTTTGGGGCATCACGCTGGTGGTGGGATTCTCCGTCGCGTACTTTCTTGCCTTACACGTGCGCTCGCCGGGCATGCAGACGCTGCTGTTCGTGCTGTGCACGGTTCCGTTCTGGACGTCCAACGTCATCCGCATGATTTCCTGGGTGCCGCTGCTGGGCCGCAACGGCCTGGTCAACCAGGCCCTGATGGGTGCAGGCCTCGTCGACACGCCGGTGGAGTGGCTGCTGTTCTCCGACTTCTCGGTGGTGCTGGCCTTCGTGCACCTCTACACCATGTTCATGATCGTGCCGATTTTCAACAGCATGATGCGCATCGACCGCAGCCTGCTCGAAGCCGCCAGCGACAGCGGCGCGAGCAGCTGGCAAACGCTGTGGAACGTCATCGTGCCGCTCTCCAAGACAGGCATCATCATCGGCTCGATCTTCGTGATCACCATCGTCATGGGTGACTTCGTCACCATCGGCGTGATGGGCGGGCAGCAGATCGCCTCGGTGGGCAAGATCATCCAGGTGCAGACGTCCTATCTGCAGTTTCCGCTGGCGGCCGCCAACGCGGTGATCCTGCTGGCCATCGTGCTCATGATCATCTGGGGCCTCACCCGGCTCGTGGACATCCGCAAGGAGCTGTGAACATGGCCTCACAGATTTCCGATCCTCGCGCGCCCGGGTTCTGGCCTCTGGCCATTGTCTTCGCGCTGTTCGTGCTGTTCATGTACGGGCCGATGTTCGTCATCTTCGTGCTCAGCTTCCAGGGACCCGAAGGCGGTCTCACCTTTCCGCTGCGGGGGCTCTCGCTGCATTGGTTCCACAAGCTGGCCGAAGGTCTTGGCACGGTCGACATCGGCGCGGCCTTCCTGCGCTCCCTGCTGCTTGGCGGTGTGGTGATGCTGCTCACCGTGGTGCTCTCTGTGCTGGCCGGCCTGGCATTTCGCAAGCCGCTGCGCGGCGGCAACGCCCTCTTCTTCATGACAGTGGCCAGCCTGATCATGCCGTCGATCATTGTCTCGCTGGGCATCGGCCTGCAGTTCCGGTTGCTCGACGGCGCCCTGAAGTGGCTGCTGGAGGCGGTGGGCGCCACAGGCGCGCTGGAGAACTACGGCACGGCCCTCGGCCTCATGACCTCGGCACTCGGCGCGCACCTGACCTGGACGCTGCCCTTCGGCCTGCTGATCATGTTCGCGGTATTCAACCGATTCAACCCGGCCTACGAAGAAGCTGCCCGCGACCTGGGCGCCACACCGTGGCAGGGCTTTCGCCATGTGGTGCTGCCACTGATCGGGCCTTCGGTGGTCGGCATCGGCATGTTCGGTTTTACGCTGAGCTGGGACGAAATCGCGCGCACCTCGCAGGCCATTGGCGACGTGAACACGCTGCCGCTCGAACTGCAGGGTCTCACCTCCACCGTGACCACCCCCGCCATCTACGCGCTGGGCACTGTGACCACCGTGGTCTCGCTGCTGGTCATGGGTGTGGCCGTGTCGCTGGCGCTGTGGCTCGGCAGGCGCCAGAAGAAGGGACGCTCGGGATGAGCCACACGGCCAGCGACATCACCATCTACGACCGCGTCGTCTCCGCCATCCTCGACCACCGCCTGCCGCCGGGCACCAAGCTGGTGGAAGACCGCCTGGCCAACGCGTTTGGCGTCTCGCGAACGCTCATCCGCCCGGTGCTGGTGCGCCTGGCCAACGAGCACATCGTCACGCTCACGCCCAACCGGGGCGCCACCATCGCCCAGCCCAGCGAGCAGGAGGCGCGCGAAGTCTTCGAGGTGCGCCGACTGATCGAATCGCAGCTGGTGGAACGCTTCGTGGACCGCGCCGAACGCGACGACCTTCAGTTGCTCACCCAGTGCATCCGGGACGAAGAGGCTGCCCGCGAGGCCGGCGAGATGCGCCGTGCGATCCGCCTGTCGGGCGACTTCCACCTGCACATCGCCGATCGCGCCGGGCAGCAGACCATGGGGCGCATCCTGCGCGAAATGGTCTCGCGCACCTCGCTCATCCTCATGACCTACAGCAGCAGCCACAACCACGCGAGGCGGGAGGCCACCGCCTGCGGCTGCGTGGAACACCGCGCACTGCTGGCCGCCATCCGTCTGCGCGATGCCCGCGAGGCCGCACGCTTGATGCGCGAGCATCTGTACCGTCTAGAGGCCGAGCTGAATTTCTCTCCCCCGGGCGGCAAGGAGCCCGACCTGGCGAGTCTTTTCCTCTCAGCGATCTGACGAGCCCATGCGCCAGTTGCTGGTCATCAACCCCAACACCTCGACCAGCGTGAGCGCGCTGCTGCAAACCCATGTGCAACAGGCGGCCGGGCTTCACGTGGCGGTGCGGACCGCCACCGCCCGCTTCGGCTCACCCTACATCGCCGACGAGGCGAGCTACGCCGTCGCCGCTCACGCCGCGCTCGACGCCTGGGCCCATGCCCTCGCCAGTGAACTCCGGCCGCCGGACGCGGTGCTGATCGGCTGCTTCGGCGACCCCGGCCTCATGGCTTTGCGCGAGAGCAGCCCCGTGCCGGTGACCGGCCTGGCCGAAGCCGCCTTCATCGAAGCGGCGCGCCATGGGCGCTACGCCATCGTCACCGGAGGCGCCCGCTGGGGGCCGATGCTGCAACGCCTGGCCCAGGCGCTGGGGCAGGCCCAGCAGTTGGCGGGCATCCACACCGTGGCACCCACCGGCGCCGAACTGGCGGTCAACCCGGTGGCCGCGCGCGCCCTGCTCGCCCAGGCCTGCCGCGATGCGTCGCGCCAGTTGGGCGTGGAAGCCGTCATTCTTGGCGGCGCCGGGCTGGCTGGCATGGCCGCGCTCGTGCAGGCCGAGGTACCGATTCCTGTCATCGACAGTGTGGTGGCGGGCGCGCACTGGGCATTGCGAAGTGCGCCAATTCCACCTTTGCGCGAAGTGCCTGGCTTCGATGTGGCCTGGAAAAACCTGTCTGCCGAAATGACCACTTTGGGCGTCACCCCCGACCACCGTTCGGGCTGAGCCTGTCGAAGCCCTCGCGGGCACTTCAACAGGCTCAGTGCGAACGGAATTTGCTGCCTGCCAACGAGCCGGGACGCCTTGCCGCAAAATGCGGAAATGGTCCGACCCACCCAACTCCTGCATCCCCTCCGCCCGAGCGCTCCCGTTCGCCCCGCCGCCACCGTGCTGCTGCTGCGCGACAGCACCGATCCGGCGCGCCCCGGCATCGAAGTCCTGATGACTCGCCGCTCCATGACGGCGAGCTTCGCCCCCGGCGCCTACGTGTTCCCGGGAGGCGGCATCGACGCCGCCGATGCACAGGCCCACGCGATCGCCACGCGGCGGCCGACGCAGAGCGACCTGCATCTCACGCAGGCGATTGCCGCCATCCGAGAGAGCTTCGAGGAGCTGGGTGTGCTGCTCGCCCACCGAGCCGACGGATCGCCGGTGGACGACAGCGACATCGCCACCCTCGACCGCAAGGCACCCTTCGCTGCTCAATGCCAGGCCAGAGGCCTCACCCTGGATGGTGCTGGCGTTTTTGTGCTGGCGCACTGGATCACCGACCGCGACCTTCCGCGCCGCTTCGATGTGCCCTTCCTGGTGGCTCGCATGCCCGAAGGCCAGGCACCGGTGGCCGACGAGGCCGAGCAGTTTGAACCTTGCTGGGTGCGCCCCGCCGACGCGCTGGAGCGACACAAGGGCGGCGGCTTCTTCATCATCTTCCCGACCATCCGCACGCTGGAGCGCTTGCAGGCCTATGCCGATGTGCAGGCGGTGCTGCAAGCCTGTGCAGAAAACGATCAACCCTTGTGGACCAGTTGCCCGCGTGCCGGCCTGACGCATGGCGCCGAGTCGCGCTACATGGAACACGAGCCGCCCTTCGGCGAACTGGCCCTGGTCTGCCCGGACGGCCAGATCGTCCACACCCTGGACTGGCAGCACGAGCAGCCGGTGCAACTGCTCAAGAACGTGCAGCGCCTCACCGCGCCCAATCCCGGCTACATGACCGGCCCCGGCACCAACAGCTACGTCGTGGGTGATCCGGCCGCCGGCCATGTGGTCATCGACCCCGGCCCGGACGAGCCCGAGCACATCGAACGCCTGTGGCGCGCCGCCGGGGGGCGCATCAACGCCATCGTCTGCACGCATTCGCACCCCGACCATTCCCCTGGTGCGCCGCGCCTGCAGGCCCTGTGCACCGGCGCGGGTCTGGCCAAGCCGCCCATCCTGGGTCTGCCCAGCCAGGCCACAGCACGGGAAAACAGCCGTTTCTTGCCTGAGCGCTCGCTGGCCGACGGGGAACAGATCGTGCTGATTGGTCAGTCGGGCGAGGGCATGGTCTCGCACACGCTCGAGGTGCTGCACACCCCGGGCCACGCTGCCAACCACCTGTGCCTGGCGCTCCTGGAAGACGGCCTGCTCTTCACCGGCGACCACATCCTCAATGGCAGCACCACCGTGATCGACCCGCCCGACGGCAACATGGGTGCCTACCTCGACTCGCTGGACAAGCTTGACGCCGCCTGCGCGCGCCACGACATCGAGTTCATCCTGCCCGCCCACGGCCACGTGCTGGGCGACCTGCGACGAACCCAGGACAACCCGTCGGCGCCGGTGCATGGCGGAGCACGTGCAGCCATTGCGCAACTCAAGGCGCACCGCCTCAAGCGCGAGGCCAAGGTGGCCAAAGCGCTGCAGGCACTGCCCGAAGGCTCTCCCGACGACTGGGTGAAGCTCGCCTACGACGACGTGCCCGAGCGCCTGTGGCCCGTGGCCAAGCGCTCGCTCATGGCGCATGTGGAACGCATCCAGAGCCTGGGTAGCTTCAATCTCTGAAAAGTGTGAAGCGCACCGTTACGCCGGATTCTGTGCATCCGGGTTGCCCCGGATGTGACCGCCATTCATCTGGGCCGGGGATCGCTCCCCGGCTCGGTGCTACCTACCCGCCAGCTCTCCTCGCGGAACCACGAGGATCACCAACACGGCGAACCGTGTCGCTTCAGACTGGCCTATTTGGTATTGCTGCGCGTAGAGATTGCCCGTTTCACCCGAACTGAATCGGCTCGTCTCTGTTGCTCTGATCCTCACCTTAGGGCCTTTCGGGCGAACCCTGGAGGCTTGTCGGTGGAGAGGTGTTACCTCCTACGCTGTCCTGTGCAGTCCGGACGTTCCTCCAGCACACCCTTTCGGGATGTCGTGCCAGCGGCGGCCTGGTGCGCTTCACGGCGGGGATTATCCCCTGTCATCAGACCAGGCGCTCGATCTTGCGATGGCGCCACACCAACCGGTAGTACGCAGTCTGCAAAAAGAGCATGGCCAGGTAGGCCACCGGGAACGCGATCCACACTCCCGACAATCCCAGGTGGACGTCCAGCACATAGGCCGCCGGCAGCTGGATGGCGAGAATGCAGAAGATAGAAATCGCCATGGGCACCAGCACCACGCCGCTGGCGCGCATGATGCCGCCCACCACGGCCTGGAAGCCGAACACCAGGATGCTCCAGAGCATGATGTGCAACAGGTGCTCGGCCTGCAGGCGCACCTCGGGTTCGGTCAGGAACAGCCCCAGCAGCCGGTGTGAAAGCGCATACCCCAGCAGCACCAGTCCACCGGTGAGTGCGGCGTTGAGCCACAGGCCGGTGCGCAGAATAGCGCCCAGACGATCAACCCGGCCTCCGCCGATGGATTGCGCCGCCAGGATGGACGCCGTGATGGCAATCGACAGCGCCGGGAACTGCACGTAGTTCACGATCTGCGTGACCGCGCCATACGCCGCTGTGGCCTGCGAGCCGTGGCCGTTCACGAGCGCCAGGATCACCAGCTCGGACATCGAGATCACCACCATCTGCAGCCCGGTCGGCAGGCCGATGCGCAGCACCTTGGCGAGGATGACGCGATCCAGCTTCAGGGCCGCCAGCAACTCGCCGTCGACCGCCAGCACATGGTGCCTCCGCCTGAGGCGCCACACCAGAAAGCCCAGCGCCACCGCGTACGACACCAGCCCCGCGTAGGCCGCGCTCTGAATGCCCAGCGGCGGCAGGCCGACCCAGCCCCGGATAAGCGCTGGCGTGAGCAGCAGGCCCAGCGTGGTCGACAGCAACAGCGCCAGCAGCGGCGAAACGGTGTCGCTCACGCCACGCAGCAACTGCGTGAACAGGATGAACACCAGCAGCAACGGCATGATCAGCAACATCACGCGCGCGTAGGCCACGGCGTCGTCGATCACGTCCAGCGGCGTGCCCAGGGCCTGCATCGCCTGGCGTGCGAAGACCACGCCCAGGACGGCCGCGGCGACACCAATCAGGCCGCCCAGCATGAGCGCTGTGCCCGCGATGGCTTTGACCTTGCCAGGCTCGCGCGCACCCCAGGCCTGGCCGATGAGCACCGAGGCACCGGCGCCGATGCCGATCACCAGCGAGATGAAGAAGAAAACGATGGGGAACATGCCGGAGACCGCCGCCAGCGCGTGCGTACCGAGCATCTGCCCGATGTAGATGCCGTTGAGGGTGCCCGAAAGCCCTTGCAGGATGTTGGACAACACCATGGGCACCAGAAAGACCAGGTAGACGCGCCAAAGGGGCCGCTGCACGGGATTTTGCATGGGGGGTCCAAACCAAAAGAGGGGCTGTCAGGCATGGGGCGCGAACGCGTCGCGGGCGAGCCAGGCCAGGTGCGCCTGCACGTCCGCGGGCCAGTCTGCGATGCGGCGGGCAAAGGTTTCGGCATCCTGCGCGAACAGCGCACGCGATGCTTCTTCGAAGCCGGCGAAGCCGCCCGCGATGGCGCTCATGAAGCGGTAGGCGCGCTCCTTGGCGTGCCGCTGCCCATCGCGATCGGCGTGCGTACGCCGTGCGTCGTCGACCAGGCGCCGCAAAGCCGCCGAGGCGCCACCGGGCTGCTGCGCCAACCACTCCCAGTGGCGCGGCAACAGCGTCACTTCACGCGCAACCACCCCCATGCGCGGCCGCCCCACACGCGGCGCGGCAGCCGGTGTCACCCGCTGCGTCTCCTCGGCCGGCACCGCCATCGGGTCTCCCACTGGCCACGGGTAATCGACCTGCGCACCTGTGGCGTCATCGAACACCAGCAGGCCGCCGACGGAAAGATCAAGGGCGGCCAGGGAGCGCGCCACCTCGTCGTAGGCGCCGAAAGCGACGCGGCGCGCACCCAGAAAGGCGGTGCAGGTGGAAGGAACAGGACGTGTCATGGGGCGAATTATACCCGGATTTATTGTTTTCACCCGGATTATATTAACACTGCTCAACACTGCTCGCTTGTAGCCGCCACCGCGATACGCCGGGCATTGACGACAATACCCAGGCTCCGTCCTCTGCTTGATCAACACAAGCCTCACGACACATGATCCGTATCTCCGAACTCAAACTGCCGCTGGCCGATGTGCCCGCTGAACATCGCCGCGCCGCCGACGCGCCGGCCGAAACCGATCTCGACCGCGAGCCGCCGCCCCACCCGGTCGCGGCACTGACGCGCCTGGCGGCTGGCGCCCTGGGCATCGAAGCGCCAGAGATCGCGGGGTTGCAAGTCTTCAAGCGCAGCTTCGACGCCCGCAAGGCCGACCTGCTCGCGGTCTACATCGTCGACGTGACGCTGGCCAACCCGGCGCGGGAAGCCTCGCTGCTGGCCCAGCACGCCGGCAAGCCCCATGTGCAGCCCACGCCCGACATGGCCTGGCACCCACCGGGCCAGGCATCGACCGGTTGGCCCGCCGATGAAGCCGAGCGGCCGGTGGTCGTCGGCCTCGGCCCCTGCGGCCTGTTCGCTGCGCTGGCGCTCGCGCAGATGGGTTGGCAGCCCATCGTGCTCGAACGCGGCAAGCCGGTGCGCGAGCGCACCAAGGACACCTGGGGTCTTTGGCGCCGGCACGTGCTCAACCCCGAGAGCAACGTGCAGTACGGCGAAGGCGGCGCTGGCCTGTTTTCCGACGGCAAGCTCTACAGCCAGATCAAGGACCCGCGCTTCCTGGGCCGCAAGGTCATGCACGAGTTCGTCGAGGCTGGCGCGCCCGCCGAGATCCTCTACACCGCACACCCGCACATCGGCACCTTCAAGCTGGTGCGGGTGGTCGAGGCGATGCGCGAGAAGATCATCGCGCTCGGCGGCGAGATTCGTTTTCAGCACCAGGTGGAGGGCTTCGAACTGGTGCGCGAGGGCGATCTGCAGCACATCGCAGCCCTGAAGGTCCGGCGCCTGGACACCGGGGAAAGGTTCGTCCTGCCAACGCGACGCGTGGTGCTGGCGCTCGGCCACAGCTCACGCGACACCTTCTCGCAACTGTGGGACGCGGGCGTGTTCATGGAGGCCAAGCCCTTCTCGATCGGGTTTCGTATCGAGCACCCGCAAGGCGTGATCGACCGCGCACGCTGGGGCCGCCACGCCGGCCACCCCCTGCTGGGCGCAGCCGACTACAAGCTGGTCCACCACGCGAAGAATGGCCGCGCGGTCTACAGCTTCTGCATGTGTCCGGGAGGCATGGTGGTGGCCGCCACCTCCGAACCCGGGCGCGTGGTCACCAACGGCATGAGCCAGTATTCGCGCAACGAACGCAACGCCAATGCGGGCCTGGTGGTGGGCATCGAGCCGGCCGATTTTCCGCAGGCGTTTCCTCAGGATGCGCCGCTGTGGACCGCCGCCTTCGGCGAGAGGGACGGCACTCGCTATGCCGATCAGGCTCGAACGCTCGCGCAGCGCGGGCAGACGCATCCGCTGGCGGGCATCGTGCTGCAGCGCCAGCTTGAATCGCGTGCCTACCAGCTCGGCGGCTCCAACTACGAGGCGCCAGGCCAGTTGCTGGGCGATTTCCTGAAGAACCAGGCGTCGAGCGCGCTCGGCTCGGTGGAGCCTTCCTACCAACCTGGCGTGAAGCTGGGCAACCTCGCCGCCGCCCTGCCCGCCTACGCGATCGAGGCCATGCGAGAAGCGGTGCCGGTGTTCGGTCGCAAGATCCAGGGCTACGACATGGCCGACGCCGTGCTGACGGGCGTGGAGACTCGCACGTCTTCGCCACTGCGCATCACGCGCGGCCCCGACCTCCAGAGCCTGAACACGCGCGGCCTGTACCCGGCCGGCGAAGGCGCCGGGTACGCAGGCGGCATCCTCTCGGCGGGTGTGGACGGTCTGAAGGTCGCCGAAGCGCTGGCCGTCGACCTGCTGGGCCTGTCGAGCGAACCGGCAACGAATCTTTACAAAGAACGCACGCAGGCTTGACACGCCGAGAGCAAAGTCGAGACTACCCCTATCAGGAGTTCCCCATGAAAACCCCCGTTCTGATTCCCGTGATGACCGGTCTGCTCGCGCTCGCTGGCAGCGGAGTGGCCCAGGCGCAGGAAGAACAAGGCCGTGTGCTCAGCAGCACTCCGGTGATCCAGCAGGTGGCCGTGCCGCGCGAGGTGTGCAGCGATGAACGCGTCACATACCCGGGCCAGAAGTCCGGCGCCGGCGCACTGATCGGCGGCATCGCCGGTGGCGCCATGGGCAATGCCATTGGCAACGGCAGTGGCCGGGCAGCCGCCACCGTGATCGGGCTGATCGGCGGTGCCATCGTGGGCAACCGCGTGGAAGGACCGGGGCAGCCCTACACCGAGACCTACCGCCAGTGCGGCACGCAGACCTACTACGAAAATCGCACCGTGGCCTACGACGTGGTCTATGAGTACGCCGGCCGCCAGTACCGCGTGCAGATGCCGCAGGACCCTGGCCGCTTCGTGCGCTTGAACGTCACACCCGTGGACGCCATGCCGCCCCCGCCACCTGCCGTCACCTATCCCTCGTACCGCCCGCAGGTGCAATACGTGGAACCTGCCACGCGCATCACCATCGGCACCCAGTTCTATCCCTACGGTGGTCAGGCCGTGGTGCCGATCCATGGCTACCGCTGGGGCCCGGGCCACTACCAGCACCCGCGTCACGACGGACATCACCGCCGTGACAACGACCGCTGGGACCGCAGCCGCTGATGCCACGCGCAAGAAAAAAGCGACCCTCGGGTCGCTTTTTTCTTGCGCGTGATCGGAACGCGTGCCTCTTTCAGGGGCAGCCCCGGAACCGGCACTGCCGGGCCGCCGGCTGCGCCCCCTGAGGGGTGACGCCGCAAGCGGCGCGGAGGTTCAATTCCTTTGCAGCGCGGCGATGCGTTCTTCGATTGGCGGGTGGGTGCTGAACAGCTTGCCCAGATTGCCGGTGATGCCCAGCGCCTGCATGGTCTTGGGCAGTTCGCCTGGCGTCAGGCCTCCCAGGCGGGCCAGCGCGTTGATCATGGGCTGCTTGCGACCCATGAGGTTGGCGGCGCCTGCATCGGCGCGGAACTCGCGCTGGCGGCTGAACCAGGCCACGATGATGGCGGCCAGGAATCCGAGCACGATGTCCATCACGATGGTGGTGATCATGTAGCCGATGCCGGGGCCGGAATTGCTGTCGCTGCCACGGCGCAGAAAGGCGTCGACCGCGTAGCCGATGACACGGCTGAGGAACACCACAAAGGTGTTCATCACACCCTGGATCAGCGTCATGGTCACCATGTCGCCATTGGCCACGTGAGCCACCTCGTGGCCAATCACGGCCTCGACTTCCTCTTTCGTCATGTTCTGCAGAAGGCCGGTCGACACCGCCACCAGCGCCGAGTTCTTGAACGCGCCAGTGGCAAATGCATTGGGTGCGCCTTCGAAGATGGCAACCTCGGGCATGCCGATACCGGCCTTGTCGGCAAAGCGGCGCACGGTCTCCACGATCCAGGCTTCATCGGCCGTCTGCGGCTGGTTGATCACGCGTGCGCCGGTGCTGAACTTGGCCATGGGCTTGCTGATCAGCAGCGAGATGATGGCGCCGCCAAAGCCGATGACGAGCGAAAACCCGGCCAGCGCCGTCATGTTCAGCCCGTTGGCCGTGAGGAACCGGTCCACGCCCAGAATGCGGGTGGTGATCAACAGCACCGCCATGACGGCGAAGTTGGTCAGAACGAACAGCAGGATGCGCTTCATGTTTTCTCCGTTGGTGCAGCGGCGTCGGGGTCGCCGGCTGCGCATGTGACCCTTGCGGGCCTTCCAGGTTCCCGATGTTTCGGGGGTGTCGGCACGGTGCGCCGCCCCTCGGGACGGCGCATGATACCGAGAATCCAGTATGGGGCCGCCACCCCCGAAATCAAGCGCGTGGCGCGCGGAACACCGCCGGATCGTCGTAGAAATCGGGCGCTACGTTGTCGGCCCACCAACCGGGCACGCCCAGCACCGGCAAGGGCGTGAAGGGTTTGGTGGCCAGCCAGGGCGCGTTCAGCCGGTCCGCCAGCCAGGCGTCCCAGGCGGCCACATCGTCGCTCAGCGCCAGGGGCACCGGCTCGCGCAGCACATGCGCGGTGATGGACTTGTAGGGCGTCTCCAGCTTCTCCAGCAGCGCGTGACCGAACAGCACCAGCCGGGCCTGCGCCCACAGCGGCCGCAATGTGACAAACAGCGCACGCCAGTCGCGCGCCACCAGCGCATCCCACAATGGCGCGGGCGCCTGCAGCAAAGCAGCGTTTTCATCAAACAGCGTGAGCGCATCGCGCACCGGCCCGCGCACGGCGCGCACGCCCACCTGGGCAATTTCGGCCGCCTGCAAAAGGTTCAGGCGCTGTTTGCTGAGGGGAAAACTCAACCAACACAAGCCATTGAAAAAGTCGTGCAGGTTCTCGCGCGTGGGCACCTGGGCGGTGTCGTGAATGAACTGCTCGTAGGCCACGCCGGACGGCAGAGCGTCCTGCGGGACAAAGCACACGGGACAGGATGGCCGGGCGCCCAAGGCCTGCAACAGCGACTTCCCTTGCTGCATGGCAAGGGCAACCGCGGTGCCGTGGGGCGCCAGCGACGCGAGCCAGGGCGCGTTCCAGTCGGGCCGGGGCGTCAGGCCACCAGCCGCCACGGCAGGGCCTCGCCACCGCGCAGGGGTTTCAGATCTGCCTGGCCGAATCGGAAACTCTCGGGCGTGAACCAGTTTTCGCGCCGGAGGGTGATGCTGCCGCTGTTGCGCGGCAGGCCGTAGAAGGCCGGGCCGTGGAAGCTGGCAAAGGCTTCGAGCCGGTCGAGTGCGTTCACCGAGTCGAACGCCTCGGCGTACATCTCGATGGCGGCGTGCGCGGTGTAGCAACCCGCACAACCCATGGCGTGTTCTTTCAGGTGCGCCGGGTGCGGCGCGCTGTCGGTGCCCAGGAAGAAGCGGTCGCTGCCGCTCGTGGCCGCTGCCAGCAAGGCCTGGCGATGCGTCTCGCGCTTGAGCACCGGCAGGCAGTAGTAGTGCGGACGGATGCCGCCGGTGAAGATGGCGTTGCGGTTGAACAGCAGGTGATGCGCGGTGAGCGTGGCCGCCGTGAAGGTGCCGGCCTCCGCCACGTACTGCGCAGCCTCTTTTGTGGTGATGTGCTCCATCACGATCTTCAGTTCGGGGAAATCGCGCCGCAGCGGAATGAGCTGCTGGTCGATGAACACCGCCTCGCGATCAAACAGGTCGATGTCGGGCGAAGTCACTTCTCCGTGCACCAGCAGCAGCAGACCGGCACGCTGCATGGCTTCGAGTGTCTTGTACGTCTTGCGAATGTCGGTCACGCCGGCGTCGCTGTTGGTCGTGGCGCCGGCGGGATACAGCTTGAGTGCCACCACGCCGGCGTCCTTCGCCCGAGCGATCTCGTCGGGCGGCAGGTTATCGGTGAGGTAGAGCGTCATCAGCGGCTCGAAGCTCAAGCCGGGCGGCACGGCGGCGCGAATGCGGTCGCGGTAGGCCATGGCCTGTGCTGCCGTGGTCACCGGCGGCTTGAGGTTGGGCATGATGATCGCGCGGCCGAACTGCGCTGCGGTGTGCGGCACCACGGTGGCAAGAGCCTCGCCGTCGCGCACGTGCAGGTGCCAGTCGTCGGGGCGGGTGAGGGTGAGGGTGAGGGTGAGGCTATCGAGCAGGGTTCGAGGGGCGTTCATGCCCCGATTGTCTCAAACCGCCGGGTTGCCCAGGCTCTCGCCAAGCCGGCTCCAGAACACCTGCACCGCCCGCTTGCCTTTCTGCGCGTCCAGCGACCGGGCGCGGTAGATGCGGATGTCGAGCGACGTCTCCAGCCCGTCGCCGGCCGAGACCAGCTTGCGGGCGGCCACTTCATTGCGCACCGCGCTGGCCGGCAGGAAGGCAATGCCGTGGCCTTCGAGTGCCATGGCTTTGAGCCCTTCGGCCATGTCGGTCTCGTACAGGCGGTCCAGGTGCACCGGGGAGCTGCTCTGCTTGAGCATCTGGTCCACCGCGCGGCCCAGGTACGCGCCCGGGGCATAGGCCAGGTAGGGCTGAGGGTGGCTGGCGCTGCCCGGCAAGGCGTACATGGGCGCGCCCTTGGGCGTGGGCTTCACGTAGGGCGCGAGCAACTCCTTGCCCAGTGGCAGCATCTCGTAGCGCGTGGCGTCGAGCTGGATGGGTTGTGCGGTGTGGTCGTAAGCGATCAACAGATCGCAACTGCCTTCCACCAGCCGCATCACGGCGTCGTGGACGTTCAGGGCAATGAGTCGGCTCTTGATCGGCCCACAGGTTTCGCGCAGGCCCGAGAGCCACGATGGGAAAAAGGTGAAGGCCAGCGTGTGCGGCACGGCGAACTCGATCACGTCCTGCGCGGCGGCGGTGTGGGCGCGCAGCATGGCGCGCGTGCTTTGCAGCGCCTGCAGCATTTCCAGCGCCTGGTCGTACAGCGTCTGGCCGGCGGGCGTGAGGCGCGTGGGGTAGGACGACCGGTCCACCAGATCGGTGCCGGCCCAGGCTTCGAGCGACTGGATGCGGCGGGAAAACGCCGGCTGGGTGACGTGGCGCAGCTGCGCCGATCGGCTGAAGCTTCGGGTTTCAGCGAGACTGACGAAGTCCTCGAGCCATTTGGTTTCCATGACGCGCGATTATGGAGCGGCGCCGGGGGGGCGAACGGGTGGGAGTTACACCAGCCTGCTGCATGACCTCAGGCGGGCCCTCACCCCAGCCCTCTCCCAGAGGGAGAGGGGGCAAGGCACGCGGGCCTGCGGGAGCCCGACCCCGTATTCCGTCGTGTGGCCGGGCTGAGCAGCGCAAGGAACCCCGAAGGGGCCCGGACTTCGGCTCGCCTCTTCTTGGCTGACTTTCTTTTGGCGAAGCAAAAGAAAGTCAGTCGGCCGCCGGGCCGAGACTCGGCCAGCCACGAAAGCAACCACCTACTCAGCCCTGCTCTGCTGCAGAGCCCACATCCCCGCGTACACCCCGTCGCGAGAAACGAGATCCGCATGCGCCCCCCGCTCCACGATCTCGCCGTTCACCAGCACCAGGATCTCGTGAGCGTCCACCACGGTGGACAGGCGGTGCGCGATCACCAGGGTGGTCTTGTTGCGCGCGGCGGTCCGCAGTTCGGCCTGAATGGCGCGTTCATTGGCCGAATCGAGCGCCGAGGTGGCTTCGTCGAAGATCACGATGGGTGGGTTCTTGAGCAGCGTGCGCGCAATCGCCACGCGCTGCTTTTCGCCGCCGGAGAGCTTCAGGCCCCGCTCGCCCACCATGGTCTTGTAGCCGAGCGGCAGGCGCTCGATGAAGCTGTGGATGTGCGCCGCCTGTGCCGCCTGCACCGCCGCCTCGTGACCGGCGTCGGGCCGACCGTAAAGGATGTTGTATTCGATGGTGTCGTTGAACAGCACGGTGTCCTGCGGCACGATGCCGATGGACTGGCGCAGACTGGATTGCGTCACTCCCTTGATGTCCTGGCCGTTGAGCGTGATGCGACCGCCTTCTTCTGCATTGCTCACGTCGTAGAACCTGTAGAGCAGGCGAGCCAGCGTGCTCTTGCCTGAACCCGATGGCCCAACCACGGCCACGGTCTTTCCGGGGGGAATCTCGAAGCTGATGCCGTGCAGGATCTCGCGCGCCGTCTCGTAGGAAAAGCGCACATTCTCGAAGCGCACCGCCGGCGGGCCGGCCAAGGCCAGCGCTTGCGCACCCGGCTCGTCGGCCACTTCGCGCTCCTTCTCCAGCAGCACGAACATCTTGTCCAGGTCGGTCAGGCTCTGCTTGATCTCGCGGTAGAGCACGCCCAGAAACCCCAGCGGAATGTAGAGCTGGATCATGAAGGCATTGACCATCACCAGATCGCCGAGCGTGAGCTCACCGCTGACCACGCCCTGGGTGGCGCGCCACAGCATGAGGACCAGCGCCACGGCAATCACCAGTTGCTGTCCGGCATTGAGCATGGACAGCGTGGTCTGGCTCTTGATGCGCGCTCGGCGCAATTTTTCCAGCGCCTCGTCGTAGCGACGTGCCTCGAAGTCTTCGTTGTTGAAGTACTTCACGGTCTCGTAGTTCAGCAGCGAGTCGATGGCGCGGCTCTGGCTGGTGGACTCCAGCTCGTTCATCTGCCGGCGGAACTGGGTGCGCCACTCCGTCACCACCACCGTGAACGTGACGTACAGCACCAGCGCCACCAGCGTGATCCACACATAGCCCATGTCGAACTGCGTGCCGAGCAGGGTGAGCACCATGGCCACCTCGATCAGCGTGGGGAAGATGCTGTAGAGCGAGTAGGAGATGAGCGACTGCACGCCACGCGTGCCGCGCTCAATGTCGCGCGTCATGCCGCCGGTCTGGCGTTCGAGGTGAAAACGCAGACTGAGTGCATGCAGGTGTCCGAACACTTGCAGGGCGATGCTGCGCGTGGCGCCCTCGGTGGCCTTGGCGAAGACCAGCTCGCGCAGCTCGGTGAACACACTGGTCGACAGGCGCAGCAGGCCATATGCCAGCAGCAGCCCCAGCGGCACCACCAGCATCGCCTCCACGCTGCCGGGCTTGATGGTCATGGCATCCACGAGCTGCTTGAGCAGCAGGGGCACGCTCACGTTGGCCATCTTGGCCGCCACCATGAAGGCCAGCGCCAGCACCACCCGCAGTTTGTACTGCCACAGGTAAGGCAGCAGCCGCTTGAGGGAGGCCCAGTCGGAACGCGCAACGGCCTGCATGCCGGTTGCGCCGGGGCCGGCGGGCAAGGCGATGGAGGAGCGGGCGGAGGAATCGGGGCGCATGCAGGAGAATGGAGATCGTCGTCCAGAGATTGTGCCCATGTCCCTCGAATCAAGCCCCAACCCCGAAACCACCCTGCCGCAAGACCGGGAACTGGTGCTCAAGGTCATTCCCATGCCGGCGGACTGCAATGCCAACGGCGACATCTTTGGCGGCTGGGTCATGGCGCAGGTCGACCTGGCTGGCGCCGTGCTGCCGGCGCGCTACGTGCGTGGGCGCATGGCCACGGTGGCGGTGAACCAGTTCATCTTCAAGCAGCCGGTGCGCGTGGGCGACATCCTGAGCTTCTTCGCCCACGTCACGCGCGTGGGCCGCACCTCCATCACGGTGCAGGTGGAGGTGTATGCCGAACGCTTCCTCACGCAGGGCCAGTATGTGAAGGTGACCGAGGCCAGCCTGACCTATGTGGCCATCGACATGGATGGCCGGCCGAGGCCGATTCCCACCGACGGGCCCAAGCTGCCTGGCATGGCAGGCTGAGCGGACTCAGCCGGTCCAGCGCGAGCGCCAGGTGCCGTAGATGCGGTCGGCCAAGGCCTGGCTACCGGCCAGGTGGCGCCGGGTGGCGGCATTCATGGTCGCCGGGTCCTGCACGCTACCGGGAAATTGCCGCACGTTGTCCGGATAGGCCTGGCCTGGCTCGGCGAGCCAGGCGGCGATCTTCTGCGGCGTGATCTCGATGTGGAACTGCATGCCCAGGTGAGGGCCGATGGCGAAGGCCTGGTGTGCGCACGCGGGCGACGAGGCCAGCAACTCGGCCCCGGTGGGCAGTTCGACGAACCCGTCCTGGTGCCACTGGTAGACCGTGGGTGCGACATCCTCGCCCAGCCAGTCGCGGGCCGCGGTGCTGCCGGTGTGCGCGATCGGCCACCAGCCCACCTCGGGCTGGCCCAGGCGCTCCACCCGGCCGCCCAGGGCCCGCGCCATGAGCTGGCCGCCCAGGCAATGCCCCAGCACGGAAACGCCGAGCACGTCCGCCTCGCGGATCAGCGCCTCGGCCTGGCGCAGCGAGGGGCGGTCGTCGTTGGCGCTCCAGGCCCCACCCAGCACCGCCAGCCCCCCATAGCCGCGCACGCTGAGGGGATAAGGTTCGCCCGCCTCGGCGCAGCACACATGCCAGGCAACGCCCTGCGCATCCAGCCACTCGCCCAGGTAGCCCGGGCCGTCATCGTTCAGATGTTGCAGGACGAGGACATCGGCAGGCTCAGGCAAAGGGACACGCATGAACCCGATCCTAATACCGCCCCCCGCGCACAAAGCGTGCGATACCAGCCGCCACTTCGGCCTCCTGTTCGACAAAGCCGTGCGGCGAGCGCCCCTCGCAGGCGTCCACGCTGGAAAGTTGGGCACCACCCGGCCCACCCGTGACAGTGACGAGCTGTTCGCGCACGCCCTGGGTGCGTGCGGTGATGCGATCCATCAGGCTGGCGGGTGAGCGGACGCAGGTGTCCGCCGCATGGCCCAGCACCAGCACCGGCTGGCGTATGTTTTCCAGCGGCAGGTCAAACACCGAGTGCGCCACCCAGGACTTGCGCGCACCCGGCTGGCCCGCCATCAGGGCCGACGACAGCACCACGCCATCGGGCGCGGCTTCACCGGAGAGGCGGGATGTGGCGTTCACCGCCGAGATCGCTCCCCGGCTGGTGCCCAGCACCCAGACCGCGCCACCCGTGCGGGCACGCAGGTCGACGATCACACGGCCGATGTCCTGCGCGTGGTGCGGGTCGATGCGGTATCCGCCCAGCCCATCTTCGCCCTGGAAACCAACGGGCGCGTCCAGCAGCGCGGTGCCAAAGCCGGCCGCCTGGAAGATCGGCAGGGAACGCACCAGCGAGTTGCCCTTGAGCTTGCGCGCACAGCCCTTTGCGTCCAGATCGAGAAAGCCATGCCCACCTGGCAGCAGCAGCAGGGTGACGGGCGCCGCCGTGCCGCTGGGCGGCTGAAACGCGTAGCGCAGCGTGCTGCCCGGCGGCGCTTCCAGGGCCAGGGGTTCGCCGCAGGCGCCGGGCGCGGTCTGCGCGTGGGCCAGGCCATTGGCGACCCCGAGGCAGATGAGCCACCAGAAGCGCTTCATCGGCAGCCGTCAGAACTTTCCATGCCGACCCTGGCCCGAGGCGAAGCGCCGAGCGCCTTCCAGCGCGTCGGGTATGCGCTCTCGCCCACGCGACCATTCCTGGTGAAGCGCCTCGTCCAGCGGCAGGTCCCATTGCCGCAGCGCGCTTTCGCGGTCAGCGCGCATCGTGGCCTGCGGAAAGGCAGCGAGCTGGCGCGCCAGGGTGATGGCGGCCTCGCGCGCCTGGCCCGTGGGCACCACGCGGTTGGCCAGGCCCATCTGCAGGGCTTCGGCCGCGTCCACCTTGCGACCGGTGAGGATGAGGTCCATGGCGTGGCCCATGCCGACCAGGCGCGGCAGGCGCACGGTGCCGCCGTCGATCAGCGGCACGCCGAAGCGGCGACAGTAGACGCCGAAGTAGGCGTCCTCTTCCATCACGCGCAAGTCGCACCACAGGGCGAGTTCCATGCCGCCAGCCACGGCAGCGCCGCTCACGGCGGCGATCACGGGTTTGGTCAGATGCAGGCGCGAAGGGCCCATGGGACCGAGCGGGCGGGCATCGCAGGCGTTGAAATCCAGGTCGAGGCCTCCGGTTCCGCCCGTTTCGGAGAGCCGCGCGCCGTACTGCAGGTCCCAGCCCGCGCAGAAGTGGCCGTGTGCGCCGTGGAATACCGCCACCTTCGCGTCGGTGTCGTCCTCGAACGCGAGGAAGGTGTCGAACAGGGCGCGGGCGGTCGGGCGGTCCACCGCGTTGCGCACCTCGGGGCGGTTGAGGATGACGATCCAGACGTCGCCCTGCTTTTCGGTGGTCACCGTGTTCATGGCCACACCCCCACGCGGGGTTGGCTCACGGCATCGTTGAGCTCGTCCTGTGTCACGTTCACCTCCATTCTCAACAGCGCGCCCGCCATCGACTTGCCCAGGTTGTCCAGCCGCAGATTGCGCGCGCCGCCGCCCTGCAGCGCGCCGCGCAGCACGAACTTCAACGCCAGGAGGTTGGGCAGTGGCCAGGCGTCCACCTCGCCGTTCAGCCAGGGTGCAAAGTGCGCCTGCACGCGTTCGGCGGTCACCTCGCGCGCCAGCAGCCGGTAGCCGGCTTCGTTCCAGGCGAACAGGCCGAAATCGACCCAGTCGGCCTTGTCGCCACTGCGGGCGTGGGCAATGCGCACCAGCGGTATGCGGACCCTGCTCATGACAGCACCTCCACGCGAACGGCCTGCTCCACCAGCGAACGCGGAATCAGCGTCGGCCAGATGCCCAGCAGCTCGCTGGTGTTGTGCAGGCCGGTGAAGCCGCAGGTGTAGGCGGGTCCGCTCAGGCCCATCCAGGGGAAAAGGCGCCCGAAACCATCGGCTGCGGTCTTGTCCTGCGTGCGCAACACCAGCCGCGTCCAGATTTCGTTGGACTGGTTGAGCGCGTCGGCCGCCGGCAGCGGCGCCAGTGCGCCGTGCGCCGAGTTCAGGCCCGGGTACTCCACGTAAAGCTCATCGTGTGGAATGCGCTTGTCTTTCAGCAGCGCGCGAATGGTGGCCTGTGCGGCCTGCGCCTTGTCCCAGGCGTCGGGCCAGGAGAACCCCCACGTGACTTCCGCCTTGTAGCCATCGCGGAAACCCGCCACCACCTTCAATGTGTCCGTGGGCGCGGTGCCGCGCGCACCGGTCAGCCACACGCGGTCCTCGCCCTCGTCCTTCAGTTCGATGCCTCCCATGTCCAGCACCACGTCGGGCGAAAAGTAGGCGTGCGGGTTGTGAACCTCGTACAGCAGCTGCTGGCGCACGGTATCGAAATTCACGCGCCCCCCGGTGACTGGCGCCTTGGTGATGAGCGCGCTGCCGTCTTCCCACACCTCCGCAATGGGGTAACCGATGTGCGCCAGATCGGGGATGGCCTGCCACGCGCCCTGGCTGCCGAAGTTGCCGCCGCTGCCCTGGCCGGAACATTCCAGCAGATGGCCCACCGTGAGGCCCTGGGCCAGTCGGTCCAGGTCTTCGCAGGCGTTGGCGCCAGCGAGATTCCAGCGCAGCCCATGCACCAGCGGACCGAGGAACAGGGCGGCATCGGCCACACGTCCGGTGACGACAATGTCTGCGCCCTCATCCAGCGCATGCACGATAGGCCGCGCACCCAGGTAAGCGTTGCCAAACACCAGGTGGCTGCGCACCCTCGCCACCGCCTCGCCGGTGAACAGGTGCGCAAATTCGCCAGGGGGCGAGGCCTCGTCCTGCAAGCGAGGCAGCACGTCGTCGCCGCTGACCACCGCGATGCGCGCCTTCCAGCCCTTGGCGCCAAATGCCGCCAGCAACGCCTGCGCCGCACCTTGCGGGTTCAGCCCGCCAGCGTTGCAGACGAAGCGCACGCCGCGTTCGCGCATCAGCGGCCACAGCTTCATGAGCATGGGCACCACATCGCGCGCATAGCCCAGCGCCGGGTCACGCTGCCGGTCTTTCTGCAAGATGGCCAGCGTCAGCTCGGCCAGGTGGTCGCTGGCGATGAACTGCACACCGCCGCGCTCGATGCTCGCCGCCACGGGTTCCCAGTTGTCGCCATAGAACCCGAGGCCTGCGCCGATGCGAATGGATTTCATGGAACGTCATCTTCATGGCGCATCGGCGACTCTGGATGGGGGACAACCCCTAGCGTCAGTCCCGGGCAAGACAGCTATAAATTGCCCACACTGTCTAGGGAGGCTGCCATCAAGTTTGCAGCAGCACCCTCTTGTCACAGACCCATAAGAAAACCCAGGAGACATCGAGTGCAACTGCTGCAGCTGCTGATCAGTGGCGTGGCCCAGGGCTGTATCTACGGACTCATCGCGCTGGGCTTCGTGCTGATCTACAAGGCCACCGAAACAGTGAGCTTTGCCCAGGGTGATCTCATGATGGTCGGCGCCTTCTTTGGTCTGGCGGCCATGACCATGCTGGGCTTCCCGTTCTGGCTTTCGGTGCCCTCGGCCATCATCGGCATGGGCCTGTTCGGCGTGGTGCTTGAACGCGTGGTGATCCGCCCCATTCTCGGCCAGCCCGCGTTCTCCATCGTCATGCTCACCATCGGCGTGGGTTATGTGCTGCGCGGGCTGATCACCATGATTCCGGACATCGGCACCGAGACGCACACCCTGCCCGTTCCCTACGCCAACGAAGTGCTGCGCATGGGCGGGTTGGTGGTGTCTGCCGAACAGGTGGTGGTGATCGGCTCCACCGCCATTCTGTGCGCCGGCCTCTTTGCCATGTTCCGTTACAGCAAGCTCGGCATCGCCATGCAGGCGTCGTCGCAGAACCAGCTGGCGGCCTACTACATGGGCATTCCAGTCAAGCGGCTCAACGGCCTGGTTTGGGGACTGGCCGCCGGCGTGGCCGCCATCGCCGGCCTGCTGCTGGCGCCGATCACCTTCGTGCACGCCAACATGGGCTTCATCGGCCTCAAGGCCTTCCCTGCGGCGGTGGTGGGCGGCTTTGGCAGCCTGCCTGGCGCCATCGTGGGCGGCCTCATCATCGGGATCGTCGAAGCGCTTTCGGGCTTCTACCTGCCCGAAGGCTTCAAGGACGTGGCTCCCTACGTCGTGGTGCTGCTCATGCTCGTGCTCAAGCCCAACGGCCTGTTCGGCGAGAAGCTGCGCAAGAAAGTCTGAGGCCACCACGTCATGCGCTTCGTCTTCAAGACCGACTACGACCAGGACATCAGATTGGCCAAGCACGGCGGCCACACGTTCTGGTACAGCCTGCTCGGGCTGTTCCTGGTGGCTGCACCCTGGGTGATCCAGGAATACTGGCTCGCACAGCTCACCTTCGTGCTCATCTATTCCGTCGTGGGACTGGGGCTGATGGTGCTGGCCGGATTCACCGGCCTGTTCTCACTGGGCCATGCGGCTTTCCTCGGCGTGGGCGCGTACACGCAGGCGATCATGGTGAACGCGGGCGTGCCGTTTCCGATCGCGCTGGCCTGCGCGGGCCTGCTCTCGGCCGCCGTGGGCATGGTGGTGGGTCTGCCCGCGCTGCGCGTGAAAGGCATCTACCTCGGCATGGCCACGCTGGCGTTCGGTTTCATCGTCGAAGAAGTGATCGCGCGCTGGGAGCACCTGACCGGTGGCAACAAGGGACTGATGGTGAACTACCCCAGTCTCTTCGGCTGGGAGCTGGATTCCACCAACGAGTTCTACTTCCTGTGCCTGGTGGTGACCGTGCTGGCCACGCTGGGCGTGGTCAACCTGATGCGCTCGTCCACCGGTCGCGCCTTTGTGGCCATCCGCGATTCGGAAATCTCGGCACAGAGCATGGGCATTCACCTGGCGCGCTACAAGACCCTGAGCTTCGCGCTGTCGGCGGCGCTGGCGGGCCTGGGTGGCGCTCTGTACGCACACAAGATCCAGTTCCTCTCGCCCGAGCAATTCAGCATCATCCAGTCGATCGACCTGCTGCTCATGGTGGTGATCGGCGGCCTGGGGTCGATCCATGGCGCGTTTCTCGGCGCGATCTTCCTCATCGTCATGCCGCAGCTCATCTCGCTCGGCAAAGACTTCCTGCCGGCAGCCATAGGCCAGGCGGCGGGTCTCCAGGGAGCGGTGTACGGCATGGTGCTGATCGCCTTCGTGCTGTTCGAGCCCATGGGCCTGTATGGCCGCTGGCTCAAGGTGCGCGCGTACTTCCAGCTGTTCCCCTTCTACCGCAAGGGCATGTTCAAGCGCCAGAAAACCTTCCAGAAGTCGGACCGGCTGAAATGAACCAAGACGACATCCTTCTCTCGGCGAAAAACCTGAGCGTGCGCTTCGGCGGCGTGCTGGCGGTGAACAACGTGAGCTTCGACGTGAAGCGCGGCGAGGTGTTCACGCTGATCGGCCCCAACGGCGCGGGCAAGACGACCGTGTTCAACCTCATCAGCCGCATCTACACGCCCACCACCGGCACCATCGACTACGCCGGCCCCGACGGCACGCTGCGCCTGACCGACCAGGCGCCACACCGCATTGCCAAGCTGGGCATCGCACGCACCTTCCAGAACATCGAGCTCTTCGAGCACGCCACGGTGTTGCAAAACCTGCTGATCGGGCGCCACACGCACCGGCGCACCGGCCTGTGGAGCGAGATCTTCTTCACCAGCAAGACGCGCGCTACCGAGATCGAAGCGCGAGAAAAGGTGGAGCACGTGATCGACCTGCTGGAACTGCAACACCACCGTGAATCGCTGGTGGCGGGCCTGCCCTATGGTGTGCGCAAGGTGGTGGAACTGGCCCGCGCGCTGTGTACCGAACCACGCTTGCTGCTGCTGGACGAACCTTCTTCCGGCCTGAACGTGGAGGAGACCGAAGACATGGCGTTCTGGATCAGCGACATCCAGAAAGAACTGGGCATCACGGTGCTGATGGTGGAACACGACATGAGCCTGGTCTCCAAGGTGAGCGACCGTGTGCTGGCCATGAGCATGGGCACCGAGCTGGCCACCGGAACGCCGGCAGAAGTGCAGAGCGATGCGGGCGTGATCGAGGCCTACCTGGGCTCGGTGGACGACGTCTCGAGCCTGCGGCGCGAGAACCACAAGGTGACGGCATGAGCGTTGCGACATCCGATGCGCCCGTGTTGAAACTGCTCAACGTGGAAAGTGCCTACGGCCCCATCAAGGCCATTCGCGGCGTGAGCCTGCAGGTGCGTCGCAGCGAAATTGCCACTGTGCTGGGCTCCAACGGCGCGGGCAAGACCACCATCCTCAAGACCATCAGCGGCATCATCGACCCGCGCAAGGGCAGCATCGAGTTCAAAGGCGAGAACATCACCGCGCAGGACCCGGCCTTCATCGTGCAGCAGGGCTTGAGCCATGTGCCCGAGGGGCGCGAGGTGTTTCCGCTGCTCAGCGTGCGCGACAACCTGCTGATGGGCGCCTACACGCGCAAGGACCGTGACGGCGTGGCGCGCGACATGGAGGCGGTATTCAACTACTTCCCCATCCTGCGCGAACGCGCCACGCAGGACGCGGGCCTGCTCTCGGGCGGCCAGCAGCAGATGCTTTCCATCAGTCGCGCGCTGATGGCCAACCCCGACCTGATCCTGCTCGATGAACCCAGCCTGGGCCTTTCACCCAAGCTCACGAAAGAGATTTTCGAGATCGTGGTTCGCATCAACCGCGAACGTGGCACCACCATTTTGCTGGTGGAGCAGAACGCCAACATGGCGTTGAACGCGTCGGACTATGGCTACGTGCTGGAGAACGGCCGCATCGTGATGGAAGACACCTGTGCCCACCTGCGCGAGAAGGACGACATCAAGGAGTTCTACCTGGGCATGAAAGAAGCCGGCGAGCGCGGTGAACGGCGCTGGAAGAAAAAGAAGAACTGGAGATGACCGTGCGACCCACACCCGTCCCTGTTCGCCCTGAGCCTGTCGAAAGGCTTGTGCGGTGCACCGCGAGAAGGCTTCGACAAGCTCAGCCCGAACGGTGGGAGGCTCAGCCCGAACGGTGGGGGGTTCGGCCCGAACGGTGGTTGGCTCGGGTTGAAGGTTGGACGAGCGAGCAGATGAACTGGATGGATGGCCCCTTGCCCGTTCGCCCTGAGCCTGTCGAAGGGCTCGCACGGTGCATCGCAAGAAGGCTTCGACAAGCTCAGCCCGAACGGTGGGAGGCTCGGCCCGAACGGCGGGGGTCTCGGCCCGAACGTTGTGGGGCTCAAGCTGAACGGTGGTTGGCTCGGGTTGAAGGCTGGACGGGCGAGCAGATGAACTGGATGCATGGCCCCTTGCTCGTTCGCCCTGAGCCTGTCGAAGGGCTCGCACGGTGCATCGCAAGAAGGCTTCGACAAGCTCAGCCCGAACGGTGGGAGGCTCGGCCCGAACGGCGGGAGGCTCGGCCCGAACGGCGGGAGGCTCGGCCCGAACGGCGGGAGGCTCGGCCCGAACGTTGTGGGGCTCAAGCTGAACGGTGGTTGGCTCGGGTTGAAGGCTGGACGGGCGAGCAGATGAACTGGATGCATGGCCCCTTGCCCGTTCGCCCTGAGCCTGTCGAAGGGCTCGCAAGGCGCATCGCAAGAAGGCTTCGACAAGCTCAGCCCGAACGGCGGGAGGCTCGGCCCGAACGTTGTGGGGCTCAAGCTGAACGGTGGTTGGCTCGGGTTGAAGCTTGGACGGGCGAGCAGATGAACTGGATGCATGGCCCCTTGCCCGTTCGCCCTGAGCCTGTCGAAGGGCTCGCACGGTGCATCGCAAGAAGGCTTCGACAAGCTCAGCCCGAACGGTGGGAGGCTCGGCCCGAACGGCGGGAGGCTCGGCCCGAACGTTGTGGGGCTCAAGCTGAACGGTGGTTGGCTCGGGTTGAAGGCTGGACGGGCGAGCAGATGAACTGGATGCATGGCCCCTTGCCCGTTCGCCCTGAGCCTGTCGAAGGGCTCGCACGGTGCATCGCAAGAAGGCTTCGACAAGCTCAGCCCGAACGGTGGGAGGCTCAGCCCGAACGGTGGAGGGCTCAGCCCGAACGGTGGGAGGCTCGGCCTGAACGGTGGGGCGGTGAAGACGAATGGCGGGTGTGCTCTGCCTGGAAGGAAGAGAAAACATGAGCTACCTTTGGGACCTCTCGCACATCAAGCCGCAGACGCAGGTCGTGCTGCAGGGCGACACCATTCCGGCCCTGTTCTGGAACGGTGTGAAGGAACGCGGCCCCAACATCTGGATGCGGCAGAAGGACTACGGCATCTGGCGCAGCTGGACTTGGAACCAGACTGGCGAGGCGGTGCGTGAAATTGCCCATGGCCTGATGGCGCTGGGCTTCGAGGCGCGTGAGACCGCGTCCATTCTCTCCAACACCAAGATCGAATGGGTGCTGTGCGACCTGGCTGTGCTCAGCGCTGGCGGCGTGGCCAACGGCATCTACCCCACCGATGCCGCCGAGCAGGTGCACTACCTCTGCTCCGATTCGCGCACCACCGTGCTTTTTGTAGAAGACGACGAGCAACTGGACAAGGCGCTGGAAGTGCGTGCGCAATTGCCGCTGCTGAAGAAGATCATCGTGTGCGACATGGAAGGTCTGCGCGAGCTGAACGACCCGCAGGTGATGAGCCTGGACGCCCTGCGCGAGCTCGGCCGCACGCACCTGCAACAACACCCTGGCGAAGTGGAAGCTCGCGTGGCTGCGGTGAAGCCCGACGATCTCGCCATCCTGGTCTACACGTCGGGCACGACTGGCCGGCCCAAGGGCGCCATGCACAACCACCACGGTCTGGTGTACACCGTGCGCGGCTACAACACGCTGATTGCGCGCGACCAGAACGACGAGTGCATGTGTTTCCTGCCGTTGTGTCACATTGCCGAGCGCATGGGCGGTGAATATTTCTCGCTCTACACCGGCGCCAAGCTCAACTTCGTGGAGAACCCCGAAACCGTGCCCGAGAACGTGCGCGAGATCGCACCCACGGTGTTCACCGCGGTGCCGCGCGTGTGGGAGAAGTTTTACTCGGGCGTGATGATCACCCTGAAGGAAGCCAGCAAGGCGCAGCAGGCGGCCTACGCCTGGGCGATTGGCGTGGGCCAGCAGGTGGCCGATCTCGTGTTGTCCGGCCAGCCCGTACCCGGCAGCTTGCGAGTGCGCTTCACGGTGGCTCGGCTGCTGGTGCTGGACAACGTGCGAAAGCTCATTGGCATCCACCGCGCGCGCTTTCTCGTGACCGGCGCGGCACCCATTTCGCCCGACCTGGTGCGCTGGTACCTGGCGCTGGGCGTGCCCATGCTGGAGGTGTGGGGCATGACAGAGACCTGCGGTGCATCCACCGGCATTCCGGCCGAGCGCATCAAGCCCGGCAGCATCGGCCCTGCGGCGAGCTACAACGAAGTGAAGCTGGACCCGGCCACCGGCGAGATTCTGGTGCGCGGGCCCAATGTGTTCATGGGCTACCTGAACCTGCCCGAGAAAACCGCCGAGACCATCGACGCCGACGGCTGGCTGCACACGGGCGATGTGGGTGTGGTGGACGAGGAAGGGTTTTTCCGCATCACCGACCGCATGAAAGACATCATCATCACCGCAGGCGGCAAGAACATCACCCCCAGCGAACTGGAGAACGAGTTGAAGTTCTCGCCCTACGTGACCGACGCCGTGGTGATCGGCGACAAGCGGCCCTATCTGACGGTGATCATCATGATCGACCAGGAGAACGTGGAGAAGTATGCGCAGGACAACGACGTGCCGTTTTCCAACTACGCCAGCCTCACCCGAGCCCCCGAGGTGCAGGCACTCATCCAGGCAGAGATCGACCGCGTGAACAAGAAGTTTGCCCGCGTCGAACAGATCAAGAAGTTCTTCCTGCTCGACACCCAGCTCAGCGCAGAAGACGAAGAACTCACCCCCACCATGAAGCTCAAACGCAAGCTGGTGCAGACCAAATACGAGCCCCAGATCGAAGCCATGTACCGCTGACCCTTTTCTCACCCTCGACCGTCCACCCCCCGCAGGAGACACGCACCATGAAGACCCGTTTCACTTTGACCATGACCACCGCCGCAGCCGCCCTGGCGCTGGCGGCCGGCGCGGCCCACGCCCAGACGCAGGGCGTGAGCAAGAACGAGATCGTGCTCGGCTCCATTCAGGACCTCTCTGGTCCCATTGCCGGCTTTGGCAAGCAAGTGCGCCTGGGCATGATGCTGCGCGTGGACGAAGTGAACGAGCAAGGCGGCATCAACGGCCGCAAGATCAGGCTGCTGGTGGAAGACTCGAAGTACGACCCGCGCAACGCCGTGCTGGCGGCGCAGAAGCTGGTGAACCAGGACAAGATCTTCATGATGGTGGGCCACATCGGCACCGCACAGAACATGGCCGCCATGCCGGTGCAGTTCCAGAAGAACGTCATCAACTTCTTCCCTGTGACGGCCGCGCGCGAAATGTACGAGCCCTTCC
>NZ_JBFWNX010000003.1:0-352425 GCF_050250835.1 Hydrogenophaga sp. | reverse complement strand
GGGCCAGCCGCCGGGCCGCCCCCAAGGCAGGCCCAGCCCCCTCGGGGGGCAGCGACCCGCGCAGCGGCGGAGCGTGGGGGCCAGGGCCAGCCGCCGGGCCGCCCCCAAGGCAGGCCCAGCCCCCTCGGGGGGCAGCGACCCGCGCAGCGGCGGAGCGTGGGGGCCTAGTTACAAGGCCGCAGCGTCTTGCCAGCCATGGCATCGCCCAGGCCATCGACAGCGGCGCGCTGGGTCGCGGTGATGGCAGGCAACCGCAGGGTGAAGCTCACCGATTCGGCGCGTTCCTGCGCCACTTTGGCGGTGCGCACGCCACCGCGCTCGGACTGCTCCAGGGCTTGTTGCGCGGCTGCTTCACTGGAGTAGGTGCCCAGGGCGAGCCCTGGTGCCAGGCCGTTGGCGGAGACTTCCCGGAAACTCACACCGATGGCGCGCAGCTCGGCCTTCTTGCGATCGAGCTGGGCCTCGTTGTCGTAGCGCCCCATGTACACGATCCAGCGCCCTGCGCTGCGCACCTCGTTGAGTTGCCAGCGGCTGGACGAAAGGCCCAGCAGTGCAAGCTCGGCCCGCAGCAGTTCCGTCTGGGATTCGGTGAAGCCGGTGGCTTGCCAGCAGGCGCGCGGGCCCGTGCCTTCGGGCAAAGGCGGCGGGGCTGGCACGGGCGGAGCAGCGGGGGCCGGGAGTGCGGCCACCGGCGCGGCGGGCGCGGGCTCAGCGGGCGCGGCAACGACAGGGGCGGCCACAGGTTCTGCCGAAGCGCGAGGTCCGTTGAGCAGACGCAGCAGCTCTGGTTTGACCTGTTCCTGCATGCGCCGGGGCTCGCGCTGCTCCTGGGGCGCCATGCCCAATCCATTCAGGTATCCCTGCGTCCAGGCGAAGTACCCAGCGTTGGCCATTGCCAGAATCCAGATGGTCCATTTCAGCATGGGCGCACACTCACTTCCGCGCTGGTGATGTTGCGCATGCCCTGCTCGGTCAGCACCCGCAATGCGCCGTCTTCACCGACTCCGCAGGCGGTGCCGCGGGTGCCATCGGAGAGTTGCACGCTGCGGCCCTGGAGGGCATCGCGCTGGGCAAAGCGCTGGCCGAAGGCCGCGAAGCCCTGGCTCTCAAAACCCTGCAGGTCTTGCGCCAGGGCGGGCGCCACCCGAGCAAGCACCTCGCCAGCGGTCACGCCCACCAGGATCTCGGCGAGCCCCGCTGGCGCCATCGTGGGCAGTGCCCCGTGCGCGTCACTTAGGCGGGCCACCGCTTCGGCATCCGGCCGCGCCACGTTCAGTCCGACGCCGATCACCACCATGCGCGCGCCGTGCGGCGCTTCGCCGGTGCTGGCGGTCTCCACCAGAATGCCGCCGAGCTTGCGCTCGTGCAACCAGAGGTCGTTGGGCCATTTCAGGCGCACGTCCGGGTGCAGGCTGTTCGCCAGGCTCACACCCACCGCCAGCGACAGGCCCGACCAGCTGACCGGCGCCATCGGCAGCGCCAGCGAGAAGGTGAGCGACTGGCCACGTCGGCTGTGCCATGCCTTGCCGACGCGGCCTCGCCCGGCCGTCTGTTCTTCTGCCACCAGCAGCACCGGCTCCATCAGGCCGGCGCGCGCGCGACGCATCAGTTCGCTGTTGGTGGAGTCGATGGTTGGCAGCACCTCGACGGTGAAGCCGGGCAGCACGGGCACGACGTTCTGCCACACCGATTCCACATGCGCGAGCAGGTCAGACATGAGGCAGAACGATCCGCCGCCGGGTCGCCCCAAGACGGATCAGCCCTCTCGGGGGGCATCGACCCGCGAAGCGGCGGAGCGTTGGGGTGGCCATGTTCAGCCGAGCTTCGAGGCCCGCCCTGCGCGCTTGGGCGCGAGCAGCGTGCCACGACATTTCTTCGCGCCGCACCAGCAGGGGTATTCGGCCTTGAGCTTGGGGGTGTAAGGCTCGTCGATCACGAGGCCGTAGTCATAGAAGAGTTCCTCACCGGCCGCAATGTTGCGCAGCGCCTTGATGAACACGCGACCGTCTTCCACATCGGCCTCGCAGTTCGGATCGCAGCTGTGGTTGATCCAGCGCGCCGAGTTGCCGCCGACTTTGGCGTCAATCACATGCGCTTCATCGACATGGAAATAGAAGGTGTGGTTCGGGTCACTGGGGTCGTGCGGATGGCGACGCAGGGCTTCGTCCCAGGTGATGATCTCGCCTACGTATTCGATCAGCGCCTCGCCTTCAGCCAGTTCGACGACCGCGTACACGCCCTTGCCGTGTACACCCGAGCGCCGCGTCTGGATGCGGCGGCTGGCAGGCGTGACGGCCTTGGCGGGCACAGAAGATTTGGAGCGCGGCGGCGTCTGGCGGGGGCTTTTCTTCACGGCCGAAATATTTGGTAAGGTTGTTTCATGCAGGTGCGCGCGAGTGTGCGCGTGCCCATGTGCGCGTGTACACGCGCGTGGAAAGCCGATTGTAGAGATGAAAACCCTGGTGATTGCCGAGAAGCCATCCGTGGCCCAAGACATCGTGCGAGCGCTGACCCCGGTGGCGGGCAAATTCGACAAGCACGATGACCACTTCGAGAACGACCAGTATGTCGTGACGTCTGCCGTGGGTCATCTGGTGGAGATTGCCGCGCCCGAGGAATTCGACGTCAAGCGTGGCAAGTGGAGCTTTGCCCACCTACCGGTCCTGCCGCCCTACTTCGAGCTCAAGCCGATCGACAAGACCAAGTCGCGCCTGTCGGCGGTGGTCAGGCTGGTCAAGCGCAAGGACGTGACGCGCCTGATCAACGCCTGCGACGCGGGCCGCGAGGGCGAGCTGATCTTTCGCCTGATCGAGCAGTACGCCGGGGGTCTCAAGAACGGCAGCTACCAGGGCCTGGGCAAACCGGTGCAGCGCCTGTGGCTGCAATCCATGACGCCGGCCGCGATCCGGGAGGGCTTCGAACACCTGCGCACCAATGAACAGATGCTGGGCCTGGCCGACGCCGCGCGCAGCCGTTCCGAGGCCGACTGGATGGTGGGCATCAACGGCACGCGCGCCATGACCGCTTTCAACTCGCGCGACGGCGGCTTTTTCCTCACCACGGTCGGCCGGGTGCAGACGCCCACGCTGTCCATCGTGGTGGAGCGGGAAGAGAAGATCCGCGCGCACAGAAGCCGCGACTACTGGGAAATCCACGCCAGCTTCCTGGCCGAGGCCGGCGAATACCCGGGCAAGTGGTTCGACCCCAACTTCAAGAAGCCCACCGGCGACGACGCCGACGCCGAGTTGCGCGCCGACCGCGTCTGGAACCAGCGCGAGGCGCTGGCCATTGCCGAGGCGGTGCGTGGCAAGGCCGCGAGCGTCAAGGAAGAGAGCAAGCCCACCACGCAGGCCAGTGGCCTTCTGTACGACCTGACCAGCCTGCAGCGCGAGGCCAACGGCCGCTTTGGCTTCTCGGCCAAGACCACCTTGCAGCTCGCCCAGAGCCTGTACGAACGCCACAAGGCGCTGACCTATCCCCGCACCGATTCGCGCGCCCTGCCCGAGGACTATCTGCCCACGGTCAAGCAAACATTCGAGATGCTGGCCGGCAGCGGCATGAAGCACCTGGCGCCGCATGCGAAGACGGCCATCGACAACAACTACATTCGCCCGAGCAAGCGCATCTTCGACAACAGCAAGGTGTCGGACCACTTTGCCATCATCCCCACGCTGCAGGCGCCCAGTGGCCTGAGCGAGGCGGAGCAGAAGCTCTACGACCTGGTGGTGCGCCGTTTTCTCGCGGTGTTTTTCCCCAGTGCCGAATTCACCGTCACGACGCGCATCACGAGTGCGGTCGGGCATCACTTCAAGACCGAGGGCAAGGTGCTGGTCAAGCCGGGCTGGATGGCCGTGTACGGCAAGGAAGCGGCCGAGGACGTGACCGATGCCAAGGAAGGCGACAAGGGCCAGAACCTGGTGCCGGTGCGCGAGGGTGAGACCGTGCGCACCGAGTCGGTGGACCCCAAGGGTCTGAAGACCAAGCCGCCCGCACGCTATTCAGAAGCGACCCTGCTCGGTGCCATGGAAGGCGCGGGCAAGCTGGTGGACGACGACGAACTGCGCGAGGCCATGCAGGAAAAGGGCCTGGGCACGCCAGCGACGCGTGCGGCCATCATCGAAGGTCTTCTGACCGAGAAATACATGTTCCGGGAAGGCCGCGAGATCATCCCCACCGCCAAAGCGTTTCAGCTCATGACGCTGCTGCGTGGCCTGGGCGTGGAAGAACTCTCCAAGGCTGAGCTGACCGGCGAATGGGAATACAAACTCGCGCAGATGGAGCACGGCAAACTTAGCCGCGCCGCCTTCATGGGCGAGATTGCCGCCATGACCGAGCGCATGGTGAAGAAGGCCAAGGAATACGACCGCGACACCATTCCGGGCAACTACGCCACACTGTCCACCGCCTGCCCGAATTGCGGTGGCGTGGTGAAGGAAAACTACCGCCGCTACACCTGCACCGGTTCCGATGGCAACAGCGAGGGCTGCGGTTTCTCGTTTGGCAAATCACCGGCAGGCCGCACCTTTGAGCCCGAAGAGGCCGAACAACTGTTGCGCGACAAGAAGATCGGGCCGCTCGAGGGTTTCCGTTCCAAAGCCGGCTGGCCCTTCGTGGCCGAGATCGTCATCAAGTACAACGAAGACGACAAGAACTGGAAACTGGAGTTCGACTTCGGTGACGACAAGAAGGGCGAAGAAACCGGCGAGCTGGTCGACTTCACCGGCAGCGAATCGCTGGGCCGGTGCCCCAAATGCGGCGGTGCCGTGCATGAGCACGGGAGCAACTACGTGTGTGAGCGTGCCGTGCCCACGCTGGCCCAGCCCACGCCCACTTGCGATTTCAAGAGCGGCAAGATCATCCTGCAGCAGCCCGTGGCCCGCGAGCAGATGAGCAAGCTGCTCGAAACCGGCAAGACCGACCTGCTCGACAAGTTTGTCTCCATGCGCACGCGCCGCGCCTTCAAGGCCTTCCTGGCCTGGGACAAGGAAGCCGGCAAGGTCAATTTCGAGTTCGCACCTTCCAAGTTCCCCCCGCGCAAGACAGCGGCGGGCGCCCCAGCCAAGGCCGCCCCTGCCAGGAAGGCCGCCGCAAAAGCGGCTCCCGCCAAGAAGGCGCCGGCGAAAAAGGCCGCAGCCACCAAGGCCCCGCGCAAAACCACGACCGCGACCGGCAAACAGCCCAGTTCAGCATTGGCCGCCGTGATTGGCGAAGGTGCAGTCTCTCGCCCCGAGGTGGTGAAGAAGTTGTGGGACTACATCAAGGCCAACGGGCTCCAGGACGCCAAAGACAAACGCCGCGTGAATGCCGACGCCAAGTTGCGCCCGGTGTTCGGCAAGGACCAGGTGACGATGTTCGAGATCGCCGGCATCGTCGGTCAGCACCTGAGCTGATTTTTCAAGAGGAACTTCCGCATGAGTCTGAAACTGTTTTTTGCGCCGGGCGCCTGTTCGTTCGTGCCGCATTCGATGCTGGAACTGGCTGGCGCAGTGTTCGAGCCGTCCATGGTCAAGCTGCACAAAAATGAGCAGCGCAGCCCGGAATACCTGGCGGTCAACCCGCGTGGCCAGGTGCCCGTGCTGGTGGACGATGGCGAGGTGATCACCCAGATCGTCGCGATCGTGCTGCACCTGGACGCCAGGTTTCCAGAGGCCGGCATCCTGCCCGCGCCGGGCCCCGCGCGCACGCGCGCTTTGCAGACGCTGGCCTGGATGAACAACACCGTGCATCCGACCTTCACCCATGTGTTCATGCCCGAGAAATTCAGCGACGACGAAACCGTGAAGGCCGGCGTTCGGGCGTTTGCCGCTCAGTCCTACCGCAGCCTGCTGGGCGAGATCGAGGCACTGGCCGAGAAGGCCTCGCCGTGGTTCATGGGCGAGCGTCCTGGCGCGCTGGACGCCTACGCGCTGACCCTGCTGCGCTGGGGTGGCTATGCCGGCATCGACCCCACCAGCCTGCCCGCCACGTGGGGGCTGGTGCAGCGTTTTGCCGCTTTGCCTGAGGTGGCCCGCGCCATCGAGCGCGAGCGTCTGCAACTCAACGTCTACAAGCCCGCAGCGGCCTGAGCCTCATTCCTGGACCGCTGGCCGCAGCGGCGTGAAGCGCACCGAGGCGCGCAGCCCGCGCGGGCTGCGTTCCGGATGGGCATCTTCCATGCTCACCGTGGCGCCGTGCTGCTGCGCGATCTCCTGCACGATGGCCAGACCCAGGCCGGAACCATCCACGTTGGTGCCCAAGGCGCGGTAGAACGGTTGCAGCACGAAGGTGCGTTCGCTCTCCGGAATACCGGGACCGTTGTCTTCCACCTGCAGCACCTGCACGCCACTGAAGCGATCGAGCAACACCCGCACCGTGACCACGCCGCCGCGCCCGGTGTAGTTGATGGCGTTGTCCACCAGGTTGCGCACCATCTCCTGCAACAGCGTGGGGTTGCCGTCGATCAGGCAGTTCTCGGGGGTGTGGTCCGGCCCCTCGAAGCCGAGGTCGATGTCGTGTTCCAGCGCGCGCGGCACCGATTCCTGCACCACCTCACGCACCAGGCGGGAGAGCTCCACGCTTTCGTTGGGCAGCGATCGGCCGGTGGTCTCGGCGCGTGCCAGCGCGAGCAACTGATTGACGGTGTGGGTGGCGCGCGTGCTGGAGCGGGCAATCTGTTGCAGCGACCCGCGGATCTCCACCGGGTCTATTTCTCGCTGCGCCAACTCGGCCTGCATGCGCAGGCCTGCCAGGGGGGTCTTGAGCTGGTGTGCCGCATCGGCCAGAAATCGCTTCTGCGTCGTCAGGGAGGTTTTCAGCCGGCTGAGCAGGTCGTTGATCGACGAGACCAGTGGCGCCACCTCCTGGGGCACAAACGAGTCCTCGATCGGGCTCAGATCGTCGGGCTTGCGCGCGCGGATGCGCTGCTCGAGGTCGTTGAGCGGACGGATGCCGCGAACCAGCGCCAGCCACACCAGCAACACCGCGAGCGGCAGGATGACGAACTGCGGCACCATCACGCCCTTGATGATTTCGGTGGCCAGGGTCGAGCGCTTGCCCTTGGTCTCGGCCATCTGCATGAGCACCAGTCGCTGGCTGTCGTTGCGCGCAAGCCAGGTGTAGGCCACACGCACTTCGTCACCGCGCAGCATGTCGTCGCGCAACAGCACGCGGCCAGGCTCGGGCAGCGCCTCGTCGCGCGGAGGCGGAAAGTCGATCTCGCCGCTGATCAGCTCGCCACGCGGGTCGAGCACCTGGTAGTACACGAGGTCGCCGGTGTCGGCGCGCAGCAGATCGCGCGCCTGCGCATCGAGCTTGAAGGTGACGCGCTCGTCTTCCAGCACGACCAGCCGCGTGAGCACCTGAAGATTGAACTCGAGCGCCCGGTCGAAGGGTTTGCTCGCGATGCCCTGGGCCACGAACCACGTCAACGCCAGCGAAAGCGGCCACAGCAGCAGCAGCGGCGTGAGCATCCAGTCCAGCAGTTCACCGAAAAGGCTGCGTTGTTCTCGCTGAAACAAGCCGAAGGACATCGGGCCCCGTCCTTCCACCGGAGGCAGCGGCTCACTGATCTGGCGGCCTTCAGCCGGAGATTTTCTCAAGGCAGTAGCCCAGGCCACGCACGGTCGCGATGCGGATAGGGCCCTTCTCGATTTTCTTGCGCAGGCGGTGGATGTAGACCTCGATGGCGTTGTTGCTGACCTCTTCGCCCCATTCGCACAGGCGCTCGACCAGCTGGTCCTTGCTCACCAGGCGCCCGGCGCGTTGCAGCAGCACCTCCAGCAGGCCCAGCTCGCGCGCCGAAAGCTCGACCATCTTTCCGTCGATGGTGGCCACGCGGCCCGCCTGGTCGTACTCCAGCGGGCCGTGGCGGATGGTGTTGGTGGAGCCGCCCATGCCGCGTCGCGAGAGCGCCCGCACGCGCGCTTCAAGCTCCTGCAGCGAGAACGGCTTGGCCATGTAGTCGTCGGCGCCGTAGTCGAGGCCCTTGACGCGCTCCTCGATGCTGTCGGCGGCCGTGAGGATGAGCACCGGCAGGGTGGAGCCCCGCGAGCGCAGTCGCTTGAGCACTTCCAGGCCGTGCAGCCGGGGCAGGCCCAGATCGAGGATCAGCAGATCGAATTCGTTGTTGGTGAGCAGGGCTGCGTCGGCTTCGCTGCCGCTGGCCACATGGTCCACGGCCGCGCCGGCGGCGCGCAGGCTGCGCATCAGGCCGTCGGCCAGAACCTGATCGTCTTCTGCAATGAGGATGCGCATGGTTGTCTCCAGAAGCCGTTCTTGTGAGGGCGCCGTGTCGCAGTGCGCGACCGATCAATTCTAGAGGGGCCCTTGCGTGTGGGACCGTGATCTGCATCAAGTCCCGTAGGCCTCCAGGCCCAGTGCCACCACGGTGGCCACGTCCTCTCCGACCTGGGCGCGGAACTCGGCCTCTGCTTGTGCCACCGCCTGGCGAAACCCCTCCAGCCAGAGCAGGCCGGTGGCGGTGAACACGATGCGGCGGGCGCGGGCGTCGTGCGGGTCGGGTTCGCGCCGCACCAGGCCCCAGGCCTCGCACTGCGTGACCAGATCACCCATGGCTTGCTTGCTCATGCCCGCCTGGCGGGCCAGCTCGGTCAGGCGCGAGCCGTTCAAGCCCAGGTGGCGCGTGATGTGGACGTGAGCAGCGCCCACTTGCGCGCGTGCCGCCAGATGGGACAGAGCCAGCGGCACGTTGGCATCGTGCGCCATCAGGTGGAGCACGCGCTCGTCAAAGCGCCTCATGGCCTGTCCCAGGAGGCGGCCGAGGTGGCCGACGCGCCAGCGGTCGTCGGGTGGGGGCGGGGATGGCGGATGGTCTGGCATGGATAAATAGTAAGGCAAACTGACCAAATATTCGAAGAATATCCAGCAACACACCTGTAAACTGCTGTTCAAGCATCCAGCCTGTACACAACCACACAGGCCATGCGAACCCAAAACCACCGCTCAGGAGCCCCCATGGACGCAGCCGTCAAGAACAACCCCCTCAACAGCGAAAAAGCCAAGGCCTTGCAGGCCGCGCTCTCCCAGATCGAGAAGCAGTTCGGCAAGGGCACCATCATGCGGCTGGGCGAAGGCGAGGTGATCGAGGACATCCAGGTGGTGTCCACGGGCTCGCTGGGGCTGGACATCGCCCTGGGCGTGGGCGGTCTGCCGCGTGGTCGGGTGGTGGAGATCTACGGCCCGGAATCCTCTGGCAAGACCACGCTCACCTTGCAGGTCATCTCCGAAATGCAGAAGCTCGGCGGTCAGTGCGCCTTTGTCGACGCCGAACACGCGCTGGACATCCAGTACGCGCAGAAGCTCGGTGTGAACCTGCAGGACCTGCTGATCTCCCAGCCCGACACTGGTGAACAGGCGCTCGAAATCGTTGACAGCCTGGTTCGCTCCGGCGCGGTCGACCTGATCGTGGTGGACTCGGTGGCCGCACTCACGCCCAAGGCCGAGCTCGAAGGCGAGATGGGCGATTCACTGCCGGGCCTGCAGGCCCGCCTGATGAGCCAGGCGTTGCGCAAGCTCACCGCGCACATCAAGAAGACCAACTGCATGGTCATCTTCATCAACCAGATCCGCATGAAGATCGGCGTCATGTTCGGCAGTCCCGAAACCACCACCGGCGGCAATGCGCTCAAGTTCTATGCGTCGGTCCGCCTTGACATCCGCCGCACCGGCACCATCAAGAAGGGTGAAGAAGCGATCGGCAACGAGACCAAGGTCAAGGTCGTGAAGAACAAGGTGTCTCCGCCCTTCAAGACAGCCGAGTTCGACATCCTGTTCGGCGAAGGCATCAGCCGCGAGGGCGAAATCCTCGATCTGGGCGTGGTGCACCGGGTGGTGGAAAAGTCGGGAGCCTGGTACGCCTACAACGGCGAGAAGATTGGCCAGGGCCGCGACAACTCGCGCGAGTTCCTGCGCGAGAACCCCGAACTGCGCGTGGAGATCGAGAACAAGGTGCGCACCGAACTGGGCGTGCCGCTGCTGCCGGTGGACGAACCGCCCGCGCCTGTCGCCAAGGGTGGCAAGGCAGAGAAGACCGAGAAGGCCAGCAAGGCCAAGGACGTCGACACCGCACCGGTGGCCGAATAAGGCGGCCCCACAGTGCCCCTGCAGTGCGTTGTGTCATGCGTCGTGGGTCGTGGGTCGTGCGCAGCGCGGTGGAGCCACTGAAATGGGTTTCGACCAGATATCCCTCAAGGGACGCGCCTTGCGTCTGCTGGCCGGGCGCGAGCATTCGCGCGCCGAACTGCAGCGCAAGCTGGCCGCGCACGAAACCGAACCCGGCGAAGTGGCGAAGGCGCTGGACGAGCTGGAGGCCAAGGGCTTCATCAACGAGCAACGCGTGCTGGAATCGGTGGTGCACCGGCGATCCGCGCGTCTGGGCGCAGCCAGGGTGCGCCAGGAATTGCAGGCCAAGGGCCTGGACCCGCAGGCGGTGGCTCAGGCCGTTGCCGATCTTCAAGGTTCCGAGGAAACGCGTGCCCGCGAGGTCTGGCGCAAGAAGTTCGGCGAACCGCCTCAAGACGCCGCTGCTCACGGCAGGCAGGTGCGATTCCTGCTCACGAGGGGTTTCGGCGCCGAGGTGGTGCGGCGTGTGGTGCGGCGCACCGCCCATCAGGACGACGAAGGCTGAACCCGCGCGCCTGGCGCACGCAGCATGCGCCAGGCCAGCAGCCCACTGAACACCATGATCCCGGTGCCCAGCAAGGCGGCGGCCTGCAGGCCATCGACGAAGGCCGCGCGCGCGGCCAGCCGCAGGGCCTCGCCCAGCGGCTCGGGCAAGTGCTCGGCCACCGTGAGCGCGCCGCCCAGCGTGAAGGTTTCAGCCGCCGATTCCGCTGGCAGGCCTGCGGGCAGCTTGCCAGCCATGCCGCTCCGATAGAGCCCCGTGGCCAGACTGCCGAAGACCGCAATGCCCAGGGCACCGGACAGCTCGGCACTGGTTTCAGACAGGGCCGAGGCAGCACCCGCGCGCTCGGGGGGCGCCGAGCTGATCACGATGTCGTTGCCCAGTGTGAACACCGGTGCCATGCCGATGCCCATGAGCGTCATGCCCACGACCAGCGCGAACAGGCCGTGGGAACTGTCCACCAGCGTCATGCCGGCAAACCCGATGGCCGCCATGGCCAGTCCCGCGAGCATGGTTCGGGGTGCGGACCAGCGTTGCGCAAGTGCCGGCGTGAACATCGAACCGACCACGAACGACAGCGCCCAGGGAACGGTGCATAACCCGGCCACCAGCGGCGACAGGCCCAGCACGAGTTGCAGGTGCTGCGAGATGAAGATGTAGACGCCGAACATCGCGAACGAGGTGAGCGCGTAGGTGCAGATGGCGGCGGTCAACCGAGGCTGGTCGAAGAGCTTCAGGTCGAGCAGCGGGTAGTCGATGCGGCGTTGCCGGCGCACGAAGGCGACGCCAGCGGCCACTCCCAGCGCGGCCGCCAGCCAGGTGGGTGGGCTCACATGGCCTTCGGCCGCCTGCTTGAGCGCGAACACGCCGCCGAGCACGGCCGTGAGCGACAGGGCCACACTGCTCAGGTCGAGCCGGCCCGCCTTCGCGTCCCGGTACTCGGGCAGCAGGAACGGCCCCAGCGCCAGCAGCAGCAACATGACCGGTACCGCCGCCCAGAAAATCGCCGGCCAGGCGAAATACTGCAGGATCACGCCGCCCACCAGGGGACCGATCGCGCCACCCACGGAGTAGCTGGAGATCCAGATGCCGATGGCGACGCGCCGTTCGCGCTCGTCGCGAAACATGTTGGAGATGAGCGAGAGCGTGGACGGGGCCAGCGTGGCGCCCGCGATGCCCAGCAGCGCACGCGTGGCAATAAGCGTGTGTGCCGTGGTGGCCAGTGCTGCCGCTATCGAGGCGGCGGCAAACGCGGCGGCGCCGACCAGCAGCAGCCGGCGGCGACCCAGCTTGTCGCCCAGGGTGCCCATGGTGATCAGGAAGCCTGCCACCATGAACCCGTAGATGTCGATGATCCACAGCAGTTGCGAGGCGGTTGGCCGCAGCTCGGTGCTGATCGCGGGCAGCGCCAGGTTGAGCACGGTGAGGTCCATGGCGTAGACCAGACAAGGCAGGGCAATCACGCCCAGTGCCACCCATTCGCGCCGGGTGGCTTTGGCCGGCGCGATCTCGCCCGGAATCTGGACAGATGTCATGAGAAGTCTCCTGCGGCTCGGCGTGCCTGGCTCCGGACCGGATGCCGGCGCCCTTGTGTCACGACGAGCGAAGACCCCCCAATTCGACGCGCCTACAGACCCAGCATCAATTTCAGGTTCTGCACCGCTGCGCCGCTGGCGCCTTTGCCCAGGTTGTCCAGCCGCGCCACCACCACCGCATGGCGCGCTTCGGCGTTGCCGAACACGCGAATCTCGAGCCGGTTGGTGTCGTTGAGCGCGAGAGCGTCGAGCTTGCCATCGTCCGTTGCAGGCTCGGTGCTCACCCATTCACTGCCGGCGTAGTGCTTTTCATACACGGACTGCAAATCCTTCGCGGAGGGCGAACCGGGCAGGGTGTCCAGGTGCAGCGGCAGCTGCACCAGCATGCCTTGAGCGAAATTGCCCACGGCCGGCAGGAACACCGGCCGGCGCTTCAGACCGCTGTAGGCCAGGATCTCGGGAATGTGCTTGTGCTTGAGGCCGAGCGCGTACAGCTCGAAGGCGGGCGCGGCGTTTTTCTCGTAGGCCTCGATCATGGTGCGGCCACCGCCGGAATAACCACTCACCGCAGGCAGGCAGACCGGGTGGTCGGCCGGCAGCACGCCGGCGTCGACCAGGGGGCGCAGCATGGCGATGGCTCCAGTGGCGTAACAGCCCGGGTTGGCCACCCGGTCCGCTTTCACCACGGCCTCGCGTTGCCCGGTAGCAAGTTCGGGAAACCCGAACACCCAGCCGGGTGCTGTGCGGTGCGCGGTGGAAGCGTCGATGACCTTGGGTTTCGTGCCGGGCAGGGTGTCGATCATGGCGACCGACTCGCGGGCAGCGTCATCGTGCAGGCACAGAATGACCAGATCCACCTGTGCCATGAGCGCTCGCTTGGCCGCTGCGTCTTTGCGGCGCTCCGGCGCGATGCTCACCACCTCCACGCCGGTCATGCCGTGCAGGCGTTCGCGAATCTGCAACCCCGTGGTGCCCGCTTCGCCGTCGATGAAAACCTTGGCCATGGCCGCTCTGCCTTGTCAGTGAGGATTCAGGAGGGGGACCCAAAATCAAGGGCGTTGCCGCCCGCTTTTGGTGCGTTGCACCATGATACAGTCCCCGGTTGCTGTTTTCAGTGACCGCTGTTCGGCTGCCCCAGGCTTCGGCCGACACCTTTTGACCCATTCCTGAGAGATCCCCTCATGAAGATCCACGAATACCAAGGCAAGGAAATCCTGCGCCAGTTTGGTGTCCCGGTGCCGCGCGGCATCGCGGCGTTCACGGTGCAGGAGGCGGTGGAAGCCGCCCAGAAACTCGGCGGCCCCGTATGGGTGGTCAAGGCCCAGATCCACGCCGGCGGGCGAGGCAAGGGTGGTGGCGTGAAGGTGGCCAAGTCGGTGGAGGACGTCAAGCGCCTGGCCGGCGAAATCCTGGGCATGCAGCTCAAGACCCACCAGACCGGCCCCGAGGGCCAGAAGGTTCGGCGCCTCTACATCGAAGACGGCGCGGACATTCAGAAGGAGTATTACCTGTCGGTTGTGACCGACCGTTCCACGCAGAAGGTCGCATTCATCGCCTCCAGCGAAGGTGGCATGGACATCGAGGAAGTGGCACACGCCACGCCCGAGAAGATCATCACCGAATTCATCGACCCGCTGGCTGGCATGACCGAAGCCCAGGGCAAAAAGATTGCCAGCGCCATCGGCATGCCCGCCGACTCGCAGGCCCAGTTCATCGACGTGTGCCAGAAGCTCTACAAGTGCTACATGGATACCGACGCCGCGCTGGTGGAGATCAACCCGCTGAACCGCGATGGCAAGGGCAACATCATTGCCCTGGACTCCAAGTTCAACTTCGACAGCAACGCGCTGTTCCGCCACCCCGAGATCGTGGCCTTGCGCGACCTTGACGAGGAAGACCCTGCGGAAGTGGAGGCGTCCAAATTCGACCTGGCCTACATCAGCCTGGACGGCAACATCGGCTGCCTCGTCAATGGTGCAGGCCTGGCCATGGCGACCATGGACACCATCAAGCTGTTTGGCGGCGAGCCAGCCAACTTCCTGGATGTGGGCGGCGGCGCAACCCCCGAGAAGGTGACCGAAGCCTTCAAGATCATGCTGAAGAACAAGAATGTCGAGGCCATCCTCGTCAACATCTTCGGCGGCATCATGAAGTGCGACACCATCGCCACTGGCGTGATCGCTGCCTGCAAGGCGGTGAACCTGCAGGTGCCGCTGGTCGTGCGCATGAAGGGCACGAACGAAGTCGAAGGCAAGAAGTTGCTGGCCGATTCGGGTCTGCCGATCATCAGCGCCGACACCATGGCGGAGGCGGCCCAGAAGGTCGTGGCTGCCGTCAAGAAAGCCTAAGGAACCGTCATGTCGATCTACATCAACAAAGACACCAAAGTCATCACGCAAGGCATCACCGGCAAGACCGGCCAGTTCCACACTGAAAAATGCCAGGAATACGCGAACGGCAAAAACGCCTTCGTGGCCGGCGTGAACCCGAAGAAGGCGGGCGAGTCGATCTTCAACATCCCGATTTACGCCTCGGTCAAGGAAGCCGCCAGCCAGACCGGCGCCACCGTGTCGGTGATCTACGTGCCACCTCCTGGCGCGGCCGCCGCGATCTGGGAAGCCGTCGAGGCCGACCTGGACATGGCGATCTGCATCACCGAAGGCATTCCGGTGCGGGACATGCTGGAAGTGCGCAACAAGATGAAGGCCAAGGAAGCCGCGGGTGGCAAGAAGACGCTGCTGCTCGGCCCGAACTGCCCCGGCCTGATCACGCCCGATGAAATCAAGATCGGCATCATGCCCGGCCACATCCACCGCAAAGGTCGCATCGGCGTGGTCTCGCGTTCCGGCACGCTGACCTACGAAGCCGTGGCTCAGCTGACCGAAATCGGCCTGGGCCAGTCCAGCGCCGTGGGCATCGGTGGAGATCCCATCAATGGCTTGAAGCACATCGACGTGATGAAGGCCTTCAATGACGACCCCGACACCGACGCCGTGATCATGATCGGCGAGATCGGCGGCCCCGACGAGGCCGACGCTGCCCGCTGGTGCAAGGCCAACATGAAAAAACCGGTCGTTGGCTTCATTGCGGGCGTGACCGCTCCCCCCGGCAAGCGCATGGGCCATGCCGGCGCCCTGATTTCTGGCGGCGCCGACACCGCTGATGCCAAGCTGGCCATCATGGAAGAATCGGGCTTCACCGTGACCCGCAACTTCTCCGAGTTGGCCAAGCTGCTCAAGGCGAAGCTCTGAAGCCGCGACCGCTACCGTGAAAAGGGCAACGCTTGCGTTGCCTTTTTTTTCGACATCGGTTGGTTTTCGGCGGGAATCCCACAAAGACCCTTGCCCGGCCCGGAAGGCATGAAACAAAATGCAACACCTTGGGCATCGGCTCTGGCCGGGTGTCCTTTGGTGCGCGTGTCACTGACCTTCGGGCAGTTCGCGGCGTCCAGCAGGCGAATCAACCCGGAAAATCCCGCACGTGTCCAGCAACAAACCCAAACCGAAACAAGGCCCAGGCCGCATCTGGCGATCCGATGCGGTGATGGGCCTGTGTGTCGTCATTGCGGTGTTTGCGCTGCATGCCACCACCGATCTGTTCAGCGGGCTCGAGCGGCGCTTCTACGACCTGGCCAGCACGGACACCGACCGCTTGGCCAGCGACCAGATCGCCGTCATTGCGATCGACGACCAGAGCATCGCCAACATCGGCCGGTGGCCCTGGCCAAGAGATGTACACGCCCAGTTGATCGACCAGCTCGGCGCTGCCAAGGTCCGCACCGTCGCACACACCGCTTTTTTCTTTGAGCCCCAGACCGATCGTGGACTGAAGGTGTTGCGCGAAATGCGAGGCCATATCGAGAGCTCGCCGGGGGGGGCGCCGTTTTTGAACGACCTCGGCGATCGCTCGCGCGATCAATTGCTGCGCTTTATCGGTGAAGCCGAACTGCAACTGGACTCCGACGCCCGTCTGGTGGCCAGCATGGCACGCGCTGGCAATGTGATCGTGCCTTCGGTCTTCACTCTCGGCCAGCCGTTGGGTCGACCCGACGAGCCGTTGCCCGATTTTGCGCGGCGCAGTGCCGTGGCCGACGACGCCGTTTTCGGCGTGCCGGCGCAGCGCACCCAACAGCCGCTGACCGCCATCGGTGAGGCGGCCCATGCGGTCGCGCACCTGAACCAGTTCCCCGACATCGACGGCGCGGTGCGCCAGGAGCCGCTGCTGGTGCAGTTCGACGGTGTTGCCGTTCCTTCCATGGGGCTGGCCACCGCTGCACACAGCCTGAACCTCGACGTGGCCGACATCCGTCTGCTGCCCGGGCGGGGTGTGCAGTTGGGTCCCACCACCATACCCACGGACACCTCGGCGCGCCTGTTGCCGCAGTTCTACCCCGATCGGGACGGCAAGCCCGCGTTCTCCGTGGACTCGTTCTACGACGTGAGTTCGGGTCGGATCCCGGCGTCGAAATACACCGGCAAGATCGTCATCATTGGCGCCACCGCGGCGGGCGTGGGCACGCTGTTCACCACGCCGGTCTCTGCCGCCATGTCGCCCGCGCTCATCCTGGCGCACATCACCTCGAGCATCCTCAGCGGACATTTCATCGAACAGCCCGCCTGGAGCGGCCTGGCGGCGCTCGGCGTCCTGCTGCTGGTCACCGCCTATCTTGTGGGCCTGCTGCCGCGGCTCTCGGCGGGTGCGGGTGCCGCGGTCACCGCCACACTGTTCGTGCTGATGCTCGGCGCTCAATACCAACTGCTCGCAGGTGCCGCAATCTGGCTGCCACTGGTGTTCCCGGCTGCGTTGCTGCTCATCGGTCACCTCGCGCTCACCACGCGCCGCTTCCTGGTCACCGAAGCCGGCAAGCTCAAGTCCGACGAGGCGTGGGCCGAAACGAACCGCCAGATGGCGCTGACGCTGCAGAGCCAGGGCCAGCTCGACATGGCGTTCGACCGGCTGCGCCGGCTGCCCTACAGCGAGGCACTGATGGAGAACCTCCAGCAACTGGCGCTGGATTTCGAGCGCAAGCGCCAGTTCAACAAGGCCGAGTCGGTGTACGAGCACATGGGCCGGCTGGACCGCAAGGATACGGACGTGCAGGCGCGCCTCAAGCGCGCGCGCAACCTTTCGGAGACCGTGGTGCTGGGCAGCGGCTCCGCGCATCCCGGCGGCACGCTGCTGCTCAGCGGCGACGGCCTGGCAAAGCCCATGCTGGGCCGCTACCAGGTGGAAAAGGAACTGGGCAAAGGCGCCATGGGGGTGGTCTACCTGGGGCGTGATCCCAAGATTGGCCGCACGGTGGCCATCAAGACGCTGGCGCTGAGTGCCGAATTCGAAGGCGCAGAACTCGAAGAGGCGCGAGCCCGCTTCTTTCGCGAGGCGGAAACCGCCGGACGCCTGCAACACCCTCACATCGTCACCATCTTCGACGCTGGCGAGGAGCACGACCTGGCGTACATCGCCATGGAATTCCTGCATGGCCGCGATCTGATGGAGCACACCCGGGCAGGCCAGTTGCTGCCGGTCGAGCGCGTGCTGGAAATTGGCGAGCGCGTGGCGCTCGCGCTGGACCACGCCCACGGCCAGCAGGTGGTGCACCGCGACATCAAGCCCGCCAACGTGATGTACGACCCCGCCACCGGGACGGTGAAGGTGACGGACTTCGGCATTGCGCGCATCACCACGTCTAGCCGTACCAAGACCGGCATGGTGCTGGGCACACCCAGCTTCATGTCGCCCGAGCAATTGGCAGGCCAGCATGTGGACGGCCGTTCCGATCTCTACTCGCTGGGCGTGATGCTGTTCCAGATGCTCACCGGGCAGCTCCCGCTGCGAGGCGAATCGATGGCTGCTCTGATGTACCAGATTGCCAATCAGGAACCGCCTCGAGTGTGTGACTTACGTCCTGAACTGCCCCCACAACTGGCCGATATACTGGCCAGGACCATGGCCAAATCACCGCTCCACCGGTACCAGACGGGTGGTGAACTGGCCACCGAGCTGCGGCGGGTGAGCGCGTTCGTGGTGCCCATGGCCAGTGGAGGCGAAGAAGTCTTTTTGCAGACCGTCCGCGAGCATCCCGGACAGGCGTCCTCCGACGCGGGGGGTGAGAGCAAGGGTGTGATTTTTTCCACAGTTGTCGAAGCACCGCCGAAGCCGCCTTCCAGGTCGGAAACTGACAGCACCGATATCCGTATATAAGTCGAACAACATGATTTTTGAGTATTTTTGTTTGACGGATCCGGGGCTGATCAGGGACAACAACGAGGACTCTGTGTCGCTCGATCCCGAGAACCAGATCGCCGTGCTCGCCGATGGCATGGGCGGCTACAACGCGGGCGAGGTGGCCAGCGCGATGGCTACGTCCTTCATCCGCACCGAGCTCGGTCGCTGGATGTCCGAAGGAGGTCACGAAGCCAGTGGGCGCGAGCTCAAGCGGGCGATGGAAATCTGCATCGACAACGCCAACCGCTCTATCTTCAACGCGGCGAATTCCAACCCGCAGTATTCCGGCATGGGCACCACACTGGTCATGGGCGTCTTCCATGGCGAGCGTGCCATGATCGGCCACGTGGGCGACTCGCGCTGCTACCGCCTGCGCGACGGCAACTTCATGCAGATCACTCGCGACCACTCGCTGTTGCAAGAGCAGATTGATGCGGGCCTCATTTCGCTGGAGCAGGCCCAGTACGCCACTCACAAGAACCTGGTGACCCGCGCTCTGGGTGTCGAAGACACGGTGTTGCTGGAAGTCAACGAGTACCGAATCGAGGAAGACGACCTCTACCTGTTCTGCTCCGACGGCCTGAGCGACATGATGAGCGACGAGCGCATTGCCGCCATTCTTGTGACCGCTGGCACGCTGGAAGAAAAGGGCCATGCACTGGTGGATGGCGCGAACGACTGCGGGGGGCGCGACAACATTTCGGTGATACTGGCGTATGCTCGCTCCCGGCCGGTGCGCAAGGGCTTGTTGTCCCGCATGCTCGGGAAGTAAGACCGGTCTTCAGCATTCAAGAATTCGTCCAACAGGTTCCACAGGAGTCGGCCATGCCGAAAATGATCGTTTCCATCGACGGTGTCGTCATCAAGGAAGTGCAGCTCACCAAAGACCGCACCACGCTCGGCCGCCGTCCCTACAACGACATCGTGATCGACAACCTGGCCGTCAGTGGTGAGCACGCTGTCATGCAGATGTCGGGCTCGGACGTCTTCCTTGAAGACCTCAACAGCACCAACGGCACTTACGTCAACGGCAAGGCGATCAAGAAACAACAGTTGCAAAACGGCGACACCGTCGAGATCGGCAAGTACAAGATCAAATTTGCCCACGAAGGCGCCAGCGACAGTTACGAGAAGACCATGGTGATCAATGCTGGCGCGGTGGTCGGTGCGAGCGAGGCACCTTCAGCCCCCACGGGCAATGCCGCCATCAAGGTCATGTCTGGCACCGCCGCCGGGCGCGAGGTGCCCCTGGTCAAGGTGGTCACCACCATCGGCAAGCCTGGCGTGGCCGTGGCCGCCATCACGCGCCGTCCCCACGGCTACGTGGTCGCCCTGGTCGAAGGCACCCTCAAGCCCACCATCAATGGCAGTCCCATCGGCACCGATGCCGTCAATCTGCACCATGGTGACCTGCTCGAACTCGCGGGCACGCAGATGCAGTTCGTGGTGCACTGAAGTTCCCCCCGCGCCGCGCCTGCGGCGCGTCACCCCCCAGGGGGCAACGCCTGCGGACGGGCGGAGCCGGATTCTCGGCATTCTCGACCTGACTCCCCTTCTCTCCTGGCATTTGTAGCTGGCTGCAACGGTGGCTTCAAGTGAGCAAAAAGTCCTTTACCGGCATGCCTTGCTGCGGGTAGCCTTCGGCAGGCGGTTGGCTTGCAGCCAGCCACGTTTCCCAACTCATGCGCCGGCCCACCGGCCGTGTCCATAGCCAAAGCTGCCGATGAGGGTTCGTGTTCTGGGGTGCTCTGGAGCCATTGCCCACGGCTGCCGCACCACCTCGTTCCTGCTCGACGACAACGTCCTGATCGACGCGGGTACCGGCGTGGGCGACCTCACGCTGGAAGAGATGGCACGCGTCGATCATGTGCTGCTGACACACTCGCACCTGGACCACGTTGCTGCCCTGCCGCTCATGCTCGATGCCATTGCTGCGCGCCGGCTGGCCAGCGGTGTGGGGCCACTGAAAGTTCACGCTCTGCCCGGCACCATCGCTGCGCTCAAGGTTCACATCTTCAACAACCTGATCTGGCCCGATTTCTCCGCCATTCCCAGCACAGAGGCGCCGCTGATGCGCTTCGTGCCGATCGCCGTGGGTGAGGTGCTGCAGGTGGGCGGCAAGATGGTGGAGGTGTTGCCTGCGGTGCATACCGTGCCTGCGGTCGGCTTCGCGGCGGCCAGCGATTCGGGGCACTGGGTGTTCAGCGGCGATACCGGGCGCAACCCGGCCTTCTGGGAGCGTGTGAACCAGATGAAGGTGGCCCTGCTCGTGATCGAGACGGCGTTCAGCGACCGCGAACAGGCGCTCGCCCAGCGCAGCCTCCATCTGGCTCCCCAGATGCTGGCGGAAGAACTGGAGCAGATCGGCGCCGACCGGCGCTACCCCATCTACATCACCCACACCAAGCCCGCCGAAACCGGGCTGATCATGGAAGAGATCCAGCGCTTTGACGAAGCGCCCCGAGGGAAGGGTGCCTTGCGCCATGACATCCGCTGGCTGAACGCCGGCCAGACCTTCGACCTGTGACAAAACCTGTCCGCCGGGCCGAGGCTGACAAAAAATGTCAGTCCCTCGCGGTCCCGGAGAGCACAAATGGTCACATGCGCCGCTCAAAGCGTGAAATAGACCGCAGAACGCACGCCAATTCAAGTTGGCACGGCGTCTGCTGATAAGGAGGCGTTCCCAACCCAACCCCCTGTCTCCAAGGAGTTCCCCATGAAGCGTTCCCTGCAAAAAGGTTTCACCCTGATCGAACTGATGATCGTGGTGGCCATCATCGGTATCCTGGCCGCCGTCGCGCTGCCCGCCTACCAGGATTACACCGTCCGCGCCCGCGTTTCTGAAGGTCTGGTGGCTGCTTCGGCTGCGAAGGTCAATGTGCAGGATGTGCTGTCTTCGGGCAACCCGCAAAACGATGCGCTGGGCTATGGCACGGGCTACACCGGGCCGGCCGGCACCCGCAACGTGTCAAGTGTCGCGATCGATGCCGGTACAGGCGTGATCACTGTGACGACCACCGCTGCAGCTGGCGGCGGCACCCTGACGATTACCCCGAACGCGCCCGCCGGTTCCGCCTTGCCCACCGGCACGGCCACCTTCACCCCTCCCGCCCAATCGGTGGCTTGGCGTTGCGCCGCTGCCGGTGCCACGGCCGGTAGCTTCACAGGCGTGACCGCAGGTACCTTGCAAGCCCGCTTCGCGCCTGCCGAGTGCAAGTAAACTCTTGCGCACAGCCTGAAAAGAGCGCCTCGGCGCTCTTTTTTTTGGAGGATCCGTTTCATCATGGCTTGGGGTACACGCATCCGCAGCGCCGCTCGAGCGGCGCTCCTGCATTTCGGCTTGAGCCTGCTGGTGGCCTGCGCGGCGGCCTGGCTCGTGTTTCGGGTCTGGTACCCGGCGCCGTTCCATGAACTCACCGGCGGGCGCTCGCTGTTCCTCATTCTCATCGTGGTCGACGTGGTGTGCGGCCCGGTCCTGACTCTGGTGCTCTACGACCCGAGCAAGTCGCGGTTCAAGTGGCGGATCGACATGGCGCTCATCGTGCTGACGCAGTTGGGCGCCCTGGCATATGGTCTGAACCAGGTGGCTGGAGCGCGCCCGGTGTTCGTGGCCTTCGAAGGCGATCGTTTTCGGGTGGTGCAGGCCATGGACGTGGATGCCACGCGGATGCCCGATGCGCCCGAGGGCTTGCGCATGCTGGGCTTTGGTGGACCGCGCTTGCTGGGCGTGCGCCTGGCGCAACCCAGTGATGCAGACTACCTGCAAAGTGTGCAGTGGTCGCTCCAGGGCCTGCATCCTTCCTTCAGACCTTCGCGCTGGCGCTCTTTCGAGGAGCAGGTGCCTGCCGTGCAGAAGGCCCTGCGGCCCATCACCGAGTTGCGCAACAAGCACCCGGACCGTCACGCCGAGCTGAATGCCCGCCTCGCTGAACTCGGGTTGAGCGAGGACCAGGCGGGCTACCTGCCGCTGGTGCGCGAGGAAACCACGGACTGGGTGGCTCTGGTCGACCGTGCCGATGGCCAGCCCCGCGCCTACCTTCATCTCGATGGCTGGTAAACGTCACACAAGGACCGGATGACCGCAGCACCCTCCCCTGACGTGCGACCCGCCGCCTCCACCGCCTCCACCGCCCTGGTGGTGCTTTGTAGCCTGTTGATCGCGGCGCCCTGGTTCTGGCCTATTCTGCTAGGGCCCTTGTCCGCCATGTGGCCCGATTTGGCTGCGTGGACGGCGGGCGTCATGTTGATCGTTCTGCTCCCCTGGACGCGTGAGCGGTCGGGATTGGCCATTGCCGGTGGCTGGCTGGCGGCCGCGCTGGGCAGCTCGGTGCTGGGCCTGCTGCAGTACTTCGATCTGGAGAACGGTCTTTTTCCCTGGGTCGCGATCACGGACCCGGGGTACGTGACGGCCAATGTGCACCAGCTCAACATGCTTGCTTCGCTGCTGGCCGTGGGGTTGCTGAGCGTGTGGTGGCTGGTGGTCCAGCGACACCTTTCGACCCTGCATGCCATCTGGATGGCGGGGCTGTTGCTGGTCGCCCTGGCCGCGACGGCTTCACGCACCGGCATGGTCCACTTGGTGGCCATATCCTGCATGTTGCTCTACTGGCACCCGCGGCACTGGAAGCGCGTTTTGGTCATCGCCGGACTGGGGTGGGCGCTGTACACGGTGGCGGCCAATGCCTTGCCCTGGTTGGCCTGGGTCACGCGCGGCATCGTCATCGACCGCAACCTCTTCGGGCGCTTCGGGGAGGCCATGAGTTGCCAGAGCCGCCGCTACCTGTGGAGCAACATGGTCGAGCTGATCGCCCGGAAACCCTTGACCGGATGGGGCCCGGGCGAATTGCTTTACGCGCACTACATCACCGACTACGCGGGACCTCGCTTCTGCGACAAGCTCTCCCATGCGCACAATCTACCTCTGCACCTGGCCGTCTCCATGGGGCTCCCAGTGGCGACAATCGCCAGCGGCCTGTTTCTGGTGGCCTTGGTCAAGCTCAAGCCCTGGGCCGCCACGGATCCTTTGGAGCGTCTGTGCTGGGGTGTGTTGGCGATGCTGGGTGTGCACAGTCTGCTGGAGTTTCCGTTGTGGTTTGGCGTTTTTCAGTTGATGGCGCTCCTGGCCGCCTGGCAGATCATTGTGGCGCGGCGTCGCGTGGCTGCGAGTGGCTCCGCGACGGACCCCGCGAAAACTGCCTTGGGACGAGGAATCGTTGCTGCAGTGATGCTCGCCGGCCTCTCGCTTGTCGCCTGGGACTACATCAAGGTCAGCCAGCTGTATCTGCCTGAGCGGATGCGGCTTGAGTCCTATCGGGAAGACACTCTCAATAAGGTCCGTGACTCCTGGCTCTTCAGGTCCCACGTGCTGATCGCACAACTGGTGGCCACGGACCTCACTCGAGACAACGCCGAACTCATTCTGCAGGGTTCACTGACGTCGTTGCACATTGCGCCGGACTCGCGTGTCATCCGCCGTGTGATCGAGTCGGCCGCCCTGCTGGGCAGGATCGATCTTGTGAATCTGCACGTCGCACGCTACAAGGCAGCCTGGCCCAAAGAGTACGCGGAATGGATCGAGTTGCAAAAGGCTGCGGCCGCTGCCCGCTGAGCATTGCCCCACCTGCTGCTTAGCGGGCCACAAAATCCCCGCTCTTCCCCCCCAGCTTCTCCATCAGCCTCACACCCGAAATCACCATCCCCCGATCCACTGCCTTGCACATGTCGTACACCGTGAGCAGGGCGACAGAAACCGCAGAGAGGGCTTCCATTTCCACGCCCGTCTGGCCGGTGCATTCTGTGGTGGCGCGGCACAGCACGCTGTGACCCAAGGTGTCGACCTCGAATTCGATCGCCACGCGTGTCAGGCCGATCGGGTGGCACAGGGGAATGAGGTCGCTGGTCTTCTTGGCCGCCTGGATGCCGGCAATGCGCGCGATGCCGAGCACGTCGCCTTTCTTTGCCGTGCCGGTCTGGATCAGCGCCAGCGTGGCGGGCTGCATGGCGATGCGGCCTTCTGCCACAGCCACGCGGTGCGTGCTTGCTTTGGCCGCCACGTCGACCATGTGGGCCTGACCCTGAGCGTCGAAGTGGGTCAGGGAGCCGGGAGGGGTTGTATCGGGCATGGGGACTTGTTGCGGGTGCTTTACAGAACCGTTCGGACTTGGCGGCATCATACGGGGATGCGTTCTATTTCCCCGTTTCGAACGCCGTCTGGCCGGCGCAGCGCGATCTCCTCCGGCTTGCTGGCGGTATCCCTGACCCTGTGCCCTCTGTCGCCAGTGGTGGCCCAGGCGGGCGCTGAAGGTTCGTCGTTGAGCAGTCTGCCCAGCCTGGGCGATGGCCAGGGCATGACCATTGCCGCCGAGCGGCGCATGGGCGACCGCATCGCGCGCGGCATTTACCGCGACCCCGATTACCTCGACGACCCGGTGCTGGTCGACTACCTGCGTTCGCTCTGGCAGCCCCTGCTGGGTGCCGCGCGCGACCGTGGCGACGTGCCTCCGGAACTGTACGAGCGGCTGGCCTGGGAGTTGATGATCTCGCGCGACCGACGCGTCAACGCGTTTGCCTTGCCCGGCGGTTACTTCGGTGTGCATCTGGGGCTGGTGGCGGTGACCGAACGGCCCGAAGAGCTGGCGTCGGTGCTGGCGCACGAGCTCAGCCACGTCTCGCAGCGGCACATTGCTCGCATGGTCTCGCGCGACGAGCGCATGACGCCGTGGATGGTGGGCGCCATGATCCTGGCGGCGCTGGCCGCCGGCTCGAACTCGCAGGCGGCTGGCGCGGCCATCGCAGGCGGCACTGCAGTGGCTGCGCAGTCGCAACTCAACTTCTCGCGCGACATGGAGCGCGAGGCCGACCGTGTGGGCTACGGTGTCCTCACCGGCGCAGGTTTCGATGGCCATGGCTTCGTCGCCATGTTTGATCGGCTTCAACAAGCCTCGCGCCACAACGACGACGGCTCTTTCCCCTACCTGCGCAGCCACCCGCTGACGGGCGAGCGCATCGCCGACATGCGCGCACGCCTGCCCCAGGGCCCGGTCGCGCCGGCCTTGGCCACGCCCGCCCCCGGCGTTACCTCGCCGGCCAGTGCCGCGCCGGGTGGTGCGCTCCGCCTGGACCTGCCCAAGGCAAGCGCCCGCTGGGAAGGGGGGGCGCCCATGGCCCTGCCTTCGAGCGCGGTGCTGCACAGCCTGATGGCGGCGCGTGCCCGCGTGCTGGCGGAGAACGGACCGGATCGCATGCGTGCCTGGCTCACCCATGGGCAGGCCGCAGGCGCCACGCCAGGGGATCGTTACGCCGCAGCACTGTCGGCGCACCGGCTGGGTCAGCGTGAGCAGGCGCTCGAACTCGCCCAGCGCCTTCGCACCGTTGTGCCCGCGCTGGCGCGCCCCACCGCCGACGCGCTGCTGCTGGAGCTGTTGCTGGCGCCGGTGATGGCGGCCAACGCAGGCGCATCGTCCCTGCCCGCTGCCCAGGCCGGGCTGCTGGTGGAATTGCGCGACCAGGCGCTGGCCGGCACCACGCGCGCGAGCGCGATCTACGGGGCTCAGGCGGCCATCGCTACCGGGCAGCCCGAGCGCGCCGTGGCTCGCTTGCAGGCCTGGGTGACGCTACAGCCACGGGACGCGATGGCGTGGCAGACCTTGTCGCGCGCGCACGCCGCGCAGGGGCAAACCCTGCGAGCCATCCGCGCCGATGCCGAGGCCCGGGCAGCGCAGCTGGACTACAGCGGCGCTGCCGAGCGTCTCAGGGCTGCGCAGGGACTGCCTGCAGCACAGCGCACCGACGGCATGGAACTGGCGATCGTGGACGCACGGCGGCGCGAAGTGGAAGCGCTGTTGCGCGACTCAACGCGCGAGGACTGAGCGCACGGCGGTGTTCACCACCAGCATCAGCACCGAGTAGATCAGCGAGCCCAGCAGGGCGGCCAGAAAGCCATTGACCTGAAAGCCGTCGAGCACGCTCGCCGCAGCCCAGAACAGCAGGGCGTTGATCACAAACAGGAAAAGTCCTAGCGTGATGACCGTGACCGGCAGGGTGAGGATCACCAGGATGGGCCGCAGGACCGCATTGAAAAGGCCAATGACCGCTGCGGCGATCAGCGCAGAGGTGAAGCTTTGCACCTGCACCCCCGGGTACAGGTAGGCCACCACCAGCAGGGCACAGGCTGCGAGCAGCCAGGTCAGGATGAGTTTCATGACAGGCTCGACTTCAGGCTTCGTGCGTGACCGGAGGGCGGCGCGAGGCGATCCACTTGCCCAGGGCCAGCACCAGCAGCGCGCCGACGATGTGGGCGGTCCAGTAAAGCGTGTTCGAGATATCGGCCATGCCTTTTTCATCCAGGGTGCCCAGCTTGGGCATCCAGAGCCACTTGTCGGGGTTCACGAAGGCCGGATCGGTCACCAGCATGCCGCCTGCGATCCAGCCCAGCAACATGCCGCCCAGGGTGATGATCATGGGGAAGCGTGCCATCAGCTTGATGACCAGGGTGCTGCCCCAGACGATGATGGGAATGGAGATCAGCAGGCCCAGCACCACCAGCAGGAACGAGTGCTCGCCAGCGTTCTGCGCAGCACCGGCAATGGCGATCACGTTGTCCACGCTCATCACCAGATCGGCCACGATGATGGTCTTGATGGCGGCCAGCAGCTTGTCGCTGCCCTGAATGTCACCATGCGCTTCGTCGTCAGGTGCCAGCAGCTTCACGCCAATCCACACCAGCAGGATGGCGCCAACCAGCTTGATGAACGGGATGTTGAGCAGCGTCATCGCGAAGGCGATGAGGATCACGCGCAGGACAATCGCACCTGCGGTGCCATAAATGATTCCTTTGGTGCGCTGAGCCGGGGGCAGCTTGCGGCAGGCCAGAGCGATCACGACCGCGTTGTCGCCACCGAGCAGGATGTCGATGATGATGATCTGTCCTAGCGCGACCCAGAACGCGGGCGAAGTCAGGAAATCCATAAATTCCTCGTAGTTGCAAGCGGTAACCGGAAGGCACTGCACCACCCACCCGCGACAGCGCTGCTGCGCTGGCGAAGGGGACGGACATGCCTTGATCGGCCGTGGAAAGCCCATCAAAGGTCTTGCTCGCAAGGCGATGGAATCGCATTGCCCGGGCCGCCGGAAGCTGAACGCTTCGTCTTGACGACGACCCGATGGTCCGGATCCGCGAGACACCGAGGTCCTGCTGATCCGCAACGGAGAGCTACTCCCCTTCGAGACCCGCGATTGTAATGGCCCCTGCCGAACATCTGGCGGCGCGGCAGGTACGCAGTTCCCACAGGCTTGCGACGTGACTGGCTATGATCCACACCCCATGCCCGGCATCCACATCACCGACATCGAAGCCGCCATCAACCATTGGCGTGAGCGCTCACCCTCGCCCGATGGTGTGTCGTTGTGCAAGGAGCTGCGGGCGTTGGCGGAGGTGTACGCGCTCCTGGTGTATTTCCACGAAACCGAGGCCGACGAGGCCACCCTGCCGGCCGCAGCCCGAGCGGCCTGGATGGCCTGGTACGAGACCACGCCCGACACGCCCTGCATTGCCATTTGCTCCACCAGCCAGGGCGACGAGCTCTGCAAGGGTTGCGGTCGCACCTTCGACGAGGTGCAGCGCTGGACGGAAATGTCGCCCGGCGAAAAGCGTGCGAGCTGGCGGCGCATCACCATCGAGGGCGATGCCTGGCGCTTCAACCGGTATGCGGAGCGAGCGCTGGAGGACTCCGGGTCTTAGACCCGCCTTGCGAGTTCGGCCGCTTTGCCCACGTAGCTGGCCGGGGTCATTTTCAGCAGCCGGTCCTTTTCTTCCTGGGGAATCTCAAGATCACGGATCAGCGCGTGCAGTGCCTCGGCCGTCACGGTCTTGCCGCGCGTCACTTCCTTGAGTTTCTCGTAGGCGCCTGAGACACCGTAGCGGCGCATCACCGTCTGGATCGGCTCGGCCAGCACTTCCCACGACGCGTCGAGATCGGCGGCGATGGCTTCCTCGTTGATCTCCAGCTTGCCCAGGCCCACGCCCATCGAGTGGTAGGCCAGCACCGCGTAGCCCAGCGCCACGCCCATGTTGCGCAGCACGGTCGAGTCGGTCAGGTCGCGCTGCCAGCGCGAGACCGGCAGCTTTTCGGACAGGTGGCGCAGCAGGGCGTTGGCCAGGCCCAGGTTGCCCTCGGCGTTCTCGAAGTCGATCGGGTTGACCTTGTGCGGCATGGTCGAAGAGCCGATCTCGCCCGCCTTGAGACGCTGCTTGAAGTAGCCCAGGCTCACGTAGCCCCAGATGTCGCGCGAGAGGTCGATCAGGATGGTGTTGGTGCGAGCCACCGCGTCGAACAGCTCGGCCATGTAGTCGTGCGGCTCGATCTGGATGCTGTAGGGCTGGAAGGTCAGGCCCAGGCCCAGCGGCTCGGGCGACTCGATCACGTTGCGGCTGAAGGCTTCCCAGTCGAAATCGGGCCAGGCGCTCAGGTGGGCGTTGTAGTTGCCCACGGCGCCGTTCATCTTGCCCATCAGCTTCACGCTGGCGATCTTCTCGCGTGCGGCCACCAGACGCACCACCACATTGGCCAATTCCTTGCCCACCGTGGTCGGGCTGGCGGTCTGGCCGTGCGTGCGGCTGAGCATCGGCATGGCGGCGTGCGCGTGGGACATCTCGCGCAGCTTGGCAATGACCGCGTCCAGCGCGGGCAGCAGCACCGTGTCACGCCCACCCTTGAGCTGCAGCGCGTGGCTCGTGTTGTTGATGTCTTCGCTGGTGCAGGCAAAGTGCACGAACTCGGCCGCCTTTTCCAGTTCGGGGCGTGCCTCGAAACGCGACTTGATCCAGTACTCCACCGCTTTCACATCGTGGTTGGTGACCTTTTCGATGTCCTTGATGGCCTGTCCATCGGCTTCGCTGAAGTTCTTCACAAGGCCCAGCAGATAGGTGCGCGCGCCCGGCGAGAGCGGCTTGAACTCGGCCAGGCCGGCGTCGGACAGGGCGATGAACCAGGCGATCTCGACCTGCACCCGGCGATGCATGTAGCCCTGCTCGCTCATGAAGGGGCGCAGTGGGGCGAGGCGGGCGGCGTAGCGGCCATCCAGGGGAGACAGGGCGGAGATCGTGCTCAGCGAACCCGAAGCGGGTTGCGTGGAGGCGGCAGGAGTGGGGGTGGTCGGACGCATCCGGCGATTGTAGGAGGGCGCGTTCGACCGTGAGCCTGTCAGCGCGAAGGAGGCGCGCTCTGGCTAGAATTGCCTTCCCACGTCCAACCGACTTCCCACTCCTCATGAAACTCATTGGTGCGATCGCCAGCCCCTACGTGCGCAAAGTGCGCGTCGTCATGGCCGAGAAGAAGCTGGACTACCAATTCATCCTGGAAGACGTCTGGTCAGCCGACACGCAGATCGGCACCTCCAATCCGCTGGGCAAGGTGCCGTGCCTGGTGATGGAAGGCGGTGAGGCCGTGTTCGACTCGCGGGTGATCGTCGAGTATCTCGACACCCTGTCCCCGGTGGGCAAGCTCATCCCCACGCAGGGCCGCGAACGTGCCGAGGTCAAGACCTGGGAAGCGCTCGCCGATGGCCTGCTCGACGCCTCCATCCTTGCGCGTCTGGAGACCAACTGGCCTGGTCGCACGCACGAACAGCGCAGCAAGGCATGGACCGATCGTCAGCTTGCCAAGGTGGAAGCCAGCCTCAAGTCGATGAGCCAGGGGCTGGGAGAGAAGGCCTTCTGCTCTGGCATCCACTTCAGCCTGTCCGATGTGGCGGTGGGTTGTGCCCTGGGTTATCTGGACTTCCGTTTCCCGGTGATCGACTGGCGCTCGACCTACCCCAACCTGTCTCGCCTGGCAGAGAAGCTCAACCAGCGCCAGAGCTTCATCGACACGCGACCGAACTGAGCGTCACAGCCCGGTGAAACGCCTGACGGCAGGGAAGTAGGCGCGGTAAGGCAGCAGCCGCAGCAGCTTCATCCAGCGCGTGAAGCGCTTGGGGTAGTGGATGTCGAAGGCGCCCCGACCCCAGTCCGCCACCATGGCCTGCGCCGCTTGCGCCGGGGTGATCAGCGCCGGCATGGTGAACTGGTTCTGTGCGGTCAGCGGCGTCTGCACGAAGCCCGGATGCACCACGCTCACACCCAGGCCAAGCGGATGCAGGTCGAGGTACAGCGTCTCGGCCAGGTTGGTGAGGGCCGCCTTGGTCGGGCCATAAGCCAGGCTCTTGGGCAGACCCCGAAAACCCGCCACGCTGCTGATCAGGCTGATGTGGCCCCGGCCCTGGGCGATCAACGCAGGCACCACCGCGTGCAGCACGTGCAGCGCTCCGATGTAGTTGATGTCCAGGTGGCGGCGCAGCTCGGACATGTCCATGGCGTCTGCGCGCATCTCGCGGTAGTGGCCCGCGCAGTACACCACCATGTCCAGCGGGCCCTGGGCAAGGATCTGCTCCGCCGTCTGCGCTACCGCAGACGCATCGGTCACGTCCAGCGGCCAGGCTTGTGCGCCTTCGTGTGCGAGCACGAAGGCCTGCAATGCCCCTGCCGAGCGCGCCGACACCAGCACCTGTGCGCCGCGCGAGTGCAGGGCCGATGCCGTGGCCTCGCCAATGCCGCTGGATGCGCCGACCAGCCACACGCGCAAGCCGCGCCAGTCGCCGATGGGTGGGTTCATGGCGCGCGCTTCACGAAAGTCAGCGTGACCTCGCCCAGGCGAAAACCGAACTTGCTCATCTCGGCCTTGTTCAGCATCACACGCTGGTCCATCAGGTACATCCAGTCGTCGAACTGCACTTCGTACGTCTTGCCATCAACCGGCAGCAGCAGCGTGTAGCCCCAACGAAAAGCATTGCCCCGCTGCTCGCCGCGCGCCACGCCCACCACATCGTCTGCGGTGCCGGTGAACTGGCCATTGCCCAGGTGCTTCATGCGCCAGATGCGTTTCTGGGTCGTGCCGTCCGAATAGGTGAAGTCCTCATCGAGAACACCTTCGTCGCCGTTCCAGCTGCAGCGCATGACCACCGTGAAGCGCTTGACCACGGCCCCGGAGCGGTCGGTGAAGACACCGTAGGCGTCCAGCGTGCCGTTGAAATAGGTGCGCAGGTCGAGCAGGGGTTTCTCGCCGGCGTATTGCGCCACTTGCGGGCCGGCGCAGCCCGCGAGGGCGGCGGCGGCGGCCATGCCCGCGGCGAGCATCAGACGTCTTTGCATGGGGTTTCTTTCAATTGGTGGTTGCCGGGGTCGGCGTCATGGCCAGCCTCTGTTGCGGCCGGATGACGAGCCCATAGAGCGCGCCGCTGGCCAGCAGCTTGAGCCCGCAGGGCAGCAGGCAGTAGGCGATGGTGAGTGTGTGCAACGCAGCCTCGTCGCGCGCGCCGGGCACGTAGCCGAACCAGGCCAGCAGGGGCAAGGCCAGGCCGGCGGCCAGCGCCAGGTTGAGCTTGGCGGCGAAGCTCCACCAGCCGAAGTAGGCGCCCTCGCGCTGGCCGCGCTCGCCGAGCTGGCCGATCAGACCGGCCAGCAGCGCACTGGGCAGCGTGAGGTCGGTGCCCAGTGCCACGCCGGAGAGCGCGCACACCACCAGGAACGGCCACACATCGCCCGTGCCCAGCGTGGCGGCCCAGACAAACACCGCCACGGCCAGCGCCATGCCCACCAGCCAGGTGCGCGCCAGACCCAGGCGGGCCACCACGCGAACCCACAGTGGAATCGACAGCGCGGCACAGAGAAAATAGGTCGCCAGGAAAGCGGGCTCGATGGAGGATGGCGCCTGCAGACGGTCCTGCACGAAGAACAGCACCAGCGTGGCGGGCACTGCGCTGGCGGTGCCATTGATCACGAACACCGCAAGCAGGCGCAGGAAGGCACGCTGCCGCAGGGGCGAAGGGCCGACGGCAGGAGCGTGTCCCGCGGGCAACGCATGGTCTGGCACCGCCGAGCCGCTCCAGGCCCACCAGCCCAGTGCCAGCAGCACCGCGAAGGTGGCCACGGTTGTGCCCAGGCCGAGCGTGCCCGGCAGCACGGCCGCGATCAACACACCCAGCAGCGAAAGTCCTTCGCGCCAGGCCACCACGCGGCTGCGCTGGGCTTCGTTGCCGCCCAGGCGTGCGCCCCAGGCCTGGTGTGCCACCGCCACCACGCTGTAGGCGGTGTAGGTCACGGCCATCAACAGGCCCGCCCAGGTAAGCAAGGCGGGGCTGCCCGCCTCTCGCACGGTCGCGGGCGGAAACAGCAGGCCCCACAGACCCAGTGCGAGCACCACGGCCGCCAGCCCGGTGGCCAGCAGGAGCGAACGGACCGAACGCGTCCAGAGGCGGTCGCACCAACGCCCGATCCAGGGATCGAGCACCGCGTCCACCAGACGCGCGGCCAGCAACACGGCGCCCAGCAAAGCCAGCGGCGCGCCGAAATCGCGCGCGTAGTGGTTGGGCAGGATCACATACAGCGGGAGCGCCACGAACGCCAGCGGCAGGCCCAGCAAGCCGTAGCGCAGGCCTGCTCGCCAGGCGCCGGGACCGATAAAGCGGGCAGCCGACTCTGGCGGCGTGGCGTTCATGAAGACGGCCGCGAGACGGCGCCGGTGGATTCGATCAGCGTGCGGCGCATGCCGGGTTGCGAGGTCTTGGGCGAGAGCCAGATACCGAAGAACAGTCGCGAGAACGCCTCATCGGCCACCTCACCGAGCCACTGGCCATTGAGATAGAAGCGGGCGCCGGTGCCGGGCACGTGCACGCCCGTGATGCGGTCGCCTCGCCGCACGTCGGGAAACAAGGCACCCATTGCCTGCAACCAGCGTTCGGCCTGCTCCGGTTCAATGTTGGCCAGGCCACGCATCTCGTCGATCGAGCGTTCGGCAATGTCAGGCCCTTTGAAACTGCGCAGGTAGCTCAGTTCCAGGCCGAAGCGATGTTCGGTGAAACGCTGGGGGTCGAAGCCTGGTGTGGCGTACAGGGTCGCGTCGTAGACCTCGAAGCCCCACACGCGCAAGCGCGCCGAACCCAGCTTCTGCTGGTCCTTGAGTGCCAGGCCCACCGTGGTCTCGGGCGTCATTGCGTGTGCGCCGACGGCGGGCAACGCCAGGGCGCAGACCATCCAGGCAACGAAGGCAAACGTGTTCGTGCGCATGCGGCTGGGTTCAGGCTGGTTTGCGCAGCGTGTACTGCACCACGTCGATGCTGCCCTGCTCGAACGCCGCTTCGCAGTAGGCGAGGTAGAACTCCCAGATGCGAAGGAAACGCTGGTCGAAGCCGAGCTGCTGAACACGCTCCTTTTCTTGCAGGAAACGCTCGCGCCAGATGGCCAGTGTGCGCGCGTAGTCCGCGCCAAAGGCAAACTCGTCCACCACCTCCAGCCCGGCCTGTGCGGCCTGCGCGCGAAACTCGCGCGGGCAGGGCAGGCAACCTCCGGGGAAGATGTACTGCTGGATGAAGTCGGTGCCCTTGATGTAGCGATCGAAATGTTCGTCGTCGATGACGATGCTCTGGATGCATGCGCGGCCGCCCGGCTTGAGCAGGCGCGCCACGCTCTGGAAGTAGGTTGGCCAGTACGCGCGGCCCACCGCCTCGACCATCTCGATCGAGCAGATCGCGTCGAATGGTGCGTCGTGGATGTCGCGGTAGTCCTGCAGGCGCAAATCGGCGCGCTGCCCGCAGCCCAGCTGCTCCATGCGGGTCTGCGCGAACGCCAGTTGCTCGGTGGACAGTGTCACGCCCACCACGCTGGCGTCGAACTCGGTGGTGGCCTTCTCGGCCAGCGCACCCCAGCCACAGCCGATCTCCAGCACACGGTCACCGGGCTGCACGCCGGCCATGCGCAGCGCGCGGCGCACCTTGGCGTGCTGCGCGCTCACCATGGACTGGCCGGGTTCCTCGAACCAGGCGGACGAGTAGTTCATGGTCTCGTCCAGCCAGAGCCTGTAGAACGCATTGCCCAGGTCATAGTGGGCGTGGATGTTCTTGCGGCTGTTGGCCCTGGAGTTGCGGTTGAGCAAGTGGCGCATGCGGTAGGCCAGACGGCCCAGCCAGGAGCCATAGATGACGTCCTCCACCTCGCGCCGGTTGGCCACCATCAGCGACAGCAGTGCGGTGAGGTTGGGGGTGCTCCAGTCGCCGTCGATGTAGCTCTCGGCGAAACCGATGTCACCCGACTTCAGCGCGGCACTGCACACGTTCCAGTTGTGCAGCTTCATGCTGGCGTGCGGGCCATCGGCCCGACCGAAACGCTGCACCGATCCGTCGGGCAGTTGCAGCGTCAGGCTGCCACGCACCAGGCGCTGCAGCAGTTGCAGCGTGGTGCGCGCGGCGGCCGGCGCATTGCGGGGAAGGTCGAAGCCGGCGGGGTTTCGGGGGGCTGTGGTGGAGTTCATGGGTGACGGGGTTCGGCGTTCACTGGGGGCGCGGGTGAGGCGGCGGCGGTGACGAAATCACCTGGCGCTGGCGGCTGGCGAAAGAACGGCGCGCTCTTGATCCAGAGGCGCACGGCCTGCCAGTGGATGCGCGCGATCACGCCGAAGGTCATGGCCGGGTACGACCAGAGTGCGCGGCGCAGCGTCTGCGCGTTCAGCGGCAGCAGCTCGCCGCTCACGCTGGTGTTGAGCAGCGGCACCTTGCCGCCATCGTCGAAATAGTCCACGCGCGCCACGGTGCGGGGCACCGGGTGTTGTGCGCGCATGAAAACAAAGCGGTAGCGGCCCCGCACCGGACAGAACGGCGAGACGTGGAACACCTTGTCTGCCTCGCAGGGCTGGCCGTAGCGAGGCGCGTCCAGCAGGTAACAGTGCCGTTCGCCAAAGGTGTTGTTCACTTCGGCCAGCACCGCACGCAGCGAGCCGTCGGCTCGGTGGCAGTACCAGAAACTCACCGGCTTGAAGGTGTAGCCGAACACGCGGGGGTAGGTGTGCAGCCAGACCTCGCCGATGGCATCGTCGATGCCGTGCAGCTGCAGCAGTTCATCGAGCCATAGTAGGCTGTCGACGCGGCCGTCGCCATGGTCGGCGTCGTGAAAACTCAGCGCCGCGCGGCGGTTGCGCGCCAGGGCTCCATTGCCATTTGCACGCAGGCTGCGCATGGGCAGCATCAGGAAGCAGGTGGGATAGGCGAAGGCATGATGGCGTGGCCGATGGCGCGCATGCCGGACCTGGCCGAAGCCGATCTGCGCCACCGCCTTCATGCAAACACCCCCGGCAGGGCCTGCCGGCGAACCGCGTCGGCGGCTTTCATGGAGACCAGACCATGCGTGTCGATGATGGCGCGCGCTGCGCGCAGGCCCGACTTCAGGCCGTCTTCATGAAAACCGTATCCGGTCCAGGCACCCGCAAACCAGGTGTGGCGCTGGCCCTGCATGTCGTTGACCCGTGCCTGGGCGCGAATGGCGGCGAGGTCGAACACCGGGTGGTCGTAGGCGTACTCGCCCAGCACCTGCGTCGGTGCGATCTCGCGCTGCGGGTTGAGCGAGACCACCACCGGCTGCGAAACCGGCAGCGGTTGCAGGCGGTTGATGAGGTAGTGCAGGCAGACCTGCGCCGACTCCACATCGGCGCTGGGCGCGCGCTGGTAGTTCCAGGCCGCCCAGGCGCGCGGGTGGGCCGGCAGCACCGAAGCGTCGGTGTGCAGCACCGCGCGGTTGGGCTGGTAGCGGATGGCGGCCAGCACCTCACGTTCGTTCTGGCTTGCACCGTTGCCCAGCAGGCGCAGCGACTGGTCGCTGTGGCAAGCCATCACCACCGCGTCGAAGCGTTCGACCTGGCCATCGGTGACGATGCGCACGCCCTGGGGGTCGCGCAGCACCTGGCGCACCGGCGTGGCCAGGCGGCGGTCGGCGATGCGCTCCACGATCTTCTGCACGTATTGCCGCGCACCGCCTGCCACCGTGTACCACTGCGGCCGGTTGGCGATCTGGATCAGGCCGTGGTTGTGACAGAAGCGCACCATGGTGGCCACGGGAAACGCCAGCATCTGGTCCGTCGGGCAGCTCCAGATGCAGCCCATCATGGGCAGGAAGTACCAGTCTCGGAATTCGCTGGAGAAACGATGGGCCCGCAGGAATTCACCCAGAGGTTGCAGCAGCGGACTGTGCTCGCCAAGGTCTTCACCCCTCTCGGCCAGGCGCGAGGTGATGCGGTTGAAGCGAACGATGTCGGCCAGCATGCGCAGGAAACGCGGATTGGCGAGGTTGCGACGCTGGGCGAACACCGACGACAGGTTGCTGCCGCTCCATTCCAGTGTGCCGCCACCCAGGGCAGCACCATCGGCCTGAACGGAGAACGACATGTCCGACTTCGCGATCGGCACCTCCAGCGACGAGAGCAACGCCAGCAGGTTGGGGTAGGTGCGCTCATTGAGCACCAGGAAGCCGGTGTCCACGCCGAAGGCGACGGACATGCCCTGGGCATCTGGCAGGGTCACGTCCACCGTGTGCGTGTGTCCCCCGAAATGCGCCCCGGCCTCGAACAGGGTGAGGTCGGCGAGTCCGTGAAGGGTGTGGGCGGTGGCCAGCCCGGCGATGCCGGAACCGACGATGGCAACCCGGATCGGGCGCCGGGTCTGGGGTGCCGTGGCCGGCTGCTGGAGGTCCGAGTACATCATCGGGACCTCAAGCCTTCACCGCAGTGCGGGGGCCAACTGTACAAAAGACTGCGAAGCGCCCCGAAACGAACCAGGGAGGGAGGGAGGAGGAGGAGAAGCGCCTCGGGATTTCAGTCGGATCACAGGGACCCGACAGGCTTCGCAGTGCAAAACGTGATCTGTCTGCTGGGAGGCCCATGGCCGGCGAAAAGTTCCGTCGTCGCAACGCCCTGGCGGGCGAGCAAGGCGGACAGCAGGGTGAATCTGGCTTCATAGGTGTCAAAATATACTGATTGGTTTTATTGTGACTATATAGTCACTATTTGGTCGAGAGAAACTTTTCAATGTCCTTGAGCAATTGAGGGTCTTTGGGTTCGACCCGGCTGCCGTAGCTGCGCACGGCTTGGCCGTCGCGCGCTATCAGGTACTTGTGAAAGTTCCACTGCGGGCGCTCACCGGTGCGCTGGGCCAGCTGCCGGTAGAGTGCATGGGCGTCGGGCCCGATGACGCGGGTTTTGGTGAACATCGGGAATTTCACGCCGAAGGTGTTCTCGCAGAACTCGGCGATCGCCGCGTGGCTGCCGGGCTCCTGGCGCCCGAAATCGTTGGAAGGAAACCCCAGCACCACCAGGCCACGCGCCTGGTATCTGGCGTTCAGCGCCTCCAGCCCCTCATACTGGCCGGTGAAGCCGCAGAAACTTGCCGTGTTCACCACCAGAATCACTTGGCCGGCGTACTGGCAGAGTGCCTGCGGCTTTTCGTCCTGGAGGCGGTCGAACTGGTGTTCAAGCAGATCGGGACAGACGGCGTTGGCCGCCAGCGCCCCACCACCCATCCAGAAGCTCACCAGCGTCAGCACCAGCGCGCGCCGCAAGCCTGGGTTGGCGGTGTGGGAAGGGGCGTTTCTCATGCCGGCAACTCCATAATGACGGGGTTCATTGAAACATTTGTCCATGACAAACTCAAGCTCTCGCAGCGCCACTTGGCACACCATCGCCGACATCGAGCGCGACACCGGTTTGTCCAAGGACACCCTGCGTGTCTGGGAGCGGCGCTATGGGTTTCCAGATCCCGAGCGCGACGCCCTTGGTGAACGCTGCTACACCGACGCGCAGCTCACCCGGCTGCGCCACATCCGCCGCCTGATCGACGCGGGCCACCGGCCGGGCCAGGTGGTGCCGCTGCCGCCAGAAGCACTGCTGCAACTCAATACGCAGGCCGCGCCAGGTCGGATTCAGATGCGATCCAGCCGCGCACCCGCCACGGCTTCGCTGCCGGCGGCCAGCGAGGAACTTCTGGCCTGGATGCAGATGCTGCAGCGCTACGACGCCCGATCGCTGCGGCACGCGCTGACCCACATGCTGCAGGCGCGCGGTCTGACGCGGCTGGTGCTGGAGGGCGTGGCCCCCATGAACGAGCTGGTCGGCGATGCCTGGCTGGCGGGTCGACTGGCGGTGCACCAGGAGCACCTGTACAGCGAGATCGTGCAGACGGTATTGCGCCAGGCGATTTCCCAGGTGACCCAGGCGCGGCCGCTGGGCGCACCGCGCGTGCTGCTGACCACGCTGCCCGGCGAGGAGCATGGACTGGGCCTGCTGATGGCGGAGTGTTTTCTGGCGCTCGAAGGCTGCGAGACCGTGCCGCTGGGTGTGCAGACACCGCTGACCGACATCGTGAACGCGGTGTCGGTCAGTGGTGCGCACATCGTGGCCCTGAGCTTCACCGCCACGCAGAACCCGCGCGATGTGCTCGGCTCGCTGGACCAGTTGCGCAGCCGGCTCTTGCCCGAGGTGGCGATATGGACCGGCGGCCGGTGTCCCGCGCTCATGCGCGTGCCGCGTGGTCAGGCCCGCTCGCCCGCCGTCTTCCAGCACCTGGCGCGGCTGCAGGACATCGCCACTGCCGTGGCGGCATGGCGTTCGCGCGTGCCGCCGGATCACTGACCGCGCGGGCGTTTCAAATCCTCACAATGTGACGCTTGCCTGTCGAAGGCGGCGGGATCAATACTGCGCCTGATCCAGAAACGGTGTGCGCCCGAGCAGGCCCGCCAATCCGGACCGCCGTCAGTGGCGCCCAACAGCCACGCCGGGCGGTCCGCTTCATGAGGGAGGTCTCATGTCGCCCATCCGCCGCCGCTGTCACCGGCCCTTCGCGTGGAGCGGCTGATGCCTGTGTCGCCCGAAATCCAGAAGTTGCGCGCGCTGGCCAAGACCCAGTTGTTCGTGATGGACCTGCCGCTGTCCGACGCGCCCGGTCTGCTGGCCAGCCAGTTCGGCGGGCCCGACGTGAAGCGGCCTGTGGTGTGGCGCGATGCCGAGAGCGAACTGCTGGTCCATCCCGCACGAACCCGCGTGCGCTACGCGCCGGGCTTCGTGTTCGTCGAGCTCGCCGTCTTCACCGACCAGACCGGTGACGCGCAACTGCTGCTGGCCTACAAGCTCGGCGCATCGCCCAATGAAGCCAGCCTCACCGCCGTGGCCGAGTCGCGCCCGCGCGGCGACGCGACGCTGGCCGCGCGCTGGGCCGAGTGCGTCACGCCCCTGGTGTGGATGGCGCTGCTGCGCTGCGGCCAGGTGATGCTGGGCCGACGGCGCTCGAAGACCCCGCTGGTGGTCGCGGGCGTCTACACCCTGGGCAAGGTGCTGAGCTTCATCGCCACCGAACCGGTGTCCACCGAAGCGCTGCGCGAGTACTACACCGACGTGCGGGCTGGCGACCAGGCGCTCGATCTTTCCATTCTCAACCGACGTTATCTGGGCAGCGTGCCGCTGATTCGCCGCTGATCACCACTGCAGGAGCATTGCCATGGCCGACACCATCGCCCTCACCCTGACCGCCAACGGTGACGCCGTCGAAGGCGACAGCACCGTCACCGCAATGGACCGCGCCGACACCATCGAGGTGCTCTCGCTGGAGCAGCAGGTCTCCACCGCGTTCGACCGTGCCACGTTGCTGGCCACAGGGCGGCGCATCTACGCGCCCATCCGCTTCACCAAACGCATGGACCGCGCCACGCCCCTGCTGCGCCAGGCGCTGGCGCAGAACCAGGTGGTGGAGGGCTCGTTCCGCTGGTTTCGGCCCAACCCGGCGGGCACCGGCGCCGTGCAGCATTGCTTCACGCTCGACTTCACGGGCGGGCGCGTCACCAAGTGCGCACTGCGCCTGCCCGACACGCTCGACGCCACCGCTGCGTCCCTGCCGCTGCTGGAAGAGGTGGAGTTGACCTTCTCGACCATCACCTGGACCTGGGTGCCCGGTGGCACATCGTTCGAGGACACCTGGGGCGCCACGACCTGAGCCTGGCGCGCCCGCCATGTCCGCCAGTTTTGCCTCCGATGCACTCGACCCGGTCGTCCGACAGGTGGGCGAAGTCGCGGGGTTGTTGCGCAGCGGCGCGGGCGATTCGCTGGAGTTCAACGAGGCCTTTGCACGCGACCCCGCCGCCGAACTCGCGCGCGCGCTCAGCGAACGTCAGGAGGAGGTCATTGAGCTGCTCAGCCAGCTCATGGGCCAGACCGACGGCGAGGTGCTGGGCCTGCCCGCTGCTGGCGATGACGACCGCTGGATCCCGATTCGTAGGCCCGATGGCGACACCGGTCTGTACCTCGTCATGCGAAGCGCCGAAGGCCGGCTGTTCGTCGGCGTGGGCTGGAAGTGGAGCGTCACCGAAGGCGACCTCGTGGTCTCTCTCTGGGCTCACGTGCCGCTGCTCTCCTCCGACGGCACCGGCCCCGGCACGCGGGTGGAGATCGCCTCGGCGATCGCGCCGCTGCGCCTGGCGGCCGACGTGTCCTTGCGCAACGGCTTCGGCACCGCCGGCCTGGCGTTTCGCGGCGTGCGCGGCAGCGTGTCCATCACCGGCATCGAACGCCCGCCCGATGTCGCCCTGGTGCTGCTGGGCCTGCAGTTGCCCGGCGAGGCCGCGCCGCGCGACCGTTCTCTGGCCGACCTGATCAACCTGCCGGGCTCGGCCTGGATCGAAACCGCCGTGGCGCTCTTCACCGCGCAGTTGCGCGCCGCGGGCGACGCGGGCGCCGACCGGGCGGCCGCGGTGGTCGACGAGCTGCTGCCACTGCTCGGCATCAGCGCGCCGGCGGGCCGGCCGCGCCTGCGCTGGGAAGACCTGCCCGCGCGCGGCGCGGCGGTGTTCGACGACTGGTTCCTCGCGCTTGTGACCACGCCCGGCGCCATGGTGGGCTGGCTCGGTCATTGGCAAGGGCTGCTGCGCGCCGGTGTTGGCGCGCCGGTACCGATCGCGGTGGAGGGCGCGGGCACGCGCGCCGATCCCTGGCGCGTGGGTGTGCGCGTGGCCGAGGTCGAGGCGCTCGTCACGGCGGCCGTGGAAACGCAGGCCAATGGCCAGCGACTGCTCTATCTTGGCCTGCGCGCAGGCTCCACGCCCATTCCCCTGGCGGGTCCGCTGCGCCTGGTGTTCGGTGGCGCGGCCGAGGTGGTGGCCATTCCCATTGGCGGGCCGGGCGCGTTGCGTGCCTTGCCCTCGCTGTCGGTCGGGCTCACGCTGGCCAGCAGCACCGGCTCGCTGGTGGACCACACTTTCGGCGCGGGCGATCCGCTGGCCGCGCTGGCGCGCCTGCGCGTGGGATCGCTGCAGGCAGGCTTTGGTCTGGACGCCAGCGGCCAGCCCGCGCCGGTGCTGCAACTGCGCGGCGTGGAATGCGCACGCGGCAGCTGGCCGCTGCTGGACCTGTCGTCCGCCGACGCGGTGATCGACGGCCTGGGCGCCGTGGTTGGCAACGCGATCCAGCAGCAGATCGAACAGGGCCTCGGGCTGCTCGACAGCGGCACGCACGCAGGCCGGCGCATCGCCGCGCTGATCGGCCTGGTGCCGCCTTCTGCCTTCACTGGCACCTGGCCTGTGCCGCTGCTCGCCAGCGTGGAGCGGATCGCGCAGTTCCTGGGCGATCCGCTGGGCGCCATCGGCCGCTACCACGCGAGCGCCCTGGTGACCGACACGGGCGGCGTGCCGGCCTGGCGCCACTTGCTGATGGAGCTGGGCGGGTTGCTGCGCATCGACGGCGCGGCAGCGCTGCCCCTGCGTGGCAGTGGCAGCGCTGCCGACCCGTGGCGGCTGGAACTGGCCGCCACCGACGCCGGAGCGGTGGTGCTGCGCGCCGAGACCAGCCTGGCCTCCGGCCGGCCCCAGCTCAGGCTGGCCGCTGCCTTCGAGCCGCGCAGCCTGCAGGTGGACGGCGTGCAGCTGTCCTTTGCCGTGCTGGCCGAACTGCTGCACCTGGACCTGGCGCCCCCCGCTGGCACCGGCGCCGCGCAGGCCGTGTGGCTTCCACTGCTGCGCGCCGAGCTGCGCTTGCATGGTGTTCTGCAGACGCCGTCATTGGCCGGGCTCAGGCTCAGCGCACAGGCCCTGGGCGCCGCGCTCGAATGGCGTCAGGTGGGTGGCGTGCAGTGGCGCGTGGCGCTCAACGCACCCGGCGCACGATGGCTCGCGGGTGGTCGTGCCATCGCCCTGCCCGACCTCGTGCTCGACGCCAGCGGCATGGCCGGCTGGGCGCTGGATGCACCGGACCTCGGCGGCGCGCTCGGTGCCCACACGCGCGATGCGGTGGCCGAGCTGGCTCAGTATGTGCTGGGGCATCTCATGCTGGAGCATGGCGGCCCCGCCGGCTTCGGCCTCTCGGCCCTGCTCGGCCTGTTGCCCGAAGACCCGGGCATCGCGCTGCCCGCGTGGCGCGGTGGTGAAACCGGCATCGCCCTGTCGCCCGACTTCCCGCGACTGCAGCCCGCCGACTGGGGCACTTTCTTTGCCAACCCCGCGCCCGCGCTGCGCGCCCATCTGGCGGCCGTGCTCGCCAACCCGCGCCACGCCCTGCCGCTGCTGCGCTGGCTCGGCCTGGCGTTGCAGGGCCTGGCACCGGCGCGCACGCGCGAAGGCGAGCTGCTGACCTTCGAGCAGGCGCGCAACGGGCTGGGTGATTTCCCGCTTGACCCAGCACTTGAGAGCACGGATGCGCCCGAGTCCAGCGCCGATGCGCCGCTCTCCCTGCCGCGTCTGGAAGACCTGCCCTTCACGCTCGAGGGCGCAGGCACCTACGAGCAACCGTATGCGCTCGGCCTGCGCGCCCCCGCTGCGCGCGGTGTGCAAGGCCTCGTGTGGCTGGACCCTGATGGTCCGCCCGATGGCGACGCGCTCGCTGTCGCCATTGCCACGCTCGCACCCGCCTTGCGCGACCTCGGTGCGCTGTCGCTGGCGCAGCTTGCGCCGGCTCTTGATGTGCTCTCGCGTCTGGACGCCGGCATCGCCGACGCGCTCTCTGGCGTGCTGCCCGCATCGCTGGGCACCGGGCTCGCCGCGCTGGAAGATTTTCTGAGCGGCAGCGATGGCCTGGTGCTCTCGGCCAGCCAGGTGCCACCCGCTGCCAGCGGCTGGAGCGCACCCATCGCACCGCTGGCCGCCAGCCATGTGCATGCACTTTCGCAGGCAGAAGTGGTGGCCGAGATCCGCCGCCAGGTGCTGGCCTGGGACGTGGCGGGCACCGCGCCCGTGCTGATGCTGGGCGCACCCTTCGCGAACGCCTCCGCGTGGTTGCCCTTGCAGACCGCACTCGGTGGCAGCACCGCCAGCTTCACCTTCCGCGTGGCCGGTACCGCGCCCGACGCCGTGAGCACCGCGCCACTGGCTGGCACCGCGCGCCTCACCGCCGCTGAACTCGCGGTGTGGAACGACGCACCGGGCACGGCGCCGAGTGCGCGCGCCGTGCCGCTGGATGCCAGCGCAGGCAGCAGCAGTCAGGCCGAGCAGGTGGCGCGCCTGGTGCAGCGCATCGCGCAGGCACGCCCGGGTGAGCGCATCGTGGTGGTGGCGCATTCGGCCAGCGGCCTGGCCGCACGCGCCGCGCTGCAGCGTGCCGGCATTGCGCCGCTGGTGCGCGGCCTCATCACCGTAGGCACGCCGCACATCGGCACGCCACTGCCCTGGTTGGCCAACCCGCCGCTTGCCGAAGCGCTGGCCGCGCTGCAGCGCCTGGGCGAGCAGGTGCCGCTGCCCAACGGCGGCCTGCGCGACGCGCTCGATGCGCTCTGGGGTTTCGTGCGTGAACGCGCGCCCGACGGGGTGGCCTGGCTCTGGCCGGCACAGGCTTTTTCGCCGGTCGGCGGCCTGTCGCTGCCCGCCGGAGTGGACGGTCACGCCATCGGCCTGCACCTGCCCCAACCCTCGCTCGGGGCCGCGCTGGCGGCTTCCATTGCCGCGCGCGCGCAGCAGTTGCGCGATGCGCAGGCCGCGCGTGCGCCGGTCTCGCACATCGGCTTCGGCCTGGCGCTGGCGCCGGCCGTGACCGCATCGGAAGGCGCGCTTCGGCTGCGCACGCAGGCGCGGCTGGACCTGGCGCGAGTGCAGGTGGCCGCGGGCACGCGTGCGCGCAGCCTGCCGCGCCTGGAGCTCAAGGCCGAACTCTGGCGCAGCGAAGGCTGGCTGGTGGGTGGCGCAAACACCCGCGTGCGCGTGCGCCGGGCCGAACTGGGCTGCGAGGTCAGCGAAACCGGCATCGTGCCGGTGCTGCGGCTGGTGGACGTGGCGGTGGATGGCGTTCAGTTGCCGCTGGCCACGCTGCGCCGCATCGCCGACGGCGGACCGTGGGTGCCCGACGACCTGCTGGTGCCCGCGCTGGATGCGCTGCTGGCGCAGCTCACCAGCGGGGCGGGGCGCGATGCGAGTGTGGTCGCACTCGCACGGCTGCTGGCCCGTGTCGAACTGACCAAGCTGCGCGCAGCCGGTGCCGCCGACGACAGCGCCGGCTACGCCATCCACCCCGAAGGCTGGGCCTCGCTGCTGGCCGACGCCCCCGCGTGGCTGGCGCGCGAGCTTGCCGCCGTGTGGCCCGACCCGCCGCGCCGCGAGGCGCTGGTGGCGCAGCTGCGCACGGTGTTCGGCCTCGGGGACAACGACCTTTCGCGCCTGCTGCTGGAACAGGCCAGCGACGAACCTGCCTGGCGTGCGCTGCGCACGCTGCTGCAATCGCTCGACTTGCTGGAGCCGTCCTCGCGCGGCGCAATGCCGCGCCTGCAAGCGTGGCTGGCGCTGCTGCGCGACCCGGTGGCCTGGCTCACCGCGCAGGTGCGTCCGCTGCTGGCCGATGCCACGCGCCGCCAGACCTTGCTGACCCAGCTGCGCAACCTGCTGGACGTGCGCGACGTGGGTGGCCATGCCGAGGCCGAGTTGCCGCTGGGCGGCGGCGTGTCGCTCCACGTGCAGGCGCTGGGCCGCGTCGCGCTGCGCTTCGACACACGCCTCGCGGGTGCGCTCACGCTCGGTGGCGACGTGGCGCTGGAGCTGTCACAGGGCAGCGCACAGGTCGCCCTGCGCGTGCAGCCCGATGCGGTATCCACCGGCCTGACGTTTTCCATGGATCTGCCGGCCGGTGCGGCCAGCGCGCATTGGGGCCTGGCCATCGACTTCGGTGACGGCACGCGCACCGCGCCCTATGCGGCGCTGCCGCTGGTGCCCTTGCCACCGGACCTTCCCGCGCGCCTGGGTGAACTGCTGCCGCGCCTCACGCTCACCACGCTCGCCAGCGCGCTGCTGGATGGCGTGGTGTTGCCGCGCGTGCCCGAACTGGCTGGCGTGCTGCAGGCGCTCGGCCTGGCGTCGCGTGGCGTGGGCGCCGAACGTGCGCGGGTGCGCAACCTCGCGCGCGTGGTGGCCGATCCGCTGGGCTGGCTGCAGTCCGAGGCCACGCTGTTCCGCGTGCGCGCCGCCGGCACCGGGATCGAACTTGACCCCGCGCGCGTGATCGCGCTCACACGGGACCTGTTCACCACCTTCGGCCTTACCGACAGCGCGGGCGACGTTCACCTGCCGCTCAACCTGCGTCTGCGCGGCGTCTCGGCACCGCAAGCCCGGTTGCAACTGGAGACCACCGCCCCCATCGCGCTCGAAGGCGGCGTCACGCTCGGGGGCGCATTCCAGCTGGGCTGGAGCGCTGCCGGCAGCTTCGGTGCGGGCGGCAGCCTCAGCCTGGTCGCGCCGCTGCCCGCCGGCAGCCCCTGGGGCAGCCTGGTCGTGCAGGCCGGCATGGTGGACGACGCTTTCACGCTTGCGCTCGGCCCCGAGGGTGCGCCGATCCAGCTGCTGCCCTTTGCCGGCTTCGACGCGTCCACCGCCGGTGCGCTCGCCGAGCGCCTGCTGCCCACGCTGATCGACGCCACGCTGCGCGCGCTCTCGGCTTCCGGCGATGCCGCGGTGGCCACCTTCGTCACGCAGTTGCGCAACGCGGCGGCCGCGCTGCAGGTGGACAGTGCCGCGCGGCTGCAGACGTTGGTGGACGACCCGGTGCTCTGGATGCGCGGGCGTTTCTCGGCGGTGAATGCGCCGGCCTCGGTGGGCGCCATCGCCGCGCTCATCCCGGGTGGCGCTCACATCACGGCCGTGGGTGGCGAACTGCGCTTCGCCCCGCCGGGCTCGCCGGTGGTGCTCGGGCTGGGCCGCGCCGGTGCGGGCATCGGCCTGGGCGTGGAACTCAACGTGGACCTCGGCCCGGTCACGCTGACCGGTGAACTCGCGGTGGGCTTGAACGACGCGGGCACGCCGGCGCCCGAGGTCACGGTGGCGCTCGGCGCCTCGGTCGACGAAGGCGTGATCGAGCCTGGCGGTGTTTCGATTCGCCCGTCCCTCGGTCTTGAATTCGGCACAGGCGCGGTCAGCCTCTGGCTTTACCCCATCGGCAATGTGCCTGGCTCGCCAGACTTCCGGCTCGACGTGTTGCCCAGCTTCGCCTTCGGCGTGGACGACGGCGGCAGCATCGAAGACGCGCTGCTCGCGCTGGCGCGCCGCGTGCTCGTGCCGGTGGCGGTGGAAACCGTGCTCGACACCGCCGAGGTGACCGGCTGGCTCAACAGCGATCTCGGCCGCGGCGTGCGCCCGGGCCCCATCCTGCAGAGCGCCGGCCTTCTGGTGGACGACGGCGCCAGCGGCTGGAACCTGGTAGCCATCGACGAGCTCGTGAACGACCTGACCGATGCCAACGGCCCGGTGGCGGTGGTTGAACGCCTGATCGGCGCGGCGCTGGAAACCCTGGCCTCGGCATTCGATACCGACCCGGTGGTGGACTTCGGCATCGCCGGCTCGGGCCTGTTCGTGCACCGCGAGGGCAGCAGTGCGCCCAGGCTTTATGGCTTGCGGGTGTGCCTGCCCGAACTGCGCCTGGGCGACGACCCGGAGATCATCGTGCGCCTGGGCGGCGACACCGACTGGGTCGCGGCTGCCGGTGGCCCGGCCAGCACCTTGCCCGGCCTCTCGCTGCTGCTGCTCAAGGACAGCGGCGGTGGCCACCCGCGCTTCCAGATCGAACCGGTGATCGAACTCGCCGGCGTCGGCATCGACGTGAGCGGGCGCGCCGACGAGCCGCTGTTCGACCTCGGCGGCTTCCAGCTCGGCGGCGTCGAGTCGCTGCTTTTCCTGCGGCTGGAACTGCCGCTGAACGCCAGCCCTCGCGTGAAGTTCGGCGTCTACGGCGACCTCGAACACATCGCCATTCCGCTCGGCAGCTCCGACAGCAACCCGGTGGCGCAGTCGCTCATGAGTGGCAGCGGTGGCGACAGCGCACCGGTGAACCCGCGCTTTTCGGTGCGCGCGGCGTACATCGAGAACTTCTGGCTCGAACTCGGCGACACGCCCGGGCGAAACGAGGTGTGGTTCCCGATCCAGCGCACCTTCGGGCCGGTGAGCATCCAGCAGATCGGCATCCGCTGGATCGGTGGGCCGGACCTGAAGGGCGCCATCCTGCTCGACGGTGGCGTGGCGCTCGCCGGCCTCGCGGTGGGCGTGGACGATCTCTCGCTCACGATTCCGTTTGCCGACATGGGCGATCTCTCCAAGTGGGAGCTTGGCCTGCGCGGCCTGGCCGTGAGCTACGACGGCGGTGGCGTGCGCATCGGCGGCGGCCTGCTGCAGGCCGACCTGGGTGACAGCGACGACGTGCGCTACGACGGCTTCTTGCTGGTGGAGGTGGGTGGCAGGAGCTTCGTGGCGCTGGGCTCCTATGGCGTGGTCAACGGCGACCCCTCGCTGTTCGTGTTCGTGGTCATCGGCATCCCCATTGGCGGTCCGCCCTACTTCTTCATCACCGGCCTCGCCGGCGGCTTTGGCTACAACCGCGGCCTGGTGGTGCCCGCCATTGAGGGTCTGCCGCAATTCCCGCTGGTGGCGGCCATGAGCGACGCGTCGGCGGTGACCGCCGCGCCCATGGATTTCCTGCAGCGCATGGGCCCGGCCGTGCCCATGGAACGCGGCAGCTACTGGTTTGCCGCCGGGCTGAAGTTCAGTTCTTTCGCGCTGGTGAACTCGCAGGCGCTGTTGTATGTGCTGCTCAACCGCGGACTGGAGATCGGCTTGCTCGGCATGTCGAAGTTCGAGCTGCCACCGGCGGTGCCGCTGGTCAGCGTGGAGTTGGCGCTCAAGGCGCGCTTCTCCACCATTGAAGGCGTCATCTCGGTCGAAGCGCGGCTGACCGACAACTCCTGGGTGCTCTCGCGCGACTGCCGCCTCACTGGCGGCTTTGCATTCTTCATCTGGTTCGCCGGTGAACACGCGGGCGACTTCGTCATCACCATCGGCGGCTACCACCCGCGCTACACACCGCCCGACCACTACCCCGTGGTGCCGCGCCTGGGCTTCAACTGGCGCGTCTCCAGCTGCATCTCCATCAAGGGCGAGGCCTACTTCGCGCTCACGCCGCGCCAGGTGATGGCCGGTGGTCTGCTGGAGGCGGTGTACGACAGCGGCGACGTGCGCGCCTGGTTCCGCGCCTGGGCCAACATGTACATCCAGTGGCGCCCGTTCTGGTTCGAGGTGGAGATCGGCATCTCCATCGGCGTGTCGGTCGACACCTGGCTCGGTCGCGTGAAGATCGAGACCGGCGCCTCGCTGATCGTGTGGGGGCCGGAGATCGGCGGCGAGGTCACGATCGACGTCTTCGTCATCAGCATCACCATTCCCTTCGGCGCCGATCGCGTGGTGCCGCAGGAAGTGCTGTCGTGGGACCAGTTCCGCACCGCGCTGCTGCCGCCGGAAGACGAGAAGCTGTTCGCCGGTGGCATCGAGCGCGGCCTGGTTAGCGGCAGCCCATCGACCGGGCCGTGGAGCGTGCTGCCCGAGTTCGTGATCCGCACCGAGAGCTTCATCGGCGCCAGCGAGGTGCGCCCGGGCAGTGGCGGCATTCACATTGGCGCGCGCGGCACCCTGGCCATCGACATCAAGCCGATGAACCGCACCGGTGTTGCCAGCGTGCACCACGTGCGCGTGCTCAACCACCTGGGCCAGGACGTGACGCACCGCTTCCAGGTGTGCGAGGCGCTCAGCGGCAACGTGGCGCGTGCGCTGTGGGACACCGACACCGGCCAGCCCGAGCGCAGTGTGATCCCGGCCTACACCGGCATGCGGCTGGTGGCTGAGATCGACCGCAACCTGCTCGACCACACCGGGGCGATTCCGTGGGAAAAGCTGTTCGACACCGGCACCGTGCATCCGCTGCCTTTCGCGCGCGAGCTCGACCTGCGCCACACCGTCACCGACTGGGCCAACGCTTCGCTGGCGCTGGACGCCCACGCCGCTCAGGGCAGTCAGGCGATCTGGCAGGCACAGCAGACCGTGCTGGCGAGCGCGGAATGGAAGACGCGGCGCAGCGCCACGCTGCAGGCACTTTCACGGGAAGGCGTGCGCGTCACGCCCTCGAACCGTTCGGGCGACGCGATGCCGCGCGGCAGCTTCCGGCCCGCGCGCCGCAGCGCGCCGCCGCTGGTGCGTTCGCTGCACGAAGGCCTGGCTGCCCAGGCGGTGACCAGCGTGGAAACGAAGGTGGTCGCACCGCCGGCCGATACGGGCACGAAGCGCCAGCGCATCGTGCCCGTGCTGGACGCGGTGATTCGCCAGCGCGTCGAGCCCACGCTGGACGCCGAGGCCAATATCCGCACCACCGTGTCCAGCAAGCGCAAGGAAGCACTGCGCCTGGACGCAAGGCAGATGGCCACGCTGCTCGCGCCGCCCCTGGCCGGTGCGGTGGTGATCCTGCAGGGCGCGGCCAGCGAGCCGCGCGCCACCGGTCTGGCCATGGCCGCCCCCAAGGTGATGCGCTCAGGCACCTCCTCCGCCCGCGAGACCGCCTGGCTCGACGCCGTGGGCCGCGCCGCTTTGCGCCGCGAAACATCCACCGATCTCTCGCACCGCAGCCTGAAGGCCAGGTCGGGCGCACCGCTGGACCCGGGCAGCACGTTGCGCTTCGCATTGCCCACGCGCGACACTGAAGGCGCGCCGCCCATGCTGGAGATCGCAGGCGATGGCGCCGCACGCATCACCGTGCTGGACCGGGGTGGCGTGCCGCTGCTGGATGTGGAGACCGTTGGCAAGACGCGGCAACCCTTGCCAGAGGGCGCCTCGGTGGTGGCCGTGACGGGCCTGGGGCGTGTGCGCGAGAAGCGGCGCCAGCCCACGCTGGGCGCCGTCACGCTGGCTGAGGCCACGCGCGCTGTGCCGGTGGTGGGCTGGCAGTCGCACAGCGAACTGGTGGCGCTGACCGACACCACGCTGCTCGCACGCGGTGCGCTGCTGCGGCTGTCGTCCTCGGCGGGCGTGCTGTCGCGGCGCGGCACGGTGCGCGCCCATGAAGCCGTGAGCCGCCAGACCGGCCTGGAGACCTTGCTGCCGGTGGGCGTGCGCAGTGTCGTGGTGGTGCTCGACGATGGCCCTGGCGAGCCCAGTGGCGATCTGGCCAGCTCACTGGGCCTGTCAGTGCGCAACGCCGAACTGGCCAGCGAGCCCGTGATCATCGCCGCCGGCAGCCGCACGGTGCTGGTCTACGAGGTGCAGAAGTCCGACGTGGCTGCGCCGTGGATCGAAATCTCGCTGGCCTTCACCACGGCTTGGAGCGTGTGTGGGGTGATGGGGCTGCAGGCTGCGCCAGACGTCTGGGTACCGCTGTTGGCCGAATCGGAGCTGGACACGCTGGTTGAAGACGGTCCGCTGTCGGCCATCGGCAGCTTGCGGCTGCATTTCACGGAGCACTGAGACCACCATGGCCACCCTCCCCAACCCAGCCCGTGGCGAAGTGATTTTCCACGCCGCCTGCCGACCCGCCCTCGGCGCCGGCGAGTACTCGTTGCGCGTGGCACACGAGCTGAAGGTCGGCGGGAACCGCCTCGACACCGGCTCCAGACCGCTGCCCGCCGAGCGCGTGTACCCCTTCGCCATCGACGCGCCGCGTTTCACGATGGATCCGTCGATGATCCACGCCGTGTTCCCGCCCACCAACGGTGTGGGCAGCTATGTGTCGCGCCTGCCCATGATCGTGCTGCGCCGGCGAACGCTGCCGTGGGAACGCCAGCTCGCCCCGGGCAATGCCTCGCCCTGGCTGGCGGTGCTGCTGTTCGAGAAGGGCGAGGCCACCACGCTCTCGCCCTGCACCGTGCGCGACGTGCTGCAGGGCGCGAACAGCCCGCTCTCGCCTCGGCTGAACCTGCCCGACGTGCCCGAGGCCATGCTCGGCCAGCCCTGCCTGGGGCTGGAGATACCGCTCGATCTGTTCCAGGACATCGCGCCGATGCAGAGCGAGATTGGCCTGCTCACGCACGTGCGGCAAGTCAACACCGAGGACAAGGAACTCATGGGCATGGACGACGATGGCTGGTTTGCCGTGGTCGTGGGCAACCGCCTGCCCGAGCCCGGCAAGAAATACGAAGCCTGCCTGGTGTCGCTCGAAGGCACGCAGGCCTTCCTGCCCACCGAGGCGCAGACCACGCCACTCACCGCCGCCGACCTGAACCGTCCGGTGGTGGCCGACTTCGCCGAACGGGCCGCCGTGCTGCGTGAACATGTGGTGGTGTCAGAAAGCGGGCTGAATGCGGACCAGGTGGAGCAACTGCTGCTGGAGCACATGCAGCGCACTGGCTCGGCCCACCAGTGGGCGGGTGCCGCAGCGACTGCTTCAGTCAAAGGAAAAGCCACCAGCACGTCGGGCAATCGGCAGGCGGCAAAAGGCAGCGCATGGGTCGACATCGAAGTGTCGGAGAACGTGACCGGCGCGCCCCTGGGTAAGGGCAACCGCCGCATCGGCATCCAGATGCTTGCGCCCAAGGTGCGCCTCTTCATGCTGGCGCAATGGAGCTTTGAATGCCGCGAAGGCGGCGACTTCGAAGCCATCATGCAGGCGCTGCCGCGCAACGGTGGCGTGGCCATGCTGGGCCTGCCGCCTTCGCTTGCGCAGGCGCCGGGCGGCACCGGTGCGGCGGTGTGGCGCGCTGCCCTTGACACCGGCCATGTGCCGCTGCCGCACCTCACGCGCGACGGCGAGCAGACCATCGCGTGGTACCGGGGCCCGCTCACGCCGGTGGGCGTGCGGCGCGAAACCGTGGGGCCGTACCACCACGCCGACCAGGCGCGCCGCCTCGATCCGGCCACCGGCCTGGAGAACCTGGGCTACGCGGCTGCGTTCGAGATCGGCCGTCTCATGGCGCTGGGCGATCCGCGTTTCGCGCTCGACCTCATGCACTGGCGGCGCGATGGGCGTCTGTCACTGGACGTCGCGCTGTTCAATCGGCTGATCACCGCGCGTCTGGCGCGTCCTGGCCTGTTGCTGCCCGAGCTGCTCAACCCGCGTGCCATGCTGCTGATGCCGCGCATCCTCACCACGCTCACCGCGCGCGCGTTCGACGGGCTGATGAAGGGCGGGCGCCTGGGCGCACTGCGCGATCCCACCGGCCTGGTGGCGCTGCGCGAGCGCCTGCCCGGGCTGGACGCCACGCAAGTTGCCGAGGCCAAGGGCCTGAATCTGCAAGTGGTGCAAAGCCTGCTGGGCAGCGTGGCTCTGAGCGGCACGGTGCTGGACGAGATCGGTTTTGCCCGGATCGCACCCCAGGAGGCGCGGCTGGACGTGCTGGCGCAGAACCCGCAGCTGCATTTCGCACCGCAGGTGCAGGCTTTCGAAGGTCGCCTGGGTGGCTTCCGCCGCCCGCTTTGAATCCCGCTGGAGCACGCAAGATGGACAACTGGCTGACCACACCGCTCTACCTCGGTGCCCTGCGCACCGAGGAACGACCCGCCCTCGCGGCCAGCGCCGAACGCATGCCCGCCGCGCTGGCCGACTGGCTGGCGCGCCTGCGTCTGCTCTATGGCGTGCCTTTCAACTACCTCGTGCCCGACAGCCGCCTGCTGCCGCAGGAATCGGTGCGTTTCTTCTACATCGACCGCAACTTCACCGACCGCCTCGTTGACGGGGCGCTCAGCGTGGGCAAGACCACCACCCGCGAATACGCGCACGCTCAGGCCACGAATGGCAGCATGCGCGCCAAGGTCGACGACGAAGAGCGCGTACTGCGACCGAGGTTGCGCAAGACGCCGGGCATCGCGCGCATCGTGGCGCCGCAACCCGCCGACCTCACCGGCCTGCTGCTGCGCTCGCGCGCGGTCTCCGGCTGGCCCGGCCTGGAGGTCAAGGCCTGGCGCGACATCACCACCGCACGCCCGCAGGGGCGGCCGCTGCCGCTGTTGCGCATGGACCGGCTCGCGCCCGATGTGCTGCTGTGCATCTTCGAAGGCGTGCCCACGCGCGTGGACGTGGAGGAACCGCGCGAGGGCATTCAGTTTGGCGTGGACTTGCAGGACCGCAATGGCGACGGGCTGGTGGAGCCTTCGGCCGACACGCCCAGCGGCTTTCGCCTCAAGCTGCGCAAACTGCGCGGCGTCAGCACCGGCCAGACGGTGGCCGGCAACCGCACCGTGGCCGTGCCGGTGCGCAGATCGAACCGACGCGTGCTGCACATGCGCGCACTGCGCGACCTGCTGCAACAGCAACTCATCGCCAGCGGCGATCCCGACGCGAACCCCGGCACGCTCACCTCGGGCGAGCTGGCCTTGCAGATGTTCCAGTTTCCATTTCAGCAGCGCTTCGAGGGCAATGGTTCCGGCGCCTACACCGCGAGTTCGCAGTACATCGACGCGGTGTTGCAGGTGGCGGTGATCGCAGAGCCTTTGCGCTACGAGGAAGTGCAGGCCTTGTTCCCGCTGGCGCAGTGAGCACACCATGGCCCAACGTCTTTTTCAGACCGAACTTCTCGCCCGCAACCTCGCCATGGCGCACGGCATTGCGCCCGCCACCGCGCTCGACTGGGACGAAGGCGCCTGGCATGGTGCGCGTGTGCTCGTGCCCATCGTCGTCGAAGCCTTGCCGCTCTCCGCCTCTGCGGCCACCGCTGCGCAATGGGCCTCGGTGGCTGTGGACCCTCTGCAGGCCAGCGCTGCTCGGCCCGATCCCTTCGATACGAACACCGGTCGCCCGGCCGGCGTTCACCTGCACTGGGCCCTGCCCGATGGCCTGACGCGCGGGGAGCGCGGCAACGCATCACCCGATGCGCCACTGGCCGCGTCCGCCCAGAGCGCCACCGAACAAACCGACGTGCGCGACAGCTCGCGCACGCGCTTCGCCAGCGTGCCCGACCGCTGGCTGGTGGTGCGTGTGCAGGCCGGCGCCACGCAGACGTCGCCCCGGCGCGCCGCCGCCTGGGTGGTGGCTGGCGCGCTCGATCCCGCACGCCGCCGCGCCGTGCCGCTGGCCGAGTGGCGTGAAGACCGTGCCAACGCTGCACCGCCCGTCACCGCCATGGGCCCGGGCGATCCCACGTTCGCGGTCTACTACGACAACACGCAGAACCTGCTCGCCTTTCACGACCCGCTGAAAGAGGTGGCCTCCGGGCCGTTGACCTACCTGGTGTGTGGCTGGCATGCACGCCTGCAAGATGATCCGCTGTTTGCGCCCAGCACCGAACAGCAGTGGCTGGCGGTGCTCGAACGCCTGGGCTGGATGGTCGACGCCGATGTGATCCGCACGCTGCGCCGCCAGGCCCGGGCCGAACAACGCAAGAACATTCTCAAGAGCGCCGACGAGGACGACGAAGGCAAGTCGGGCGTGGACATCGGCGGCGAAAAGGAGAAGGTCTCGCTGGGCGCGGGCTTTGCGCGGCTGGTTCGCGACAGCGAGGCGCGCCGCTCCGGCGCAAAAACCATCTACGCACGGCAGAGCTGGTTCGAGCCCTACTGGCCGCGCCAGATGCTGTGCCATGGCGCGGTGTTCGACGTGGCCTGGGGCGGACGCGGCGGCGGCTTCGACCACCCTTCGGCCGGCGTGCCGCCCACCGGATCGGTAGGCCTGGCGGTGGGCCACACGGCCGCGCAGGCCCTGGCTGCGCTGTCCGCTCGCCAGTCGGGCGATGCCTCCCTGGCGCGCCTGCTCGACGCCTTCGCCACCGGCGCACTGTCCGACCTGTCGCAGCAAAGCGGCCTGGCGCAACTGGAAAACCACCTGCATGCCGAAGACTTCTCTTCACTCCCCGGTGGCTTCGTGGTCGATCAGATCGAACAGGGCGATCAGTTCGCTCCGGCCTCCGGCGCCGAAACACCGTCCGCGCCCCGGCACACCGCGCAGGTCGGTGACGGCGTGAACCGGGGTGAGAAGTACGAGGGGCGCGAGATCAAGGCTCAGCGCAGCTTCTTCAAGGCCGGTGCCACCTTGCAGGAACTGCAGGCCTCGATGTCGGGCAGTGCGAAGCGCGCGGCCGACGCCGCGCCGCAGGCCGCGCCCCGCCGCAGGGAGACCGTTCGCCGAGCCATGCCGCGCTGGTTCGAACCGCGCGATCCGGTGCTGTTGCTGAGCCAGGGTCGGCGTGCCTACAAGCACGGCGAAGATCGCATGATCGACGGCGTGCTCGGCTGCCGCATCAGCGGCCAGACGGTGCACCAGCTCAGCGTCAACCCCTGGGCCGAGTTCGACGGCGGCATCCGCAACGGCCCGCTGGTGGACGTGGTGGGCAGCGACCTGTGCACCGACGATCTGCGCAGTGGCCAGATTCCAGCCGAGTGCGGCGCGCTGTTTCACGAGACGCTGTTGCTTGACCCGACGGTGGTGACCGTCGGGCGCGACGTCGTCATCAAGCGCGCCGGACTGCAAGCCCAGCGCCTCAAGGCCCGTGTGCTCACGCCGGCGGCCGTCGGCAAGCGCATGCAGGTGGAGCAGTCCATGTGGCTGGCCGCCGCGCTCGACCCGCAGATCGACCTGCAGGCGCTCGCTGCCGTCTCCAGCCTCCAGGGCACCCTGCCCAAGCCGCTGGCCCTGCAGTTCTGGCGCCGGCCCTGGACACCGATTGAACTCGCGTGGGAAATTGCCTGGTATCCATCGCCTGGTGCCGAGCGCGACTGGGTGCTGCAACAGACCGACTTCGCCTTGCGCACCGGCGTGCCCACCGGCACCGAGGGCGCGCCCGCACTCACCTTGCGCGGGCGCAGCCTGCTCACGCCCTCGGTGGCACGCACGCTGGAACGCCAGCTCAAGCGCTTTCTTGACGACGAGGCCAGCGGCGCGCGCGACGAAGCCACCCCCGCCGAGGAGGCCGACCTCGCACGCATCATGCGCGACTTCGCCGGCCTGGACGTGCTCGGCGCTTCGCTCTCGGGTGTGCACGACGTGCTCATGGCGCGCCAGCCCGTGCCTGGTGTGGCCGGCACGCCCGCGCCCGACGACTGGCAGCCCGTGCCCGAGGCCACTGCGCTGTGGCTGCTGCGCGCCGGACACCTGCGCGTCTTGCGCGCGCGCGTGATCGACGCCTTTGGCCAGTTTCACGATCTCGCCGCCTCGGTGCTCAATGCGCCGGTGCGCGCCGAAGACCTGGCCAGCCGTGCCGGCCCCGCTTTCCTCGCCATGCCGCCCAGGGTGCAGGAGCCCGCACGCCTGATGTTCCGTTGGCTCGATGCGGCCGACGACGCGCGCGAGGCCACCAGGCTGCATTCGCCCGTGTGCGGCTGGCTCGTGCCCGATCACCTGGACGAAGCGGTGGAAATCTTCGATGCCGCCGGCCAGGCACGCGGCCAGCTCCAGCCCGCCGACGACGGCCGCACGCTCGAATGGCAGGGCGTGCCCGGCCAGCAGGATCCGCTGGGCGCGCCGCCCAGTCTGGCGCAGCCACAACTCGGCGGGCTGGTGCAAGGTCTGCTCGCGCACGGCCTGCGCGACCGCGAGCGCCTGGCCAGCGACGCCCCTCCCAGCGAAACCGCGCTCTCCGCGCTGCTGCGCATGATCGACGCCACGCTCTGGAGCACCGACCCCGTGGGTCGCGCCGGCAACGAACACCTCAGCCTGCTGGTGGGCCACCCGCTGGCGCTGGTGCGCGCCGAGCTGCGGCTGGAGGTGCAGTCCGACCCGCGGGCATCCGCGCTGCAAGGCCCGCTGTACGACGAGGCGCGCGCCGAACTCGAACGCACGCCGCTGCCCGTGCGCCTGGGCGAGGTGCTCGCGCTGGACGACGGCCTCATGGGCTACTTCGTCAACGACGACTACAGCCGCTTCCACCCGGTGCACGAGTCCCTTGCGCCCCAGGCCCGGCCCAGCGGGCCCGGCGAAGGCTACCTGGGCTCCATGGCCCTGCCGCCCGGCACCGACCCGCGCGCCATCGAGCACCCCTACATCGACCGCTCTCCGGTGGTCGAGATCCGCCCCGGCCAGCGCATCCGGCTCACGCTGGTGCTTGATCCGCGCGGTGCCGTGCACGCCACCTGCGGCTTCCTGCCCCGCAAGAAGATCGAGCTCCTGCGCGAACACGTGGCCCCCGCGCTCGAAGCCCTCGCGTTCACCTTTCGTGTGGGTCCGGTGCTGGTCGATCCCGACGCCGTGCGCATGCCTGTGCCCGCCGAAATCGCCGGCGGCTGGAGCTGGGTGCGCCGCATCAATGTGACCACCTGGCAGGAAGACCCCGTGGTCAAGGCCAGTCAGGACGCCCTGCTGCCCGACGCGCCCGCGATGCTCAGCGAGGGCTGGCTCAAGCTCAGCGGCTCACTGGCGAAGCCGCCGGAATGATTTCGAAGGGCTATCCCGCACCCATACCCCTGCGCAACACGATGATTTCTAAGAGGTTTTTTCCCTACCGCATAAAATGCGAGGAGTTTCGAAAGACCTGCATGCTCTATCCTGAACTCTTCAAACAACTCGAATCCGTGCGCTGGGACATGGACAAGGACATTCCCTGGGACCGGTTCGACGCCGCTTCGCTCACCGACGAGCAGGCCCAGACCATCAAGATGAACGCCATCACCGAGTGGGCCGCCCTGCCGGCCACCGAGATGTTCCTGCGCGACAACCGCGACGATTCCGACTTCTCTGCCTTCATGTCGATCTGGTTTTTCGAAGAGCAGAAACACTCGCTGGTGCTGATGGAATACCTGCGCCGCTTCCGACCCGAGCTCGTGCCCAGCGAACAGGAACTGCACGACATCCGCTTCGAGTTCGACCCAGCGCCGCCGCTCGAAACCCTGATGCTTCACTTCTGCGGCGAGATCCGCCTGAACCACTGGTACCGCCGCGCCAGCGAATGGCACACCGAGCCGGTGATCAAGCAGATTTACAGCACGCTCAGCCAGGACGAAGCCCGCCACGGTGGCGCCTACCTGCGCTACATGAAGCGCGCCATCGGCAAGTTCGGCGACGAGGCCCGCTCGGCCTTTGCCAAGGTGGGCGTGCTCATGGCCAGTGCGCGGCGCACCGCGCAGGCGCTGCACCCGACCAACCTGCACGTGAACAAGACGCTCTTCCCCAACGACACCATCCAGAGTCGCCTGCCCAACCCGGAATGGCTGGAACACTGGCTGGACACGCAGATCAATTTCGATGCGGTCTGGGAGACGCGCGTGGTCGAACGCATCCTGCACAACATGAGCCTGCTCATGGACCAGAGCTTCAAGACCGTTCAGGAGCTCAACCGCTTTCGCAAGTCGCTGGCGGTGGTCACGCCTGCGCCCCAGGCCACCTGAGCCTGCCCGCTGACCAGCCGGGCCACCACGCAATCAGCAGGCCCAGCAGCATCCCCCACACCACGCCGCCGAGGTGGGCGGCCTGGACCACCGACATGTCGTTGGCGCGGTCCCAGACCACCGGGTACGACCAGCCGCGCTCCAGCGCGGTTTTCGTGAGCACGCCCAGTGCCAGCAAGGCGCCCCAGCGCCGCGCCTTGCGGATCGGGATGCGCTTGAACATCAGTTGCACGGCCAGCACCATGGCCCCGGCGTGCAGCAGGCCGGAGAGGCCCACCGCGTAGCCGATCTGCGGCCACAGCAGCAAGGTGAATTGCGTCAGCGGCCACGCGGTGAGCCAGGCCATGGCGCAGCGCAGGCTGGGTCGCACCACCCACGCGAAGGCGGTGAGTGCGCCCAGGGCAAGCTGGTTGCCGATGAGGTGCGGGGTGTTCAGATGCACCCAGGCGCTGGTCCAGAGCGTCCAGGGCCGCTCGGCCCATTGATCGGCGCGCCAGGTGAGCACCTCCACCGCGTCGGGTTGTGCCCACCACAGCAGCATGCTGGCCACGCCATGCACACAGCACACCACGAGCCAGGCGCGCGAGGGGTTCATGCCGACGTGGCGCTGGTCTGCTGCTGGCGGCCCAGCACGTGATGCCACAGCGCGCGAACGGCGGCCGCGGCGGCTTCCACCCGCGCCGGCTCCACCTGCGTGGGCATTTCGTCCAGCCGCGCGCGGTGCTGGATCTGTCGCAGTTCGCGGTAGGCGTGCGCGGCGGCTTCACCCATGCCAGGTTCGAGCAGGCCGGCCTGCTCGGCCCGGCGCAGCAGGTTGATGTTGCCGGTGTTGGCGCGCAGCTCGGGGTGTGCGTGCGAGTGCAGCAGCACGAGGTACTGCACGGCGAATTCCACATCCACCATGCCACCGGGGCTGTGCTTCACATCGAACTGTTCGCCGCGCACCGGGTGGGCCTGGCGCACCTTCGCGCGCATCGCCACGATCTCGGACGCGAGTGACTGGGCATCGCGCGGCGCGGTGATCACCGATTCGCGAATCGCATCGAAACGGCCGGCCAGGGAAACACCACCCAAAACGAAGCGCGCACGCGTCATGGCCTGGTGTTCCCAGGTCCAGGCGGTGTTGCTGCCGCGCTGTTGCTGGTAGTTGGCGTAGGCGGTGAAGCTGGTCACCAGGAGGCCCGAATTGCCGTTGGGGCGCAGCGCGGTGTCGATCTCGAACAGGTCGCCCTCGCCAGTCTTCACGGTGAGCCAGTTGATCATCTTGCGCACGAAGGCGGCATAGATTTCGGAAGCGTTTTCATGCTCGTCCTCGTAGACGAACACGATGTCCAGGTCGCTGCCGTAGCCGAGCTCCTTGCCGCCGAGCTTGCCGTAGCCAATGATGGCGAAGCTGGGTTCCTCGCGATGGCGGTTCTTCAGGCGGGCCCAGCACCAGCGCGCCGTGGTGCGCAACACCGAATCCGCCAGGGCGGAGAGGTCGTCGGCAACCTGCTCGACGGTGAGCACCTTCTCCACGTCGCGCGCCAGCGTGCGGAACACCTCGGCGTGGTGCGCGCGGCGCAGCAGGTTGAGCAGGGCTTCCTCGTCGTCCTCGCCGGTGGATTGCAGCGCGGCGCGGCGGGCCTCCAGCTCGGCTTCGAACTGCGCGGCGTCGAAGCGGTCGGTCAGCAATTGCTGGCTCGCCAGCTCGTCGATGACGCCGGGGTGCTGGAGCAGATAGCGTGCCGGCCACTTGGCGGCTCCCAGCAGGCGCAGCAAGCGCTCGTGCACCGAGGGGCGTTCCTGCAAGAGCGCCAGGTAGCTCTCGCGGCGCAGCAGCGGCTCGATCCAGTCGGCCATGCGCAGGGCGGCCTCCTCGCTCACTCGGCCTTCGTCAAGCCAGGCGCCGGTGCGCTGCACCAGGCGCACCAGGCGCGTGCGCGTGTCCTCGCGCAAGGCCAGCACGCGCGGGTGGTCGCACCATTGGCTCACCTTGGCTGCAAAGGCTGGCGGCAGTTGCGCGAGCACGTTCTGCAAGTCGTCGGCCGCACTTCGGGCCATCGCGCCGTTTTTGCCGTTGCAACCTTTGCCATGGCAGCCGCCGTTGGTAGGGCCGCCCAGCAAGGTGTCGAACTCTTGTGCCACCAGCTCGCGGTGGGCATCGAGCGCATGCAGAAAGGCACACACGTCGGGAAAGTCGAGCGTGGCCGCCAGCCACGCCAGGTCGTCGTCCTGGGTGGGCATGACATGGGTCTGCTGGTCGTCCAGGTACTGGATGCGGTGCTCCACGCGGCGCAGGAACTGGTAGGCCTGCGCCATCGCTTCGGCCGTGGCCGGTGGCATCAGGCCGGCCCTGCACACGCGTTGCAATGCGTCCAGCGTGGGGCGCGTGCGCAGTTCGGGGAACTGGCCGCCGCGCACCACCTGCAGCAGTTGCACGGTGAACTCGATCTCGCGGATGCCGCCGCGCGAGAGCTTGACGTCGTTCGAGCGACCGGGGTTGCCGGCCGCGCGCTTGGCCGCATGGTCGCGGATCTGGCGGTGCAGGTTGCGCAGCGCGTCGAACACGCCGTAGTCGAGGTATCGGCGGAACACGAAGGGCAGCACGGTGCCCCGCAGCTGCTGGGCGCTGCCATCGCGCACGCTGGCCGCTGGTGCGATCACGCGGCTCTTGAGCCAGGCAAAGCGCTCCCATTCGCGGCCCTGCACCAGGAAGTACTCTTCCAGCGCGCCGAGCGAGACCGCGCTCGGGCCTGAGTTGCCGTTGGGCCGAAGCGCCAGGTCGACACGGAACACGTTGCCGTGCTCGGTGGTCTCGCCCACGGTGTTGTAGATGTGCTTGACCGCCTTGCCAAAGTACTCGTGGTTGCTGATGCGGTTGCGACCTTGCGCGTTGCCGGCGGTCTCGCCGTCCTGGTCGTACACGTAGATCAGGTCGATGTCGCTCGACACGTTGAGCTCGCGCGCACCGAGCTTGCCCATGCCGATCACCCACAGCTGGGCGCGTTTTGGCTTGCCATCGGTGCCCATGCGTTGCGGCGCGCCGTGCAGTTCGTCCAGATCGGCAAAGGCCAGCGTGCAGGCGGCGTCGAGCGCGAGTTCGGCCAGTTCGGTGACGGCGCGCGTGACCACCGTCAGTGGCACGCTCTGCTCGCAGTCCAGCACCACCAGCCGCTCCAGCACGAGCTGGCGCAGCACCCGCAGGGCCGCCGGCATGGCCAGGCCGCGCTCACGCAGGCTGGCCAGGCAGACCTGCATGCTGGCGTGCGCCGGCTCGCCCGGTGGCAGGCAACTCAGTTCATGGGGGTAGCGACGCCGGATGCGCTGGACGAAGCGCGAGCGATCGGCCTGGCGATCGGCGGGCGTCAGCGGTGGGCAGACGTTCACATTTGATGACAAACCGGAAACTCCCGCTGCGGAACCCGTGGAATGGCTGGCCGTCATAATTTGCGGTGGACATGAATCAAAGACCGGCTCCCATCGCTGCTGCCACGCGAACCCTCAAGACAATTTCGTTGGCAACCCGGCTCATGTTGTGGCTGGTCCTGGCGGGCTGGAGCCTGTTTGCGCTGACCTGGTTCGGTCTGCACGCGTGGATTGTGCCCCGAATCGGCGAATGGCGCCCCGACCTGGAAAGGTGGGCCAGCTCGGCGGTGGGGGTTCCCGTGCGGGTGGGTGACATCCGGGCCGACGGCAGTGACCAGAGCCGTTCATGGCTGCCGGCCCTCATGCCTTCCTTCGAGTTGCGCGACGTGAGGCTATTCGACGGCGAAGGCCGCGTGGCCCTGCAGTTGCCGCTGATCCGCACGTCGGTGTCGGCGCGCTCGCTCTGGCGCGGCGGGTTCGAGCAGATCGTGATCGAAGGCCCGGTGCTCGACGTGCGGCGCACCGCCCAGGGCCGCATCGAGGTCGCCGGTCTTGACCTGGCGGGACCAGGTGAGGGCAACAACCGCGCCGCCGACTGGTTCTTCTCCCAGAGCGAGTTTTTCATACAGGGTGGCACGCTGCGCTGGACCGACGACTTTCGTGGCCAGCCGGCGCTGGCGCTGGAAGATCTCGACCTTCTGTTTCGCAACACCGCGCGCACCCACCAGTTCCGCATCGACGCGACACCGCCGCCAGCCTGGGGCGAGCGCCTGAGCCTGCGTGGGCGTCTGCGCGAACCCCTGCTCGATCTCAAGCGTGCGGGATCGGACCAGAAAGACCCCTGGCACCGCTGGAGCGGTGAGGTGTTTGCCGATTTCACCCGTGTGGATGTGGAGCGCCTGCGTGGCTACGTGGACCTTTCGGACTGGGGTGTGGACGTGCGCTCGGGCCGAGGCGCGCTGCGCGCCTGGGCCGACGTGGCCGATGGCGAGCTGGTCGGCGCCACGGCCGACCTGACGCTGCAAGCGGTGCACGCGCAGCTGGGTCCGCAATTGCCGGTGCTGGCCATCGACGAACTGCAAGGCCGCCTGGCGGCGACCTGGTCCGGCGAAGGCTACGAGTTGTCCACCCAGAACCTCGCGTTTCGCACACCCGAGGGGGTGAACTGGCCGGCGGCCAGCCTGCGCCTGGCGCACACGGTGGCGCGCGAGAAAAGCGGCGCCAGCTTCGAACTCAATGCGCAGCGCTTCGACCTGGCCGCGCTCGCTGCCATTGCCAGCCGCCTGCCCCTGCCTGCGCCCAGCCATGCATGGCTTGAACAATTGCGCCCGGCCGGCCAGGTCAACGGCCTGAACGCGCGCTGGCAGGGACGAGCCGGTGCGGCGCCCGCGGCCGACGGCGGCCAGGACTGGGCGCTGGGCAGCTACCAGGCCAGCGGGCGGGTGGTGGGCCTGGCGCTGTCGGGCCAGTCCAGTGGGCGCATGTCGGCCTCCGGGCGCTATCCGCTGCCCGGGCGGCCCGGCATCAGCGGCGCCACGTTGGACTTTGACCTCAGCAACCTGGGTGGTCGCGCGCGCATCAGCGTCCGCGACGGCGCGCTCGAACTGCCCGACGTGTTCGAGGAAGCCCGCCTGTCGCTGGATCGCCTCGAAGCCGAAGCGAGCTGGCGCATTCAGGGCGAGCGCATCGAGGCGCGGCTCGACAACGTCCAGCTCAGCAACGCCGACGCCGAGGGCACCGGGCAGGCCAGCTGGCGCACCGGCGATGGGCCCGGCCAGCGCTTCCCCGGTGTGCTCGACCTGACCGCCACGCTCACCCGCGCCGAGGCCACCCGCGTGCACCGCTACCTGCCCTTGACGGTGCAGGCCGATGCGCGGCGCTATGTGCGCGAGGCCGTGCTCGGCGGTGCGTCGAACCGGGTCGATTTCCGCGTGCGCGGCGAGGTGGCCGAGGTGCCGTTCGAGGACCCGGGCGACCAGGGCGAGTTCCGCATCTCCGCCCGGCTTCAGGACGTCGACATGGACTACGTGCCACCGTTCCTGCAGGCGGCCGGCGACGCCGCCTGGCCCGGCCTGCGCAACGTGGCGGGCGATCTGGTGCTCGACCGCAACACCTTCAAGGTGACCGTGACCGAGGCCGGGGTGGCCGGCGCGCCCGGCGTGCGCCTGAGCCAGGGCGAGGTCGGCATCGCCTCGCTCAAGGGCGACTCGGTGCTGACGGTGGCCGCGCGTGGGCAGGGGCCCGCCCACGAAATGCTGGGTTTCGTGCAGCGCTCACCCGTCAACGCCATGACCAGCCAGGCGCTGGCGCGCGCGCGCATCGGTGGTGCCGCTCAGCTGGGGTTCGGGCTCAAGCTGCCGCTGCACGACGCCCGTGCCACCGAGATCAGTGGGACCGTGCAGTTCGAGGGCAACGACATGCAGGTCACGCCCGAATCGCCGCTGCTCGGCCGCGCCAGTGGCACGCTGGCGTTCACCGACAAAGGCTTCACCGTGCGCTCGGCGCAGGCCCGCCTGCTGGGCGGCGACGTGCGCTTTGAAGGCGGCATGCGGCCCGACGCCGAGGGCGTGCCCCGCGTGCAGTTCCGGGGACAGGGCGAAGTCCGTGCCGAGGGCCTGCGCGACGCCGGGCTGGGCTTGGTCTCGCGCCTGTTCCAGAACGCCAGCGGCAGCAGCAGCTACACCTTGCAGCTCGGCTTCAAGGGCGGCCAGCCCGAAGTGCAGGTGGCCAGCAGCTTGCAGGGCATGGCGCTGAACCTGCCCGCGCCCCTGGGCAAAACGGCCGAAGCCAGCTTGCCGCTGCGCTACGAAAACACGGTGCTCGACATGGCCGGCGACAACGCGCGCACCGATCAGCTGGTGGTCCAGCTCGGCACGGCGCTCGCCCCCGTGCTTGCGGTGCAGTTCGAGCGCGACGTGAGCGGCAGCGAACCCCGTGTGCTGCGTGGCGGCATTGCGGTGGGTTTGAGCGCTGAAGAGGCGCCGTTGCCCAGCGAAGGCGTGAGCGCCAACGTGCAACTTGAACGGATCGACGTCGACGCCTGGGAGCGGGTCTTGCATGCAGCCACCGGCGGGGAGGGGCGCACCAGAACGCCGGCCGCTCCCCGCGTTGACGCCAGCCTGAGCTACATGCCCACCATCCTGGCCGTGCGCGCCAACCGGCTCACAGTGGACGGTCGCCACTTCAACCGTGTGGTGGTGGGCGGTTCGCGCGAGGGCAGCCAGTGGCGTGCCAACATCGACGCCGATGAACTCAACGGCTATGTCGAGGTGCGCCAGTTGCCCAGCGGTTCGATCGGCAGCATCTACGCGCGTCTGGCCCGCCTCACGCTTGCGCCGTCGGTGGCCAGCGACGTCGAACAATTGCTCACCCAGCCCACCAGCGTGCCGGCACTGGATATCGCGGTGGACGACTTCGCCATGGCGGGTCGTCGCCTGGGCAGCGTGGAGATCGACGCCGTCAACCGGGGCGGGCCTGCCCGTGCAGCCGAATGGCGCCTGAACAAGCTGCGCGTCGGCGTGCCCGAGGCGCGCCTGAATGCCACCGGCAACTGGGCTGCACTGGGTGGCGAGGGGGGCACGTCCGCACCGCGCCGCACCGCGCTCACGTTCACGCTGGACGTGGACGACTCCGGTGAACTGCTCAAGCGCTTCGGGCGCGAGGGCGCCGTGCGCGGGGGCAAAGGGCGCATCGAAGGCAGCATCGGCTGGATCGGCTCGCCGCTGGCGATCGACTACCCCAGCCTCTCAGGCCAGTTGCGCGCCGACTTCGAGCGCGGCCAGTTCCTGAAGGTGGAACCCGGTGCCGGGCGCTTGCTGGGCGTGCTCAGCCTGCAGGCCCTGCCGCGCCGGCTCGCGCTGGATTTCCGCGACATGTTCTCCGAAGGATTCGCATTCGACTTCGTGCGTGGCGACGCCCGCATCGAACAGGGCGTGCTGTTCACCAACAACCTGCAGATGAAAGGCGTGAACGCGGCGGTGCTGATGGAAGGCAGCGCAGACATTGCGCGCGAACAGCAGGACCTGAAAGTGGTGGTGGTGCCCGAGATCAACGCTGGCACCGCCTCGCTGATTGCCACCGCCATCAACCCCGCCATCGGCCTGGGTACTTTTCTCGCCCAGTTCCTGCTGCGCCAGCCGCTGCAAAGCGCCACCACCCAGCAGTTCCACATCACCGGTGGCTGGGCCGACCCGCACGTGGAGCGCATCGAGCGGCCCGCGCCCGCGCCCGCCCGCGACCCCGCGAGAAGCCCGCTGCAGTAAGCTCTCATTCCACCGAAAGGAACCGCATGAAAGTCGCTTCGATCCAGATGGTCTCGGGCATCAGCCTGGATGCCAACCTCAGCGAAGCCCTGCGCCTGCTGCGCCAGGCGGCCGGTGCGGGCGCCGAACTCGCCGTGCTGCCGGAGTACTTCTGCTTCATGGGCGTGAAGGACGAGGACAAGCTGCTGCTGGCCGAAACACCTGGCCTGGGCAAAGTGCAGGACTTCCTCTCCGACGCCGCGCGCGACCTCAAGATGTGGATCGTGGGCGGCACGCTGCCCATGGCCACCGAAGATCCCGCGCACGCGGCCAATGCCAGCCTGGCCTACAACCCGCGCGGCGAATGCGCCAGCCGCTACGACAAGATCCATCTGTTCCGCTACGACAACGGCCGCGAACATTACGACGAAGCCGCCGTGCTGCGCGCCGGCGAGACCCCCACCGTGTTCGAATGCCGCGACCGCAGCGGACAGGACTGGCGCATTGGCCAGTCGGTGTGCTACGACCTGCGCTTTGGCGAGCTCTACCGCATGCTCGCTGCGGACATCCTGCTGGTGCCATCGGCGTTCACGCACACCACCGGCCAGGCGCACTGGGAAGTGCTGCTGCGTGCCCGCGCCATCGAGAACCAGGCCTACGTGATCGCCAGCGCACAAGGCGGCGTGCATGAGAACGGCCGCCGAACCTGGGGCCACAGCATGGTCATCAACCCCTGGGGCGAGGTGATGGCCATGCACGCCGAAGGCCCAGGCCTGGTGCTGGCCGACCTCGACATCGAACGCCTTCGCAGCGTGCGCGAACAACTGCCCTCGCTGCAGCACCGCCGCCTCTGACCGTGCCCATCATGCGGCCATCGCGCTGGCGCCAGGCCCTGCGTTCGCGCCGCTGGCTGCTCTGGGGCGCGTTGCTGTTGCTGGTGCTGGCGCTGCTGGTGGTGCTGGTGTTCCTCGCCACCGAATACGAAGAAGGCCGCGACCAGACCGCGCTGGAACAGGAAGCCGCCACGCTGGTGAGCGACATCCGCAGCGGCCTGGTGCGCAACGTGCAGACCCTGCAGTCGCTGCACAGCGTGGCGCCCACGGTGGACAGCTGGCACGCCCCGGCGGCCGAACTGCTGGCGCGGCACCGAGAAATGGCGCGCGTCGAATGGCGTGGCCGCAACCTGCGCCTCATTGCTCACCGCGACACGCCCTACCTGGCCGACCTCTACGGCATGTTGCGCCGCGCCAGCCTGCCCGCCGAAGTCAGCCTGGCCTGCGAGAACGCGCGCCGCATCTCCGGTCCGTCGTATTCCAGCAGCTACTTCTGGCCCATGCTCGGTGGCCAGGGGCTTGAACTCATGGAAATGTGCCTGCCGGTCTCGCGTGCGGCCGAACCCGATGGCTACCTGATCGTCACTTACTCGCTGCCTGGCATCCTGGCCGAACTGACCAACCAGGCATCGCTGCGCGGACGTGGCCTGGCCTTCAATGAAGCCGACGGCACGCGCCTCGCGCTGCACAGCATGGTGCCCGGCCCGCGGCGCACGCTGACCGCACGCACCGTGCTCGACATGCCCGGGCACACGCTGATCCTGCAGTTGCAGGCACCGCGCCGAGCCGGCGGCCTGTTTCCCAATGTGCTCACCGCCGTGGTGGGCGCGCTCTCGCTCGCGTTGCTGGTCGTGCTGTTCCTGCTTGGGCGCGACATCCGGCTGCGCCAGCGCGCCGAGCTCGACGTGGCCGAAGCACTGGCCTTTCGCAAGGCCATGGAGGACTCGCTCGTCACCGGCCTGCGCGCGCGCGGCATGGACGGCCGCATCACCTACGTCAACCCCGCGTTCTGCCAGATGGTCGGCCTGCCCGCCGAACAACTCATCGGCACCGGCCCGCCCGCGCCCTGGTGGCCGCCCGAGCTGGCCGACGAATACCAGCAACGCCAGGCCGTGCGGCTGGCGGGGCGCATCTTGCCGCGCGAGGGCTACGAGTCGGTGTTCCAGCGCAGCGATGGCACACGTTTCCCCGTGCTCATCATCGAAGCCCCGCTGATCGACGCCCAGGGCAACCAGACCGGATTCATGAGTGCCATCCTCGACCTGACCGAACAGCGGCGCGTGGAAGAGCTCAACCGCACCTCGCATGAGCGCCTGCAAGCCACGGCCCGCCTGGCGACCGTGGGCGAGATGGCCTCGCTGCTCAGCCACGAGCTCAACCAGCCGCTGGCCGCCATCTCCAGCTACGCCAGCGGCACGCTGAACCTGCTGGAGCAACCCAGTGGCCCGCTGCCCCAGGCCGATCTGCTCCAGGCCATGCAACGCATTGGTGAACAGGCTGAGCGCGCCGGCCGAGTCATCAAGAGCGTGGCCGACTTCGTGCGCCGCCGCGAGCAGGTGCGTGAAGCCGTCACCCCTCAAAGCCTGATCGACGCCATCCAGCCCCTGCTGGCCCTGCAGGCCAAGAAGCAAGGCATCCGGTTGCAGATCGAAGTAGCGCCCGGCTGCCCTGCCGTGCTGTGCGACCGCACCATGGTCGAACAGGTGCTGCTCAACCTCGCCCGCAACGGCATGCAGGCCATGCCATTTGACGAGCCACCCCTCTCGTCGGGCCTGCGCGTGCTGCGCCTGGCGGTGGGCCAGACCCGCGCCCACGCCGGCCTGGCCCCCGGTGGCGAACCGCGCAAGAGCTGGGTCAACTTCGCCGTGACGGACCATGGCCAGGGCCTGAGCAGCGAAGTGCAGGAAAAGCTCTTTACTCCGTTCTTCACGACACGGGCCGAGGGCATGGGGTTGGGCCTGAGCCTGTGCCGCACGGTGATCGAGCAGCACGGCGGGGCGCTGACCCATGAAGATGCGGAGCCAAGGGGGACGGTGTTCCGGTTCACGTTGCCTGCGGCGGGGTGAACCGCGTGGTGTAACCCGACCCAGTACAGGGTCGTGGGCGGATGGCGCAGGTGGTGCAGGGGGGTATTTGCCTTCGCGCAGTTGCGCTGGGACACAGGTCTCTCGTTTGAGCGGGGCGCCCAGTTCAACTCAGAGTGTGTCTGGCTGGCGGCCCATTCTCGCCAGAGTCAATCTGGTGACGATCCACCGTCGCCCTGTTCCCGCGCTGGCGACCGCCAGCGCCTCTGGCCCCAATTGTTCTGCCTCAGCCTGGGTGGTTTGCAGGGGTATTTGGTGGCCACATTCCGCCAATTGGTGACTTCAATCTTCACCATCCAGGCCGGGTGCGTGATGATGCGCGCTCATTGAATCCTGAGGACCCAGGGAGGCAGTCAGCCAGCGCACATCTGGTGCCCTCAGTGCCTCCTCAGGCACGACAACACGGCCCGTCCAGAAAGTGGAATCACACCACGCTGACAGGCCGCAGACACGGGGGACGGTTTCTTGACATTCTGTGGCCATGGATTTTTGCGTGATGCTGTAGTGGGGCTCCGTGCGTTCTTTCGCCCCCCTCGCGATCATGCTTTTTCGATACCGCCCAGCTTGAGTTCTGTGGATGGCACCCGTGGTGGGTTGCCAATGATGTTGGTTTGGGAGATCAATGAATGCCAGACGATAAAACACCCTTTGTGAATCCAGAGTCGGTGCAGGCCACGAATCTCCAGCCGGATGCACCCGGTTCGGTTCCAGGGTTTCCACCTGCCGTAGATGCCATGTTTGGGCCCGAACTGGAATCGGTCGACCTGGCGGGCTCATCGACGAGCGTGGATTCGTCGCAGTCTGAGGAGGCCCCGACGCATGCCCCGCCGTTGGCGCGGCGGCCACCCACGCCGGTTCCGCCCAGGGGAGTTGGGGCAGGGCGACAGGGCCGCGCTGAAAACGAACGCGGTGTGCAGTCGCACTTCCCTCCTGTTCTGGACGGAAGCTCGTCACTGCAGGCTCGTTGGTTGGCTGCGCAGTCAGCAGCGCCAGCCCAGCTCGTCCCACCTGATAGCCCCGATTGGCGTGAGCAGCTCTCGGCCGCTCCTCGGCCGGCTCGCCCTGCTGGCGCAAGGCCCGCCAGACCAGGCGGCTTGGACAGCGGCGCCGGGGTACCTGCGGACTCGCCACTGTCTTTGCCCTCATTGCCGCGAAGGTCTGGTGGCCGTGCAGCCCATGTGGCGCCAGGCGCAGATGCCACAAGCCCGCCCTCACCGTCGGCGGCAACTGGGGCACGGACCCGTGGAGGCCTTTCGGGCCCGGCTTGAACGGTTTTGTTCGCCGGCGCAGCTTCAACGCTTCGGGGTTCGCAGGAAGACGCGGTGCAGCGGGTGAGTGGCTCGGGGAGCTGGAGCAGCATGGGCACGCAGAGCTGGCAGGGGCTTCGACAGGCTCAGCCCGAACGGAGGGGGCTCAGCCCGAACGGAGGAGGGCTCGGCCCAAACGGAGGGGGCTCGGCCCAAACGGAGGGGGCTTGGCCCGAACGGAGGAGGGCTCGGCCCAAACGGAGGGGGCTCGGCCCGACCGGAAGGGGCTTGGCCCGAACGGAGGGGGGCTCGGCGCCAAAGGGTGCGCGGGGGGTGCCAGCGCGCTGTCCACTTATCATCCGCCCCATGACCCAGCACCCGGACGCCAAGATCTACCTCGTCGATGACGACGTGGGCGTGCGAGAGGCGCTGGCCTGGTTGCTGCGCACGCGGCGGTTGCTGAGCGAGGGTTACGACAGTGCCGAGGCTTTTGTGGAGTCAGCTTCCGTCTGGCGCGAAGCACCGAGCGCGCCCTGCTGCGTGATGCTGGACGTGCGCATGCCCGGCATGAGCGGACTGGCGCTGTTCGAGCGCTTTCTTGCCCTGCCCTGGCAGGCGTGTGCGCCGGTGATCTTTCTCTCGGGTCATGCCGATGTGCCCACGGCGGTGGACGCGGTGAAGCGCGGTGCTTTCGATTTCTGCGAGAAGCCGTTTTCCGACAACGCGCTGGTGGACCGGGTGGAGCAGGCGCTGGACCGGTCGGCGCAGGTGCTGGCGCAGCGGCGAGCGCAGACCGAGCTTCAGCAGCGGCTGGTGAGCCTGACCGAGCGGGAGCGTGATGTGATGGACCTGGTGATTGCCGGCCTGCCCAACAAGCTGGTGGCGGACCAGCTCAACATCAGCGTGCGCACGGTGGAGGTGCACCGCTCGCGCGTGTTCGACAAGATGGGCGTGAAGTCCGCGGTCGAGCTCGCCAACGTGCTGCGCCCGTCATGAAGACGGTGGCTTCTTCTTTTGCTTTTCCTGTTCCGCCGCATCGGGCAGCTCGCCCTTCTTGCGGCCGGAGAACATGGTCCACCACACGATGAACACCAGCAGCACCAGCGCGCCCAGCGCTTCAAGCAACAACAAGATCATGAATCGGTTTCCGCAATGGCTCGGCCTTGGGGCCGGAAGGTGGGTGGCACGACTGGGCCTGGGTGCGCTCATTGTAGGAAGCCTGGTTTCTTGCGCGGTGGGTGTGCGGCCAGATGCCCAGCCGGCGCCGCCGGTGCAGGCGCCGACGCCCGGCGTGGTCACAGCGCCGGACGACAGCACCCTGCCCGCGCCGATCCAGCGTGCCAGGAGCCGCTGGACGCCGGTGCGCTGGAGCGAGCTGCCCGGCTGGGGGCAGGACAGCCTGCACGAGGTCTGGAACGCCTGGGTGCGCGGTTGCGAGCGGCCCGCGCCAGGCCAGGCCGCACTCTGCCGCGAGGTGCGCCAGCTCTCCATTGCCACCCCCGCAGAGCAGCAGGCCTGGGTGATGCGCCGCTTTCTGCCCTACCGCGTGAGTGAAGCCGACGGCAGCGAGCCGCAGGGTCTGCTCACCGGCTACTACGAACCCATCATGAACGCCAGCCGCGTGCGCACCGAGCAGCACCGCACGCCACTGTATGGCCCACCGCCGGCATTGCCTGCGGGGCAGCCGTGGTACAGCCGCCAGGAAATCGACACCCTGCCCGCTGCCCAGGCCGCGTTGCAGGGCCGCGCCCTGGCCTGGCTGGCCGATCCCATCGACGCGCTGATCCTGCAGATCCAGGGTTCGGGGCGCCTCAACCTGGTGGAGAGCAATGGCCAGATGCTCCAGGTGCGGGTGGCCTATGCCGCCCACAACGGCCACCCCTACCAGAGCGTGGGGCGCTGGCTGCTGGACCAGCGTGCCATTCGCGAGGCTTCGTGGGACGCCATCAAGACCTGGGCCGCGCAGAACCCGCGCCGCCTCAATGAAATGCTGTGGAGCAACCCCCGCACAGTGTTCTTCAGGGAAGAGGCCCTGAGCGATCTGGATGCGCGCTTCGGCCCGCGCGGCGCGCAGGGCGTGCCACTCACGCCGGGGCGCTCCATCGCGGTTGATCCGCAGAGCATTCCCTACGGCACCCCGGTGTGGCTGGCCACCCAGGGTGCCACGCTGAACCAGCAGAAACTGGTGATGGCTCAGGACACGGGCGGCGCCATCGTGGGTGCCGTGCGCGCCGACCTGTTCACCGGCTGGGGCAGCTGGAACGACGAGGCCTATACCGTGGCGGCGGCGCTCAAGCAGCCGCTGCAGATGTGGGTGCTGTGGCCACGCTGACGTGGCCCGATATCGCTCACAGGGCCGTGATATCGGTCTGCACCGGCCAGGCCATGGCACCCTGACTGTTGCCGGTGGCTGCGTTGAACTCGTGCTGCAACAGCAACGTGTAGCGGCCTGGCCGCATCGAGCACATCCGGTAGCCATCGGCCACGGGTGTGAGTGCCATGCCTCGGCTTTGCACCGGTTGCAGGCGCCATGCCTCCACCTCGGGCGCATTCATGCGCAAGGTCACGCAGAAGCCGCGCTTCATGTTGGAGACCACCACCAGCCGTTGTTCCGCACTCCAGTCGCCGCTGGCCTCGGCGGCCAGTTGCACGGGGTGGCTGTTCTCCAGCACCTGCATGACCGGCGGAATGATGATGCGGAAGTCCAGCGCCGCGCTGGCCGGGCGGGCCTGGCCGCCCAGGGCGCTTTCGCTCATGCCGGCGGCGGGCGTCAACAGCAGACCCGCAGCCAGCAAGGCGGCTGGCAGGCGGGTCGGGCGGGGCATGAACTTGGTCATGACCCACTATCGTCCCCCGATCCGCCAACTTGAGGGGTTTTTCCCTCGCTGTTCTGACGATCGAATCGAACAGGACCCGCGCCGCGGGGCGCCTACTCGCTGCGCTGCACGGGAATGGTCAGGGTGACGCTTTCGCGGATGCGCACGTCCACCTTGACCTGTCCCTGGTCCACCACCGTCCAGGGCAGCGGCAGGGTGTCGTTGCGCACGCTCAGGGTTCGCGGGCCGCTCGCGACGAACGGGAATTCAAAGCGGCCCTGGCTGTCGGTTCGCACGGCGTAGCGGTTGTCCAGGTAGACCGTGACCCCCGGGGCGCCGGTCTCGCTGGCTTCCTGCGTGCCGCTGCGGTTGGCGTCGAAATACACCGTGCCTTCGATGCGACCGCCACCGTCTGATGGCCTGCCGCCCAGGGGCACGTTGCGGGTGCCGGCTTCCATCTCGTAGCGCAACACGGCGTAGAAGGAGCGGTCGGAGGCCGGGACGATCACAGGCAGAAAGGGTGCGAGCGGATCCAGCGACTGGTTGAAACGACTGCGTCCCGTGGAGCGGTTGTAGCTGGCCTCGATGCTCCAGCGCTGGTCGATGCGCCAGTCGGCACCCAGGTTGAGGCTGTGCCGGGACTGCCCCAGGTTGCTCCGCTCGGTATTGAAGTTGCCGCGCAGCCCGGCCCGGCTCGACAGCGGCATGGACAGGCTCATCGCCGCGCTCCACAGGGATTCCCTGGGCTGGCCGTTTTGAGCGTCGTTGACGCCCACTCCCAGGCTGGTGGCAAAAGACCAGCTCTGTTGCGTTGGCCAGTCCTGGTCCCAGGTGAGCCGGGTGGAGCCGGTTTCGCCGTCGCCCTGGGTGAACTCCAGGCGCAGGCCGCTGGTGCCCCAGCCGTTCTGGAAGCGCCAGTCGCCGTAAGTGCTCCAGGCATTGCCATTGAATTGCCGCACGGTGGCGCCAGCGCCCACCGAATGGTCCCGATTCAGCCTCCAGCGCCCCGAACCGGTGGCGAAAAAACCGCTGGCATTGCGTCCGCTGACCGAATCGAGCCAGTCGATCGAGCCATCGGCCGACCATTGGCGCGTGCGCCAGTTCGAGCGCACGTAGGCGCCCACGATGTCGCTGGCCAGCGGCAATTGTGCCCAGCTCAGGTCGGGGTCGAGCCGGTACGCGCCCACACCGTGTTTGCGCGGGCCGTCGTCCCACTCGCCGTCGATCCAGAAGCCACTGCGTCCACCATTGACGTTGCTGGCCTGGGTGTTCACCACCTGGCCTTGAATGCGGTGTTCGGCGCCTTCGTGGCGCACCGCGACCAGAGTGGAATTTGCGTCCACATAGTCGCTTGCCTGCGTGGGCGCCACCAGGTTGGACACGCCGCGCGCGTCCTCGTGCTGCAACGCCACCGTCCAGCCCTGACTGGACAATGGATTGCTGTCGTCGGCGTTGAGGCGCCACTGCGCGCCCAGCGAGGTGCGCTGGCCAGGCAGTTTGCGAAAACCGCTGGAGGGCAGGAAGTCCAGTTGCCCGGGTTCACCCGTGCTGGCCAGCAGTTGCACACCCCTGGCGGGGTTCTCCCATTCGGCACTCAGGCCCTGCACGATGGCAGAGGGCACGAAGATGCGCGTTGGCAGCCGGGTGATGCCCGGCGCGGCCGGGTTGATCACGCCGATTTCGTGGTTGGCCACCCAGCCCCCGGCCAACGGCATCGCGCGCTGGCGCAGCGTGATCGAACCGCTGCTGTCGTGCGGTGCGTAGCCGCCGTCGATCGAGAGCGTGCCGTGGTTGGGCGTTTCCAGCAGGCCGTAGATGCCGTAGCCGATGCGCAGGCGGTGCGAGGGGTCGAAGGGCTGGGAGCCCAGGCGACTCTCCAGCCGCAGAAAGCGGGGCCACCCCTGGCGGTCGTACTCGGGTGTCTCGTCTTCCAGCGGCGCGGGCGGCAGATTTTCGATCACGCGGTCCACATAGCCCGTGCCGCTGGCGGGTGGAGTGGCGGTGGCTGCGGGTGCTTGCGTCCACCCCCAAAGCGGGACGGATGCACCCAGGAAGGCCAGAAGGCAGCGGGCGGACAGTGTCGCCACACCCCTCATGGAGTGAAGCTCGCGTCCAGCGGCAGGCGGTTCTTGCCCCATTCCAGTTGGCCCTTGATCACCAGCGGGAAGCGCACGTCGGGCGCAGGCTTGCCGTCCTGCTCGACGGGGGTGATGGCGACGGCGCGTGTCTCGCCGGGCAGGATCGGCAGGTCGGCAGGCGCCATCTCCAGCCGTGCGCCGCTGGCATCGGTGCCATTGACGAAGCCTTCCACGCGACCATGGGCGTTGCCGGTGTTGCGCACGTCGATGACGGCCGTGGGCTTGCCGTTGATGGTGGTCACGCGGGTCCGCATGATTTCCAGTTGGGGCTGGGCATCCCCGATGGAGGCATAGACGATCACGCCGATGCGGCCACCCACCGGGAAATTGAGCTGGCCCTCGACGCGCGCGGGATCCAGTCCTTCGATCATGAGCGCGAACCGGCATTCGCGCGTTGGCGTGCCGGGCGGTGGCGTGATCTCGAACCGGTATCGGTAGCGGCCGCCCGATTCGATGGTCAGCTCGCGCCGCTCCACCGCCACCCAGGGGCGGCAACTGTCGGGGGCGAGGTCGTCGCTGAATGCCACCGAGTTGTCGGGGAGGTACGTCCAGTCGTTGGTGTAGATGCGGTAGTTGCCCTTCTCCCTGCCCACGTGCTGGATCTCGACCACCTGCCGCAAGCTCTGGCCGGGCGACACTTGCACTTCGAATCGCGGCGGCGTGATGTAGGCGGCAAAACCCTGTGCCCATGCACCGGCGGGGAGGAGGGCCATCATGCAGGCCGTTGCCAAGCCCGACAGCGCGGGACGGACGAATGTCTTCAGAAGTGCGATCAGCATGGCGGACTCAGTCGGCATCCAGTTCGAAATGGAAGTTCAGGCGCCTGCGGTTTGACTGCCAGTCGGCGTTCGAGCGCAGCCGCACGTGCATCTGGTCTTCCAGCGTGGTACCGGAGATCGTGCCGGCAAAGACCAGAGCGCGTTCGCCCGACACCAGGCGCCCGGGCTGCAGGCGGCCCTGGGTGGTCCAGGTGGCCTCGACGTTCGAGGTCTGGTCGCGCGCCAGCACCATGTAAATTCGCCCGCTGCGTCCCACCCATTCGCGGGTGTCGATGCGGATGTTGACGCGAAGCCACGCTTCCATGCCACCTGCATAGGGCTGGCCCGAGCGGATTGGCAGCCACTGCATCTGCACGTTGGGCGGCACGGTGTGGCTCAGCGAGTCGTCCAGCCGGTGGGGGTTGGCCCAGGCAGAGCCGGCCACAAGCCCGCACAACAGCGCGATGGTGAGCTGACGACGCGGTGTCATGGACTGCTCAGGGTGTAGGTCACCGTGCCATCGTAAGTGCCCGCTGCACGCACCGCGCTGTTGGCGAAGCTGTAGGTGTGACAGTTTTCAATGTAGGTGTTGCTCGGCACCGTGGCCAGCGTCTGGACACTGCCGTTGAACGTGCCGGCGGGGATGATGTTGGGGACGCCACTGCCCGGCGCGGAAACGGTCCAGCTGATCTGGGAGAACGGGATGGTGTCGCCCGCCGTGCTGGTGAGGTTGGTTGGCGAAGAGACAGTGAGCGTGGCGTTGGACGCGCCGCCATTGCGCCTGAACCCTGCGCCCACCATGACCTGGCTGGCGGGTGTGGGGCAGGTGTTGTTGCCGTCGCCGTAAAGGCTGATGGATTGCGTGCTGTCGCTGGTCATGGCCAGGGGCGTGCCGTTGCCGACCTGCGCGGCCGGCACCGACACCTGCACCAGGTTGACAATACCGCTCGTGCCGACCGAGCCATTGAGGGTGCCACTGGAGCCACTCACAGCCCCGTTGCCCACGTGCAGAAACAGGCGCCGGCTACCCGAATTGACATCCAGCGACCAGGCATGGGCTGCAGCCATTTCCGCAATACAGAGCAAGGCCAGGCAGGCTTGCGCTGCGTGGCGAGCGGTGCCGGAGCTGATCGGGCGCTTCATGGTGTCATTGGGGCCGTGGCTCAACGAAAAACTTCTGGTCGCCGTGGCACGCGATGCCTTGGGCAAGACCCAGAAGTGGGGACGGAGGGGACGCTCGGCGCCATCCCCTCCGTGAACATCCCGTACAGACGGCCCGGTAGGCGCCGTCTGTCATCGCAGGCCCTGCGCGACAAAGCTCAGGGCATGGTGGCGGTGTAGGTCACGCGGCCGTTGGTGGCCGGGGTGCCGCCGTAGGTGCCGGGCGCCACGATGGCCGAGTTGGCGTAGCTGTAGGTCCAGTTGGCCGAGCGGTCGGTGATCTTGGTGCCGGAGGAAATCGTCACGTTGCTGCCGGCGCCGGTTCCCGTGTTCGGAATGGCGGGGCTGGGCAGCGCGGCCAGGCTGCTGGTGGCCGAGATCTCGGACCAGGGAATCGTGTCCGTGCCGCTGGCCAGTGCACCGGTGGTGGCGGCTGTGAGAACGATCTGGCCATTGTTGCCAATCACACGCACCGGCACCACGGCGCCGGTGACCACGGCAGCGGGTGCGCCGGTACCCACGGAGGCAGGGTTGGTCGTGTAGTCGAACGTGACCGTGTCGATGGTGCCGTTGGTGGCGAGGCCGGCGGCGCCGGTGCCCACGCCCAGGAACAGCACCCGGGGAACGATGACGCGGAAGTCCAGGCGTGCGACAGCGTTGCCCGCGCCCGTGACCAGTTGCGATTCGGCCGAAGCCAGCAGGGGGGTGGCCATGGCCAGCGCCAGGGCGGACTTGATCAGCAGCGAGGAGGTTTTCACGTCGGTTCCTTCAAAAAGTGGTGCGGAAGGTGGACTGAGCACTTTCCGGTACCCGCTCCACAATGGTTGACGACGGTGATGTTACGGAATGATGCGTTCACCTGCAAGCGAGTGCTCTGGAAAAATGTCACACATTTCAAGCACTTGCGGCATCTTTGTTAATCAACGGTTAAAAACCTGGGATCGGCGGTGCAAAAATATGCTCAAGTTCACGCCGGCTTTGCCGACTTGGTACTTCTGATTAACAAGTGCGACAACGGAAGTGCGCTGCCTGACTTCACCTCGCCCAGGGAAAAGCTGGTGTGAAGGTCCTTCACGTTGGGCAGGTTGAGCAGCACCTCGCGGGCGAACTGGCTGAAGTGGTTCAGGTCGCGGCTGACAACCTGCAATTCAAAGGTGCCAGAGCCGCTGATGTAGTGGCACGACACCACCTCGGGGATGCCCCGGATCGCGTTCTCCATGGTGCGCGTCACATCGCCGCTGTTGCGGTCGGCGTCCAGCCGCACGAAGGCCAGCACGCCCAGGCCGATCTTTTCGCGGTCGATCTCCGCCCGGTAACCCCGGATGTACCCCGCTTCTTCCAGGGCACGCACCCGGCGCCAGCAGGGCGCGGCCGACAGGCCCACGCGCTGGGCCAGTTCGGCGTTGGTCAGGCGGCCATCGGCTTGCAGTTCTTGCAGGATGGCGATGTCAAACTTGTCGAGTGTTTCCATAGTATGGCAATTCTAGAAAGATTCTTTCTGGATGTTCGGGAAATCGAGCATCAAAAGCAAACACCTGTCAACGTCGCGGGCATACACTGTGCGCCACACTGGGGGCGGACATCTACCCGATGCCCGCCCTTTCCCACGACCTGAATCGACGCGCCCACGAAGCGAACCGTCCTACCCGGAGACAACGCCATGAACGCCCCTTTGCCTGAGCACATCCGCCGCGCGCTGGAAACTGTCACGCTGGACGACAAATACGCGCTGGATGTGGGTCGCGCCTTCATGAGCGGGGTCCAGGCCCTGGTCAAGTTGCCCATGCTGCAGCGCCAGCGCGACGCGCTGCAGGGCAAGAACACGGCGGGCTTCATCAGTGGCTACCGGGGGTCGCCGCTCGGCGGCTACGACCAGGCCCTGCAGAAGGCGGCGCCCTACCTGAAGGCGCAGAACATCGTGTTCCAGCCGGGCGTGAACGAAGAGCTGGCCGCTACCGCGCTCTGGGGCACCCAGCAGCTGGGTTTTGCGCCTCCTGGCACCAACAAGTTCGACGGCGTTTTCGGCATCTGGTACGGCAAGGGTCCTGGCGTGGACCGCTGCTCTGATGTGTTCAAGCACGCCAACATGGCCGGCACCACTGCGTGGGGTGGCGTGATCGCCGTGGCCGGTGACGACCATGTGGCCAAGAGCTCCACCGCCGCGCACCAGAGCGACCACATCTTCAAGGCCTGCGGCTTGCCGGTGTTCTTTCCCACGTCTGTGCAGGACATCCTCGACCTCGGCCTTCACGCCATCGCCATGAGCCGCTTCAGTGGCGTCTGGGCCGGCATGAAGACGATTCAGGAGATTGTCGAGTCCAGCGCCACCGCCCTCATCGACCCCGATCGCGTGAACATCGTGGTCCCCGAATTCGAAATGCCCCCGGGCGGCCTGCACATCCGCTGGCCCGATCACGCGCTGGACCAGGAGGCGCGCCTGTTCGACTTCAAGTGGTATGCCGCGCTGGCCTACATCCGCGCCAACAAACTCAACCACAACGTGATCGCTGGCCCGAACGACCGCTTCGGCCTGATCGCCAGCGGCAAAGCCTACAACGACACGCGCCAGGCCCTGCTCGATCTCGGCCTCGATGACGACACCTGCCGCCGCATCGGCCTGCGTCTGCACAAGGTGGCGGTGGTCTGGCCGCTGGAAGCGCAGACCACGCGCGAGTTCGCCACCGGCTTGCGCGAGATTCTGGTGGTGGAGGAAAAGCGCCAGGTCATCGAGTACCAGCTCAAGGAAGAGCTCTACAACTGGCGCCCCGACGTGCGTCCCAACGTGCTGGGCAAGTTCGAAGAGGTCGAAGGCGATTTCAGCGGCGGCGAGTGGTCCATGCCCAACCCCAGTGCGCGCACGCTGCTGCGCGCCAACGCCGACCTGTCGCCGGCCATCATCGCGCGCGCCATCGCCAAACGCCTCAAGAAGATGGGCGGCGTGCCGGAAGACGTGATGGCGCGCATCGACGCCCAGCTCGCCATCCTCACCGCCCAGGAACAATCCCTGCAGACCCTGCTCACGCAGGGTGTCGCCGGCGCCGAGCGCCAGCCATGGTTCTGCTCGGGCTGCCCGCACAACACGAGCACGGTGGTGCCCGAAGGCTCGCGCGCCATGGCCGGCATCGGCTGCCACTTCATGACGATCTGGATGGACCGCGCCACCGTGGGCTTCACCCAGATGGGCGGTGAGGGCGTGCCATGGGTAGGCCAGCAGCCCTTCAGCAAGGACCAGCACATGTTCGCCAACCTGGGCGACGGCACCTACTTCCACAGCGGCTTGCTGGCGGTGCGCCAGAGCATCGCTGCGGGTGTGAACATCACCTACAAGATCCTCTACAACGACGCCGTCGCCATGACCGGTGGCCAGCAGGTGGGCGAGCGTCCCGAGGGCCACAGCGTGGTGCAGATCGCGCAGAGCATGCGTGCCGAAGGCGCGGTAAAGATCACCATCGTCACCGACGAACCCGAAAAGTACGCCAGCGTGAGCGGCCTGCCTTCGGGCATTGCCATCCAGCACCGCGACACACTGGACGCCGTGCAGCGCGAGTTCCGCGATATTCAAGGCACCACGGTCATCATCTACGACCAGACCTGCGCCACCGAGAAGCGCCGCCGCCGCAAGCGCGGCACCATGGTCGAGCCCGACAAGCGCGTCGTCATCAACGAACTGGTGTGCGAAGGTTGTGGCGATTGCGGCGTGCAGTCCAACTGCCTATCGGTGGAGCCGCTGGAAACCGAGTTCGGCCGCAAGCGCACCATCAATCAGAGCACTTGCAACAAGGACTTCTCCTGCGTCAAAGGCTTCTGCCCGAGCTTCGTCACGGTCGAAGGCGGGCAGTTGCGCAAGCAGGACAAGAACAGCGCCAAGGTCGAATGGACAGGTGGCACACTGCCATCGCCGGTGTTGCCTACGCTGGGCGCCGAGCCCTGGGGCGTGATCGTGGCCGGGGTGGGTGGCACCGGTGTCATCACCATCGGCCAGTTGCTGGGCGTGGCGGCCCACCTGGAGGGCAAGGGCATCGTCACACAGGATGCGGCGGGCCTGGCGCAAAAGGGCGGCGCCACCTGGAGCCATGTGATCATCGGCGCGCACCAGGACGACATCCGCACCACGCGCGTGGCCTCGGCCTCGGCCGACCTCGTGCTGGGCTGCGACCCCATCGTCAGTGCCCACAAGGAAACCTGGCAACGCCTGCGCGCGGGCCGTTCGCATGTGGCGCTCAACGCCAACGCCACGCCCACCGCAGCCTTCGTGCGCAACGCCGACTGGCAGAACCCGGCCCAGGCCTGCGTGGACACCCTGGTGAACAACCTGGGGCGCGATTCGGTGGGGGTGTTCGACGCCGAAACCGCCGCCACCCGCCTCATGGGCGACAGCCTCTACACCAATCCGATGATGCTGGGTTACGCCTGGCAGCGCGGCTGGGTCCCCCTGGGCCACGACGCGTTGATGCGCGCCATGGAACTCAACGCGGTGCAGGTGGAAAAGAACAAGGCGGCCTTCGAGTGGGGGCGGCGCGCTGCGCACGACCTCAAGGCCGTGGAGTCGATCTGGCGCAAAGCGGGGTCGGGCGAGCAGGTGATCCAGTTCAAGAAGCGCGAGTCGCTCGACGACCTGATCGCACGCCGGGTTGAATTTCTCACGGGCTACCAGAGCCGGTCGTACGCGAGCGACTATGAGCACTTCGTGGCACGCGTGCGCGCGGCCGAGGCCCCGCTGGGCAAGACCACGCTGAGCGAGGCGGTGGCGCGCAACCTCTTCAAGCTCATGGCCTACAAGGATGAGTACGAGGTGGCCCGCCTGCACAGCGACCCGAGCTTCCACGCCCGCCTGGCCACCCAGTTCGAAGGCGACTTCAAGCTCAAGGTGCACCTGGCGCCACCGCTGATCGCCAAGAAGAACGCTCGCGGTGAACTGGTCAAGCGGCCATTCGGCTCCTACATGTTCCCCTTGTTCCGCGTGCTGGCTGGCCTCAAGGGCCTGCGCGGGACGGCGCTGGATGTGTTTGGCCGCACCGAGGAGCGCCGCATGGAGCGGGCGTTGATCGGCGAGTACCGCGCTGATGTGGAGACCTTGCTCGGCAACCTCCACGCGTTCAACCACGAGGTGGCGGTGGAACTGGCCCGGCTTCCCGAGCAGATTAAAGGATTCGGGCACGTGAAGGAGCGCAACCTGGCCGCCACGCGAAGCCGTCGCGACGCGCTGAAGGCGCAGTGGCGCCAGTCCAGCCCGTCTCAGGTCATGGCTGCCCGGGCGGCCTGAGGGCGCGGCGCCCTGCCGCATACAATGGCCGGTTGAGTCCAGGCCGCCCGGCGACGCCTCTCAGGCGCCACCGGGCCATTGGCATTGTCGTGACCCTGAATCTGTTGGAGACCTCCCGTGTTCATTTCCTCTGCCTACGCCCAAGCTGCTGCCGGTGGCGATACCCAATCCACCCTGCTGGGCCTGCTGCCGCTGGTCCTGATGTTCGTGGTGCTCTACTTCGTGATGATCCGCCCCCAGCTCAAGCGCCAGAAAGAGCACAAGGCCATGGTCGAGGCGCTCGCCAAGGGAGACGAAGTCGTGACCGCAGGCGGTTTCCTGGGCAAGGTGTCCAAGATCGGTGAAATTTACGTTGGCGTGGAACTTGCCGACGGCATGGAAGTCCAGATGCAGCGCACTGCCGTGGTTCAAGTGCTGCCCAAAGGCACTATTAAGTAAGCACCCCCGCACGGGCCGGCACTTGCCGGCCCGTTCCCCCTTCAAGGGGGCAACGCGTGCGGCCCGGCGGAGCCGGTTCCGCCGCGTTTCACGACTGCTACCCCTCACGCCCACCTGGCACCTTGCTCATGAACCGATACCCGATCTGGAAGTACGCGATCATTGTCGTTGCCCTGCTGGTCAGCGCGATCTACGCGTTGCCCAACCTGTTTGGCGAATCGCCAGCGGTGCAGGTTTCGGCGGGGCGTTCCACCGTGCGCATCGACACCAGCACGGTCACTCGCGTAGAGCAGACACTCGCCGCACAAGGCATCCAGCCTTCGCTGGTGCAACTCGATGCCGGTTCGGTCAAGGTGCGCTTTGACGATACCGACACCCAGATCAAAGCGCGCGATGCGCTTGAAAAGGCGTTCAACCCCGATCCGGCCGATGCCGGCCACGTGGTGGCGCTCAACCTGCTGCCACGCACGCCGACCTGGCTGGCGTCTCTGGGCGCATCGCCCATGTACCTCGGGCTGGATTTGCGCGGCGGTGTGCATTTCATGCTGCAGGTGGACATGGCCGCCGCCCTTCAGCGGCGCACCGACGTGCTTACCGCCGACCTGCGAACGCTGTTGCGCGAAAAGAGCGTGCGCCACGGCGGCATCAGCCGCAATGGCCAGTCGATTGAACTGCGCGCCGGCGACGCACAGACGCAGGCCGCCGCGCTTGAGCTGATCCGCACCCAGTTTCCCGATCTCCAGGTGGCCGAAACGCCCGACTTCCGTCTCGTGGCCACCATGGTTCCCGAGGCGGCGCGGCGCGTGCAGGAGCAGGCCCTCAAGCAGAACATCACCACGCTGCACAACCGCATCAATGAACTCGGCGTGGCCGAGCCAGTGATCCAGCAGCAGGGCATTGACCGCATCGTGGTGCAACTGCCCGGCGTGCAAGACACCGCCAAAGCCAAGGACATCCTCGGGCGCACCGCCACGCTGGAGCTGCGTCTGGTGGATGAAAGCACCGATGGTCTTGCCGCCGAACGGGGTGCCGGGCCAGTTCCCTTCGGATCGGAGCGCTATCCGGAGCGCAATGGCCGTGCGGTCATTGTCAAACGTGACGTGCTGCTGACCGGCGAAAACCTCACAGACGCCCAGGCTGGTTTCGACAGCCAGACGCAGGAATCGGCGGTGCACCTCACCCTCGATGCCAAGGGCTCACGCGTGTTTCGCGACATCACCCGCGAGAACGTGGGCAAGCGAATGGCCATCATCCTGTTCGAGAAAGGTCGGGGTGAAGTGGTCACGGCGCCCGTGATCCGAGGCGAGATCGGCGGCGGCCGGGTCCAGATCTCGGGTGCGATGACCAGCGTCGAGGCCAGCGACACGGCCCTGCTGCTGCGCGCAGGCTCGCTGGCCGCGCCAATGGAAATCATCGAAGAGCGCACCATTGGCCCCAGCCTCGGCGCCGAGAACATCGCCAAGGGCTTCAACAGCGTGACCTGGGGCTTTGTCGCCATTGTGGTGTTCATGTGCGTCTATTACGCGATGTTCGGTGCGTTCTCCAGCCTGGCGCTGGGCTTCAACCTCTTGCTCCTGGTGTCTTTGCTGTCCATGCTGCAGGCCACCCTCACACTGCCGGGCATCGCCGCCATGGCGCTGGCCCTGGGCATGGCCATCGACTCCAACGTTCTGATCAATGAGCGTGTTCGTGAAGAATTGCGCCGCGGGGCGTCGCCACAGGTTGCGATCAACACCGGGTACGACCACGCCTGGGGCACGATCCTGGATTCCAACGTCACTTCTCTGATTGCCGGTGTCGCCTTGCTGATATTTGGCTCCGGGCCTGTGCGCGGTTTTGCCGTGGTGCACTGCCTGGGCATTGTCACCAGCATGTTCTCGTCGGTGTTCTTCTCGCGTGGCGTGGTCAATTTCTGGTACGGCCGCCGGAAGAAGCTCAAGACCGTTTCCATTGGCACCATCTGGCGTGCAGATGGCCAGATCCCCGCCGTCAAGGGCGACTGAACGAGGACACGCACCATGGAATTCTTCCGCATCCGCCGCGACATTCCGTTCATGAAGCACGCTCTTGTGCTCAACGCGATCTCGTTCATCACGTTTCTGGCCGCCGTTTTCTTTCTTGCCACCCGCGGTCTGGCGCTTTCGGTCGAGTTCACAGGTGGAACCGTCATGGAAGTCGCCTACGAACAGTCTGCCGACCTGGAGTCGGTGCGCAAGGTCATCGAAGGGCTGGGCTATCAGGAAGTCCCGGTGCAAAACTTCGGCTCTTCGCGCGACGTGTTGCTGCGTCTGCCCACCGTGCAGGGACAGACATCAGGGCAGCAGAGCGAAGCGGTGCTGGCGGCGCTGAAGGCGCAGAACCCGGCGGTCGAGTTGCGCCGCTCGGAGTTCGTCGGTCCGCAGGTGGGGCAGGAACTCGTGGCCAACGGGCTGAAGGCCCTGGCACTGGTGATCGTGGGCATCATGATCTACCTGGCGTTCCGGTTTGAGTGGAAATACGCGGTGTCGGCGATCATCGCCAACCTTCACGATGTGATCATCATCCTGGGCTTCTTCGCCTTCTTTCAGTGGGAGTTCTCGCTGGCGGTGCTCGCGGCGACGCTGGCCGTCCTCGGTTACTCGGTCAACGAATCGGTGGTGATCTTCGACCGGATCCGCGAGACCTTCCGGCGCCAGCGCAAGATGACCCCGCCGCAAGTCATCGACCACGCCATCACGTCGACCATCAGCCGCACCATCATCACCCACGGATCTACCCAGACCATGGTGCTGTCCATGCTGATCTTTGGAGGTCCCACGCTGTTCTATTTCGCCCTGGCGTTGACCATCGGCATCTGTTTCGGCATCTACTCTTCGGTCTTTGTGGGTGCTGCGGTGGCCATGTGGCTGGGCATCAAGCGCGAGGACCTGGTCAAGTCTTCCGGCACCAAGGCCGATGGCGACCCCGACGATCCGAATGCCGGCGCTGTCGTATAAGCGCGAACATCGTCTGCCCCCGGGGTGGATGAGGCCCGGAGGCGGGGTGTTGCTGAACCCTTTCGTGTCATACTGAACGCATTGTGTCGCCACCCGATCAGCACGTTTCTTCCCTGGCCAAACAGGCGCGTGAACTCTTCGTGGTTCATGTGGGACGTGCCCTTCCCGAAATCGTCAAGGCCTGTGACACGCGCCTGACGGCGGTGCTTGATCAGGCTGGTCCGGCGCGCGAAATCCAGGCTCGACGCGATGCCTGGACTGCCTTCCAGAAAAACCAGACCACCTGGCTCAACCAGAGCCGCAAGTCCCTGCAGCGCACGCTGCTGCCTCGCTTCTCCAACTCCGGCAATCCAGTCAGCGTCTCGGGTCAGCTCGAACTTGTGGCCGAAGGCGCCATCGACGACCAGATTCTGGCGTCACGTCTGGCCATGCAGGTGCTGGATCGCTCGTCCACCGAACTCAACGAACTGCGCCTGCGCGTCCAGCACCTCGAGGGTCGCCAGGAACTGCCCCGTGGCGACGTGTTGCTGCCGGACGTGATCGCGCGCATTCTGGTGGACCAGTGGCTTGACGCCCACATGACCCGCGAGGCGTGGACGTTGGTGCACGACGCCATGTCGCCCATCCTGGCCAACAAGCTTCATGAAGCCTACAAGGCGGCCAACGAATTCCTCGTGGCCAGCGGCGTGATGAAAGAAATCGACCTGCAGGCGCTGGTCAAGCGCGTGCCGGGCTCGCGCTCGGATGCGCCCGCTGGCCCCTCGCCCAGGCGCGACCTGCCACCGGGGACCCGCCCCGTGCCGGGGCCGGGACAGGCTGCACAGGGGCAGGGGGCTCGTGCAGGCGCCAGCGGCCAGGGGTCCGGGGCAGGCGCAGGCAGCGACTTTGGCGCCGGCTCGGGGCGCGGTGGTCCCCATTCCTCCGGCATGGGTGTGCACGATGAAACCCGTCTGATGACCGGCACCTCGCCGCTGGCCCGTGCGCGCATGCGCGCTCAAGGCGTGGTGGGGCGCCTCAAGCGCATGTTGATGGACCGGGTGGGCGGCGACTTCGAGGCCACCCAGGTGATGCCACCTTCGCCCGGTCTGCAACAGGCCATGCAGCGCTCCATGGTGGCCGCCAGCAGCGGAAATGCCGGTCTCTACATCACGGGCGCCTCGGGCCCGGCGCCGGTGTACGTGGACGCCACCCACGTCGAGAAGGCGGCCACCGTGCTGCGCCAGCGCACGGTCGAACTCAAGCAGGCAGCGAGCACACCCACCGAGAAAGCCACCATCGAGGTGGTGGCGCTCATGTTCCAGAGCATCCTGGCTGAGGAGCGCATTCCGCCTAGCGTGCGCGTGTGGTTCGCCCGCCTGCAGATTCCGGTGTTGCGCGTGGCGCTGGCCGAGCCTGAATTCTTCAGCGCGCTGCAGCACCCGGCCCGTCGCCTGATCGACCGCATGGGCTCCTGCGTCATGGGATTCGAGTCCAATGTGAGTTCGGCGGCGCTGGAGTCCGAGATCAAGCGCGTGGTGCAGGTGATCGAGCAATATCCTGAAACCGGGCGACGCGTGTTCCAGCTCGTGTTTGACGAGTTCCAGAAGTTTCTCTCCACCTACCTCAGCGAGCAGGGCAGCGCCAGCCGCTTTGTCAGCGTGGCGCAGCAGGTCGAGCAGAAGGAAACCCTGTCGGTTCAGTACACCATCGAGTTGCGCAAGCTGCTCGACGAAGTACCCGTTCGCGACGAGGTTCGCGATTTCCTCTTCAAGGTGTGGGTCGACGTGCTCGCTGTGGCGAGCGTGAAGTACGGTTTGCGCCATGAAGAGACGGCGGCGCTCAAGCAGGTGGCCTCGGACCTCTTGTGGGCGGCCAGCGCCAAACCCAACCGCAACGACCGCGCCCGCGTTATCCAGCAGCTACCAGGGCTGTTGCAGCGCCTGCGCCAGGGCATGGGCCTGCTGGGCTTTCCGGCCGGCATGCAGGACCAGCACATCAAGTCGGTCAGCGACACCCTGGCCGATGCTTTCATGTCGCGCACCGAGGCGATCTCGCAGGAAAGCCTGGACAACCTCTCCGAGCGCCTGGCCAACCTGGAAGACTACCTCCCGGCCAACGGTGTGGGTGACCTGGAGCTCGACAGCGAGAGCATCGAGATGATCACCGGCGTGGACGCCGGCAACATCGAGGTGATCAACCAGGGCGGCAGCCAGCCCAACGAGGCCATGCGTTCATGGGCTGTGGAGCTGCAGATCGGCTCCTGGTTCGGCCTGGACCACAACGGCAAGCTCAACAGCGTGCAACTGGCCTGGCGCAGCGAGCGCGGCCAGCTCTACCTGTTCGTCACCAATGGTGGGCGTTGTTTCCTCATCCAGGCCAACCGGGTGGCCGCCTACCTTCAGGCCGGCTTGCTGGTGCCCAGCGAGGAAGAGGCCCTGACCGTGCGTGCCACGCGCGACGCGCTGGCCAAGCTCGACGCGAACCCCGAGCGCCTGTTGAACTGAACTCGCCTCGGCTTCAGCCGCGGCCGAGGCGTTGGAGCAACCCCCCAGGCAGGCGACTCACATCGCCCTGCAACTCCAGCTCCAGCAAGCGCGCCTGCAAGTGGGCGGTGTCCAGGCCTGTGCGGGCTTGCAGCGCGTCCAGGCTCACCGGGTCGTACCCCATGGCCAGCAGCAAGGCGTCCTCACCCTCGCTGTCGACGTCCGTCTTGCCAGTCTCGGTTCGGGCGGGGACCATGTGCAGGTCTTCGAGAATGTCCTGCGCCGACTCCACCAGCTTGGCGCCCTGGCGAATGAGTGCGTGGCAGCCGCGCGCTTGCGGCGAGTGGATCGAGCCGGGTATGGCAAACACCTCACGACCCTGCTCGGCAGCGAGGCGCGCCGTGATGAGCGAGCCCGACTGCACCGCCGCTTCCACCACCAGCGTGCCTTGGGACAGGCCGGCGATGATGCGGTTGCGCTGCGGAAAGTGGGCCGCCAGCGGCGGCGTGCCGATGGGGTATTCGCTGACGATGGCGCCTTGCGCGCCGATACGATGGGCGAGCGCAAGGTGCCGCTTCGGGTAGACCCGGTCCAGACCGGTGCCAACCACGGCAATGGTGGGCGCGCCGGCTTGCAGCGCGCCCTCGTGCGCGGCGCCGTCCACGCCTAGTGCCAGGCCCGAAACCACGCACACACCTGCTTCACCCAGCGCGTGGGCAAATTGTCTTGCGTTGGCTTCGCCCTGCGGCGTGGGATTGCGACTGCCCACCATGGCCAGACGGCGTGGGTGGTGCAGCGCCTTCACGTCGCCCTGCACGTAGAGCATCAGGGGCGGGTCGGCCATCTGGAGCAGCTCGGTCGGGTAGAGCGCATCGCCCAGCGTGAGCACGTGGCGCCGCGCATCTTCGGTGAGCCACGCCTGCAGGCGATCAACCTCCGCGTCGAGCTGTTCGGGTGGTGCGTGAAGGGCGCGGGCCGCGCGTGTGCCCACCACGGTCTGCCAGGCGGCAGGATCATGCTCGAAGATGTCCTGTGGCAGACCGAAAGCTGCCAGCAGTTTTCTCGCGGATTCGGTGCCCACACCCGGCGTGAGCAACAGCCGCAGCCAGGCGGCCAACTCGTCCTTCGGCATGTGCCCTCAGGGGTTGCTGAAGCGGTCGCCCACCTTGACGCCGGTGCTGATCTGCAGCACGAGCGCATAGGACACCTTGTCAAAGGTCCGGAAGACCATCATCAGGCCGTTGCGCTCACCTGGCAGGCGAATCTGCGGGCGGGCCTGGTCGGTGGTGTCGGTCAGCGTGTTGGATTCGCGTTGCAGCGCCAGCACATGACCACGCTCCAGGCCGTGCGCACGGCCGCGATTGATGGTCACCACCTGATTTTGTGCGGCGTAGTTCACTGCATTGCCGTACACCGAGACGACCTGGCCGTTCTGCGCCGTTTCAGGTGCGCGTGGCACGTAGTTGCTGAGTTCACGCTCTGGTTCTGGGAGCATGCGGTCACCCACCCGCATCTCCTCCTTGGCCGCCACGATGTCGATGGCGGCGGGAATCAGCTCGTTGACCACTTTGCCGTTGCCGGTGGGCGTGTCGCGACGCGTTTCGCCCGTGACCAGTTGGGCCTTGCCCACGTACTGGGCCTCGTAGCCCAGCACCTCACCGGTGGTCGGGTCCTTCAGCGGCGTGGCATTGCGAAACACACGGTAGTCGATCGACTTGCCTTCGACGACGGTCAGCGGCTCGCCCTGCGGGCTGTCGCCGTAGAGGGCACGGGCGTAGGCCCGGTCGCCCCGGCTGAGCAGCACGCGGTTCTCTTGCGTGGCCACGATGCGCGGCGCGCGGGAGAAGGTGGCCTCGTCCACGATCATGGGCTCGGTCAGAAAGGATTCGATGGCTTGCAGCGACACCGGCGGAATGGCCGACTCGCCCAGGCTTTCATAGCGGGTGCGCGGCGTCACGCGCACAGTTTCCACGTCGCCACCGCCATTGGGCCGCGAAGTGAGCAGGCGGGCGCGGCCGCCAGATTTGTCGAGGTAGAGCACCTGGCCGGGATAGATGCGGTGCGGGTTCTGGATGTCCTGGCGGTTCATTCCCCAGAGCTCGGGCCAGCGCCAGGGCGTCTTGAGGAAGATGCCTGAAATCGCCCACAGCGTGTCGCCGCGCTTGATGGTGTAGCTGTCGGGCGCGTTGGGCGCCAGCTCGGACAGCGGCACGCCCGCTGTGGCCACCTGGTCGGCGATGGCACGCTGGCTCGGGGTGATGGGGAAATTCTGGGCCGAGGCGCCGCTGGCCAGCAGGAAGCCCAGCGCGGCGGCGGCGCAAGCCAGGGGGCTCAGCGAGCGCGAGGGACGATGGTTGGCGGACAGGCGGGTGTTCGATGGCATGTGGTGGCCCCTGGGCGGCAACCTCCGGTGGTCGGGTAGCCCGCCCTGAATGGGGCTGGCAGCCGCTCGCCGACGGGTGCTCGTGTCTTGACAAGTCGCATTTGATTTTGCGCCCAAGCCATTGATTAGGCAATGTAAATGGCGGTGGCATTTCACGCTCCGTCGCAAAAGTGGCGAAAATAGCGACATCGTTTTCCGCTCATCCCCGGCTTGCCGCCAGCCGTCGCCCGGCTACAGTGGATGGCCCCATTACCCCCCGGCCCATTTCCCTTGTTTTCATGAACCCGCCGCCGATTCTGAACATCCTGCGCTATCCCGATCCGCGCCTGCACACCGTGGCCAAACCGGTTCAGGTGGTGGACGAGCGCATCCGAGCCCTGATCGAGCGCATGTTCGCCACCATGTACGACGCCAACGGGATCGGCCTGGCGGCGACGCAGGTCGACGTACACGAGCGACTGATCGTGATCGACGTCAGCGAGTCGCGCGACCAGCCGCTGGTGCTCATCAACCCGGTGATCGACTGGTCCAGCCCCGAGAAGCGCAAAGGCGAGGAAGGCTGCCTCTCCGTGCCAGGCATCTACGACGGCGTGGAGCGTGCCATTGCGGTGCATGTGCGCGCGCTCGACCGGCAGGGCAAGGAACGCGTGATCGAAGCGCAAGGCATGCTGGCCGTGTGCATCCAGCATGAGATGGATCACTTGCTGGGCAAGGTCTTTGTGGAATACCTGTCGCCCTTGAAGCAGGGGCGCATCAAATCCAAGATGGTCAAGGCACAACGAGAGGCGCAGCGCGCATGAACGCTTTCCCCACGACGACCGGCGTCGGCCGCAGCCTGCGGGTGCTGCTGCTGGGCTTCGTCGTGTGGACGTTGACGGGCTGTCTTGGCGTGCCCGAGCGCGTCGAGCCCGGCACGCCGCGCTCGCAGATCGAAGCGCGTCTGGGAGTGCCCACCGCCGAGTACCCGCTGGCCGATGGCCGTCGTCTGCAGTACTCGCGCCAGCCCGGTGGACAACAGGTCTACAACCTGGATCTCGACGCCAGCGGACGCCTGCGCCAGCTTGAACAGGTGATGGACATCCATTGGCTGCAGCGCCACATTGCCCCAGACCGCTGGACCCGTGCCGACGTGCTGCGGAACCTGGGGCGCCCCGCCATCGTGGAGCGCGTGGTGAGTTTTCGTGGCGATGTCTGGTCCTACCGGTTTCTCGAAGCCAACTCGCCGCGTCAGGTTCACCTGCACATCGACCCCGAAGGGGTGGTGCGGCGCGTGATGTTCACCGACGAGCCCACACCTGACGACCCACCCGAGCGGTCCTGACGACCGATGGGGTTCCCCGGATTGAACGCATGAAACTGGTTTTTGCCGGCACGCCGGATTTCGCCCGCGCCGCCTTGCAGCGCCTGCTTGCCGCGGGCTTTGAAGTGCCGCTGGTCCTCACGCAGCCGGACCGGCCAGCGGGACGCGGCATGAAGCTGCAGGCCTCACCCGTGAAGCAGCTCGCGCTGGAACACGGCCTGTCGCTGGCACAGCCGCGCAGCCTGCGCCTGGATGGCAAGTACCCGCAGGACGCCGTCACCGCACGCGAGGCCATCGAAGCCGCCCGCGCCGATGCCATGGTGGTGGCGGCCTATGGCCTGATCCTGCCGCAGTGGGTGCTGGACCACATGCAGCAGCACGGGCGCGGACTGGGTTGCCTCAACATCCACGCCTCCCTGCTGCCCCGCTGGCGCGGAGCGGCGCCCATTCACCGCGCCATCGAAGCGGGCGACCCTCAGACCGGCGTGACCATCATGCAGATGGACGCGGGGCTGGACACCGGCGACATGCTCCTGCGCGAGTCGCTGCCCATCCGAGAGAACGACACCACCGGCAGCCTGCACGACCGACTGGCCACGCTGGGCGGGCGCCTCATTGTGGAGGCGCTGGAGATCGCCGCCTGCGGCGGGCTGCAGCGCGAACCGCAGCCGACCGAGGGCGTGACCTACGCGCACAAGATTGAAAAAGCCGAAGCAGCGCTGGACTGGACGGCGCCAGCGGTGATGCTGGCGCGCCGAGTGCGCGCCTTCAACCCCTTCCCCGGGGCCGCCGCCGCGCTGGGCGGCGAGGTGGTGAAGGTTTGGGCAGCGCACGCGCTGGCGGGTACCGAGCCGGGCCGGCCGGGCGCCGTGCTCTCGGTGGGTGAAGACGGTATCTGCGTGCAGACCGGAGACGGCGTGCTGGTCCTCACCGAATTGCAGCGTGCGGGTGGCAAACGGCTGCCGGCGTCCGATTTCCTGCGAGGGTTTGGCCTGCGCCCCGGGCAGGTGTTCGACCCGGCATCGGCCTCGAAGGAGGCGGCCTGATGTTTTACTTGCGCGAACACCGCGCTCGCGAGGAATTCTGGGAAGGTGTGCGGGACCAGTCCAGCGTGGCCATGGGCATTGGCGCCTGGGCGCTCATGACCGGTGTGGCCATGGTGCAGTCCGGGCTTTCGGCGCTGGAAGCCGTGCTCATGACGCTCATCGTCTATGCCGGCAGCGCGCAACTGGCGGCCGTGCCCATGATCACTGCCGGCGCGCCGATGTGGGTGATCCTGGCGGCCGCCTTCTGCGTGAACCTGCGCTTCGTGGTGTTCTCTGCCCACCTCCGGCCCTACCTGATGCACCTGCCGCGATGGCAACGGCTGGTCACCGGCTACGTCACCGGCGATCTGAGCTACGTGTTCTTCGCGCGGCGCTTCCCCCACGTAGGCGCCTCGCCCGATGAACTCGGGCGCCAGCAGGCCTACCTCATGGGCAATTGTGCGGTGAACTACGTGGCCTGGATGTCGATGAGCATGCTCGGCATCGCCCTGGCCAACGCGATCCCGCTCGCCTGGGGCCTGGGCTTTGCCGGCATCCTGGCTTTGCTGGGCGTGCTGTGTTCGCTGGCGTCGTCGAAGCTGCGTGTGGTCTCGGCCGGCGTGGCGGGTGCTGCGGCGGTGGCCGCCTGGGCGTTGCCGCTCAAGCTCAACATCCTCGTGGCGATTGCAAGCGCGGTGGCCATCTGTCTGGTGCTGGAGAAACTGAGACCGCACGAACCTGGCGCGGGAGCCCACCATGCTTGACCTCGATCCGTGGACGCTGCTCACCATCGTGGCCCTGGGATGTATCACGGTGATCACGCGCGGCTTTTTCTTCATTTCCAGCAAGCCCTGGACCCTGCCGCACTGGGCTCAGCGCGGGCTGCAATACGCCCCCATCGCCGCGCTGGCGGCCGTGGTCATTCCGGAAATCGTGATGGCTCAGGGTGAACTGGTGGTCACCTGGCGCGACGCGCGCCTGTTCGCCGCCGCGGCGGGCATGGCCTGGTTCTTCTGGAAGCGCGGGGTGCTGGGCACCATCGTCACGGGGATGCTGGTGTACCTGCCGCTGCGTCTGGGGCTTGGCTGGTGAGCCAGCGCAGGAACAGACGCCACCCCACCATCGACACGCCCGCGCAGATCAGCAGCGTCCACAGGGTGTGACTTGGCGGGTGCGCGCCGCGCACGGTCTGTACCGCGCCCGCCAGCAGGCCGGCCGCCATCACGCCCCCCAGCCAGCGAAAGCCCGGCGACATACGCCTTGACACGCCATGGGGGGGTGCGAGCCAGGGCAGGCACAGGGCGATGAAGCCGAAGGCGCTGGACGCATGCCCGCCCGGGAAGCAGCGCCCGGGTCCGCCGTCGGCCACACCCCAGCGCCAGTGCGCCACGGGCTCGGCCACGCCACCGAACATGTGCCAGTCCCAGGGGCAACTGGTGAAGCTGTTGTTCTTGATCAGGTTCACCGCCAGCAGCGAAAGCGACGACAGCACCATCACCGCCACGCGTTCGCGCCGGGGCAGAGACCCGCTGCGAGCGGGCCACAGGGCCCAGATCCAGAGCGCCACGAACAGGAGGGTGGCGACCTGCCGCAGGCCTTCGTGCAGCACACGCTCCAGCCACCAGTTGTGTTGCAGCGCAAACCCGGCCGGGGTGCCGACGATGCTCAACAGCACCGTGTCCAGTCCGCTCAATTCCCAGAGGACCGTGACGATCGCGGTGACTGTCCACCAAAGTGCGAGCCGAGCGGGCGGCAGAGTACTTCTCGCAACAGGATTCATCGTTGGCAGAATGCCGGCGAGGGATTAAGTCCTCCTTAAGCCGCTTTACCATAATGGACACTGACCCGATTCAACGACCCAGGGCTTCAGCAATATGCGCGCACTCGTGGTGGAAGACGACCCCGGCATCGCCAGTGGCCTGCAGGCTTCGATGCGAGAGGCGGGCTATGCGGTGGACTTGTGCACCACGCTGGACGCGGCGTGGCTGGCGCTTTCGGTCGAGCCGTTTGATGTGATGGTGCTGGATCTCGGCCTGCCCGATGGGGACGGCATCGACCTGCTGGCCCGGCTGCGCCGCCAGGCCGCTGCGGGGGCCGGCCGGCAGAACCTGCCGCACAACGACCTGCCGGTTCTCATCATGACCGCGCGCGACGGCGTGAGCGATCGCATCAGCGGACTGGACAGCGGCGCAGACGACTACATCGTCAAGCCATTCGATGCCAACGAACTGATGGCGCGACTGCGCGCCATGCTGCGCCGTGCCAGCGGACGCAGCAGCCCGGTGATCGAGCACGGCGAACTCGTGGTCGACCCGGCTGCGCATACCGTGCTGCGCGCGGGTCGGCCGGTGGCATTGGGGGGCAAGGAGTTCGCCCTGTTGATGGCCCTGCTGCAGGCGCGTCCGCAGGTGCTGTCCAAGGCGCGCCTGGAGTCTTCGCTGTATGGCTTTGGCGAAGCGCTGGAGAGCAACGCCATCGAAGTACACATTCATCACCTGCGCCGCAAGCTGGGTGAGCAACTCATCAAGACCGTGCGTGGCGTAGGGTACTTTGTGCCCCGTGAGGTGCCGGCAGAAGCCGCACCGCAATGAACCTTCCCGGTCAGGACACCCCACCGCCGGCTCGCCTGCTGCGGCGCTACTTGCTGGGCTGGGCGCTGGGCGCATTGCTGGTCGTCTGGCTGGTTCTGGTCGCATTGGCCTGGACCACGGCCTTTCACGAAGCGCGGAAGTTCTCAGACGGCCAACTCGTGGCCATCGCCCGGTTGTGGCTCACGGCTTCTCCCACTGCCGCGTCGCCGCTGGCGCCCGCCGACGTGCCCGACCTGAAACACGAATTTCTCCAGGAAGTGGCACTGCTGGCGTGGGAAGACGGGCGGCTGGTCTCCGACACGCATGGTCTGGCCGCCGGGTTGAAGGCAGCGAGCGTGCCCGCGCAGGGTTTTGCCACGCTGGATCTGCCGACCGCCGGGACCACGTCACCGCGCACCTGGCGCGCCTACGCGGGGCAGACCAGCTCGGGCGCGCGCCGGGTGCTCGTGCTCATGGACATGAAGCAGCGCCATGAACTCGGCAAGGACATCGCGGAACACGTCGCCCAGCCTGCGGTGCTGGTGTTGCCGCTCGTGGCCCTGTTGCTGTGGTCGGCCGTGCGGCGAGGTTTGCGTCCCCTGGACCGCCTTTCCAGCGACGTGGCCGCGCTGGACGGCCTGGCCGGGCAGCGGCTGGACACCTCGCACCGCTTCCGCGAGTTCTCCAGCACGGTCTCGGCCATCAACACGCTGGTGGATTCCTTGCAGGCCCGCGCGCGCCGTGAACGCGCGTTCGCCTCCGACGTGGCGCATGAGTTGCGCACGCCACTGGCCGCGCTCACTCTGCAAGCCGCCGCTGCGCGCCATGATGCATCGCCCGAACGGCTGGCTCAGCTGGAGGCCACTGCGCTGCGTGCCGGGCACATCCTCGCGCAGTTGCTTGACCTCGCGCGCGCTCAGCGCGGCGGGCCGCAAGGCGAGGTCCTGGCCTGGAAGACAGTGGCTCTGGGTGAGGTGGCAGCCAGCCTGGTGGCCACTCACGCCCCTGCCGCCTTTCAAGGTGGCCACGAACTCTCTCTCGATCAGCCCGCTGAACCGATCCCGCTGCGCACCCAACCCCTGCTGTTGGAGATGGCGCTGCGCAACCTGATCGAAAACGCGCTGAGCCACACGCCAGCGGGCACACAGGTGGCTGTACGGGTCTGGCGCACCGCCGACTCGGTGGGCGTCTCGGTCTGCGACGACGGGCAGCGCCCCGGTGCGCCCGCCGTGGAGACGAAAGCCGCGGCGAGCGGACTGGGACTGGGCCTGCGCCTGGTGGTGCGCATCGCCGAGGAGCTGGGCGCCACACTGGAGCGCGACACCGGCGATGGGTCGATGACGACACGCTTCACCTTGCGCTGGCCGCTCGCATAAGGTTCGTTTAACCTGGAATGCCGATGCTCCGGGCGCCAGCATGTGCTGGGCCCTGCGAGCTGTCCATGTCGGCCTACTCCCTCATTCGATTTCCCATCCTGTGGTCGCGGCGCGAAGCGGTGGTGCCGGACCGCGCCCCGCGACCTTTTGCGATGGTCTGGCCTCTGGCCCTGTGGCTGGCCGTGGTGGGCAACCTGCCGCTGTGGCAGCACGTCGAGCCGCTCACGGCCACGAATGCGCAGCGCCTGCCGCTGCTGGCCGGGCTCGGTCTGCTGTTGGTGGGAGCCCTGGGGGCCTTCCTGTCGCTGGTGGCCTGGCCGCGTGTCTTTCGAGTGCTTGCGTCCGCGCTGGTGTTGGTGAGCGCCTTGAACAGCCACTTCATGTGGCAATACGGGGTGGTGATGGATCCCACCATGTTCGCCAACGTCGTCCACACGGACGTGCACGAAGTTCGCGACCTGCTGTCCGTGCGTCTGCTGTTCACGGTGCTGCTGATCGCTGGCCCCCCTTTGTGGTGGATCTGGCACCGGCCTTCCGCCGCGCGTGGCTGGTTGCCGCAGACGGGGCGCAACCTGCTGGGCGTGCTCGCCGGTCTGGCGCTGGCGGTGTTCATGGCCATGCTCTGCTACCAGGACCTGGCCTCGCTCATGCGCAACCACAAGGACCTTCGCTACATGGTCAATCCGTTGAACACCGTGTACGCAGGCTCTCGGCTGGCCACCGATCAGTTGCCTCGACAAGTCGCGTCCCTCAAGCCGGTGGGCGAAGACGCCAAGCTGGGCGCCACCTACATCGGACAGGCGCGGCCTCCGCTGCTGCTCCTGGTGGTGGGTGAGACGGCGCGCGCGCAGAACTTCGGGCTCAATGGCTACGAGCGCGCCACCACGCCTGCGCTGGCGCACTGGCAGGCCGAAGAGGGGCTGGTGAACTTCGGCCAGGTGAGTTCCTGCGGCACCAACACGCTGGTCTCGGTGCCCTGCATCTTCTCGCCGCTCAGCCGCACCCAGGGGGGCGACCGCACACCCGAGCACGAGAACCTGCTCGACGTGCTGCAACGCGCCGGGCTGGCGGTGCTCTGGATCGACAACCAGGCCGGCTGCAAGGGCGTGTGCAACCGCGTGCCCCATGCCAGCCCGAACGATGCGCCCGTGCCTGGACTGTGCGAGGCTGGTGAATGCAGGGATCCGGCCATGCTGCAAGGTCTGGACGAACGCATCGCCGCGCTGGACCCGGTACGCCGGGAGCGCGGCGTGGTGCTGGTGATGCACCAGATGGGCAGCCATGGCCCGGCCTACTTCAAGCGCACGCCGGCCGATCACAAGCCCTTTCAGCCCGAGTGCATGAGCAACACGCTTTCCGACTGTCCACACGATCAGCTGGTCAACGCCTACGACAACACCATCGCCTACACCGACCACTTTCTGGACCTCTCTCTGCAGTGGCTCAAGGCCCGCTCGGAGAGCGGCGCCTACGACACGGGTTTGATCTACGTGTCCGATCACGGCGAGTCGCTCAGCGAAAACGGTCTCTACCTTCATGGCGTGCCCTACGCGCTGGCGCCCAGTCAGCAGACGCGTGTGCCCATGGTTGCCTGGCTTTCGCCCGGGCTGCAGGCGCGCGACGGCATCTCGATGGACTGCGTGCGCGCGACCGCCGACCAGCCGATCTCGCACGACAACCTTTTTCACACGGTGCTGGGCCTGATGGACGTGCAGACCGACGCACGCGCACCGGCAATGGATTCGCTGCTGCCCTGCCGGACGCATTGACCGCACGGAGCGGGTGCTCCATTTTCTACAATGCGCGTTTTCCTCAGCCGCGCCCGCGCCCGCCCACCATGCAATTCATCCGTTTCTCCGACCTCTGTGCCCAGGGCCGTGCCAAGGGCCAGCGCGTCTTCATCCGTGCCGACCTCAATGTTCCCCAGGACGACGCGGGCCACATCACCGAAGACACCCGCATCCGGGCCAGCATCCCGGCCATCCAGATGGCACTGGACGCTGGCGCTGCCGTGATGGTGACCAGCCACCTCGGGCGCCCCAGCGAGGGCGCGTTCAAGCCCGCGGATTCGCTTTCTCCAGTGGCTGCGCGCCTGGGCGAGCTGATGGACCGCCCGGTGCGCCTGGTCTCGCAGTGGATCGAAGGTGACTTTTCGGTCGCCCCCGGCGAGGTCGTGCTGCTCGAGAACTGCCGGCTCAACGTGGGCGAGAAAAAGAACAGCCCTGAACTGGCGAAGAAGCTCGGCGCCCTGTGCGACATCTTCGTTCACGACGCCTTCGGCACCGCGCACCGTGCCGAAGGCACCACCTACGGCATCGCAGAGACCGCACCCATTGCCTGCGCTGGCCCGCTGCTGGCCGCCGAGATGGACGCCATCGGCAAAGCACTGGCGGCACCGAAGCGCCCGCTCGTGGCCATCGTCGCGGGTTCCAAGGTCAGCACCAAGCTCACCATTCTGAAAAGCCTGGCGGCCAACGTCGACCAGCTCATCGTGGGCGGCGGCATTGCCAACACCTTCATGCTCGCGGCGGGTCTGAAGATCGGCAAGAGCCTGGCCGAAGCGGACCTGGTGAACGAAGCGAAGGCGGTGATCGACGCCATGAAGGCGCGCGGCGCCGAGGTGCCGATTCCCACCGATGTGGTGACCGCCAAAGCCTTCGCGGCGGACGCGCCGGCCACGGTGAAGAGGGCCACCGAGGTGGCCGACGACGACCTGATTCTGGACATCGGGCCCGAGACAGCGGCCAAGCTGGCCGGGCAGCTGATGAAGGCCGGCACCATCGTGTGGAACGGTCCGGTGGGCGTGTTCGAGTTCGCTGCCTTCGAAGCCGGCACCAAGGCCATTGCAGAAGCGATCGCCAGGAGCAGCGCGTTCAGCATCGCCGGTGGCGGCGACACGCTGGCGGCGATCGCCAAGTACGGCATCGAGAAGGACGTGGGCTACATCTCCACCGGCGGGGGCGCGTTCCTGGAGGTGCTGGAGGGCAAGACCTTGCCGGCCTTCGAGGTGCTCGCGCGCAGAGCCCAGGGCTGATTCAGACGGATCCGCCGCCCGGCTGCCCCGTGGTGGATCAGCCCCTTGGGGGCAGCGACCCGCGCATCGGTGGAGCGTGGGAGCGTCACCTCCGGGTCGGGATGCGGGCCACCACCCACACCCCGATCAGAGCCGCCACCAGCAGCACACCCAGCACCGCCGGCTGATGCCGGAACCCCCAACCCGACAGACCCACCATCAGGACCATGCTCACCTGCGCCACCGTCTTGGTGCGCCGGGTCAGGCTCCGGTGGGTTTCCCAGTCGCGGATCATGGGTCCCATCCAGCGGTGATGGAGCAGCCAGCCGTGCAGACGCGGCGAGGCCTTGGCATAGCAGGCCGCTGCCAGCAACACGAAAGGCGTGGTCGGCAAACCGGGCAGCACCACACCGACGAGGCCGAGCGCCAGCGAGACACTGCCTGCCAGCCACAGGAGCCAGCGAACCGTTCGCGAGCGGTGCAGGTCGGCGCCGTTCGTCGGCGGGTCCTGAAGAGGGGGCTGGGTGGACATGGGGTGGTGGAAGACGTGTCGCTCAAGCATAGCCGCCAGACTTTGCGTCGTTGGCGGAAAGGTGCACCATAGGTGCCGATTGCCCATGTGAGAAAGCCACCCATGAAACGCGACGCCCTGAAATCCGGCCAGACCACCATCGGCCAGCAGCCGATCACCCTGGACGTGCTGAAAGAGAAATACCTCAAGGAAGGTGAGACCAGCGAGACCGACATCTACCGCCGCGTGGCGCGCGCCCTGGCCTCGGTGGAACCCGAAGCGGATCGCGCGCTCTGGGAACAGCGCTTCTTCGACAACCTGCAGGCCGGCGCCATCGGTGCCGGCCGCATCATGAGCGCGGCCGGCACTTCGATTCAGGCCACGCTCATCAACTGTTTCGTGCAACCGGTGGGCGACTGCATCCTGGGCGTGGACGAAGAGGGCTACCCGGGCATTTACGAAGCGCTGCGCGAAGCCGCCGAGACCATGCGCCGGGGCGGCGGCGTGGGCTACGACTTCTCGCGCATCCGCCCGCGCGGCGCCGCCGTCAAGACCATGGCGTCGCTGGCCTCCGGCCCGTGCAGCTACATCAACGTGTTCGATCAGTCGTGCGCCACGGTCGAGAGCGCGGGCGCGCGGCGCGGCGCCCAGATGGGCGTGCTGCGCATCGACCACCCCGACGTGATCGAGTTCATCACCGCCAAGCGCACACCCGGGCGCTGGAACAACTTCAACGTGTCGGTGGGCGTGAGCGATGCCTTCATGCGCGCACTGGCCGACGACCAGCCCTGGGACCTGGTGCACCGCGCCCGGCCCGGGGAGGCCCTGCTGGCCCAGGGCGCCCACCAGCGCGCCGACGGCCTGTGGGTCTACCGCAGCCTGAGCGCGAGCGAGCTGTGGGACACGGTGATGCGCTCCACCTACGATTTCGCCGAGCCCGGCATCCTGTTCCTCGACCACATCCAGCAGGACAACAACCTGCACTACTGCGAGACCATCGAGGCGACGAATCCTTGTGGTGAGCAGCCACTTCCCCCCTACGGGTGCTGCGATCTCGGTCCTGTCATCCTGCCGCGCTTCGTGCGCCACCCTTTCGGCTTCGGCGGTCTGCCAAGCTTCGACTTCGAGGCCTTCGACGCGGCCGTGGCGCTGCAGGTGCGCGCGCTCGACAACGTGCTCGACGTGACCTTCTGGCCGCTGCCGCAGCAGCGCGAAGAGTCGGCGGCCAAGCGGCGCATCGGTGTGGGGTTCACCGGCATGGGCAATGCGCTGGCCATGCTGTGTGTGCGTTATGACCGCGCCGAGGGCCGCACGCTGGCGGCACAGATCGCCGAGCGAATGCGCGATGCGGCTTACGCCGCTTCGGTGGCACTGGCGCAGGAGAAAGGCGCGTTCCCGAAGTTCGACGCCGACGGCTACCTGGCCGGGGGCACCTTCGCCAGCCGGCTGCCCGAGGAGTTGCGCACCGCGATCCGCACCCACGGCATCCGCAACAGCCACCTGCTCTCCATCGCGCCCACCGGCAACGTCAGCCTGGCATTTGCCGACAACGCCTCCAACGGCATCGAGCCACCTTTTTCCTGGATGTACCGGCGCAAGAAGCGCGAGGCCGATGGCAGCACCATCGACTATGCGGTGGAAGACCACGCCTGGCGTCTCTACCGCGAGCTGGGTGGCGACGTGGCACAGCTGCCCGAGTACTTCGTGAGCGCGTTGTCCATGCCGGCGGCGGATCACCTGGCCATGATGGAGGCGGTGCAGCCTTTCGTGGACACGGCGATTTCCAAGACGGTGAACGTGCCGGCCGACTATCCCTACGACGACTTCAAGGACTTGTACCAGCAGGCCTGGCGTGCGCGCCTCAAGGGGCTGGCCACCTACCGGCCCAATGCCATCCTGGGCTCGGTGCTCGATACCGGTGCGGTGTTCGAGACAGCGCCAGGTGGCGCCCCCGTGGACCCGATGCGCACCGTGATCGAGAGCCGACCCAAGGGCGCGCTGCCGGCGGTGGCCGACAAGATCGAGTACTGGACGCAGGAGGGTCACCAGACCCTGTACCTGCTGGTGTCCTTCATGCCGGTGCCCACTGCTGACGGATCGGGCACGGTCGAGCGCGCAATCGAGTTTTTCATGCCCGTGGGGCAGAGTGGCGAGTCGCAGCAGTGGGTTTCATCCAGCATGCGGCTGCTCTCGCTGGCCGCGCGCGGGGGCTTCCTCGAGCGCGCCCTGCGCGACATGCGCAAGGTGGTGTGGGACCGGGGCCCCGTGCGCATGGGCACGCACCAGAAGGCCGACGGCACGCACGTGCCCATGTGGCACGACTCGGTGGTGGCGGCCATTGCCTACGCGGTGCAGACGTTGATTGCGCAGCGTGCAGGCGTCACGTCGGTGGCCTTGCCCGCCGCCCCGGTGGTGGTGGAAGCCGTGCCGGGCCTGATGCCGGGCAAGAAGTGCAGCGAGTGCGGTGCACATGCCGTGATCCGCAGGGACGGCTGCGATTACTGCACGCAGTGCGGCCATCTCGGCGTGTGCGGGTGAACACGGAGTTGCGCTCCCTGTCGCAGCGCCTGCTGTTCGTCTTCGCCGGTATCGAGCTGCCCGATGACGCCACCGAACTCCAGGTCCCTCGGGTTTCAGGCCGGCGGTCCGACGGTCAGCGCGACTTCGCCCACGCCTTCCACGCGCCCTGCGATGCGGTCGCCCGGTAGCACCGCGCCCACGCCCTCGGGTGTGCCGGTGTAGATCAGGTCGCCTGGCTGCAGGTGGTAGAAGAGCGAGAGGTCAGCGACGATTTCGCGGACGTTCCAGATCAGCTTGTCCACGTCGGACTTCTGCTTCACCTCGCCGTTGACCGAGAGTTCGATGGCGCCGCGCTCGATCACCACCCCGGGCATGGGCACGATCTCGCTGCACACGGAACTGTCCTCCACGTCCTTGCCCAGGTCCCAGGGGCGGCCCTTGTCGCGCGCCACCAGTTGCAGGTCGCGCCGCGTCATGTCCAGGCCACTGGCGTAGCCGTAGACGAGTTCGTGCGCATCTTCGGCTTTCACTCGAAAGCCCGGCTTGCCAATGGCCACGACCAGTTCCATCTCGAAGTGGTAGTTGCCGGTCTCGCTCGGGTAGGGCGTGGTCTCGCCCGAGAGCGTGAGCGTCTGCGGCGCCTTGGTGAAGTAGAACGGCCGCTCGACGGATTTGTCGACCGGCCTGCCCATCTCCACGGCGTGTGCGTGGTAGTTGCGGCCCACGAAGAACAGGCGGTGGATGGGAAACAGCTCGCTGCGGCCCCGCACGGGCAGGGCGGGAGTGGGGCCGGGGGGAAAGAGATAGGTGGTCATGGCATGTGGGGCTGGTTGTCAGGGCGCACTTCGTACACGCCGAGCTTGCGGTGCAGTGGCGACTCGTCGGCCACGAAGAAAAATGCGGGCGTGTCGGCGGATGTGTTGGTGAGGGTGATCGCGGTGTAGCCGGGAATGCAGCAGGTGTCGGCCTCGGCGAGGTCGAAGGCTTGCGCGTCGGTGGCCATGCGAGCGCGGCCTTCGATGGCGTGGAACACCACGGCGGGCGAGCGGGCAGGGAGTTTCAAGGACTGCCCTGGTCGCAGCATGAGCGCGTGGAAGCCCAGGATGTTTTCCGCATCCTCGCCGGTTTCGGGGTTCACGTAGGTCACCTGCACGGCGTCAAGTTCGGGACGATCGCTGGCGAGCGCGATCAATGCGGCCCTCGCATCGGCCCATGGATAGCGCAACATGGGGTAGCGCTTGCCGCTGCGGCCGAACACAGGGGTGGGCACCACGCCCCCACGTGCATAGGCCCGGTCGCCCCGGCCGGGGATGACGTCCTGGCGCGAGCCGTTGAGGTGGTAGCTCACCTCCAGGTGGTAGGCCAGCGGCAGGTCCAGCACATCGAGCCAGATCACCGGGTCGGTTCCGTCGTGACCATGCTCGTGCCACAGGCCGGTGGGTGTGAGGATCAGGTCGCCGCGCTGCATGGGGCACTTCTCCCCATCCACAGTGGTCCAGGCGCCTTCGCCTTCCACCACCATGCGCACCGCGTTGGGCGTGTGGCGGTGGCTGGGCGCCCACTCGCCCGGCAGCAGCAACTGCATGCCCAGGTACATGGCCGCGCTGGCCTGCATCTTCTCCAGCGTGTGGCCAGGGTTGGCCAGCACCAGCACGCGGCGTTCCGCCTTCTCGATGGGTGTGAGCTCGCCCGCTCTGAGCAGCAAGGGCTTGATGGTCTGGTAGGGCCAGTGCGTCGCCTGTGTCTGGCGCGTGGGGATCTTCGGTGGCAGCACGCCGCGCAGGCTTGGCCACAGGGGCACCAGGTTGTGCGCGCGCAGTTCGGCCACGTAATCGGCGGGCAGGTCTTCGAGTCGTCCGAGATCGGTCATGGGAATTCCTTCAATGGGGGGCCAGGCAGTTCTCGACGTTCCAGCCGTAGAGCCATTCCATGGCGTCATAGAAGCGCTCGGCTGGTCGGCCGCGCCAGAGGTCGTTGCGCACCAGGCGTTCCACACCCTGGGCGTGGTAGATGCGGCCCATCTCCCGCGAACTCAGCACGATGCGCGCCGTGCGCGCCACACGCGAGCGCTGGTAGAGATCAAAGGCTTTCTCGAAGTTGTTGGCGTTGGCACGCAGCGCCTCGCCCAGCGTCACGGCATCCTCAATGGCCATGCACGCGCCTTGGGCCATGTACTGCGTGGTCGGATGGGCCGCGTCGCCCAGCAGCGTGACCCGGGCGTAGCTCCACTGGCCAATGGGTTCGCGGTCGGCAGTGGCCCAGCGCTTCCAGCTTTTGGGCAGGTCGATGAGCTGGCGCGCCCTGGGGCAGATGCCCTGGAAGTAACTCTGCACCTCCTCCTTGCTCCCCTCGGTCACCCCCCATGCTTCCTTCTGGCGGCTGTGGAAGGTCACCACCACGTTGTACTGTTCGCCGCCGCGCAGTGGGTAGTGCACCAGGTGGCAGTTCGGGCCGACCCAGATGCTGGCTGCGTTCCACTGAAGATCTTCCGGAAAATCCGCCTTGTCGACCACGGCGCGGTAGACCACATGGCCTGTCACGCGCGCCTCGTCGCCCACGTACTGTTGGCGCACCACCGACTTCACACCGTCCGCACCGATCAAGGCCAGGCCCCGGTGGGTGTTGCCTTGCTGGTCGTGCGCGGTCACACCCTGTGCGTCCTGCTCGATGCGTTCCACCCGGGTGGAGGTCAGAAACGCCACCCGGCCACTCGCCTGCGCGCCTTCGAGCAGAGAGAGGTGGGCATCGGCGCGGTGGATCACCGCATAGGGATTGCCAAAGCGCTGGCGGAATGCCTCGCCGGTGGGGATTTTGCCGACCTGGTATTCGTCCAGGGCGTCGTGCATCACCATGAAGTCGGTGTACACGGCGCGCTTGCGAGCCTGTTCGCCTACGCCCAGCGCGTCGAAGGCGTGAAAGGCGTTGGGGCCGAGTTGCATGCCGGCCCCGATCTCGCCGATGGCGGGCGACTGTTCCAGCACCTTGACGCGAAAACCCTGGCGCACCAGGGCCAGGGCCGCCGCCAGGCCACCGATGCCGCCACCGGCCACGAGCACGGGAAGATCTGGAAGGGTCGTGTTCATGCCTGTCTCCTGGTTTATAGGTCGCATACTAATGATCAGTACACTGATTGTAAATGTGGTGCCGTGTGTTCTGCAAGCCCCTGTCAGCACCAGACTTCCCGATAATTGCACCTCATGAAGCGCAGCCCACCTCCCGCCGTCGACATCGACGACCAGCCAGGCCACAACATCCGGCGCCTGCACCAGATCTCGGTGGGCATCTTTCTCCAGGAACTGGGCGAGCTGGGGATTACCCCCGTGCAATACGCGGCCTTGCAGACCGTGGGCAACCATCCTGGCATCGACCAGCGCACGCTGGCACGCGCCATCGCGCTGGACACCTCCACCACGGGCGGCGTGGTCGACCGGCTGGAAGCGCGCGGCTGGCTGGAGCGAAGGACTTCACCTGAAGACCGGCGCGCCCGCCAGCTCATGCTGACGGACACCGGCCAGCGCCTGTTGACCGACGCGGTGCCCGCGATGCTGCGCGCGCAAGACCAGATCCTGGGGCCTCTGAGCGAGCGTCAGCGCGGTGAATTCATGAAGCTGCTGCGCCTGCTGGTGAACACCAACAACGAACACAGCCGCGCGCCCAGCGAGGCCATGAAGTGAGTGCGGACGCTCAAGCCCGCGCGTGTGCGACCACCGCCGCCAGCACCTGCTCGTCGCGCAGCAGCCGGGTGTGGCCCAGGCCACAGGTTTCGAGCAAGCGCGCACCCGGGATGGCATTGCGGTAGGTCTCGGCGTCGGCGAAACGGTTGATGCGGTCTTCCCGGTCGTGCACGATCAGGGTGGCCGCCGACACGCGCGGCCCCACCGATTCGGGTTCGAACTGCCGCATCAGGATGCCTTCGCGCGCTTCCACCCGCTGCTGCATGCGGGTGCGCGTGCGTTCGCTCAGGCCGAACACATGGGCGAACAGGCGCGTGTATTCGTGCGGGGAGGCAGGCGGTGCCAGCAGCACCAGCCGTTTCACCGGCAGACCTCGCGCGGCCGCAAAGGCCAGGGCATTCGCTGCCAGCGAGTGCGCCACCACCGTGCCCACGTCGTGTCCCTGTTGGTGCAGGCGAGCCGTGAGGTACTCGATGGCACGGGCAAACTGCGGCAGGTTGCTGGTGCCGCCCAGGCTCTTGCCATGCGCCGGCAGGTCCACCAGCATCGGGCGCAGCCCCTGGGCCGCCAGGGCCTCGGCCAGTGGCAACATCTGCGCGGCGTGACCCCCCCAGCCGTGAAACAGCAGCACCACCGGCCCATGCGGCGCGGGTGGCGGCTGGTACAGCGTGATGCTGGCCTGCTCGAAGGCCCACGGAGTGGCCTGCCAGCCGGCCAGCGCCGTGGAACGGCGGTGCAGCCACTTGGGTGGCAGCGGCGTACCAAACAACCGGTAGGCGCCGCGCACCGCCAGCGCGGGCCAAAGGCGTTCGGACAGGCCCAGTGCCCACCTCAGCCAGCGCGTGCCCACGCTGGCCTGGTAGTAGTTGGAGGCGGTCTGCAAGGGAACGGTGCTCATGGGTTTCTCCATTAATCGCACAATCGTGCGAAATTGTGGCAAAAAAACGAAGGCGTGCTCAGGTCTCGTAGGTCCGGACCAGGCGCGTCCAGGTGGCTTCGGCCCGTTCGGCGGCTCTCGGGTCGCGCAGGAAGCGGACGTCGTGGACCAACCCGATCATCAGGCTGCAGATCTCGCCCACCAGCTGTTCGGGATCGGTATCGGGCTGAAGGTGGCCGGCCTCGATGGCCTGCAGCACCGTGCGGCGCAACGCCGCACGCCACCGGGTGACCTCACCCAGCAGCAATTCGCGCAATTCACCCTCGCGGTCGTCCAGTTCGAAGGCGCCCGAGGTGTAGAGACAACCGGTGTGGGCCTCCACCTCCCGCAACCGGGCCAGCCAGCGCCGCACGATGTCGCTCAGGCGCGGCAGACCCTTGGGCACCTGCATGGCCGGCACAAACACGTCGGCAATGAAGCGGCGGCCAAACTCCTCGATCACGGCCTTCTGCAAGGCTTCGCGCGAACCCACGCGAGAAAACACGCCGCTCTTGGACACGCCAATGCGGTCCGCCACCGCTTGAAGCGTGATCGCTTCCAGTCCTTCTGACGCAGCCAGATCCAGCGCCGCGCCAACAATGGCGACGCGGGTCATCTCGCTTTTCTGGGTTTTGGCGTCCATGCGGCGGACTTTAGCACAATCGTGCGAAAAAATGGGGTGGATGTGGCACGATGCTCTCTTGGCCGAAATCGGGTCGCTGGCTATGATTCCCCGGCGATTTGCCTCACCCACCGTGGCCCCACCCCGAACCCCGTCTCCTCTGCCCGCCGACTTCCTGGCCATGATGGTGCGGGGCGTGTCGGTGATCGTGAGCGCTGCCGACCGCGACCTGGTGCCCAGCGTGATGCGCGCCGTTGGCAGCCAGGTGCATGGGGCGGGCGAACGCATCACGGTCTACCTCAACCGGTCACAGTCGGTGCAACTGCTGCGCAACGTGGCGGCCACCAACCGGCTGGCGGTGGTTTTCAGCGAACCCAGCACGCACCGCACGGTGCAGCTCAAGGCGCGTGGCGTGCGAATCAGGGAGGCTGAGGCGTCGGACACGCCTGCCCTGGAGCGGTACCTGGGCTCGATGACGGTCGAGCTCGGCAAGATCGGCATCGGTCCAGCCCTGGTCGCTGCCATGCTGGCGCATCGGCTCGAAGACGTGGTGGCGATCGAGTTTGCACCCGAAGAAGCCTTCGACCAGACGCCGGGCCCGCGCGCCGGCCAACCGATCGCGAGGGCTTCGTGAACACGGTTGATCTGGTCGAAGTACGCCCGTGCCTGGAGGGCGTCATCCCCGCCATCATGGCCACCTGCGCGCTCGACGGCACGCCCAACGTGGCCTACATATCGCAGGTGTTCTTTGTGGACGACCGGCATGTGGCGCTGTCGTTCCAGTTCTTCAACAAGACGCGCCAGAACCTCATGGCCAACCCGCGCTCCACCGTGCTGTTGCTCCACCCGTTGACCGCGCGCTTCTACCGCCTGCACCTGCGCTACCTGCGGACCGAGGAATCCGGCGCGGTGTTCGAGAGCATGAAGGCACAACTGGCCAGCATCGCGTCGCACAGCGGCATGAGCGGCATCTTCCGGCTGCTCGGCTCGGACATCCACGAGGTGATGGAGGTGGAGCGGGTGGAAGGCGACCCGCTGCCAGACCCGCCCGCACGCTGCAGCATGCTGGGCGTGCTGCGTCGCGGCAGTGTGCGGCTGGCCCAATGCGACTCGCTGGGCGCCTTGCTGGACGAGACCATGAACACCCTGGGCGAGGACCTGGGCATCGACCACGCGATGCTGCTCATTCTGGATCCCGCCACCCAACGCCTGTACACCGTGGCCAGCCGGGGCTACCCGTGGTCGGGCGTGGGCTCGGAGATCGCGCTGGGCGATGGGGTCATCGGGGTGGCTGCGCGCGAGCGCACACCGGTGCGCATCATGCACATGACCAGCGCCTATCTCTACAGCCGCGCCATGCGCGAAAGCCTGCCCGGCGGCGCGGTCTCATTGCCGGGCACCGACATTCCCTATCCCGGCCTGAGCGAACCCCACAGCCAGCTCGCCGTGCCCTTGCTCTCGGGCGGCCAGTTGATGGGCGTGCTGTTTGTGGAGAGCCCGCAGGACATGCGGTTCGGCTACGAAGACGAAGACCTGCTGGTCACGCTGGCGGGGCAACTGGCCGCCGCCATCGACCTGATGCAGGAAAGCGCCGATCCCCCGGTGCTGGCCCCGCCCCGGACAGATCCAGCGCCAGTGCCGCACAAGGGCGGGCCTGCGCTGCGCGTGCGCCACTACCGGAGCAACCACAGCGTATTTGTCAACGACACCTACCTCATCAAAGGCGTGGCCGGTGCCATCCTCTGGAAACTGCTGCAGGACCGCCAGCGGCTCGGCCGCAGCGAATTCACCAACCGGGAACTGCGGCTGGACCCCGCCTTGCGCCTGCCCGACGTGGCCGACAACCTCGAAGCACGCCTCCTGCTGCTGCACCGCCGCCTGGGCGAACAGTGTCCGCAGTTGCGCATCCAGAAAACCGGGCGCGGCTGCTTTCGTTTCGAGGCGTCGGCCGCGGTGGTGCTGGAGGACGTGGCGACCTGAGCGTGCCGATCAGGCGGTGGCAAGACCCGGCGTGGCTGGTATGGCCAGCCCGCGTGCAAGCTTGGCCCAGTCCCGATCGTTCAGATGCGGGCGCACCGTGTCCAGCACCGCCTGGAATGCATCGGCGGGCGCGCCCTGGCGCATGCCGCCCAGCATGGCCAGGCGTTCCTGAGCGTTCAGATGAGGCACCATCCAGCGAGCCACCAGCATCATTTCTGCCGGCGCGATGGATGTCACCAGCGCTTCGTGCACCGCAAGGAGTTCCAGGTCTGTATAGGCGTTCCAGAGGGCGCCGTTGTGCACGGTCTCCTCGACGTGCATGTGCCGGAAATTGTCCGCAACGAACAGTGACAGCGTCAGATACAGCGCCCGCAACGCGGTCTCACGTTCCTCGGCAGGGCAGGCCAGCAGGCCCTGGGTGGCGTCCCGCAGATGGGCGATGTGGTGCAGGTGGCCCACGTGATCTTGCGCCACCTCGGCACACACGCCGGGACAGCGGGCTTCGAGAGCCGGATGCACGAAGTTGTTCTCATGTGCCACGTGCGACGCGCAAAGCACCAGCAACTCGTCGACAAAGGCCACGGTGCGCGCAAGATCCTCGGCATCGTCGGGGTCGGTCTGACCCAGGGCTTTGAGTGCGTCGGACATGAAGGCGCGCAGCGCTTTGTGGATGTCGGCGTAGAGGTTGAACCGGCCCTGTCCGGCGCGAGCAGCGGCGGCGACATGGGCGATTTCCAGGGCATGAGATTGCATGGTGAGGATTCCTTCTTGAGCGGGCCGGACCCGCCTGTCTCGGGGTTGGCGGCTGCGCCCCATGCGCCGCCTGCCATGAAGAGAAGTCTAGGAATCCAGGCGCAGCTTCGCCGCTAAATAGCGCTTAAAGGAATCGTAAAAAGACCTTAAGCACGCAAAACCTGGGGCTATCCATCCAGATGGCGCACGCTGCCGCGCAATTGCTTCACCTGCGAACGCGTGGCCTTGCCTTCCAGCCGCCGCTGCTTTGAGCCGAAGCTGGGTTGGGTCTGCTTGCGCGCCTTGGGCGGGGCCGCCACGCTGTCCACCATCGCCTGAAGGCGCTCCAGGGCATCGGCCTTGTTCTGTTCGAGGCTGCGGCTGGACTGCGCCTTGATCACGACCACGCCCTCGGTGGTGATGCGCTGGTCGCTCAAGGCCAGCAGGCGGGCACGCACCGCCTCTGGCAGCGACGAGCCGTGGATGGCAAAGCGAAGGTGAACCGCGTTGGAGACCTTGTTCACGTTCTGGCCACCCGCGCCCTGGGCGCGGATGGCAGTGAACTCCACCTCGGCGGGATCGACACGAACGGACATGGCCGCAGTGTGCCATGCGTGTGCCGCTGGCTCAGTAGCGCTCTTTCGTGCCGGTCACCATCGCCTTGACGAGTCGCGTGCGTTCGATGCGGCCCATCACCCATGCCGCTGCCGCGTGCAGTCCGACCATCGGCAACAACCAGTCGGCCAGCCCTTCGTGCAGTTCTTCCACCCAGTTCACACCCCAGAAGGTGTCGGTGGTCTGCATCCAGCCGGTCAGGCCCAGGCACAGCACCATCGCCATCAAACCCAGCACCATCAGGCCTCCCAGCGGGTTGTGGCCCCAGTGATGCTCGGGCTCCCCGCGCAACAGCGCGCGCACGTGCCGTGCGAGCCGGGCTGGCGTGGGGAAGAAGTCGGCAAAGCGCGCATGCCGCGGCCCGACGAAGCCCCACAGCACGCGCACGCCCACCCATGCTGAGGCCGCGTAGCCCAGCCATTGGTGCAGAGCCTCGTCGTCGTCGATCACGAAGAGGTTGAGCAGCACGCAGGTCACCAGCGACCAGTGAAAAACCCGCACCAGCGGATCCCAGACCCGCTGCGATTCGGTGACGGCGCCGGCGTTCACTTTTGTTCCAGCGCCTTGCCGCTGACCGGGTCGAAGTAGATCTCGACCTTCTTGCCCGCCTTGTCGGTACCGTAGATTTCGTAGCAGTTGCCTTTGGTGACCTTGAAGTTCTTGATGCGGTAGCCCTGCGCTTCAAGGTCCTTCTTGAAGGCGGCTTCCGGTTTCCAGCCTTCCCTGGGTGCGGTGCAGGTGGGAGACGCCATGGCGGTGCCGACGGCTGCGATCAGACAGGTGGAGAGAACGAGGGATTTCACGAGAAGGTTCCTTTGCAATGAAACCCGCGAAAGGTTGCGGGCGAAGGCATTGCAGCGTCCCAGCTTGAAGTGAACCTTAAGCCGGGTTGTGACCAATGTGAACAGAGGTAACGCGCCTCGTCACGCTGGCGGCAGCGCATCCGATGTGCCGTCGGTCTCGTCCTTGAGGCCGATGCCACTTTGCTCGCGTTGACGGGCCAGCGCCAGCAGGGTGTGCAGGCGCTCGGCGGCACGCGCGGGTGTCAGGCCCGCATCGCGCACGTTGGAAATGCAGTTGCGTTCTGCATCCGTGCGCCCCACACGCGGCGCCCAGGTGAAATAGATGCCCAGGCTGTCGGGCGAGCTCAAGCCAGGCCGTTCGCCAATCAGCACGACCACGGTGCGCGCTTGCAGGCGTTCGCCAATCTCATCGCCAATGGCCACGCGGCCTTGGGTCACCAGGGCCACCGGCGCAATGCGCCAGTCCTGACGAGGGTCTGCCCGCAGACGGTACAGCAGTTCGGCCATCAGCGTGGCGGCGTGGCGCATCACCGCCAGCGGCGAGAGGCCGTCGGCGATCACAAAGGCCAGGTCGGGCGATGGTTTGGGTCGGGGCAAACCACACAGCGACTGGCGCGAGGCGTCGGCCAGTCGGCGCCCCAGGTCGGGTCGCTGGAGGTAAGTGGCACGGTCGGGAGCTGCACTGTGCAGGCGCATGGTTTGCAGGCCCAGCGTGTGCAGCTCGACGGCCAGGCCCGCGGGGTCGAATGCCAGATGCACGGCGTCGCGCGCCTGGGCGTGAGCGAGCTGAAAAGCCAGGTGCGCCGCCGTGGGCAGGCTGTTCCCGGCACGCCCGAGCGCGATGCGCGCATCCGTGAAGCGCCGCAGGCCGCTCCACGTGGCGGGGACCACGGGTTCGCTCATGGCGCTGTCAACCGCGCAATGGCGGGTGCGAAGGCGGCTGGCAAGGCGCTGGACAGCCGCAGGCGCTCGCCGGGCTCGGTCACGCCCATGCGCTGCAACCACGCCTCGAACTCGGGCGCGGGCCGCAGATCGAGCAGTTCGCGCATCGCCAGCGCATCGTGAAACGAGGTGCTCTGGTAGTTGAGCATGATGTCGTCCGCGCCCGGTACGCCCATGATGAAGTTGACGCCTGCGGTACACAGCAGCGTGAGCAAGGCGTCCATGTCGTCGGCATCGGCTTCGGCGTGGTTGGTGAAGCACACATCGCAGCCCATGGGCAGTCCCAGCAGCTTGCCGCAGAAATGGTCTTCCAGGCCCGCGCGCAGGATCTGCTTGCCGTCGTACAGGTACTCCGGCCCGATGAAGCCCACCACCGTGTTGACCAGCAGCGGCTGGAAATGCCGGGCCACCGCATAGGCGCGCGCTTCGGTGGTCTGCTGGTCGCAGCCGTGGTGAGCGCCGGCCGACAGCGCGCTGCCCTGGCCGGTCTCGAAATACATCACATGTTCGCCGCGCCCGCCGTCGTCTTCGAACACCGTGCCGCGCCGCAGGGAAAGCGCGGCCGCCTGCGCCTCGGCCAGCAGCGCGAGGTCGATGCCGAAACTCCGGTTGGCGGCTTCGGTGCCAGCGATGGACTGGAACACCAGATCCACCGGCGCGCCGCGCCCCATCGCCGCCAGCGTGTTCGTCACGTGGGTGAGCACACAGCTCTGCGCAGGCATGCCGTAGTGGGCGATCAGTTCGTCGAGCATGGCCAGCAGGCGCATGACCTGCGGCACGTTGTCGGTCGCCGGGTTGATGCCGATCACCGCATCGCCGCTGCCGTGCAGCAGGCCATCGAGCAGGCTGGCCGCAATCCCGGCGAGGTCGTCGGTCGGGTGGTTGGGCTGGAGCCGTGTGGCGAGCCGCCCGGGCAGGCCGAGCGTGCTGCGAAAACGCGTGACCACGCGGCACTTGCGCGCGATCAGGGTCAGGTCTTGCACGCGGCAGAGCTTGCTCGTTGCGGCCACCATCTCGGGTGTGAGGCCAGGCGCGAGCGCGGTGAGCGAGGCCGTGTCTGCTGCGTCACCCAGCAGCCAGTTCCGGAAATCGCCCACCGTGAGGTGCGCCACCGCTGAGAAGGCTTCGGCGTCGTGCGTGTCCATGATCAGGCGCGTGACTTCGTCGCCTTCGTAGGGCACCACCGCCTCGGTCAGGAAATGGGTCAGCGGCAGATCGGCGAGCGCCATCTGTGCTGCCACGCGCTCCTGGGCGTTGCGCGCGGCCACGCCAGCGAGCTGGTCGCCCGATCGCAGGGGCGAGGCGCACGCCATCAGCGTGCGCAGGTCGGCGAACGCGAATCGCTCCGTGCCGACCGTGTGGTGAAAGCCCATGAGGCGCACTGTAAACCGCACGGCGCTGGGATAATCGCCCGATGGCAAGCAAACAGCGCGTGGTGGTCGGGTTGAGCGGAGGCGTGGACTCCGCAGTGAGTGCGCACCTGCTCAAGGAGCAGGGGTACGAAGTCATCGGCATCTTCATGAAGAACTGGGAAGATGACGACGACAGCGAATACTGTTCGACGCGGCAGGATTTTCTGGACGCCGCCAGCGTGGCCGACGTGCTGGGCATCGACATCGAGCACGTGAATTTTGCGGCCGAATACAAGGACCGGGTGTTCGCCGAGTTCCTGCGCGAATACCAGGCGGGGCGCACGCCCAATCCCGACATCCTCTGCAATGCCGAGATCAAATTCAAGGCCTTCCTGGATCACGCCATGCGCCTGGGCGCAGAGAAGATCGCCACTGGCCACTACGCCCGCGTGCGCGAGCGCCACGGCGCTTTCGAGCTGCTCAAGGGCATGGACCCGCTGAAGGATCAGAGCTATTTCCTGCACCGGCTCAACCAGGCGCAACTGTCCAGAACCCTGTTTCCGGTGGGTGAGCTGCCCAAGACCGAGGTGCGCCGCATCGCCGCCGAGATCGGCCTGCCCAATGCGAAGAAGAAGGACTCCACGGGCATCTGTTTTATCGGCGAGCGACCATTCCGCGATTTCCTCAACCGCTACATCGCGAAGGAGCCGGGCCCGATCAAGGATGCCAAGGGTCGCGTGCTGGGCCAGCACGTGGGCCTGAGCTTCTACACGCTCGGTCAGCGCCAGGGACTGGGCATTGGTGGCGTGCGCGAGAAGGGCGCGCAAAAGGGCGGCAACGACCACGCGCCCTGGTTCGTGGCGCGCAAGGACATCGAAAAAAACACCCTGTGGGTGGTGCAGGGCCACGACCACCCCTGGCTGCTCACGCCGCACCTGCGCGCCCAGGACGCGAGCTGGGTGGCCGGCCACGCACCCGATTCAGGGGACCTGGCCGCCAAGACGCGCTACCGCCAGGCCGACGCGCCCTGCCACTTCCACGCCCAGGGCGCTGCCGGCTTCGCGCTGGAGTTCGCCGACCTGCAATGGGCCGTGACGCCCGGGCAGAGCGCCGTGCTCTACGACGGTGAGGTCTGCCTGGGCGGCGGCGTGATCACGACCAGCGCCGAGTCGCCGCGTGAGGGCGTCAGAACTGCTGCGCTGTTGCAGGCTTAGGGCCTGTTCGCGGTCGGTCGATTTCTGCGCCGCCCGTTCGTCGTGTCTTCAGGGCCGGCGAATCGTCGTTCGGCTCCCCACTTGAAGGAGAAACGAGATGCGTGTGATGGTGATCGTGAAAGCCACCCCATCGTCTGAATCGGGCTTGATGCCTCGCACCGAAGACATGGCGGCCATGGGCGAGTTCAACGAGGAGCTCATGAAAGCGGGCGTGCTGGTGTCCGGCGACGGGCTGCACCCCAGCGTGCGCGGCAAACGCGTGCGCTTCTCAGGCCCCGGCCGCTCCGTGATCGACGGGCCGTTTCCACAGACCCAGGAGCTGGTGGCCGGTTTCTGGATCTGGCAGGTGAAGTCCCTCGATGACGCGGTGCAATGGGTGAAGCGCTGTCCCAACCCGATGCCCGAAGATTCCGAGATCGAGATCCGTCCGATGTTCGAGGCCGAGGACTTCGGCGAGGCCTACACCCCCGAACTCCGCGCCCAGGAAGACCGGCTTCGCGCCGACCTGAACCAGGCCGCAGATTCCTAGGGCTTGTCTGCCGATGCGCCCAGCCGGGCGTGAATCCGCCGGGTGGCGCGCCACACCACCCACAGCACGACCGGGATCAGGGCGCCGGCGGCGATTTCCGGATGGATGGGCAGCCCGGCTGCCTTGCCTGCCTTTGCCAGGTAGAGCAGCAGGCTGACCACGTAGTACGAGATGGCAGCGATGGACAGGCCTTCCACCGTGGTCTGCAAATGCAGTTGCAATTCCTGGCCGCGCGTGAGCTTGGCCAGCAGTTGCTGGTTCTGCGCTTCGGTGACGATGTCCACCCGCGTGCGCAGCAAGGCGCTGGCTCGCGAGATGCGTTCCGACAGTGAGGTGAGTCGCTGCGCGCTGGCCGCCACCGTGGCCATGGCCGGCGACAGGCGGCGCTGCATGAACTCGCCCAGGGTCTGGGTGCCTGGAATGGGCTTCTCGCGCAACTCGGCGATGCGTTGCGTGACGAGAGCGTCGTAGGCGCGCGTGGCACCGAAGCGGTAGGTGTTCTCGGCGGTGGCGCGCTCCACGCCGGCTGCGAGCGAAATCAACTGGTCCAGCAAGGCCTGTTCGGAAGCCGACTTGTTCTCCATCTGCGCGGTGATGCCGGCGAGCTGCGCCTCGGCTTGCGCCAGCGTGGGCGAGAGCGCCTTGGCGACCGGTAGGCCGCGCAGCGCCATGAGACGGTAGGTTTCCAGTTCCAGCAGGCGTTGCGAGATGCGTCCGGCGCGTGTGTCGCTGGTGCCGGGTGGGGTGAGCACCAGCAGGTGCTCGAAACCTGAGGGCTGGAGATGGAAGTCGGTCACCGCCCAGGAGTGGCCGCCACCGAGCTGAGACGCCACCACGTTGCGGCCGCCAAACCACCGCTGTGCAGCCCCCATCAGCCGGGCTTGCGCCTCGGGCGTGGCCTCGGGCAGTTCGGTCTGCAGCATCGCGAGCTGGATGGCCGCCACGGTGCGCCCGGGAATCTCGCCCAGCCAGCCTGATGGTGTGACCAGGCCGTCCTGCAACCGCGGATCGCTCGCACCCAGGCCAGCATCCTCGGGCAATGGTTGCACGATGGAGTAGCGGGTGAACTCGGTGTGGCGCTCCCACTTCAGGGTGTGTTCACCAAGACGCAGCCGCAGGAAATTGCCGCGCATCTGTTCGGGCGTGAGCCCTTGCTGGCCAGGCAGGCGGCGCAGGTGCTCGCATTCCTGCTCCCGGCTCACGCCTTCGTTGAGCACGGCGACAAACACCACCAGCGCCGGCAGCCGGATGCGGGCAGACGGGCGCGCATGCACCTCGTTGTGCAGCTCCTCGCGCAAGGCGTCGTTGGGCGGCAGCACGCGCAAGGCTTGGTCGGTGTTTGCATTCATCCGGGGGTCCCCCGCGCCGACAGCACCGAAGCATCGGTCTGTATCAGGTCCAGCGGGAAGCGCTGCCCCGCCAGGTGGTCTTCCATGCAGCGCAGCACCAGCGGGCTTCGGTGGCGAGCGGCGCTGGCGCGGACTTCATCGGGCGTCAACCAGAGGGTGCGCACGATGCCGGTGTCCAGCGTGCGCCCCGCCACCACATCGCCCAGGTCGCCGCAGAAGGCAAAGCGCAGGTAGGTCACGTCTTCTGCCGCCCGGCCCTCGTTCGCCGCCCGCTGGAAGCGCGAGAGGTAGACGCCTACCAGCGCGGTGGGCCGGAAGAGGTGGGTGGTTTCCTCCAGTGCCTCGCGGGCCACGCCCTCGGCAGGGCTTTCGCCGGGATCCAGGTGGCCGGCCGGGTTGTTCAGGCGCAGGCCCTCGGGCGTGTGCTCCTCCACCAGCAGGAAGCGCCCATCGCGCTCTATGACGGCGGCCACGGTGACGCTGGGTTTCCATCGGGTATCCATCGGCGCATTATCTGTGCCGGCGGCTGCCCCATGGGCCGACGGGCATGTTTCAGGTAAGCTCGCCCCGACTTTCATTCCAACCCCGTGAGTGAGGAGACCCTCATGCTGATAGGCGTTCCCGCTGAGACGACAGTGGGCGAAACCCGAGTGGCGGTCACGCCAGAGACGGCGAAGAAATACGTGGCGCAAGGCCACACGGTGCGGGTGCAGAGCGGCGCTGGTGTGGCCGCCAGCGCGCCCGACTCCGCCTACATGGCCGTGGGTGCCGAGATCACCGACGCTGCCGGCGCGCTGGGCTGCGAACTGGTGCTCAAGGTGCGCACGCCATTCGACAACGAGCTGGCCCTGATGCAATCCGGCGCGACCGTGGTCGGCATGCTCAATCCTTTTGATGCCGCCGGCCTGCAGCGCATGGCCAGTGCTGGCCTCACCGCCTTCGCACTGGAAGCCGCACCGCGCACCACGCGTGCGCAGAGCATGGACGTGCTGTCCTCGCAGGCGAACATTGCCGGCTACAAGGCCGTGATGCTGGCGGCCCACCACTACCAGCGCTTCTTCCCCATGCTCATGACGGCGGCGGGCACGGTCAAGGCCGCGCGCGTGGTGGTCCTGGGCGTGGGCGTGGCGGGCCTGCAGGCCATTGCGACTGCCAAGCGCCTGGGCGCGGTGATCGAGGCTTCCGACGTGCGCCCGAGCGTGAAGGAGCAGATCGAGTCGCTGGGCGGCAAGTTCATCGACGTGCCCTATGAAACGGCGGAAGAAAAGGAGGCGGCCGAAGGCGTCGGCGGCTATGCGCGGCCCATGCCGCCGAGCTGGCTGGAGCGCCAGAAGGCCGAGGTCGCCAAGCGCGTGGCGCTGGCCGATGTGGTCATCTCCACCGCGCTCATCCCGGGGCGCGCCGCGCCCGTTCTTGTCACCGAGGACATGGTCAAGTCCATGAAGCCGGGCAGCGTGATTGTGGACATCGCCGCCGGCAAGGGCGCCGGCGGTGTGGGGGGCAACTGCCCACTGACCGAGGCCGACAGGACCGTCGTCAAGCACGGTGTGACCCTGGTGGGCGAGACCAACCTGGCGGCCATGGTGGGTGCCGACGCCTCGGCGCTTTACGCGCGCAACGTGCTCGATTTCCTCAAGCTGGTGCTACCCAAAGACGCGACCGCGGTGCAAGTGCCGATGGACGACGACATCGTGGCGGCCTGCCTGATGACGCAGAACGGCGAGGTGAAGCGCAAATGAGCCGTGTGATGCTGCGCGCGAAACTGCACCGCGCCACCGTGACCGAGGCCGATCTGCACTATGAAGGCTCCTGTGGCATCGACGAAGACCTGCTGGATGCCGCCGACATGCGCGAGTACGAAAAGATCGAGCTCTACAACGTCAACAACGGTGAACGCTTCTCCACCTACATCATCAAGGCCGCCCGCGGTTCAGGTGCGATCTCGCTCAATGGAGCGGCCGCGCGCAAGGCGCATGTGGGCGACCTGCTGATCATCTGCACCTATGCCCCTATGGACGATGACGCCGTGCCTGGCTGGAAGCCCCGCGTGGTGCTGCTGGGCGAAGGCAACCGCATCAACGAGATCAAGAAAACCTGACGCGAGGAGATTCCCATGGAAGCCGTATCCCCGACCATTCTCAACCTCATCATCTTCGTGCTGGCCATCTACGTGGGCTACCACGTGGTGTGGAACGTCACCCCCGCTCTGCACACGCCGCTGATGGCGGTGACCAATGCCATCTCGGCGATCGTGATCGTGGGGGCCATGCTCGCCGCTGCGCTCACTGAGACCAACCTGGGCAAGACCATGGGCGTGCTGGCCGTGGCGCTGGCAGCGGTCAACGTGTTCGGCGGCTTCCTCGTCACACGGCGCATGCTGGAGATGTTCAAGAAGAAAGAACGGAAAGCACCGGCGGCCTCCGAAGGGGCTGCCAAATGAGCATGAACCTCGTCACGCTGCTGTACCTCGTTGCCAGCGTCTGTTTCATCCAGGCCTTGAAGGGCCTCTCGCATCCCACCACCTCCATTCGCGGCAACGTCTTCGGCATGACCGGCATGGCCATTGCCGTGCTCACCACCGCAGCGCTCATCGTCGAGCTCTCTGGCGGCAAGGCCGAAGGCATGGTCTGGGTGCTGGGTGGCCTTGTGGTGGGCGGCGCCACTGGCGCGATCATGGCCAACCGGGTCGAGATGACCAAGATGCCCGAGCTGGTGGCCTTCATGCACAGCATGATCGGCCTGGCGGCGGTGTGCATCGCCGTGGCCGTGGTGGCCGAGCCCTGGGCCTTTGCCATCGTGGCCAAGGGTGATCCGATTCCGGGCGGCAACCGCATCGAACTCGCGCTGGGCGCTTTCATTGGCGCGGTCACCTTCAGCGGTTCCGTGATTGCTTTCGGCAAGCTCTCGGGCAAGTACAAGTTCCGCCTGTTCCAGGGTGCGCCGGTCACCTTTGCCGGCCAGCACAAGCTGAACCTGCTGCTGGGCCTGGCCACCGTGTTCTTCATCTTCGGCTTCTGGCACTCGCAAAGCTGGATCGACATCGTGCTGGTGATCGCGCTCGGTTTCCTGCTCGGCGTGCTGATCATCATCCCCATCGGCGGTGCCGACATGCCGGTGGTGGTGTCCATGCTCAACAGCTATTCGGGCTGGGCGGCTGCGGGCATCGGCTTCAGCCTGAACAACTCCATGCTGATCATTGCGGGCTCGCTGGTGGGTTCCTCGGGCGCGATCCTGAGCTACATCATGTGCAAGGCCATGAACCGCTCTTTCTTCAACGTCATCCTGGGCGGTTTCGGTGGCGATGCCGCCGCCGCCGGTGGCGCGAAGGCCGAGGCAAGGCCCGTGAAGAGCGGCAGCGCCGACGACGCGGCCTTCGTGCTCGGCAACGCCGAGACGGTGGTGATCGTGCCGGGCTATGGCCTGGCGGTGGCGCGTGCGCAGCACGCCGTGAAGGAACTCGCGCACAAGCTCACCGAGAAGGGTGTCACCGTCAAGTACGCCATACACCCGGTGGCCGGGCGCATGCCGGGGCACATGAATGTGCTGCTGGCCGAGGCCGAGGTGCCGTACGACCAGGTCTTCGAGATGGAGGACATCAACGGCGAGTTCGGCCAGGCCGACGTGGCGATCATCCTGGGCGCCAACGACGTGGTGAATCCGGCTGCGCTGCAAAAGGGCAGCGCCATCTACGGCATGCCCATTCTGGAAGCCTACAAGGCCAAGACGGTGATCGTGAACAAGCGCAGCATGGCCGCAGGCTATGCCGGCCTGGACAACGAGCTGTTCTACATGGACAAGACCATGATGGTGTTCGGCGACGCGAAGAAGGTCGTCGAGGACATGACCAAGGCGATCGAGTAGCCACTGCGTAGCCCTGACCTCTATGGGGGCGGTGATGAACAAGTCGCCGTTGCCCTACTCGAGTTTTCCTGGAATGGCTCTTGGCTTGACAAGTGTCCGATGGGTTGATTCTGTTTTTTTTCATGCAACTGTGCTGAGGGTCGCTCACAGCAGCGCTCCACTGTTTCGGTCTCATCCATCAAGGACCACTAAAAAACTTGTCATCCAAGGAGTCAACGCACGATGCGATGTCCTGTTTGCACTAGGTTCGTATCACCTCACGCGGCTCACTGTGCGAATTGCGGAACGCCGTTCGATGGCGAGTGGGTTCCAGTCTCCAGAATCCACGGAATGCATCGAAAGCGAGGCCCAAAGTACTGGTTGTCGCTGCTGCTTGTTTTTGGCTCCTCCGTCTATTTCTTGGTAGTGACCTATGCAATCCTTGCGCTAAATTCGGCGGGGGGCGTGGGGTGGATTCTGCTTTTGGTAGATCCCTTTCTTGGATTTGCTTTCCCATCGTTCAGTGCGATGGCGATTGCGTTCGTCTCAATGACTTGCGGATGTTGGATGTGGTTTACGCTGCCGCTAGAGCGCTTGGCGTTGAGCGAAAAATAGTAAGTCGAGAAAATTTGACCTACTCGCGAGGTACTGCAACTGAGTGATTGCACATGCTTTTCTACCCCTTTCTACTTGCTTTGCAATCGAGACGGACCGGGGTGGAAGCGGCCTGTCAGAATCGCGGACGCGAGGCGTTAGTGCCCGAGCCAACCCTTTCGCCTTACGCATCGCGCCAACACGAAAACGAGGAGACCTGGAATGACCGACCCGACGGCACAACGTCCCTGGCTGAGCGCCTACCCCGAAGGGGTGCCGGCCGACATCGACGTGGCCCAGTACGACTCGCTTGTTCATCTGATGGAAGAGAGCTTCCAGAAGCACGCCGGCCGCACCGCCTACAGCTTCATGGGCAAGGACGTGAGCTTCGCGCAGACCGACAGCCTTTCGCAGGCATTCGCGGCCTACCTGCAGGGCAAAGGTCTGGTCAAGGGCGATCGCGTGGCGATCATGATGCCCAACGTGCCTCAGTACCCGGTGGCGGTGGCTGGCATCCTGCGCGCCGGCATGGTCGTGGTCAACGTCAACCCGCTGTACACGCCGCGCGAGCTGGAGCACCAGCTCAAGGACGCTGGCGCCAAGGCCATCGTGATCATCGAAAACTTTGCCCACACGCTGGAGCAATGCATCGCCAACACACCGGTCAAGCACGTGGTGCTCACCGCGATGGGCGATCAGCTGGGCCTGCTCAAGGGTGCGCTGGTGAACTACGTGGTGCGCAACGTCAAGAAGATGGTGCCCGCCTTCAACCTGCCGCAGGCGGTGCGCTTCAATGACGCCATTGCCAAGGGCACGCGCGGTGCGCTCAAGCGCCCCCAGATCAAGCCCGACGACATGGCCGTGCTGCAGTACACCGGTGGAACCACCGGTGTGAGCAAGGGGGCTGTGCTGCAGCACCGCAATGTGATCGCCAATGTGTTGCAGTCCGAGGCCTGGAACAACCCGGTGATGAAGCAGGTGCCGGCCGGCGAACAGCCCACCAGCGTGTGCGCGCTGCCGCTGTACCACATCTTCGCTTTCACGGTGAACATGATGCTGTCCATGCGCACGGGCGGCAAGACCATCCTCATTCCCAATCCGCGCGACCTGCCGGCGGTGCTCAAGGAACTGAGCAAGCACACCTTCCACAGCTTCCCCGCCGTCAATACGCTGTTCAACGGCCTGGCCAACCACCCGGACTTCAACACCGTCAACTGGCGCAACCTCAAAGTCTCGGTGGGCGGCGGCATGGCCGTGCAGAGCGCGGTGGCCAAGCTCTGGCTGGAGAAAACGGGTTGCCCCATCTGCGAAGGCTATGGGCTTTCGGAAACCAGCCCGTCGGCCAGCTGCAATCCCACCACCAGCACCGAATACAGCGGCACCATCGGCGTGCCGTTGCCCAACACCTGGATGAAGTGCCTCGACGACGACGGTGTGGAAGTGCCGCAGGGCCAGCCGGGTGAGATCGCCATCAAGGGGCCGCAGGTCATGGCCGGCTACTGGCAGCGCCCAGACGAGACCGCCAAGGTCATGACGGCCGATGGTTTCTTCAAGACCGGCGACGTGGGCGTGATGGATGCGCGCGGTTACTTCAGGATCGTGGACCGCAAGAAGGACATGGTGCTGGTGAGCGGCTTCAACGTCTACCCCAACGAGGTGGAAGACGTGGTGGCACAGCTTGACGGCGTGATGGAGTGCGCCGTGGTGGGTGTGCCTGACGACAAGTCGGGCGAGGCGGTCAAGCTGGTCATCGTGAAGAAGGACCCGGCCCTGACCGAGGCTCAGGTGCGCGACTACTGCAAGAGCAACCTCACTGGCTACAAGCAGCCCAAGGTGGTGGAATTTCGCACCGAACTACCGAAGACACCGGTGGGCAAGATCCTGCGGCGCGAACTGCGCGACAAAAAATAGTGGCCGGTCCCACCGCACTCGTCAGCGCGCTGCGCGAAGAGCTGGCCACAGTGCTCGGGCTCATGCCCGATGAGCAGCAGCAGGTTTTCGGTGGACGCACCTTCTGGCGTGGTCACCTGCATGGTCACGATGTGGTGGCCGTGCTCTCGGGCATCGGCAAGGTCGCTGCGGCCACCACCGCCACGGCGCTCATCGAGCGTTTCGGCGTGCAGCGCATCGTGTTCACCGGCGTGGCAGGCGGCCTCGCACCGGGCGTGCGGGTGGGCGACGTGGTGGTGGCGCGGCAGTTCCTTCAACACGACATGGACGCTTCGCCCATCTTCCCGCGCCACGAGGTGCCGGGCTATGGTCGCTCCACGTTCGATGCCGATGCCGCACTCACCGACCAGCTCGTTCGCGCCAGCGACATGGTGTTGAAAGACCTCCCGGCCCTGCTTGGCGACGAAGTGATGCGGACCTTCGACCTGCAATCGCCCCGCTGCCACCTGGGCCTGCTGCTCAGCGGAGACCGCTTTGTTTCGACCACTGCGGAGAGCGCTGCATTGCGCGAGGATCTGCCCACCGCATTGGCCGTGGAAATGGAGGGCGCGGCCTTTGCGCAGGTCTGCCACGACTACGGTGTGCCTCTGGCCGTGGTGCGCACCATTTCCGACCGCGCCGACGATGCGGCCCACGTGGACTTCCCACGCTTCCTGCATGAGGTGGCCAGCCGCTACAGCGGCGCCATCGTCGAGGCGCTGCTTCGAGGCTGAAGCGTTACCTCAACCATCCGCGCTTGCGGAAGTAGAGCATCGGTACGACGGCAGAAAGCACCATCAGCACCAGCGCCAGCGGGTATCCGTAGTGCCATTGCAGTTCGGGCATGAACGCGAAGTTCATGCCATAGCTGCTGGCCACCAGCGTGGGCGGCAGCAGCGAGACGCTGGCCACCGAGAAGATCTTGATGATCTTGTTCTGGTTGATGTTGATGAAACCGACCGTGGCGTCCATCAGGAAGTTGATCTTGTCGAACAGGAAAGCGGTGTGGCTGTCGAGGGAGTCGAGGTCGCGCAGGATCTGGCGTGCGTCTTCGAACTGCTCGGCGCTCAGCAGGCGGCTGCGCATCATGAAGCTGACCGCGCGTCGTGTGTCCATGACGTTGCGGCGAATGCGGCCCGACATGTCCTCGTGCCGCGCGATTGCCGACAGCGCCTCGCTCAGCAGATTGTCCGAAGCGTTGCTGTTGAGCACCTTCTTGCTCACGGTCTCGATCTCGTCGTAGATGTCTTCCAGCGTGTCGGCGCAGTACTCGGCGTCGGCGTCGAACAGCATGAGCAGAACGTCCTTGGCGTCTTCGATCAGCCCGGGCATGCGGCGTGCGCGCATGCGCAGCAGCCGGAATACCGGCACGTCTTCGTCGTGGATGGAGAACAGCACGCCCTTGCTCTTCAGGGTGTCGTTGTGCTCGTTGAGGATGAAGGCCACGCGAACCGCACGCGGGTCCTCATCGTCGTCAATCAGGAAGTCCGATCGAACGTGCAGTTCGCCGTTGTCTTCCTCGAAGAATCGTGCGGACTCCTCGATGTCCTCGTCCATCGCGTCTTCCGGGATGGACAGCCCGAAATGCTGCTTGACCCAGCGGCGCTCTTCGGGGGTGGGGTCTTCCAGGTCGACCCAGATGGGCTTGAATCGCGCGAGTTCTTCGAGCGATTCGATTTCTTCCTGGAACAGGCGGCCGTTGGCCAGGGTGAATACGTTGAGCATGGTCGCGCTCCCGGCGGTGGGTGATCTGACGAAGGGTGCTGCGGGCGGTGCTTTCAGCCGGCCGGCCGCCCGACCCAGGTGCCACGCGGCGCGCAGCGGTCAGACGATCGCGGGGACAGCTGAAAGCACACAACTGGGTGGCGTGCTTTCCATGAGGTGCTCCAAGTGAAGGACAGGGCGGATTATGGCACCGTGCCCTGCGGACCGAACGCCGCGGGCGTCCCAAAGAAGTTCATCAGGTCGTCCTTTTTGCGCCAGGCGTCGTGTTCGCCCAGCTCGATCAGGGCGTTCACGAAACCGGGCTCGAACAGCAGATAGCTCGCCAGAGCCGCCGCGCTGCCGGCCGCGCTGCGTTTCGTGTCCAGTGCGCCCAGGCCAGCCAGGGTGTTGCGCGTGGGTGCTGGCAGCTCGCGCATGTGTTTGTGGGCCAGTTCGTCCAGGGAGAAGCTGGGCTGGATGGACATCACGTCCACCGGCCGGTAGGGCAGTGCGGCCGCCAGCGCTGGAGGCAGCTGCGCCAGCGTCTGGCTCACGCGCTGGGTCTGTTCCACGTCCGCTTGCAGCGTGTCGTGAAACACGCTGGCCATGGCATGTCCGGCGATGGTGCCGGCCGTGGGTTCGCCCGTGCTGCGCGCGGCCATGCCCGCGCGCTGGGGCTGGCCCACCCCGATCACCAACACGCGGCGTGCGCCAAACTGAATCGCCGGGGACAGCGGGGAGAGCTGGCGCATCGAGCCATCGCCGAAATGCTCCTTGTGCCCGTCCACCCAGAGCGGTACGGCGGGAAACAGAAAAGGTATGGCGCTCGATGCCATCAGGTGCTCGATGGTGATGGGCTGGAAATCGGCGCGGCGACCCGGGCGGTGCCAGGGTTGCATCGGATGGTTGGGGCGGGTCTGGCAGAAGGTCCAGTGTTCGCCGGTGGTGTAGCTCGATGCGGTGACGCCCAGCACATGGATGATGCGCTGCGTCAGGGCTCGCTCCAGCGCCTCCAGGTCGATGGCGCGGTGCAGCGTGTCCACCAGCGGCAGCGTGTCGAGCAGCGCGCGGTGGCGGCGTACCTGGCGCGCCAGTGTCAGTCCGGCCACGATGCGGTTGGCGCGCACCCAGCCCGGGGCTTCAAGGCGGTACACCCGCTCCGATCGCAGCGCGCTCCAGAACGTGGCCAGGCGCGGCAGCGCCTCAAGACCGTGCACCGCCTGACTGGCCAGGTAGCTGGCGTTGAGCGCGCCGGCCGAGGTGCCAAACAGCCACTGGAAAGGAAAAGGCGGCGGCGGCGGGGCCGGCACGGCCCTGGCGGGCAGGCGAGCGGCCAGCATCGCGGCGATTGCCTTGAGCACGCCAGCCTGGTAGGCGGTGCGCGCTCCGCCGCCCATCAGTACCAGCGCGCAGGCGTCGGGTTGGGCGTCGGGTGTGGCGGGCAGCAGGGTGTTGTGGGTGATCAGGGTGTCGAGCGACAAGGGAATGGCCTTCCGGGATCGCCCGCAGTGGGCTGCCTATGCATGGACGAATTGCCCAAAATCATGACACATCCCACCCGCCCTTTCTGCCGCGAACGCCAGCTTCTGCTCCCCGGCGCCACCGGGTGGCGCGGGCGCGCAGACGGAGAGATGTGCGCCACCTCCCCCTGGGGGTATGAAAGCCCCTTTATTACATTCTTTGTTGGGATATCGGCTTGCGCCGAGCGCCTTTCATGGGCATAGTGGGTTCAAGACATCCCCGTGGCCGCAGGGGGTCTTGCCCCCGGCGGCTTGTGTCAACCCGGAGCAAATGGAGGCTCAAGTATGAATCTGACGATCAGCGGTCACCACCTCGAGGTCACCCCTGCCCTGCGCGGTTACGTCACCGACAAGCTCGCACGCATCTCCCGGCACTTCGACCAGGTGGTCGACATCAAGGTGCTGCTGACAGTGGACAACCTCAAGGAGAAAGACCAACGACAGAAGGCCGAGTGCAACATCCACGTCAAGGGGCGCGACCTGTTCGCTGCCAGTGCCCACGCCGACCTGTATGCCGCCCTCGACGATCTGGCCGACAAGATGGACCGTCAGGTGCTTCGATACAAGAGCAAGGCTCAGGATCACCACCACGAAACCGTCAAACGCGTCATGTGAAGCATTTCACGGCTCCTTTGGAACGGGCCGTGATGTATGTTGCGATGCAACAAGCCGCTTGAATTGTCAAGCGGCTTTTTTGTGCCCTCGGTCTATTCAAGATGGCCCAACTCGGCATAATTTGCGGTCCGAAAGGGCTCACATGAACCGACTCTCCGCCATCCTGCCCGCTCCGCAAGTGCTCGTCAGCGTGGATGCGACCAGCAAGAAACGCGCCTTTGAAGAAGCGGGGCTGCTCTTTGAAACCCTTCACGGACTCAACCGCGCCCTCATCACCGACAGCCTGTTTGCCCGCGAGCGCCTGGGCTCCACGGGACTGGGACACGGTGTGGCCATTCCTCACGGCCGCATCAAAGGCCTCAAACAGCCGCTGGCGGCTGTGTTTCAGCTTTCCAATCCGATCGGCTTTGACGCGCCAGACGAACAGCCCGTCCAGCTCATGATCTTCCTGCTGGTGCCCGAGGCGGCCACGCAGAAGCACCTGGAAATCCTTTCCGAGATCGCCGAACTTCTCAGCGACAGCGCGCTGCGCGAGCGGATGAAGGGCTCCAGTGACGCAGCCCTGCTTCATGGTCTGATCACCTCCTGGCAATCGGCCCACGCCGCCGCCTGAGACGGTTGACCCCCACGCTTCACAGCCGCGCGGGTCGCCTCCCTTCCAAGGAGGCTGATCCACCTCGGAGTGGCCCGGCGGCGGATCGCTTGAATCCTTTCCACTTTGTGGAGTAACGACTTTTGAAACCCACCGTCGTCAGTGCCGATGTCCTGTTCGAGGACCATCGGGATGCCCTGAAGTGGCAGTGGATTGCCGGCCTGGGCGCTTCCGAGCGTCGCTTTGACGAGGTCGCGATCCGGGCGGCTCGTTCAGGCGCCGATCTGGTCGGTTATCTCAACTACATCCATCCCTACCGCGTCCAGGTGTTTGGCGAGCGCGAGGTGGCGTACCTCACGAGCCCGAGCGAGGACGACAACCGCCGCCGCGTGGCTCGCATCGTCACATTGGAGCCGCCGGTGTTGGTCGTGGCCGATGGCCAGACCGCTCCCGATGCGCTCACCGCGATGTGCGAGCGCGCCCAGATCCCGATGTTCGCCACACACGAGTCGGCGGCTTTCGTCATCGACGTGCTGCGCGCCTACCTCTCGCGGCATTTCGCCGACCGGGCTTCCATGCACGGCGTGTTCATGGACATCCTGGGCATGGGGGTGCTGATCACCGGCGAGTCGGGTCTGGGCAAGAGCGAACTGGGTCTGGAGCTCATTTCGCGGGGCCATGGCCTGGTGGCCGACGACGCGGTGGATCTCTACCGCATCAATCAGACCAGCATCGAGGGCCGCTGCCCCGAGCTGCTGCAGAACCTGCTGGAGGTTCGCGGCATCGGCCTGCTCGACATCAAGGCCATCTTTGGCGAGACGGCGGTGAGGCGCAAGATGCGGCTCTCGCTGATCGTGCATCTGGTGCGGCGCGAGACCATGGAACGCGACTACGAGCGCATGCCCCACGAGCCGCTGTACCAGGACGTGCTGGGGGTGCCGGTGCGAAAGGCGGTGATTCAGGTGGTGGCTGGGCGCAACATCGCCGTGCTGGTGGAAGCAGCCGTGCGAAACACCATCCTGCAATTGCGCGGCATCGACACCTACCAGGAGTTCGTCTCGCGCCACCGCGCGGCCATGTCGCGCGGCGAATGAAGGAGCGCCCCCGCGCCGCCTGCGTTCTGAATGGCTCAGCCTCTGTGCGAATGCCCTTTATGAGGGCAATCGGTCTTGGTGCAGTTGGCGTAAAGCGAGAGGGCGTGCTCCTGCAGGGCAAAGCCGCGTGTCTTGGCCACCATCTGCTGGCGTTTCTCGATCTCGGCGTCGTAGAACTCCTCCACGCGACCGCAGTCCAGGCAAACCAGATGGTCGTGGTGCTGCCCCTCGTTGAGTTCGTAGACCGCCTTGCCCGATTCGAAATTGCTGCGCGTGAGCAAGCCGGCCTGCTCGAACTGCATCAGCACACGGTAGACCGTGGCCAGGCCGATGTCGGAGCGCTCTTCCAGCAGCACGCGAAACACGTCTTCGGCCGTCATGTGGCGTTGCTTCGCGTTCTGGAACACCTCAAGTATCTTCAGCCGGGGCAGCGTGGCCTTGAGCCCCGTGCTCTTGAGTTCTTCGATGTTGGTCATGGCAGGGAACGGCGAGCGGTTGAAGGGGCTGATCCAGGGCATGAGGGACCCGGGACTACAATGACCGGATCATATCGCCAGCGCCCTGCGCACGCCGCAATTTCCGTCGGTTCGCGTGCGGAGCGCCGCGCTCACAAGGTCAGTTCACATGCACCCATCCGGTCATCACGGCATCGCTGCCCTGAATCGCTCCCGCCCGTTGCGGGTCCTCGTCTGCGCGGTGGCGCTGGTGGGCCTTGGGGCCTGCTCGGGTTACGGTGACGGCACCTTTGGCCTGACCAGTCTGGTCACGCCCTACAAGATCGACATCCTGCAAGGCAATGTGGTCACGCGCGAACAGTCGCAGTTGCTCAAGCCGGGCATGACGCGCCTCCAGGTGCGCGACGTGCTGGGCTCGCCGCTGCTCACCAGCGTCTTCCACGCCGAGCGCTGGGACTACGTGTTCACCTACAAGCGCCAGGGGCAGGAGCCGCAGAGCCGCAAAGTCACTGCCTTCTTCAAGGGCGACGTGCTGGATCGCGTCGAAGCCGACGAGTTGCCCAGCGAGGCCGAGTTCGTGGCGTCGCTGGACTCGCGCCGCAAGCCAGGCAAAGTGCCGCAGCTGGAGGCCACGCCCGAGCAGCTCAAGGCTTTTCACGAGCGCAACCCCGTCACCCCGGTGAAGACACCGCCCAGCGCGCCGGCCGACGCCAGCTACCCGCCCCTGGAGGGCGCGGGGTCGGCGCGATGAGCGGGCCGTTGCAAGTCTGTGTGGCCGGCGCCAGCGGGCGCATGGGCCAGATACTGGTCGAGGCGGTCCGTGCCAGCGGCGACTGCGTGCTCTCGGGCGCGCTCGACATCGCTGCCAGCCCAGCCATTGGCCAGGACGCCGGTGCCTTCGCGGGACAGGCCAGCGGCGTGACCATCACCGCCGATCTTGCTCAAGGTCTCTCGGGCAGCCAGTTCCTGATTGACTTCACCCGCCCCGAAGGCACCCTGGCGCACCTGCGCGAATGCGTGAAGCACGGCGTGGCGGTGGTGATCGGCACCACGGGGTTCTCTGAAGAACAGAAGGCCGAGATCGCGCAGATTGCGAAACAGATCCCCATCGTCATGGCGCCCAACATGAGTGTGGGCGTCAACGTCACGCTCAAACTGCTGGAGATGGCGGCCAAGGCCATGTCCACCGGCTACGACATCGAGATCATCGAAGCCCACCACCGCCACAAGGTGGACGCGCCCAGTGGCACCGCGCTCAAGATGGGCGAGGTGATCGCCGACGCCCTGGGCCGCGACCTCAAGGACTGCGCGGTCTATGCGCGCGAAGGCGTCACCGGCGAGCGCGACCCCTCCAGCATTGGTTTTGCCACCATCCGGGGCGGCGACATCGTGGGCGACCACACCGTGCTGTTTGCCGGTACCGGCGAGCGCATCGAGATCACGCACAAGTCGAGCAGCCGCGCCACCTATGCGCAGGGCAGCCTGCGCGCGGTGCGCTTCCTGGCCGGCAAGCCGGCCGGGCTGTACGACATGTTCGACGTGCTCAACCTGAAATGACCGACAGCGCGGGCCAGGGGCTCCTGCAGACGCTGGCCCAGGCGGACGGGCTTGGCCGCGTGGTCGCGCTGCTGCTGTTGGCCATGTCGGTGTCCAGCTGGGTGGTGATTCTCTGGAAGGGCTGGCTGTTGCGGCGCGCCGCCAAAGACATGAGCCTGAGCACGGCGACTTTCTGGCAGGCCAGCGACCTCGACGACGCCCAGCGCCGCCTGGTTGGCTTCGATTCCCGGCGCATCGTGTTGCCGCTGGTCCAGGCCGCTCGCGGCCTGGACGCCGCCGCACCCCTCACGCTGGCCACAGCGGCCGACCGATCACAACAACTCACGCGGGTGCTGCGCGGCGCCCTGCATGCCGTGCTGCATCGCCTGCAGTTCGGTCAGGTTCTGCTGGCCACCGTGGGCTCCACCGCACCCTTCGTGGGTTTGCTGGGCACGGTCTGGGGCATCTACCACGCGCTCACCGGCATGGGCCAGGACGGGCGCTGGCGCATCGAGCAGGTGTCCGGCCCCGTGGGCGAGGCGCTGGTGATGACCGCCGCCGGCCTGGCAGTGGCCATTCCAGCCGTGCTCGCCTACAACGTGCTGGGCCGTCAGATCGCGCGCATCGAGGCCGATCTGGAAGGCTTCGCGCGCGATCTGCGCGAATTGCTGTTGGCTCGCCCATGAGCTTCGGCGGGCTGGAAAAGCCGGTCGGGCACCAGCCCATGAGCGAGATCAACGTCACGCCACTCGTTGACGTGATGCTGGTGCTGCTGGTCATCTTCATCATTGCAGCGCCCCTCATGGCAGGGCGCCTGGCGCTGGACCTGCCGCGGGCGGAAGTGCCGGGCGTGGTACCCGCAGGCCATGAAGACTTTGTGGCTGTCGAGGTGGATGCCCGGGGCCAGGTCCACTGGGATGGTCAGCCGGTGAATCAGGAGGCCCTGCGCACGCGATTGCAGGAAGCCGCCCGGCGCAACCCGGCGACCGAACTGCAATTGCGCGCCGACACCAGCGTGCCCTATGGTCAGGTGGTGCAGCTCATTGGCCTGGCGCAGTCGGCCGGGCTCTCGCGCATCGGCTTTGTGGCCGAGGCCCCGCCTGCGCCCGGCCGCTGAAAGCGACAGGCGGGGGCACGAGCGGCCCAAGCCCTAAAATCCGGCATCTCCCTGCGCCGCCGCGCGCCGACTCCCCACATACCGTACCCGGCCCGTCCGGACCCTGGTTCATGCAAGAAAAGTACGCCCACCAAGATGTCGAGCGCGCCGCGCACGCCCACTGGACAGCCACCGACGCCTACCGCGTGAGCGAAGTCGCGGACAAGAAGAAGTTTTACGCCTGCTCGATGTTGCCTTACCCCAGCGGGAAGTTGCACATGGGCCATGTGCGCAACTACACCATCAACGACATGCTGGCGCGCCAGTTGCGCATGGCCGGTCACAACGTGCTCATGCCCATGGGCTGGGACGCCTTCGGCCTGCCGGCCGAGAACGCCGCCATCAAGAACGGCGTGCCGCCGGCGAAGTGGACCTACGACAACATCGCTTACATGAAGCAGCAGATGCAGGCCATGGGCCTGGCCATCGACTGGAGCCGCGAGGTCACCACCTGCAATCCCGATTACTACAAATGGAACCAGTGGCTGTTCCTGAAGATGCTGGAGAAAGGCATTGCCTACCGCAAGACCCAGGTCGTCAACTGGGACCCGGTGGACCAGACCGTGCTGGCCAACGAGCAGGTGATCGACGGTAAGGGCTGGCGCACCGGCGCCGTGGTGGAAAAGCGCGAAATTCCAGGCTATTACCTCAACATCACCGCCTACGCTGAAGAGCTGCTCGATCACGTGCAGATGGGCAACCCCAAGGCCACGCTCAACGGCTGGCCCGACAAGGTGCGTCTGATGCAGGAGAACTGGATCGGCAAGAGCGAGGGCGTGCGCTTCGCCTTTCCGCACACGATCCAGGACGCAGGCGGCACACCAATCGGCGGCGGCCGGATGTATGTCTTCACCACGCGTGCCGACACCATCATGGGCGTGACCTTTTGCGCCGTGGCGCCCGAGCATCCTCTGGCCACGCACGCCGCCGCGAGCAACCCGGCGCTGGCCGATTTCATCGAGGAGTGCAAGACCGGTGGCACCACCGAGGCCGAGCTGGCCACGCAGGAGAAGAAGGGCATGGCCACGGGCCTGACCGTCACGCACCCGCTCACGGGTGATGAAGTGGCCGTGTGGGTGGGCAACTACGTGCTGATGAGCTATGGCGACGGCGCAGTGATGGGTGTGCCTGCGCACGACGAGCGCGACTTTGCGTTTGCCAACAAATACGGCTTGAAGATTCAGCAGGTCGTAGAAATGCCCGTTCGGGCTGAGCCGGTCGAAGCCCTGGCGAACCCTTCGACCCTTCGACAAGCTCAGGACGGGCCGAGCTCAGGGCGAACGGGGGTTTTTTCGGCCACTGAGTGGCAGGACTGGTACAGCGACAAGCAGCGCGGCGTCTGCGTGAACTCCGGCGTGCTCGATGGCCTGGGCTACAAGGCCGCTGTGGACAAGGTGGCCGCGCTGCTGGCCGCCAAGGGCATGGGCGAGAAAAAAACCACCTTCCGCCTGCGCGACTGGGGCGTGAGCCGCCAGCGCTACTGGGGCACGCCCATCCCCATCATTCATTGCGAAGAACACGGCGCGGTGCCGGTGCCCGAAAAAGACCTGCCGGTGGTACTGCCGCAGGACTGCATTCCCGATGGGTCTGGCAACCCGCTGAATCACCACGCGGGTTTTCACGCCGGCGCGGTGTGCCCCGTCTGCGGCAAGGCGGCGCGGCGCGAAACCGACACCATGGACACCTTCGTCGACTCGGCGTGGTACTTCATGCGCTACTGCGACCCGGTCAACGAGGAGCGCATGGTCGCCGGCGGTGCCGACTACTGGATGCCGATGGACCAGTACATCGGCGGCATCGAACACGCCATTCTCCACCTGCTCTACGCGCGGTTCTGGACCAAGGTGATGCGCGACCTCGACCTGGTGAAGATCGACGAGCCCTTCACCCACCTGCTCACGCAGGGCATGGTGCTCAACCACATCTACAGCCGACGCACCGCCAAGGGCGGCAAGGATTACTTCTGGCCGCACGACGTGGAGAACGTGCTGGACGAGGCCGGCAAGGTGGTGGGTGCGAAGCTGAAGAACCCGGCCGCCAGTGGCGACGGCCAGCTGCCCGTGGGCACGCCGATCGACTACGAGGGCGTGGGCACCATGTCCAAGTCCAAGAACAACGGCGTCGATCCGCAGGACCTGATCGAGAAGTACGGCGCGGACACGGCACGCCTCTACACCATGTTCACCGCGCCGCCAGAAGCCACGCTGGAGTGGAACGACGCTGCGGTGGAAGGTAGCTACCGCTTCCTGCGCCGCGTCTGGGCGTTTGGCGTGAAGCTCTCGGCCGCGGGTGGCCTGGGTGCGCTCGCTGCAGGGGTGTCGAGGCAGGCGCTTTCCAAGGCCGCCAAGGCACTGCGCCTGGAGATGCACACCGTGTTCAAGCAGGTGGACTACGACTACCAGCGCATGCAATACAACACCGTGGTTTCGGGCGCCATGAAGATGCTCAACGCGCTCGAAGACTTCAAGGGCGACGGCAGCGCGGGCGATACCGCCGCGCAGGCCGAAGGTTTCGGCATCCTGTTGCGCGCGCTCTATCCCGCCACGCCACACATCACCCACACGCTGTGGAGCGAGCTCGGTTACAGCGGTGAGCTGCTCGACGCCCCCTGGCCACAGGCCGACGAAGCGGCCCTGCAACGCGACGAGATCGAGCTGGTGTTGCAGGTCAATGGCAAGCTGCGCGGCAGTGTGACGGTGCCGGCGGGTGCCGACAAGGCCGCCATCGAGGCCGCTGCGCTGGCTTGCGAGGCCTTCACCAAGCAGGCCGCTGGTGCCGCGCCCAAGAAGGTGATCGTGGTGCCTGGGCGGTTGGTCAACATCGTCGTCTGAAACCCGGTCCATGAACACCACCATCCACCTCGATCCCTTGCCAAGGCGCCGCGTCCTGCGGGGGCTGGCCTCCGGCCTGGCTGCGCTGGGCCTGGCGGGCTGTGGCTTCGCGCTTCGCAAGGCGCCCACCTTTGCTTTCCAGACGATCCGTCTGCAAGGCAACGAAGGCACCGCCGTGGCGCGCGAGTTGCGCGAGGCCTTGCAGGCCAATGGCCTGCAGGTGCTCACCACCGCCACCGCAGCCCCGACGCAGCCCGCGCAGGTGGTGTTCACCGTGGTGACCGATCAGCGCGAACGCGCAGTGGTGGGGCAGACGGCGGCCGGCCAGGTGCGCGAGCTGCAATTGCGCACGCGCTTTGTGTTCCGCCTGCGCACCGCCACCGAGAAAACCCTGATCGACGAGACCGAACTGCTGCTGGAGCGCGACATCAGTTTCACTGAGACGGCGGTGCTGTCCAAGGACGCGGAAGAGGCCATGCTGTACCGCGACATGCAGGGCGACATCGTGCAGCAGGTGTTGCGTCGGCTGGCGGCGGTGAAGTCGCTCTGAGGACGCCGCGCCCATGCAGATCGCTGCACCGCAACTCGCCGCTCACCTGCAAAAAGGGCTGAGAAGCCTGTACACCCTGCACGGCGACGAGCCGCTGCTGGTGCAGGAAGCGGCCGACGCCATCCGTGCCACTGCACGCTCCCAGGGTTACACCGAGCGCACCGTGCATACCGTGGCGGGTGCGCACTTTGACTGGGGCGAGGTGTTGGCCAGCGGCGGGTCGATGAGCCTGTTTGCCGACAGGCAGCTCATCGAGATCCGCATTCCGTCTGGCAAGCCGGGCAAGGACGGATCGCAAGCGCTGCAGCGCATCGCCGAGGCCGCGCAGGACAACGACAGCACGCTCACGCTGGTGATCCTGCCGCGCCTGGACATGGCGACGCAGAAGGGTGCCTGGTTCGCAGCGCTGGAGAGTTTCGGCGCCACCATCAGGTTCGATCCGGTGGATCGCAAGTCGCTCCCCGCGTGGATCGCGCTGCGACTGCAGCAGCAAGGCCAGCGCGTGACCGCAGGCGAGGAGGGTCAGCGCACGCTGCAGTTCTTCGCCGACCGGGTGGAGGGCAACCTGCTGGCCGCGCACCAGGAAGTCCAGAAACTGGCGCTGCTGCATCCGCAGGGCGAGTTGTCGTTCGAGCAGGTGGAATCGGCGGTGCTGAACGTGGCGCGCTACGACGCCTTCAAGCTCGCAGAAGCGGTGCTGGGCGGGCAGGTGCAGCGGGTGCAGCGCATGCTGGCGGGCTTGCAGGCCGAGGGCGAGGCGCCGGTGCTGGTGCACTGGGCTTTGTCGGAAGACATTCGCACCCTGCACCGCGTGCGCACGGCGCTGGACGCCGGCCGACCGCTGCCGATGGCGCTGCGCGAGAACCGGGTCTGGGGCGTGAAGGAAAAGCTCATGGAGCGCGCCTTGCCATGGCTGAACCTGGCCACGCTGTCTCGCTGGCTCGACGATGCGCACACGGTCGATGGGATCGTGAAGGGTCTCAAGGTTCCCTCATGGCCTGCAGATCCCTGGCAGGCTTTGCAGCAGTTGGCGCTCAAGGTTTCCCTGGCCTGTTCGGTTCGCTGACGACCTGCGAAACGAACGACTAAACCAGACGCAAGGCAGCTTCCCGGAAATCGCTCGGTGACTGCCCCGTGTGCTCCCGGAACACCCGGCTGAAATGTGCGCCGTTGTTGAACCCCCACGAGAACGCGATCTCCGTGATGGTGCGCTGCGCACGTGAAGGGTTGGAGAGTTCGCGCATGCAGGCCTGGATGCGCTGGCGCTGAATGTAGTGGGCCAGCGTATCGTCTTCGGCGCTGAAGGCGTTGTGCAGGTGGCGCTTGCTGCAATTCAACGCCTGCGCAATGTGGTCCAGCGAGAGCGAAGGATCGCGCAGGTGCTGGCCAATGTGTTCGCGGATGCGGTCGCGAAACGCCTCGAGCTGGGTGGTGGCATTGCCCTTGCCCGCCAGCTCCTGCAACGACAGGCGCACCAGCTCCACGATGAGCTCGCCCGCGCCCCTCGCCGCGTTCTCGCTCATGCCTGGGAGCTCCTGGTACGTGGTGCGCATGGTTTCCAGCGCCACACGGGCGATGCCGCTCACGCCACCCACGTGCCGCGCCATCAACGGCTCCAGCCGCAGCCCGCGCTCGGTGAGCTGGTCTTTGGGCAGCATCACGATCAGGTGTTCCACCCGCTCGGGGTTGGCAATCTCATAGCTGCCGGTGGTGTCGTAGATCGCCCAGCCGCCCGGTCGCACCCAGGCTTCGCGGCCCTGCTGCTGCACCGCCGCGCTGCCTTGCCACGGTGCCACGATCTTCAGGTAGGCGCGCTCGCTGCCGCGCGCCAGCTTCGGGCTGCGCAACACGCGGTGGCGGTTGGCTTCCAGCTTGGTCAGCACCACGTCGCCCGCGTGCGATGCCGACATGTGTCCGTCGAACAGCGTGTCGCCATACAGGTCCGATTCCAGGCCACCGAAATGCGTCCATACCCAGTCGCGCCAGATCGCCGCGCGCTCGCCCGGGGCGACGATGTCGGTGCTCATCGTGGAGGAGGAGGTCATGTGGGCGTACCTGGATATCGGTGACCACAAATTATCGGCGCCGGTGCCGCGCCGCGCAGCGGGTGATTTCAAGGGTTAACCCGCACCGCCGTGCGCGCTCGGACAAGCCGGCAGTGCGCCGACGGCATAGCGCCGCAGGCGCGTTCTGCTTAGCATGACGGTTCGGTCAACCACAACGCCAGGAGACAAACCATGGTCCATCCCACTCGACGTCTGGTCATCAAGAGCGCCGCCGCCACGGTGGGCGCCATGTCCATCGCCCCTCAGTTGCTGGCGCAGACGGCGCCCGTGCGCATCGGCTATTCCATGTCGCGCACCGGCCCCTGGACCGGCGGCGCGCAGGTGAGCCAGGAGCCCAACTACCTCCTGTGGGCCGAGCAGCAGAACGCTGCCGGTGGCCTGGACGTGAAGGGCACGCGCCGCAAGATCGAGCTCGTCAGCAGCGACGACCGCAGCGACATGGAAACCGTGGTGCGCACCTACGAAAAGCTCATGGGCAGCGACAAGGTCGATCTGATCCTGCCGCCCTGGGGCAGCAACGCCAATTTCGGCGTTGCGCCGCTGGCCAACCGCTTCGGCTACCCCTTCCTTGCGCCCACCGCGCTCTCGCGCCGCCTGGCCGAGATGAAGCTGCCCTACTTCTTCCTGCTGCTGCAGCAGCCCAAGCCCATGTGCGACGCGCTGGTGGACATGCTCAAGGCCAACGGCGCCAAAAGCCTGGCCTGCGTGTACGTGGACGACCTGTTCGGCCTGGAGAACTACGCAGCCCTCAAGGTGGCGCTGCAAGGCAGCGGCATCAGCCTGGTGCAGGACACCAGCTACCCCGGCGGCGTCAAGGACCTCTCGCCCACGCTGCGCTCGATCAAGGACAAGAACCCCGACGCCTTCGTGGGCTTCACCTACCCGCCCGACACCATCCTGGCCAGCCGCCAGAGCAAGGAGATTGGATTCAACCCGAAGTTTTTCTACGCTTCGGTGGGCACCGCCTTCCCGCTCTACAAGAACGTGATGACACCGGCCGGTGCCGAAGGCGTCCTGGGCATGGGTTCGTGGAACAGCAAGACCAGTCCGGGCGCCAAGGCTTACTTCGACGCCCACGTGGCCAGCCAGAAGAAAGAACCCGATCGCTGGGCCAGCGGTGCCTGCTGGGCCGGCCTGGAAATCATCACGGCGGCCGTCAAGACCCAGGGCCTGGACCGCAAGGCGATCCGCGACTACGTGGCCAACACCACGCACAAGACCATCATTGGCGACATCAGGTTCAGCGGCAGCGAGAACGTGGGCACGCCGGGCACGGTGGGGCAGTGGCAGAACGGCGAGTTCGAGGTGGTGTGGCCGCAGAAGGTGGCGACAGCGAAGTTGAATCCGACCAAGCCCGCGTGGAAGTGACGCGGCGTTCGTCCTGAGCCTGTCGAAGGATCCGAGTCCCTTTCCAACCCGATCCGTTCGGGCTGAGCTTGTCCTTCGACAGGCTCAGGACGATCGGAGCACCGCCGTTCAGACTGAGCCGATGTTCCGTACAGACTGAGCCGATGTTCCGTTCAGGCTGAGCTGATGTTCCGTTCGGGCTGAGCTTGTCGAAGCCTTTGCCGGCTCCTGTGCCTGGTGAACCCTTCGACAAGCTCAGGGTGAACGGGTGTTTGTTCCCTCCATCCCCAACGCATGTCCTTCTCCTCCTGGCTCGAACTCATCGCATCCGGTCTCATCACCGGCGGCATCTACGCACTCGTCGCGCTCGGGCTGAACCTGCAATACGGCCTGATGCGCATCCTCAACATCGCGCACGGCGAGTTTCTGATGGTGGGGGCGTTTCTGACCTGGATGGTGCAGACCTCGTTCGGCCTCTCGCCGCTGTGGATGATTCCGGTGTCGTTCGGGCTGCTCATGGCGCTGGGTGTGGCGGTGCACTGGCTGTGCTTCCGCCGGCTCACGGCCACTTCGCCGAACCTCGATGTGTTCGAGGCGCGCGGCCTCATGGTCGCCTTCGGCCTCATGTTCCTGGTGCAGAACTTCATCTCCTATGTGTGGGGTGGTGACCTGCGCGGATACGACTACCTCACGCAGCCGCTGGCCATTCCGCTGCCCGGTGGCGACGCGCAGTTCGCGGTCAACAAGCTGGTGGTGTTTGCGATCGCGCTGCTGTTCTCCGGCGCACTCATCGTGCTGCTGCGCATGACGCTGCTGGGCAAGGGCGTGCGCGCGCTCATGCAGTCGCCCACCGGCGCGCAGCTCGTGGGCATCGACACCAGACGCCTGCATCCGCTCATGTTCGGCATTGGCCTGGGCCTCTCGGGCGTGGCGGGTTGCCTGCTCTCCATGGCCTACACCATCAGTCCATCCATGGGCGAGCCCTACACCGTCACCGCGCTCATCGTCATCACGCTCGGTGGCTTCGGCAGCATGGGTGGCGCGCTCGCTGGCGGCCTGCTGCTCGGCGTCATTGAAGCCATCGGCATGCACTTCACCAATCCTTCGCTCAAGGCGCTGTTGAGTTACGTGGTTTTCATTGGCGTGTTGCTGTTGCGCCCTGAAGGCCTGTTCGCCAGAAAAACAAGAAAAGCATGAACTCAAGACAGTTTCTCATCCGCGACCTGCTGGTCCTCTTCGGCTTCACCGGCTGGTGCATCGCATTGCCGGGCTTCGCCAGCGAGTTCGTCGTGTCCATGGCGCTCACCTGCCTGATGTACGTGGCGCTCTCGTCAAGCTGGGCGCTGTTCTGCGGCACCACGCGTTACCTCTCGCTCGCCACCTCCGCCTTCTTCGGCATTGGCGCCTACACCAGCGCGCTGCTGCTCGAAACCGTGCCCTGGGTACAGGCCATTGCGCTGGGCGCGCTCATCGCCGCTGCCGTGGCGGTGGTCATGGGCGCGGCCGTGCTGCACCTGCGCGGCACCTATTTCGCGGTCCTCACCTTCGGCATGACCGAGCTGATCCGCCACGCCATCAGCTATTTCGAGAAGAGCGTCACCGGCACCGTGGGCCGCGTGCTCATGGTGGTGCCCGATCGCGACACCATCTACTTCACCGTGCTCGCGCTGGCGGTGCTCACCGTGGCGCTGTCCATTGGCATCCGCCGCACGCGTTTCGGCCTGGCCATGCTCGGCATCGGGGCCGACGAGCAGCGCGCGCAGACGCTGGGCGTGAACACGCGCCTGGTGAAGATCGCCGGGTTTGCACTCACTGCTGCCGTGGCGGGCGCCGTGGGTGCAGCCATGTCGGTTCGCTGGACCTACATCGACCCGCACACCGTGTTCAACCCCTTCATCGGTTTCCAGACCGTGCTGATCGCGCTCATCGGCGGCGCCATGACGCTCTGGGGCCCGCTGATCGCGGCCATCGTGTTCAGCGTGCTGGCCGAAACGCTGCGCCTGCAGGTGCCACAGGTCTACATGATGTCGCTCGGCCTGCTGCTGATTCTCTCGGTGCTGTACCTGCCGGGTGGCCTCGCCTCGCTGCGCACCGAAACCTTCCGCGCCTGGCGCGACAGCTTCAAGCTCTGGTGGAAAGACATCAAGGACGACCTGAGCGGCGAGACGAAGCGGCGCAAGCTGCGAGAGAAAGAGCAACGGGAGCGCCGCCATGTCTATTGAAGCGCTGCCTTTGCTCGACGCCCACGAAGTCACCGTGCGTTTCGGTGGCCTTACCGCCGTGGACGCGGTGAGCGCGCGCTTCATGCCCGGCGAACTCGTCGGCATCATCGGCCCCAACGGCGCGGGCAAAACCACCTTCTTCAACGCCATCTCTGGTGTGACCAGACCCACCAGCGGCACGCTGAGGGTGCAAGGCCGCGAGCTGGCCGGCAAGGCGCCGCACCGGTTTGCCGCCAACGGCCTGGCGCGCACCTTCCAGACACCGCGCACCTTTGGCGACATGCTGGTGCGCGACAACATCGCCTTCGGCCTCAAGTTCGCCGGCCGGCGGCCGCGCAAGTACCTCTTCTGGGGTGAAGAAACCACGGTGCCCTGGGTGTTGCGCACCCCCGAAAGCATCCTGAACCTCATCGGCCTCAGCGCGCAGGCCAACCTGCCGGCTGCGGCCATCACGCCTTCGCAGCAGCGCCTGCTGGAGATCGGCATGGCGCTGGCCACGCGCCCGCGCCTGCTGCTGCTCGACGAAGTGGCCGCTGGCCTCACCGAATTCGAGCTCGAGGAAATGGCGCGCCTGATCCGCCGCCTGCGCGACGAGCTGGACCTCACCGTGGTCTGGATCGAACACGCCGTGACCACGCTGCTGCGCCATGTGGAGCGCGTCATCGTGTTGCACCAGGGCCGAAAGATTGCCGATGGAACACCCGCTGAAGTGGTGCGCAACGCCGAAGTGATCGAGGCCTACCTGGGTGACGAGATGAACGAAGCCGAAGCCGGGGAGGCCATCGCATGATGTGGTACCGACCGCAAGCCTTTGAACTCGGCGGTGGTTCGAAGGCCCACCTGAAGATTGACGGCCTGTCTGCCGGCTACGGTGCATTCCTCGTGCTGCGCGACGTCAAGCTCGACATCCAGCCCGGCCTGACCGTGGTGCTCGGCCCCAACGGCGCTGGAAAGACCACACTGCTCAAGGCGCTCAACGGCCTCATTCCGCGCATGGGTACCGTGCTGCTCGATGGCGAGGAACTGGCCGAGAAGACCCACGAGATCGTGCAGGCCGGTGTGGCGCTGGTGCCCGAGGGCCGGCAACTGTTTCCGCAAATGACGGTGGCCGAGAACCTTGAACTCGGTGGCTGGCGGGTGCCAAAGGCTGAGCGTGCGCGCCGGCTGGAACAGGCCTTCACGGATTTTCCCAAGCTCAAGGAACGCGCAACCCAGATGGCCGGCACCATGAGCGGCGGCGAACAGCAGATGGTGGCCGTGGCCCGCGCCATGATGTGCGCGCCGCGCCTGCTCATGCTCGACGAACCTTCGCTGGGCCTGGCGCCGCGCATGGTCGATGAGTTGCTGGCGATTGTTCGCCGCATCGCGGACGCCGGCACCACCGTGCTGATGGTGGAACAGAACGTGAAGAAAGCGCTGGCCGTGGCCGACCGAGGCTACGTGCTCGAACGCGGCACGCTGGTGGCCAGCGGACCGGCGAAATTGCTCGCACGCTCCACCGTGATCCGTGAGGCCTACCTCGGCGCCGACAAAGACCCCGCCACCGGCACCACCAGCGCGGCCGATGCCGTGAATCGACGAAAGGCCTTGGCAACCACCTGACTTTCCGTTTGCACCGAGCCCCCCAGCGTTTGCACCGAGCCCCCACCTGTTTGCACCGAGCCCCCACCGTTCGGGCTGAGTTACACCACCGTTCGCCATGAGTTACACCACCGTTCGCGATGAGTTACACCACCGTTCGCCCTGAGCCCGTCAAAAGGCAAGCCCAGCCCGAACGGTATGGCGCCGATTGTCCTGAGCCCGTCAAAAGGCAAGCTCAGCCCGAACGGTATGGCACCGATCGTCCTGAGCCTGTCGAAGGGCAAGCCCAGCCCGAACGGTATGGCGCCGATCGTCCTGAGCCCGTCAAATGGCAAGCCCAGCCCGAACGGTATGGCACCGATCGTCCTGAGCCCGTCAAAAGGCAAGCCCAGCGCGAACGGTATTGCGCCGATCATCAAAGGAGAAACCCCATGTCCGACATGTCCATGCTCATCAACGGCCTGAAGGTCACCGCCGAAAAAGGTGCCACCTTCGAACGGCGCAACCCGCTCGACGGCAGCGTGGCCACGCGCGCGCCCGCCGCCTCGCCGGCCGACGCCGTGATGGCGGTGGAAGCCGCCGCCGAGGCGTTCAAGACCTGGAGCGAGACCGGACCGAGTGAGCGCCGCGCGCTGCTGCTCAAGGCGGCCGACGCACTGGAGGCCAAGACGCCCGCGTTCATTGAAGCCGTGTCCGCCGAAACCGGTGCCACCGGCATGTGGGGCGGCTTCAACGTGTTCCTGGCCGCCGGCATGATCCGCGAGGCCGCCGCGCTCACCACGCAAGTGGCGGGCGAAGTGATTCCGTCCGATGTGCCCGGTTCGCTCGCCATGGGCGTGCGCCAGCCGGCCGGCGTGGTGCTCGGCATTGCGCCGTGGAATGCGCCCGTCATCCTCGGCGTGCGCGCCATCTGCGTGCCGCTCGCGTGCGGCAACACCGTCATCCTCAAGGGCAGCGAGAACTGTCCGCGCACGCACCAGCTCATCATCGAAGCCTTTCAGGAGGCCGGCTTCCCGCCCGGCGTGGTGAACTACATCACCAATGCCCCGGCCGACGCCGGCGCCGTGGTGGAAGCCATGGTGGCGCACCCGGCGGTGCGCCGCGTGAACTTCACCGGCTCCACCAAGGTCGGCAAGATCATCGCCATGACCTGCGCGAAATACTTGAAGCCGGTGGTGCTCGAACTCGGTGGCAAGGCACCCATGGTGATCCTGGACGACGCCAACATCGAAGACGCCGTGAACGGCGCGGCCTTCGGCTGCTTCGCCAACAGCGGCCAGATCTGCATGAGCACCGAGCGCCTCATCGTGGACCAGAAGATCGCCGACGAGTTCGTGAAGAAGTTCAGCGACAAGGCCAAGGCCCTGCCTCTCGGCGACCCGCGCAAGCCCGAGCCGGTGGTGCTCGGTTCGGTCATCGGCATGGGCACGGTGGACCACTGCAACGCGCTGATCGACGACGCGCTGGCCAAGGGCGCCAAGCTGGTGTGCGGCGGCAAGGCCGACACCACCCTGATGCCGGCCACCGTGCTCGACCACGTGACGCCCGCCATGCGCATCTACCACGAAGAAACCTTTGGCCCGGTGAAATGCGTGGTGCGCGTGAAGGGCGTGGAAGAAGCCATTGCCTGCGCCAACGACAACGAGTACGGCCTGAGCGCCGCCGTGTTCGGCGGCGACATCGCCCGCGCTTTCAACGTGGCCCGCAAGATCGACTCCGGCATCTGCCACGTGAACGGCCCCACCGTGCACGACGAAGCGCAGATGCCGTTTGGCGGCGTCAAGGGCTCCGGCATTGGCCGCTTCGGCGGCAAGGCCGGCATTGCCGAGTTCACCGAACTGCGCTGGATCACGCTGCAGACGACGCCTCGGCACTACCCGTTCTGAATTCGTCAGCGCGCCGACAGCCGCCGCGCAGTAGCATGGCCCTCTCTCTGCACGAGGGGGTCTGGTCATGGACACTCTGGAACGGTTTTCCCGCGCCATTGACACGCTCAACCGCGTGATCGGCCGAGCCACGGTGTGGCTGATTCTGGGCGCCATCGTCGTCAGCGCGGCCAATGCGCTGATGCGCAAGTTCTTCGGTCTGGCCTCCAACCTCTGGCTGGAGGGTCAGTGGCACCTGTATGGCGCGGCCTTCCTGTGCGCGGGCGCCTACGTGCTTCAGGTCGACGAACACGTGCGGGTGGACGTGCTCTCTCGGCGCTTCGGGCCGCGCCTGCAGGCCGGGCTGGATCTCGCCGTGCTGGTGCTGGTGGCGCTGCCGGTGTGTGTGTTGCTGGTTGGTCTGGGTGGCCGGCTGGCTCTGAACGCGTGGCGCATCGGCGAAACGTCGTGGCACCCGGGCGGCCCCGTGCACTGGCCCGTGCTCATGTGCATTCCCCTGGGCTTCGGTTTGCTGGGCCTGCAGGCCCTGTCCGAGGCGGTCAAGCGCGCCAGCTTCCTGCTTGGGCGGCGCCCGAACGCCAGCCTGGCCGAAGCGGACCTGCCTGCGTTCTTTGGCGACCGGACGACCCCATGACCTGGATTGCAGCCCACCTGGCCCCGCTCATGTTCGTCGGCCTGGTGCTGCTGCTGCTCACCGGCGTGCCCGTGGTGTTTGCGCTCATGGCCTGCGGCCTGGGCTTTGCGCTCGCGGGCATGGCGCTCGACCTGATGCCGCCAGCGCTGATGGGGGCGTTGTCGTTGCGCGTGTTCGGCATCGTGTCGAGCGAGCTGCTGCTGGCCATCCCTTTCTTCACCTTCATGGGGCTGGTGTTGCAACGTTCGGGCATGGCTGAAGACCTGCTGGAAACCGCGGGCCAGGTCTTCGGCTCCGTGCGCGGTGGCATGGCGCTGGCGGTGGTGGTCGTGGGCGCGCTGCTCGGGGCTACCACCGGCGTGGTGGCGGCCTCCGTCGTCTCGATGGGGTTGATCTCGCTGCCGGTGATGCTGCGCAACGGCTACAACCCGCGCATCGCCTGCGGCGTGATCGCGTCATCGGGCACGCTGGCGCTGGTGGTGCCGCCGTCGCTCGTGCTGATCATCGTCGCCGAACAGCTCGGCACCAGCGTTGGCGACATGTACGCAGCGGCGCTGGTGCCCGCCGCGCTGCTCATCGGCCTGTATGCGTTGCTGGTGGCGATGCTGGCCCTGTGGCGCCCCGAGTGGCTGCCTGCCTTGCCGCCGCACCGGCGCACCCTGGCGCAGGCCGACGGCAGCGCGGGCTACCGCTCGCTGCTGGTGCTGGTCGGCCTGAGCGCTGTCGCCGGTGGTGCCCTGGTGGAAAGCTACCCGGCGGTGCTGCGGGCCATCGGGCGAGAGTTCGCGCCTACCGCCGACGAAGTCTTCATGGCGGGCTTCGGGGGCGCCGTGCTCGTTGCATTCGCGCTGTCCTTGCTGGACGCCGGCCTGCGCCTGCACTGGCTGTCTCCGCTGGCGCGCCGCGTCGCCTTCGTGCTGCTGCCGCCGCTCATGCTGATCTTTCTCGTGCTGGGCACGGTCTACCTCGGCATTGCGACGCCATCCGAGTCGGGCGCGCTCGGGGCCGTGGGTGCCGTCTTGCTGGCCGTGGCGCGGCGGCGCCTCACCCGCCGCAACGCGGCCCAGGCCCTGCTGGAGACGAGCAAGCTGTCCTGCATGGTCATGTTCGTGCTGATCGGCGCCACGTTCTTCAGCCACTCATTCCTGGCCCTCGACGGCAAGCTGTGGGTGGAACAGCTGTTCGCCGATCTGCCCGGCGGAGCCACCGGTTTCCTGGTCTTCGTCACGCTGCTCATCTTCGTGCTCGGGCTCTTCCTCGACTTCTTCGAGATCGCCTTCGTGCTGCTGCCCCTGCTGGCGCCGGTGGCGCACAAGCTGGGCATCGACCTGGTGTGGTTCGGCATACTCGTTGGCGTGAACCTGCAAGCGTCATTCATGACACCGCCGTTCGGGTTTTCGCTGCTGTTCCTGCGCGGTGCCGCGCCCCGGGCAGACACGATCGACCCGGCCAGCGGCAACACGGTGCGCGGCATCGGCACCCACGACATCTACATCGGCATCCTGCCTTTCGTGGGCGTGCAGCTGCTCGTGCTGGGGCTGCTCATCGCCTGGCCGGGCCTGGTGATGCGCGACAGCCCAGCCCCACCGCTGGACGCCGCCGCCGTCCAGAGCGAACTGGAGAGGGTCACCCCGCCGCCAGAAGAGGGGCTCACCGATCCGCTGCAGATGTTGCTGGAGAGCCTTCGCGAAACGAGGTGAGTTGGTTGCGCGCCTGTTGTCGCGCTCAGTAAATCGTCTCGCGGGCTTCCAGAACCAGCGACAGAACCCTTGAGCCCTTGCAGCTCGCCTTGGCCCGCACGCGGCCATCGGCACCGGCCTCGATGGCCAGGCGACAGTGGTACTCCAGGCTGTCGGTCTCGCCAGGGTTGTGGCTCGGAACCCGGCGAGCCCACACACGCCTGCCATCCACCTCCACCGTCAATTCGTGCGAGCCCTCAGAGACCTCCGCTGGCACAGACACCCGCAGTGTTGCATCAAGGTCGAAGGTGCGCGAGCGGCCCAGTGCAGCGGGAATCACCAGAAAGGCGACGGAGTCGGTGCCCGCGTCATACTTCCAATACTCCAGAGTCATGGGGCAAGTCTATGCCCACTCCTTTTCATCCTCGGCGCGCATGACAAGCTTCCGCATCCAGATTGAAGGCCAGGCAGCAGACGTCGAGGCCGACAGCGAAACCAGCTTGTTCGCTGCCATGACGCGCGCGGGCATGGCATGGCCGGTGTCCTGTCGCAACGGCACCTGCCGCACCTGCCTGGCTCGCCTGCTGCAGGGGGAGGTTCGCTACGAAATTCCCTGGCCCGGCCTGAGCGCCGAAGAAAAGGAGGCTGGCTATTGCCTGCCCTGCGTTGCACGGCCCGTGGGGGATGTGGTCATTGCGCGGGCTTGAAGGCCGCGCCACGCGGGGTGTTCTGGGTGGGCTTTGCTTTCTGGATGGCTGCTGGAGGCTGATTCCGGTCTGTCGCCCGTAGGTTGCGACTGGCTGGTTATGCCGGCGCCAGCGGTCATCCGCGCATCGCAAAAACGAAGGCTGTGATGCGCGAGAACTGTGATTCAACGGATTTGTTAGAAGATATCGGGCGAGGCATCAATCACAGAGTGTCGGCGGCAGTACTGGTTCAATAGCCCTTGTACAACTCGCACCCTCTTGGATGTTCCCTGAGGTGCGATTCGCTTGGGCGAGGAGTCGGTACAGCACGCGGAAGCAGCAAGGGCAAGTTGGTGACCTCGCCATCATGCTCAGCGCAACCTCCTCTGGATCGTCGCTTCCGTGTCCTCGCGCTCCGCCTCGGCGTCGTACGTCTTCACCAAGCCCATCAGGAGCTTCGAAGAGACGAAGGGATGAGAGTGTTGAAGGGCTTCGGCCCAAGTGCGGTACTCGTCGGCGAGAGCGCGCTCTTGCCCTCCACCCTCACCTCGCCAATGCGCTCCACGGGCGTTATATCGCCCTGTACGCATGCCACGAGCAATGTCGACGGATTGGATGTCCTCAATCACCTCTCGTACCTGCTCGCAGGGCCATACCCCATCGTCACCTGATGGTGCATTGGAGAGAAGCTCCCCGATGCTCACGTCCGCCACCGCCGTGCGGTCAATTTTTGCTGCCGCATCGCGTACCGCATCGACCCAGGAGCGCAGTCGAGCAGCATTCAGAGCGCCGGCCTCGTCGCGTCCTGGGATGGATCGCAACGCGCGAAGAAGCTTGTATCCCCGCTCCGCAAGTTGTTTGCCGCTTCCCTCCGGCGGCACGATCTCTGGCGGATCTATCCCGTCACCCTTGCGTCGGTATGTCCATGCGAGCGCCTGCACGTACAGGTCTGGATGCGCTTCGACGTATCGCTCTAAGTTTGGTATGCCGCCCTTTGCTCCAGGCTGGATAAGCGCATCGACGAACGTGAACTCAAGTCCAGCCTTCTGCTCGATCGTGAGTGACGAGGGCGCATTGATTCGGTCAAACGCTTCTTCGATGTAGTGATGTTGCAGTTGGTAGTGGCCTTCCTGCTCATCGCCCCCTTGAGCCACATTGGTCATGAGACGGAAGACGAGCTCGGGTTCAAGGCGTCCCAGGGCGAACTGCGCAGTATGGAACGCAGCTCGCGGCCGCTTCGCCGCGACTAGGCGTTCGATCGCTTCCAGCACCTCGGCATCTTCTTCTCGGAACCACTCGGGGACCACGTCTCGCCAGTACCGCGTTCGTGAGTCGACGCTGAGTCCGTCCACTCGCTGCCATGTCGCGGGACGGAACGGTGTTGCGAGGAGAACGCGGACGAGCTCGTCTTCTGGGATGCGTTCGGAGAGTGCATCCAGAAGCTCCTGGCGTTTTGTCTCGTCTGCATTGCTACGGACGAGCCCGGCAATGAGGTTTTGGCGCGAGCCGGCATTCAAGGCGTCGGTCGGGGCAAGCGCGGCACAGATGACGTCGGCGACCTCAGCCCACGACAGCACTCGCTCGGCGAGCAGGAGACCCGCGACGAAAGCCGCATTTCCTTGTGTTGAAAGTTCAATCACTCCGGTGTCGCCGCGAGCTGCGTACACATCCCTGAGCGCTTCTGCGCGACGGGCGGCAACACGCTCTGCGCGCTTGTCGAAGTCACGGTCAATATCCGCCAAGTCCTCCGCGGACTCAGAGAGCCAATGCTCTCTGAAGAGCCAGGCGTGCTTCTGCACGATGTCGGTCGGCTCAAGTGCCTGACGCGCCGCTTTCGCCGCGTCCGTGAGCGCAACATAGTCATCGGGATTGGTGTGACGCTTGCTCCTGCGCGAAAGGATGCGCTGCCTTATGTGCTCTCGCACACGCGCCTTGTCCCGGTCGGGAGCGGAGTTCGCCCATGCGGTCATGATCTTCCAGACGCGATCGCGGTCTCCGTTTGAAAGGCCAGGGAGGCAACTGACGAGATCGCAAATCATCGCTTCCGTGTAGTCGCTCTTCCAGGTCAGAGCCATTTCGACCATGTCTTTTGTGAACGCAATGATCGGTTCCCAGGTGGGCAGCGGTTCGCCGTACCCCAAGCCGTCGTTCCGCCACTTCGGCTTGTGGCTTCCGCTGCCTGACCGCAGTCCCGGCTCAATCTGTGCGATGCACAGCCTCCAGGCGATCTCCGGATATCGAACGGCAAGATCCTTCAGTACTCGTAGCCGGGTCGTGTGGTCCGCCGCGGTCTGCGGCATCCAGGCTGCAAATATCGATTCGAGCGAGTTCATGGGCTTGTTGACCCAGTTGTCGTTGATCTCGATCCGCGACAATTGCGCGAGGATGCGGGCGACTCGCGGCATGGTGATCGGGCTCCACGCCAGGCCCTCGAGTGCCCAAAGAAGCCCAGTACGTGGGCAACCACCGAAGACGCCGCTTCCGGCAGGACGCATAAGCCCATACGTTGCGGGTGTTCCGCTCTTGAGGTCGGCTTCAAGGATCGCGAGGAACACCTCGGGCGCGGCTTCCGCGTATGCGGTGAGATCGCGGTCGTTCGCTTCGAGGAGGCGCGTGCTGAGCGGCGTCAGTAGCGTACGGACGAGCGTACCCGCTTCGTGCTCGCAGTCGAATGCAAGACGGCTCCCGAAAAGATGGTCGCCGTGTACGGCAAGAAGTACGAGAGCCTCGGCGATGCCCTGTCGCAATGTTGCAGAGAACTCGCGACGCTTGCCGTAGATGTTGGCGGCCCACCGCTTTTCTTCTGGCAGATCGAGCCCTGGATCGTCCTCGCCGAGCACGATGTTTGCCACTCTGAAAAAGCGCTCGAGGTCGGATGCAGTGATCTGTGGTGCGATCGCGAAGAGCACGTCGATTGTCGATATGACACCGCGATAGTGCCCGACCGACCAAAGCGGCGGATCGTTGAGGCGCACGAGATCTTGGCACTGCCGCTCGAGCACGTCGTACGTATGCTCGTCGCTCATGAGTTCGAGCACAGCTTGATCGGCGCGATTTGTTGCGTTCCAGGCGCCGACCCAAAGGAAGGGAACGAGGGACGCACCTCGTCCCGCATCTGCAGCCCAGTGCGGCGTCCTGATCGCTGGCATCGTTGTGAGCCGACGACGAAGGACGGTAAGCGAACGGCCTGATTCGTTCGCGAGTCGCGCGATCTCGTCACGGCCGAACCCCATCGTTTCGAGTGGCTTCGTAAACGCCTCGTAGTTGAGCGGCTCGAGCGTGACATGGGGCTCGACGTTCACGGCGTTACGTGGATAGACAACGATGCAGTGATGGGAGCGCGCAAGCGGCGCTAGCTCGGCCTCGACCGCTCGCGTGTGCGCGACTGCAATGAATGTTGTCGTTCCTTTCGCTAGTGCGCGCACGACGCCCGGCTCATCGAAGACGAGCGCGCGGTCTGCCAGGCCGATCGCCTTCGGGTCTTCGAGCGACGCGAAACACCGTGCAAGGAAGGCAAGGGCCTCGTCCGTGGAGTCGGCGGCCACGATGGTGGGTCCGCCAGGGCTCTGTGTGAGCCGCGAGATCAGGGTCTTCTTCGCACCCTCAACGTAGAGGTCGAAGAGCGTGTGATCGAGTGCAGGGTCCGTCGCGAGCGACCAGTCAGCCCAGCACTGTTCGAGCGTACGAACCCCCTTGGCCGGGCGTTCCATCTCGCGAGCGAACCACGCCTGCGCGGCGATCGACTGCTCAAACCACTGCTCAAGATCGTTCGAATCGAACGCCCGCACATCGCGCCACTTCTTCTTCGCCCGCTGCGCTCGCTCCCAGTCGCCCTTCCCCGGCCAATGCCGTGGCGTGACGAAGACGAAGGTCAAGTTCTCGCGTTCGGCCTTTGGTATAGCCTCGACGCTCTTCGCGATGTCGCTGTCCGCCTTCGTCTTGGGGTCCTTGTTTGTGCCGAGTTCCCACCCCGAGAGGCCTTCGGGAATCCATGGTGTTCCTTGTCCCGTATCGACGATTCCGTCCCAGCCTGGACGCTCTGCATCATCGTTTCCAGGGAAGTCGATCTTCGTGATGCCGCGACCAGTCGAGTTCACCAACGTGCGAATGAGGACAGCCAAGCGGCTGCGCGCGCCGATGTTCCGCTCTGCCCAATCTTCGATGTCACGAGCCTTGAAGTTGAGGAAGGGCACCGCATAAGGCGTCGAATCAGCGGGGGCACCCTTCATTTGCGCTTCCGCGGCGTCGAACGCGGACTGCATCGCGAGTAGTTCCTCCTTGGTTGCGCCGAATGCCACCTCGATCCGCGCTGCCATATCGGGGGTGAGCGCAGCGTTGCCGTTGAGGAAGTTGGAGAACGCAGGGCGACCGACGCCGACGAGCGCCGCAGCGGCGGAGACAGACAAGCCTTTCGGTTCGAGGTACCTCTCGCGCACATGTTGGCCGGGGTGCGGCGAAGCGTTGGCTGGTGATGTCGACCCCTTTTTTGCTTTTTTGACCACGTTGCCCCATTGGTGTGTAGTGTGTTGCGCTACAGCATACATGGACTTGCGAGCAAAAGATCAGAACGTGCTTGTAACGTGGCCAGGTTGACTAACGTGGACTTGTTATCTACAGTGGCCATGTTAGGAGCATCCCCAATGCCGGTAGTCGAGTCACCTTCAAGTCGATACAGAGAGGCTGAGTTATCCGTTGCGGACCTGTTCCGGTCCCACGGATGGCGGCCCGACGCTTCGATTGACCGAGGTGGCGGGGGCGCCGATCTCGTCCTCGAAAGAGACGGCCAGCGCTTCGCTGTGGAAGTGAAGGCGCTCGCCGAGGGCCGAGCCGATCGCGTGCTGCCGCTCCTGTCGATGGCAATACTTCAGGCGAAAGCGCATGCACGCGAAGTGGGCGGGGCAAAGCCTCTGGCAGTTCTCTGGGTGGGGCACGCCTCACCCAGTCTCGGAAATCACCTGCGCTCGTTCGCCAAGAACTATGCGGAAGGCGTTCCCGTGGGAGTTGTGTCCGAGAACGGATTCAGGCACTTCGTGGGGCACCCGTTTGACGAACTGAATGCGGAACCGAAAAGCGAGCATTGGCGCGCCAGCCGCTCATCCCACCAAGTGGTCAACCTTTTCTCCGACCTAAATCAGTGGATGTTGAAGATCCTTCTCGCCAACGAGATCCCGGACACTCTACTAAGCGCTCCACGAATCAACGTTCGAAGTGGTGCCGAGTTGGCGGATGCAGCAGGTGCTTCGACGATGAGCGTCTCCCGATTCTTGCAGCAGCTTCGCAACGAAGGTTTTCTCGACGAAAACTCGCGGGGACCCCGCCTCGTGAGGAGAGCGGACCTGTTTGAGCGCTGGCGAGCCGCGGCCCTGCGCCCTGCGCCCGAACTGGCGGTGCGATTCGTCTTACGTGCGCCGGTGCGCCAGCAGCTGCAAGACCTCATCGCAAAGCAATCGCCCGAAGCCTGCCTTGGCCTGTTCGCCGCGGCTGAGGAACTGAAGTTTGGCCACGTTAGCGGCGTACCCCCGCATCTCCTTGTCCCCAAGCTGCCGCTTGCGGACGACAAGAAGTGGAGGAGCGTGCGCCCGGTGGCCCCAGGAGATGCGCCTGACTTCATTCTTCGGCAGGTGGCGTTTCCTCAATCAGTGTTCCGAGGCGCCGTGCATCGTGATGGATGGGCCGCCTCGGACGTCATTCAAACCTGGCTCGATGTTGGAAGTCACCCCGCGAGAGGCGCGGAGCAGGCTGACTTGATCTACGCTAAGTTCCTTCGCCCTATCGTTGAAACGGACCTCCGATGAACGATCTGGAAGCCTTTGTGCGGTTAGCTGAGGCCTTGGCGCCGTGGCGCGGTCAGCTCGTGTACGTCGGCGGATGGGCACACCGAATTCATCGACTGGATACCAGAGCCAATGCGCCGGCGCATCAAGCCGTCTTCACGAAGGATACGGATCTGGCCTTCGCAGCTGCTGAACCTATTGAAGGTGATATCAAAGCCGCACTGGAAGGAAGCGGATTTAAGGAACAGCTGTCTGGCGAGTCAAAGCCGCCTGTGGCTCACTACACCCTGGGTACGGAGGGCGAAGGCTTCTACGCTGAGTTTCTGACGCCGCTGGCGGGCAGTGGCTTCAAGCGAGACGGGAAACCAGATGCTACGCTGGCGAAGGCAGGCATCACGGCACAGAAGATTCGCCATCTCGACATCCTGCTGGTCGATCCGTGGGTAGTCAAGCTGCACCCCGACAACGCCCCCTTGAAGACGTCGATGGACATCCGGGTCGCCAACCCGCTTGCGTTCATGGTTCAAAAGTTCCTGATCCAAAAGCAGCGTCCGGCAAAGAAGAGAGCGCAGGACATCCTGTACATCTTCGACACCGTCGGCCTGTTCGGAGGTCAGATGGCGGCGTTTCAGAAGCTGTGGAAGGTGGTCATTGGCCCCGGCCTAGGTAAGGACCGCGATGAGGTGATCAAGCTCAACGAGGCTACCTTCTCGAAGGTGACCGACGACGTCCGCAGCGCGGCGTTGATCCCGCAGGACCGCAAGCTGACGGCCGAGGAAATTCAATCAACCTGTCAGCTCGCCTTTGAGCAAATCTTCGAGGGCTAGGAAGGGGCGCGACATCGCTGACCATGACTAGAAAGCGGAGCGATAGTTTTCGCTGAGCGTTCAATACAACTGTCAGCCGCCAGCCCGGCTCCCCGTGGCATGCGAAGCAATGCGTGGGGACAACCGTGCGGCCGTTGTCGCCGCAGCGGACACCCTGAGCGACCGCTTCGGATCGGACAGGCGAACTCGGTGTTGCCGTCGCGACTGACTTCTTTCGCTGCCAAGCCGCCCTACCTACAACACCGCCAATACGTCGCAGCAGCTTGCTGATGGCCGCCGCATTCACCCGTCTTGCGGTTGAGGTGGCAACCGCAGACGTCGAGGCCACCGCCGTGGGCGAGGGTGGCTGGTGCAGCGGCGGCCCCCCGGTGTCGAGATCAGTGCGCCGCCGCGCCGGACTGCGGCCCGTGGCGACCTGCTACCGTGTGGTCATTCGAATGCCCTCTGAAAGACCGCCATGCGCCGCTTCACCGTGCCCTTGCTACTGGCGCTCGCCGCCACTGCCGCCACCATCCACGCCGAAGAAATCGGTTCGGTCGACACCGTTTTCAAGTTCATCGGCCCGGACCACAAGATCGTGGTCGAGGCTTATGACGACCCGGGTGTGACTGGCGTCACGTGTTTCATCTCGCGCGCCAAGACCGGTGGCATCAAGGGCGCGTTTGGCCTGGCCGAAGACAAATCGGAGGCGTCCATTGCCTGCCGGCAGGTTGGCCCCATCGCCATCCCGAAGCCCATCAAGGAACAGGAAGAGATCTTCAGCGAACGCATCAGCCTGATCTTCAAGCGGCTGCGCATCGTGCGCATGGTCGATCCCAAGCGCCACACGCTGGTGTACCTCACTTACTCGGATCGGGTGATCGAGGGTTCGCCGCAGAACTCGATCACGGCGGTGGCGGTGGACCGGGCTACGCCGATCCCGCTGCGTTGAAGGTTGGAAACCGCACCGCCTGTCCGCTGGCCAGCTTGGTCATGGCTGTGTCGAACAAGGGACGAGACAGCCAGTCTGAAAGCCAGGTCCTGAGGGCTGGCAAAGGCAGTGTGCAAAACCAGCCGGGCTCCACCGCCGCGAACTGGCGCACGAACGGGAAGATGGCGATGTCCGTGGCGCAAGGGGCCTCGCCGCCCAGCTGGGGCGAGATCTGCAACCGCGCTTCAAGCGGCTTCAGCAGGGTCTCCACGGCGGCGTCCCGATGCAGCAACGGGTTCGCATCGTCGAATCGCTCGGGGTACTTGTAGCGGTCCAGGTGGTGTTTGAAGGGGCCATCGCAGATCGACAGCAGCTCCAGGTTGGCTGCACCCTGGCCGCGCGCCCACCAGCGCTCGGGGTCGCTGACGCCGAATGCCCATTGCACGATGTCCAGGCTTTGCTCCAGCACCTCGCCGTCGGGCAACTGCAGCACCGGCACCGTGCCCTTGGGCGACAGGGCCAGCATGGCGGCGGGCTTGTCGCGCAACACGATCTCATGCGCATCGAACGCAATGCCCGCCACCAGCAGCGCCATGCGCGCCCGCATGGCATAGGGACAGCGGCGGTAGCTGTAGAGCAGGGGAGCGGAAGCAGGCGTCATGGCACCCGATTACATCGCAATGCCCGCGTTCTGCCTGTAACCTCGACCCCCATGACATCTGACACCCAAGAACCCATTCACGAAGACCGTCTCTGGAGCGACGAACACTGGACCGCCCGTGTCATCAAGAACGAAGACGACGATGGCTGGGCCGTGGCCATGCATCTGGACGGTGCGGCCGAGCCGGCGCTGGTGGGCCCCTGGACCATGGGCCGCGACAAGAAGAACCCCAAGCCGCTGGACACGGCGGCTTTCAACACGCTGGTGAAGACCGCGAAAGAGGTGATCCGCCGTTCCGAACAGCAACTGCACGCGCAACTGAACAAGAACGTGACGGTGACGGCCGATGGCCGGCGCGTTCGGGTGGCGCTGGCCATCGTTCCCGATGAAGAGGGCGCCACCGCCACCCTGAGCGCGCACGACGAGTTCGATGCCGAACTGGCCCGCGTGCCCGTTGCGCCCCTCTTCAAGCTGAATGTGGACAGCGCGCAGGCCTGGATAGCATCCGGGTTCGAGCGCCCGCGCTGATCCTCTGCGAAAATCTCCGGCATGAACGCGACCAACACCACCGAACTCATGCACACCCTGGGCCAGCAGGCCAAGGTGGCGTCGGCGCACATGGCCAAGGCCAGCGCGGCCACCAAGCTGGCGGCGCTGCGCGGCCTGGCCGCCCTGCTGCGCGCCAACGTGGATGCCCTGCAGGTGGACAACGCGAAAGACCTGGAGCGCGCCCGCGCCAACGGCCTGAGTGAGCCCATGCTGGACCGCCTCAAGCTCACGCCCAAAGTCATCGAAACCTGCGCCCAGGGCTGCGAGCAGCTTGCGGCCATGCCCGACATCATTGGCGACATCACCGGCATGAAGCAGATGCCCAGCGGCATCCGCGTGGGCCAGATGCGCGTGCCCATCGGCGTGTTCGGCATGGTCTATGAGAGCCGGCCCAACGTCACCATCGAAGCGGCGTCGCTGTCCATCAAGAGCGGCAACGCCGCCATCCTGCGCGGCGGCTCGGAAGCCATCGAATCCAACCGCGCGCTGGCCGCGCTGGTGCAGCGTGCGCTGGTGGACGCCGGTCTGCCGGCCGATGCGGTGCAGCTCGTGCCCACCACCGACCGCGCTGCCGTGGGCCAGCTCATCACCATGCCGCAGTACGTGGACGTGATCATTCCGCGTGGCGGCAAGGGCCTGATCGAGCGCATCAGCGCCGAGGCCAAGGTGCCGGTCATCAAGCACCTCGACGGCAATTGCCACACCTACGTGGACGACCCCTGCGACATCGCCATGGCGGTGAAGGTGGCCGACAACGCCAAGACGCAGAAGTTCAGCCCCTGCAACGCCACCGAGAGCCTGCTGGTGGCGCGTGGCGTGGCGGCCGAATTCCTGCCAAAGATCGGCGCGATCTATGCGGCCAAAGGGGTGGAGATGCGGGTGTGCGCCGAGAGCCGGGCGATCCTCACCCAAGCCATGCGGGCTGAGCTTGCCCTTCGACAGGCTCAGGACGATCGGGGTACCGCCATTCGGGCTGAGCTTGCCCTTCGACAGGCTCAGGACGATCGGGGTACCGCCGTTCGGGCTGAGCTTGCCCTTCGACAGGCTCAGGACGATCGGGGTACCGCCATTCGGGCTGAGCTTGCCCCTCGACAGGCTCAGGACGATCGGGGTACTGCCGTTCGGGCTGAGCTGCCCCCCGTTCGGGCTGAGCTTGTCGAAGCCGGGCATTCACCCATCCTCGTCGACGCCACCGAATCCGACTGGTCCGAGGAATACCTCGCCCCCGTCATCAGCATCAAGGTGGTGGAAGGTGTGGACGAAGCCATTCGCCACATCAACCACTACAGCAGCCATCACACCGATGCCATCCTCACCACCGACCACATGCACGCCCAGCGCTTCTTGCGAGAGGTCGATTCGGCGAGCGTGATGGTGAATGCGAGCACCCGCTTCGCAGATGGCTTCGAGTTCGGGCTGGGCGCCGAAATCGGCATCTCCACCGACAAGTTCCACGCCCGCGGGCCGGTCGGCGTGGAAGGCCTCACCTCGCTGAAGTACGTGGTGCTGGGCGAGGGCGAAGTGCGCGGCTGACGCCTTGAAATGGCCGTCATCCGGCCCCATTACACTGACTGCCTCCCCCACCAGTCGTACCCCACCCTCCTATGGTTCCGCACCTCGTCACCGCCTTGACTGGCCCTATCAACGAGCTCGAGCAGCGAATCCTCGAATCCACCCCGGTGATCGAGCGCTGGTTCCGGCTGGAGTGGATGGAACACACGCCGCCGTTCTACAGCTCGGTGGACGTGCGCAATGCCGGCTTCAAGCTGGCGCCGGTGGACACGAACCTGTATCCCGGCGGCTGGAACCACCTGACGCCCGAAATGCTGCCGCTGGCGGTGCAGGCGGCCATGGCCGCCATCGAGAAAATCTGCCCCGAGGCCAAGAACCTCCTGCTGGTGCCCGAGAACACCAAGGACATCTTCTACCTGAGCAACCTCGCGCAACTGCAGCGCATCTTCTACATGGCTGGGCTCAATGTGCGCCTGGGCTCGCTCTCCAACGACATCAAGGCGCCCACCACCATCGAGCTGCCCGGCGGCGAAAAGGTGGTGCTCGAACCCCTGATCCGCAGCAAGCGCCGGCTGGGCCTGAAGAATTTCGACCCCTGCACCATCCTGCTCAACAACGACCTGAGCGCGGGCGTTCCCGGCATCCTGGAAGACCTCCACGAGCAGTACCTGCTGCCGCCACTGCACGGAGGCTGGGGCACTCGGCGCAAAAGCCACCACTTCAAGGCCTACGAGGAAGTCTCCAAGCGCTTCGGCAAACTGCTTGGCATGGACCCCTGGCTCATCAACCCGATGTTCAACCAGTGCGGCCAGGTGGACTTCAACTCCGACGCGGGGCTCGAATGCCTGCGCAGCAACACCGACGCGCTGCTCGGCAAGATCCGCCGCAAGTACAAGGAATACGGCATCAATGAAAAGCCTTTTGTCGTCGTCAAGGCCGACAACGGCACCGGCGGCATGGGCATCCTCACGGTGCGCGACGCCAAGGACATCGACCACCTGTCCGACAAGACCAAGGCCCGCATGGCCGTGACGCAGGCCGGACAGGAAGTTCACGAAGTGATCATCCAGGAAGGCGTGCTGACCAACGAGCGCATCAACAGCGCGGTGGCCGAGCCCGTGGTCTACATGATGGACCGCTATGTGGTCGGCGGTTTCTACCGCGTACACGCCGACCGGGGTGTGGACGAAAACCTGAACGCACCCGGTTCCAGCTACGTGCCGCTGGCCTTCGAGCAGAGCGCGCAGTTGCCGCAGCCCGGCGTCAAGCCTGGCGCCAGCGTGCCCAACCGCTTCTACATGTACGGCGTGATCGGCCGCCTGGCCATGCTCGCGGCGAGCTACGAGCTCGAAGCGACCGACCCGGACGCCGAAGTCTACGAATAAGTTGCTGCAGCGCAACATTTTCTGTGGGTGCGCCGGTTTAGGCCGCTGAGACCACAGACAAGCCGGGGTGCCCAGCGCAAAATCGCTGTTCCCCGACAACCGAACCCCGAGCCGACAGGCCGGGGTTGTTTTGTGTCTGCTTCCAAATCGTCTCTGGCGGCGCTCACCCTGGGCGCCATCGGCGTGGTTTACGGCGATATCGGCACCAGCGTGCTGTACGCCGTCAAAGAGGTGTTTGGGTCCGGCCACGTTCCCTTCACCTACGCCAACGTCTACGGGATTCTTTCCATCCTGTTCTGGACGCTCACCGTCATCGTCTCGCTCAAGTACGTGACGCTGGTGCTGCGCGCCGACAACAACGGCGAGGGCGGTCTCATCGCCATGCTGGCGCTGGCTTCCACGGCGGTGAAAGACCGGCCCGCGCTGCGCCAGGGCCTGCTGGTCGTGGGCATTTTCGGCACCTCGCTGTTCTACGGCGATGGTGTGATCACGCCGGCCATCTCGGTGCTTTCGGCGGTCGAAGGCCTGGAGGTGATCTCGCCACACTTCAAGCATTACGTGGTGCCCATCACGCTGCTCGTGCTGTTTGCGCTGTTCGCGGTGCAAAAGCGCGGCACCACCGGCATCGGCCGCTTCTTCGGCCCCATCACTCTCACCTGGTTCCTCACCATCGCTGCGCTGGGCGTGGCGCAGATCGTGGACCACCCCGAAATCCTGGGTGCGCTGAGTCCGCTGCACGCATTGCGCTTCATGTGGGAGCAGCCCGGCACGAGTTTCATCATCCTGGGTGCGGTGGTGCTGTGTGTCACCGGTGCGGAGGCGCTTTACGCCGACCTCGGGCACTTTGGCAAACGGCCGATCCGCCTGGCCTGGTTCCTGGTGGTCATGCCCTGCCTCACGCTGAATTACTTCGGCCAGGGGGCGTTGCTGCTGGCGCGGCCGCAGGCGGTGAAGAATCCCTTTTTCAACATGGCACCCGAATGGATGCTGCTGCCGCTGGTGGTCCTGGCCACCCTCGCCACGGTGATCGCCTCGCAGGCCCTGATCACCGGCGCGTTCAGCGTCACCAAGCAGGCCATCCAGCTCGGCTACCTGCCGCGCCTGAAGGTGCAGCACACCAGCGTGCGGCACACCGGCCAGATCTACATGCCGTTCGTGAACTGGGGACTGTTCGTCGCCATCGTGCTCGCGGTCGTCATGTTCAAGTCGTCCACCAACCTTGCGGCGGCCTATGGCATCGCGGTCACGCTGGACATGCTCATCACCACCGTGCTCACGTTCTACGTCATCCGCTACAGCTGGAGGTACCCGCTCTGGATGTGCCTGGGCGCCACCGGGTTCTTCTTCGCGGTGGACCTGGCCTTCTTCAGCTCCAACCTGCTCAAGCTCTTCGCCGGTGGCTGGTTCCCGCTGCTGATCGGTGGCGCGGTGTTCACGCTCATGATGACCTGGAAACGCGGTCGCGCGCTGATGCATGAGAAGCAGCACGCCGAATCCATTGAACTCGCCAGCTTCCTCGACGCCGTGTTTGTCGCGCCGCCCGTGCGCGTGGAAGGCACCGCCGTGTTCCTGACCGCCGACATCGGCACCGTGCCCAACGCCATGCTGCACAACCTCAAGCACAACAAGGTGCTGCACGAACAGAACCTGTTTGTGACGGTGCGCAGCCACGAAGTGCCCTGGATCGGCCTGGAGAAACGCCTGCAGATCGACCCGCTTGGGCACAACTGCTGGCAGGTGGTGGTGAACTACGGCTTCAAGAACGACCAGGACCTGCCCGAAGCGCTGGAAGCCCTGCGCGGACGCGGCTGCGAAGTGGGCCCCATGACCACCAGCTATTTCCTGTCGCGCGACGTCGTGGTGCCCACCATCGGCAGCGGCATGGCGCCGTGGCGAGAAAAGCTCTTCGCACAGATGCACCACAACGCGAGCGGGGCGGCCGAGTTCCTGAACTTGCCGAGCAATGCGGTGATCGAGCTCGGGTCGAAAGTCGAGATTTGAGCGCCACCCGTTCGGGCCGAGCCACCCCTCCGTTCGGGCCGAGCCACCCCTCCGTTCGGGCCGAGCCACCCCTCCGTTCGGGCCGAGCCACCCTTCCATTCGGGCCGAGCCTCCCCTCCGTTCGGACTGAGCCACCCTTCCGCACGGGCTGAGCCACCCTTCCGTTCGGGCTGAGCCACCCTTCCGTTCGGGCTGAGCCTGTCGAAGCCTCGCCCACACTCAGGCGAACCCTCCGACAGGCTCAGGGCGAGCGGGGTGGCGGGCGGGCCATGGGGCGGGGGGAGTGGACAATCCCCCGATGCCCTTCTTCCGTGACCTCAATCTCTCCGCCGCCACCGCTGGTTTCGTCGCCGTGCTGGTTGGCTTCACCAGTTCGGTGGCCATCGTCTTTCAGGCCGCGCAGGCCTTTGGCGCAACGCCGGCGCAGATCACATCCTGGATGTGGGCGCTTGGCCTGGGCATGGGGCTGTGTTCGGCCATTCCTTCGCTGGTCCTGCGCCAGCCGGTGATGGTGGCCTGGAGCACGCCGGGTGCAGCGGTGCTGGCCACGGCGGGCCTGGCGGGCGGGTTCACCATGGCCGATGCGGTGGGTGCCTTCATCGTCAGCGCGGCGCTCATCACGCTGGTGGGCGCCACTGGCTGGTTCGAGCGGGTGATGAACAAAATCCCCATGGCCATTGCTTCGGCGCTGCTCGCGGGGGTGCTGGCGCGCTTTGGCCTGCAGGCCTTCGACGCCGCCAAGACCGCCCTGCCGCTGGTGGTGCTCATGCTGCTGGCCTACCTGATGGGCCGGCGATTCATGCCGCGCTATGCGGTGCCGCTCACACTGGTGGTGGGCGTCGCGTGGGTGGTGGCCCAGGGGCAGTTCAACGCCAGTGCCGTCACGTTCGAGCTCGCCATGCCGGTATTCAGCCTGCCGGCCTTCAGCCTGGCCGGTTTCACCAGCCTCGCACTGCCGCTCTTCGTGGTCACCATGGCTTCGCAAAACCTGCCCGGTGTGGCGGCCATCCGCGCGGCGGGGTACGACATGCCCATCTCGCGCATCATCACCATGACAGGCGTGGCCACGCTGGTGCTCGCGCCCTTCGGCGCCTTTGCGCTCAACCTCAGCGCCATCACCGCCGCCATCTGCATGGGCCCCGAGGCACACCCCGATCGCGACAAGCGTTACGCCGCTGCCGTGGTCTGTGGTGGGCTCTACGTGTTGATCGGGCTCTTCGGTGCCGCCGTCACCGGCGTGCTCATTGCCTTTCCGCGCGAACTCGTCCTGGCCATCGCGGGCATCGCGTTGCTGGGCAGCATCGGTGGCGGTCTGCACGCCGCGCTCAAGGACGACGCGCACCGCGAGGCCGCGCTCATCACTTTCCTCGTCACGCTCAGTGGCGTGGTGATTGCCGGCGTCGGCTCCGCGTTCTGGGGCGTGCTGGCCGGCGCGATCGCGCTGTTTGTGCAACAGTACGGGCTCAAACCTCGCAAGTGAACCGCATGCCCAAAAAGATCCTCATCGTCGCCGACCCGCTTGAGTCCTTCAAGATCTACAAAGACACCACCTTCGCCATGATGCGCGAGCTGCAGAAGCGCGGCCACTCGCTCGCCACCTGCGAGCCTGAGCAGATGCAATGGCAAAGCGGCCATCCGGTCACCGCGCTGGCACGGCACGTCACTCTCACGGGAGACGCCCACGCATGGTTCAAGACCACCGCCGAAGTGCGCGACCCGCTGCACAGCTTCGACGCCGTGCTCATGCGCAAAGACCCGCCGTTCGACAGCGAATTCTTCTACGCCACCCACTTGCTGGAGCAGGCCGAACGTGAAGGTGCGCGCGTGTTCAACAGCCCGCGCGCGCTGCGCGACCACCCCGAGAAACTCGCGCTCATGGAGTTCGCCTCGTTCGCGCCGCCCACCCTGGTGACGCGTCTGCCTGCCGCCATCCGCGCCTTCCACGCCGAGCACAAGGACATCATCTTGAAGCCGCTCGACGGCATGGGCGGCATGGGCATCTTCCGCGTTGGCGCCGACGGCATGAACCTGGGCTCCATCATCGAGACGCTGAACCAGGGCGGCAGCACCAGCGTGATGGTGCAACGCTACCTGCCGCAGATCGTGGACGGCGACAAGCGCCTGCTCGTGATCGGTGGCCAGGCCGCACCGTTCTGCCTGGCGCGCATACCGCAGGGCAACGAGATCCGCGGCAACCTTGCCGCTGGTGGCAAGGGCGTGGCCTTGCCGCTCTCCGAAAGCGACTGGGCCATTGCCAGGGCCATCGGTCCCAAACTCGCCGCGCGCGGCCTGCTGCTGGTGGGGCTGGACGTGATCGGCGACAAGGTCACCGAAATCAACGTCACCAGCCCGACCTGCTTCCAGGAAATTCAGCAGCAGACCGGCTTTGACGTGCCGGCCATGTTCGTGGATGCGCTGGAGAAAGCACTGGCATGACCACCACCGCGCCCGCCCAACCCCGCAACCCCCTGCACGGACTCACGCTGGAGGCGGTGCTGAACGCGCTGGTGAACCACTACGGCTGGGAAGGACTGGGCGAACGCATCCCGGTGCGCTGCTTCAACCTCGACCCCAGCATCCCCTCCAGCCTGCGCTTCCTGCGCAAGACGCCGTGGGCGCGCGAAAAGGTGGAGGGGCTTTACCTCTTCATGTTGCGCGAAGAGCGCCGCGCACCTAAACCCGCGAGATCGCCAGCACCGCCGCGATGATCGGCATGCCGATCAGCATGCAGGTCAGCAGGAGCATGACCGGAAGACCTTGGAGCGGTCGGCAAAAAGCTGGTCCCTGTCACGGGACCGATCGCCCAGGCGCCCACGAGCCGGGCGCGCCCACCGGCTGAGCATGTGCTTGCTTCAGCGGTACCACCAGCACATCGCTCTGCGCCCACCGGGCCACCCTCTGCGCCACGCTGCCCGTGAGGAAATCGGCCAGTGGTGTGCGGTGCTGTTTTCCCACCACCACCAGTTGCGCACCCGTGGCCTGCTGCTGCACAGCGGTCTGGTAGGCCGCGTCGCCATGGGCCAGATCGAAGGCCAGGGCGGTGCCATCCTGTGCAAAAGCGCTGGTGAGCTGGATCAACCTCTCCCGGGCGCGTTGGCGCGAGCTCATGCGGTTGACCCGCTGGGTCTCCCAGGAGACGTTGGCCGAGCGCAGCTTGGACTCTTCCAGCGTGTCGATGGCGTGAAACAGCTCGACCTGCGAGCCTTCGACCCACGGGCGCGCACTCTCCACAAGTGGCCCGGATCGAGGGGAGAGATCGACCGCCACCAGCGCCCGCTGATAGGCGCCCGCAGGCGCGTGCTTCACCAGCAACACCGGGCACGGGCTGCCTTGCAGGCACTGGTCCGTGAGGCTGCCCTTGTAGAAGGTCTTCCAGTGCCGCTGCCATTGAGGCGCCATCACCAGCAGGCGCGCCGCGCCGCACTGCGCGATGACGCCCTCCAGTGTCGGCGTGGAGGTGGGTGAAGCGGTCACGCGCAGCGCGTGTCGGCGGGCCAGTTGCCTGGCGCGCTGTGCCAGCCGGGCCGCCGGGTCGGTGAAGGGAGAGCCAGTGCTCTCGCCAAAATGAAGCAGATGGAGGTGGTGCTTTTGCTGGCGAGCCAGCATGGCTGCGCGCTCGATGGCGTGCTCGGCCTGCACCGAGTGATCGGTGACGGCCAGTAGGAGAGGGTGGTTCATGAAACATCCTGGGCGTGCGGGGACCGGCCTCCGGCGCCAGGCCGGAGGAGCGATGGAACTGCAGTGGGCGTGGCGCCCGAGGCGATCTACAGGCTGTAGTCGCCGCTCGCCTCGGGCTGGAACAGCAGCGAGACGATTTCTGCCGCGCAGGCGTCACCGTTGGGTGTGCGCCAGCGCGCCGTGGCGCCCACGCGCAGGCCCAACAGGCTGGCGCCGACCGGCGAGAGCACGGAGATGAATCCCTGGTGTGGCTCGGCGTCGTCCGGGTAGCACAGCGTGAGCTTGTGGCGCTTGTGGGAGTCCAGGTCTTCGATGACCACCTGGGAGTACATGGTGACGACGTCCGACGGGACTTCGCGCGAGGCCACCAGATCGGTGCTGTCGAGCACCTCGGCCAGTTCAGGCAAGGCGTGCACGCCACCGAGGTGGCTCAGGCGCGCGTGATCGAGTTCGGTGAGCAGGCGTTCGCCCGCGATGTTTGCATGCATGGAGCACTCCAACCAATGCAGACGCCGAATGAAATGGACGGCGGCCGCGATCGCGCCGGCTTGTGGGCCCGGCGATGGTGGAATGGCGCAAGAAGATGAAGAGGTATCGCCGGGCTCAGGAATGTGCGGCCGGCTGACGTGGGCCTGCCGAACCCATGGCCGAGCGCGCGCGCAGCACGGCACCGGCCTGAAGCGGACGGTGGGTGCGGTGCGGCGATTGGTGGGAGGCGAGGGAAGTCACGCGGGAATTATAGGAAGGCGGGCATATCGCACTGCGGTGTGGTGGCAATGCGTTTTCGCGCGGCGTCTGGTGCGACGCCGTTGCCGGACGAGCGCACGTGATCCTCGTGCTCGGCACCAGGCAAGGCTTGGACTGAAGCCCGTTCAGTGCGCCAGCGCCGCCTTGGCCTGCTGCACGATGCTGGCCGCATCGACCTGGAAGTGCGCGCGCAGCGCGGCGCGCGTGTCGCTGCGGCCAAAGCCGTCAGTGCCCAGCGTGTGGTACGCACGGCCTTGCGGCACGAACGCACGCACGCTCTCCGGCACGGCACGCACGTAGTCGGTGGCGGCCACCACCGGGCCCGAGCCTTCGGCCAGCAGACGCGTGAGATGCGTTGTCTCGGGGCTGTTCAAGCCGTCGCGTGCGAGCTCGCTCCAACTGGTGATGCTGCACACCTCGGCGCAGATGCCCTCCCTGGTGAGCTCGGCGGCGGCCTTGATCACCTCGGTGAGGATCGCGCCGGAGCCCAGCAGGGTGACGCGCCGTGCGGCCTTCTCGTCACCGAAAAGACCGAAGCGGTAGCCGCCCTTGAGCACGTTGGCGGCCGCGCCTTCGGGCAGGTCGGGCTGAGCGTAGTTCTCGTTCATCAGGGTCACGTAATAGAACACGTCCCGCTGATCCACCAGCATGTCGCGCATGCCGGCGTCGACGATCACCGCGAGTTCGCCCGCGAACGCCGGGTCGTAGGCCTTGCAGTTGGGGATGGTTGCTGCCACCAGGTGGCTGCTGCCGTCCTGGTGCTGCAGGCCTTCGCCGCCCAGCGTGGTGCGCCCTGAGGTGGCTCCCAGCAGGAAGCCACGCGAGCGCTGGTCTGCGGCGGCCCAGATGGCGTCGCCCACGCGCTGGAAGCCAAACATGGAGTAATAGATGTAGAACGGCAACATGGCCAGGCCATGCACGCTGTAGCTGGTGGCCGCCGCCGTCCAGCTCGCCAGGGCACCGGCTTCGCTGATGCCTTCCTCCAGGATCTGCCCGTCCAGCGCCTCCCGGTAGCTGAGCACCGAGCCGATGTCTTCCGGCGCGTAGCGCTGGCCCACGCTGCTGTAGATGCCAACCTGCTTGAACAGGTTGGCCATGCCGAAGGTGCGTGCTTCGTCGGCCACGATGGGCACGATGCGCGGTCCGAGTTGCGCGTCTTTCAGCAGGCCGCCGAGCATGCGAACAAAGGCCATGGTGGTGCTCATCTCCTTGCCGTCGGCCTTCAGCGCGAAGGTGGCGTAGGCGTCGATGGGTGGCACCGGCACCACGTCGCACACCGTTTCGCGTCGGGGCATGGCGCCGCCGAGACGCTCGCGGTGTTCGCGCAGGTAGCGCATCTCGACGCTGTCGTCGGCCGGCTTGAAGAACGCCAGACCAGTGGCCTGCTCGTCGGAGAGTGGCAGGTTGAAGCGGTTGCGGAATTCAATGAGGTCGGTGCCGTCGAACTTCTTCTGGCTGTGCGTGGTCATGCGGCCCTGGCCCGCGCTGCCCATGCCGTAGCCCTTCTTGGTGTGCGCCAGGATCACTGTGGGCTGGCCGGTGTGGGCAGCCGCTGCGTGGTACGCGGCGTGGATCTTCACCAGGTCGTGGCCGCCGCGCTTGAGCCGGTCGATCTGTTCGTCGGTCATGCCCTGCGCAAGCCGTGCGAGGTCCTCGTTCTGGCCGAAGAAGTTGTCGCGGTTGAAGCGGCCGTCCTTGGCGGCGAAGGTCTGCATCTGGCCGTCCACCGTGTGGGCGAAGGCGCGCACCAGCGCGCCGCTGGTGTCGCGCGCGAACAGGCCGTCCCAGTCGCTGCCCCAGACCAGCTTGATCACGTTCCAGCCCGCGCCCGCGAACAGCTTTTCCAGCTCGTCGATGATGCGGCCGTTGCCGCGCACCGGGCCGTCCAGGCGCTGCAGGTTGCAGTTGACGACCCACACCAGGTTGTCGAGCTTTTCCCTGGCCGCCAGCGTGAGCGCGCACATGCTTTCGGGCTCGTCCATCTCGCCGTCGCCGAACACGCCCCAAACCTTTCGGCCCTCACAGTTGCGCAAGTTGCGGTGCGTGAGGTAGCGCATGAAGCGGGCGTGGTAGATCGAGCTGATGGGCCCGATGCCCATGGAGCCGGTGGGGAACTGCCAGAAGTCCGGCATCAGCCAGGGGTGCGGGTAGCTGGAGAGCCCGCGTGCGCCCTCGGCCGGGGCGGTGATCTCCTGACGGTAGTGCAGCAGGTCGGCCTCGCTCAGGCGGCCCTCCAGGAACGCCCGCGCATACACACCAGGTGCGCTGTGCGGCTGGAAGAACACCAGATCGCCCTGCTGCCCCGCGCGAAAGAAATGGTTGAACCCGGTCTCGAACAGGTCGGCCGCGCTGGCGTAGCTGGCGATGTGGCCACCAAGCTCGCCATACGCCTGGTTGGCGCGCACCACCATGGCCAGCGCGTTCCAGCGCATGAGCGATGCCAGGCGCTCTTCGATGGCCAGGTCGCCGGGAAAGGCTGGCTGGTCTTCCACCGCGATGGTGTTGACGTAGGGCGTGTTGAGCTCGGGTTGCCAGCCAATGCGCTGCTGGCGCGCCAGGCGAGCCAGTTCGTCGAGGATCTGCCGCGCGCGTGCCGGGCCCTGGCTGTTCGCCAGCGACAGCAGGGCTTCGCGCCACTCCGCCGTTTCGCCGGGGTCGGGGTCGGTGGACGCGGGCTCGATGAAATGCAGCTGTTTGGAATGGTCGTTCATGGTCGGGACTCCTGGACCGGACACTGTAGGCTCACTGGCCTGGCAATTGCTGTCGATGCTTGCGAAGAAGTGCAATTCATGAGGCATAAAATGCTGTGCATATGAAAGCAGACGGCACAAATACACTGGATGCAACCGATCTCCGAATTCTGAAAGAACTCCAGCGCGACGCCAGCCTGTCCAATGTGGAACTGGCCCGGCGCGTGCACCTTTCGCCCTCGCCCTGCCTGGCGCGGGTGCGCGCGCTGGAGGCGCGCGGGCTGATCCGTCAGTACGTGGCCCTGCTCGATGCCAAGCAGCTCGGCTTGCACCTCAACGTGTTCATTTCGATCAGTCTCAAGCAGCAGAACCGGCAGGCGCTGGAGGAGTTCGAGGCGCGCATCGGCATCCGCGACGAGGTGATGGAGTGTTACCTGATGACGGGCGACGCCGACTACCTGCTGCGCGTGGCCGTGCCCGACATGCCCGCGCTGGAGCGCTTCATCCTGGAGCAACTTTCTCCCATCGCCCAGGTGGAAAAGATTCGTTCCAGCTTTGCGCTCAAACAGGTGCGCTACAAGACGGCGCTGCCGCTCGATCAGGCCTGAGGCCTCAGATGCCCGTCAATTCGGCGTAGGCGCGCCGCGTGGCTGGCGACACGGCGGCCAGCACCTGGGCATGGCTGACCTGATGGCGCTTGAGCAGGCGCGCCGAAGCCAGTGTTCGCGAGCGGCAGAACCAGTGGCAGGTGTGTTGCATCAGGTACAACTCCGCCGACAGGGTAAAGGCCTTGTCGCGTGGCGAGCGTTCTGACGGGTTGGCCACCGCGTCAGCGATCCCACGGGCATGAATGCGAAAGGCTTCGCGCAGGTCGAACGTGGTGGCAGGAAAGAACCGGCCCACCCAGGGCAGGGCGATCTTGTTCACCCGTGCAGCGGCTTCGTCTGCGCGCGAAAACTCCGAGGCGAACCGGTTGAACTGGTCGGCAATGGCGGCCTCGGAGCCCGCCTGCAGGCGCCAGATCTGCTCGCGGCGTTGCGGATCTTCTTCATCCAGGGCGCGCAGGTAGCCCTGAACGACGTCTTCCATGAGGCCTTCCATGCGGTAGCGGCCCAGGTGTTGGCCGAGCAGCGCAATGCGCCGCTTCTGCTCTTGCGCGTTGAGGATGACGATGACCGCAAAGGTCACCAGCGTGAAGATGAGGATGTCCATGGACAGGGCGAGGTGTTTTCCGGCAAGCCCGCCAGTGTAGTGACCGGATGAGCCAGGGGCCAGCGAGGATGCGAGAATGAATTCATGACGCGCTCCCTGACCCTTTTCGCCCTGGTCACCCTGGCCTGGGTCGCAAGCCTGCTGGGCCTGTCCTGGCTCGCCGAGGCCTGGATGGGTCGCGAGCTTTCCGTGGGCGAGTGGCTGCTGCTGGGCGTGGTGCTGAGCCTGCTCACCGGGCTGGCGCTGCGGCGCTACCGCCAGCACCACCGGCGCAGGCTGCAGGACATGCGCGACTCGGCGCTCTGGTAGGTCGCCAGCCTCAGGCGCGCTGGCGTGCCACCACCGCCAGCGCCGCAGCCAGTGCCGGTATCCAGCCCTGTGCGGCACCCATGGTCCACAACGTGGTGGCACTCACGGCGCACCACAGCAGGGCCACCACCCACAGCGCGCCCCACAGTCCGCGCACAGAACGGCGGCACGATGCCACGCAGAGCAGCACACCCAGGGTGCCAATGGCGGTGGGGTCCGGTGCGAGGCCAAAGAACTCTGCCTGTGACCAGGGGCGGCCGAAGAGCCAGCTCAACCAGGGGTGCCCCAGCACCGACCAGACCAGCAGGGCCATCCCGGTTCGACGCGGCACACCGTCGCCTGCGATCTGGAACCCGCCCCACAGAGACAGCATCAGCAGGCCGGCTGCCTGAACTGCAAAGGCGATGGCAAAGGCGCTGCCTGCGGTGTTGATGGGGGCATAGCGCTGCCAAAGAAATGCCCACGCCACCAGTGCCCAGCAAGCGGCCAGCACCGCCAGGCCCGCACGCAATGCGCCGGATCGACCTCGCCAGAGCGCGCCTGCGAGTCCAAGCGCAACCAGCGCGGTCAACGCGGGCGCCGGCCAGATCGCCTCGTTGTGCAGTTCGAACAAGCGCCAGTAGGTGCGCGGCGCAAACATCAGCAAGTCCGAGGGGCGGTAGGTCCACCACTCGCTCACCTTGTGCCTCCGCGGGGCGCGAGCCTCAAAGCGCGGCCACTTCGCGCGCCATGCGCGCACGCAGCAAGGCGTCGGGCATGCGGCCGTGCGCGGGACCCATGTTCTGTCGCACATGGGCCACCTGGCTGGTGGCGGGGATCGCACAGGTCACGGCCGGGTGCGTGAAGGCGAACTTGAGCGCCACCTGGGCCCAGCCATCGCAGTCGATTTCACGTGCCCAACCTGGCAGTGGATGGCGGCGCAATGAATCCAGCAAGGCACCTTCCCGGAACGGGCGGTTGACGATGACGGCGATGCCGCGTTCCTGCGCCAGGGGCAGCACGCGTTGCTCCGCCTCGCGATCGAGCAGGTTGTAGGTGACTTGCACGAAGTCGATGGGCTGGGTGCGCATGATCTGTTCGAGTTCGGCGTGGCGTCGACCTTCCGATGTGCTGATGCCGACGTAGCGCAAGCGACCGGCGTCCTTCAACTCCAGCAACCGGGGCAGGTGTTCGCGCCACGACAGCAGGTTGTGCACCTGCATCAGATCGAAGCGCTTCACGCCCCAGTGGGCTCGCGAGGTTTCCATCTGCGCGGTGCCGCGAGCGCCGTCGCCCACCCACACCTTCTCGGCCGAGAACAGTGCGGCAGGCAGGCCCAGCTGCGCCAGTGCGTGGCCTATGGTGGGCTGCGAGGAGCCGTACATGGGCGAACTGTCGATCAGGCGGCCACCTGCTGCAAAGAAGGCGCGCACCACTTGCGCGCAGGTATCGAGGGCCATCGGGTCCTGCCCCACGTTGAACGTGATCCAGGTGCCAAGCCCGACCACCGGCACCGCTTCGCCACTGGAAGGAATGCGGCGCGTGAGGACGGGGCTGGATGATTGCGCTGAAGCCAGCGCCGGCAGTGCGGCCAGCAGCGCGGCACTCGCAAGCCAGCGACGGCGTTGCGTCGATGCGGGGTCGGCGTGTGCGGTGCGGCTCATGCGGTGGTGCAAAAGCCGTGGGAGCAACCCGGGTGCGCTTAAGTTCCGGGATCGTCCGGCACCACGGCGGTGACCTCGATCTCCACCTTGGCGCGGGCTTCCACCAGCGCGCTGACTTCCACGCAGGTCATGGCCGGGAAGTTCCGGCCCATCACCTCCCGGTAGACCTCGCCGAGCTCGCGCAGGCGCGCGTTGTATTCCACGCGGTCGATGATGTACCAGGTCATGCGCACCATGTGCCCGGGCGCGGCTTCGGCGCAGGCCAGCACCTCGCGCACATTGAGCAGGGCCTGGCGTGTCTGCGCGATGAAGTCGTCGCTTTCGAACACCTGCGCGCCGTTCCAGCCGATCTGGCCACCGACGAACACCTGGGTGCCGCGCGCCGCAATGCCGTTGGCATAGCCCTTGGGAGCCGTCCAGCCGGCAGGTTGGAGGTGTTTCATCATGTCGTGGGGTTCCTGGATGGGGTTTGCATCGCCTGCTGGCGCAGCGCGAAGCGTTGCAGCTTGCCGGTCTCGGTGCGCGGAAGCTGAGAGACAAACACCACGTCGCGCGGGTATTTGTAGGGCGCCAGTGTCTGCTTCACGTGGTCCTGCAAGGCCTTGACGAGCGGCGCACCAGCGGCCTCGCCGGGTTTGAGCACCACGTAGGCCAGCACGACCTGGCCGCGCTCGTCGTCCGGGCGGCCGACCACGCCACACTCGGCCACCGCAGGGTGTTGCAACAGGGCGGCTTCCACCTCCGGGCCAGCCACGTTGTAACCGGCGGTGATGATCATGTCGTCGGTGCGCGCCTGGTAGAAGAAATAGCCGTCGGCATCCTGGCTGAAGGCGTCGCCGGGGTAGTTCCAGCCGGCCTTGACGTACTGCGTCTGGCGCGGCTCGTCGAGGTACTTGCAGCCGGTCGGGCCGATCACGGCGAGCTTGCCCACCTGGCCACGCGGCAGCTCCTGGCCATCCTCGCCCACCACGCGGGCCTCGTAGCCCGGCACCACCCGACCAATGGCACCGCGCCGCACCGATTCGGGTGGCGAGGAGATGAAGATGTGAAACATCTCGGTGGCTCCGATGCCATCGAGCATTTCAAGCCCGGTCGCCTGTTTCCAGAGCTGTCGCGTGGCGTCGGGCAGGCCCTCGCCTGCGCTCACGCTGATGCGCAGCTTGCCAATGCCGTGCTGCTGCGCGAACGCGGCCATCTGCCGGTAGAACGTGGGCGCCGTGTAGCAGATGGTGGCGCCCACGCGGCCGATGAGTTGCACCATGGCCTCGGGCGTGTAGGGAATGGACGGGAAGTACACCGAGGCGCCGGCCCACATGGGAAAGACCAGCAGGCCACCCAGGCCGAAGGTGAAGGCCAGCGGGGGCGAGCCCATGACGATGTCGTCGGGCGTGGCGCGCAGCACGTGGCGCGGCCAGGTCTCGCAGGCGGCGAGCACATCGCGGTGCGTGTGCACGGCGGCCTTGGGCGTGCCGGTGGTGCCTGAGGTGAATGCCAGCAGGGCGATGTCGGTCGCGGCGGTGGGGCATGGCGTGCTGTGTTCGCACTGGCGTGCCGCCATCTTCTCCAGGGAATGCGGCACCTCGGCGCCCCCGGTGTTGAACACCAGCAGCTTCAGACCAGCCGTGGCGGCGTCGGCAGCGAGCGCGGCCTTGAGTTCGTCCTGCAGTTTCACATCGCACAGGGCCGCGGCCGGCTGCGCCTTGGCAATGATGGCAGCGAGTTCCTTCGCTCGCAGCAGCGGCATGGTGGCCACTGCGACCAGGCCCGCCTGCACCGTGGCCAGCCATGCGAGCGCCATGGCCACCGAGTTGCCGCCGCGCAGCAGCACCCGGTTGCCGGGCACCAGCCCAAGGTCCACCGTGAGCACGTTGGCAATGCGGTTCACTTCCGATTGCGCCTGTGCGTAGCTCAGCGTGCGTTCGTCGCTGCGAAGCAATGGCCGCCCCGCATGACCGGCTTGCTGCGCCCGCTGGAACAATGCCTGCACCGCATTGACCTGTGCGGGCATCTCCAGCTCGGGCCGGTCGAAGCGCAACTCGGGCCACTGCTCGGGTGGCGGCAGGTGGTCGTGGACAAACTGATCGGGCTGGGCGCTGGGAACGGTGCTCTTCATCGACATCTCCCGAGGATCACGAGCCATGGCTGCGCAGCGCCTGTTTGCCGAGGATGAGCAACTGCACTTCGCTCGCGCCTTCGTAGATGCGCAGCGAGCGGATGTCGCGGTACAGGCTCTCGATCTTCTGGCCCACCTGCACGCCCCGCCCACCGAACATCTGCAAGGCCATGTCGATCACGCGTTGCGCGTTTTCGGTGGCGCTCAGCTTGGCACTGGCCGCTGCGGCGGTGTAGGCGGGCGTGCCAGCGCCGCTGGTGGGGCTGCAGTCGCGCTGCCAGGCGGCGCGGTAGGTGAGCAGGGCGGCGGCGTCGACAAGCGCACTCATCTCACCCAGCTTCGCCTGCGTGAGCTGGAAGTCGGCCAACGTCTGCCCGAACATCTTGCGGTGCTTCGCGTGTGCCACCGCCTCGGCCAGCGCTCGTCGGGCCATGCCCAGCGCGGCGGCAGCCACCGAGGCGCGAAAGATGTCAAGAGTCTGCATCGCCAGCTTGAAGCCGCCGTGCAAGGGACCGAGCAGCGCATCGCTGCCCAGGCCGCAAGCCGTGAAGCGCAGGGTGGCCAACGGGTGCGGCGCCATCACATGAATGTGTTCGCGGCTGTCCAGGCCAGGTTCGCGCGCGTCGACGATGAAGGCGCTGATGCCGCGTGCGCCCGCGTTCGCGTCGGTCTTGGCGAACACGACGTAGAAGTCGGCCAGGTCGCCGTTGCTGATCCAGGTCTTGGTGCCCTCCAGCGTCCAGCCCTTTGCGGCCGGTGTGGCGCGCGTGGCCATGGCGGCCACGTCGGAGCCGGCTTCGGGCTCGCTGAGGGCAAAGGCGGCAATCTTGCGGCCCGTGGCCACGGCGCCCAGGTACTTGGCTCGCTGCTCGGGCGTACCCGCCAGCGTGATGGCGCCGCTGCCCAGGCCCTGCATGGCGAAAGCGAAATCGGCCAGGGGTGAGTGGAAGGCGAGTGTCTCGCGAAGGATCACCAGCGAGCGCGAATCGAGCGCGGGCAAGGCACCGCCATGCTCGGCGCTGACGCAGTACCGCAGCCAGCCATCCTGGCCCAGGCGCGCCACCCAGTCCTTGCAGGCAGTCCGGTCGTCGGTTTCGTCCACGCGCTGCAGCGCTGCCCAGCTGGCCAGGCGCGGCGCCATCTCGCGGTGGTGCGAGTCGAAGAACGGCAGTTCCCACTGCGCTTGCGGCGGGTGCATGCCGTGGGGGTGTTCGAAGGCGACCATGTCAGAGGTATCCATTCCCGTTCACCCTGAGCTTGTCGAAGGGTGCTTGCGATGTGGGCTGGAGGGGCTTCGACAGGCTCAGCCCGAACAGAAACTGCTTCATCTCAATCACCTTCAAACACCGGGCGCTGCTTCGCCGCGAACGCTTCATAGGCGCGCCTGAAGTCCTGCGTCTGCATGCAGATGGCCTGTGCCTGTGCCTCGGCCTCAATGGCCTGGTCCAGCGTCATGGCCCATTCCTGGTGCAGCATGGTCTTGGTCATGCCGTGCGCGAAGGTGGGGCCTTGCGCGAGTTGGGCGGCGAGCTTGTGCGCAGCAGGCAGCAGCGCTGGGCTGTCGTGCAGCGCATTGAAGAAACCCCAGGCGTGCCCTTCCTGTGCGTTCATGGCGCGGCCAGTGAACAGCAGTTCGCTGGCGCGACCCTGGCCGATCATGCGCGGCAGCAGGGCGCAGGCACCCATGTCGGCGCCGGCCAGGCCGACGCGGGTGAACAGGAAGGCGGTGTGGGTCTTTGGTGTGCCCAGGCGCAGATCGGAGGCCAGCGCCATCATGGCGCCCGCACCCGCACACACGCCGTCGATGGCGGCCACGATGGGCTGCGGGCAGGCGCGCATGGCGCTGACCAGGGCGCCCGTCATGCGGGTGAAGGCCAGCAGTTCGGGCATGGTCATCTTCGTGAGAGGGCCGATGATCTCGTGAACGTCCCCACCCGAGCAGAAGTTGTCGCCTGCGCCGGTGAGCACCACGGCGCGGATGTCGGTGGCCTTCTGCAAACCCAGGAACCAGTCGCGCAGCTCGGCGTAAGAGTCAAACGTGAGCGGGTTCTTTCGCTCGGGACGGTTGAGCGTGACCGTGGCCACGCCGTCCTGCACGTGCAAGGCGAAGTGGCTGGGCGACTTCGCCGCCATCGGGCCATATTGGCCATGCATCGGGTTGTGGTCGGGGATCGGGTGCTTCATTCGTCGAGTTTCCGGTTGAGTTCGAGTTGGTGCTGCTTGACCTTGCCCAGCAGCCGGTGCAGGCTGTCCAGGTCGCGTGCGCTCAGGCCTTCGAAAGCGTCAACGATCCATTGTTCGTGCTGTTCGGCCATTTCGACAAAGCTGGCGCGGCCTCGGTCGGTCAGTCGCACACGAAAGGCGCGGCGGTCGCCATCGACCCCTGTGCGTTCCACCAGGCCTTCGGTCACGAGCTGGTCGGTGATGCCGGTGACGTTCCCGCCCGTGACCATCAGCCGGTGCGAGAGCTCCTTCATCTTCAGGCCTTCGGGGTGGCGTTCGAGCTGGGCCATGAGGTCGAAGCGCGGCAGCGTGGTGTCGAACTGTTCGCGCAGGCAGGCGCGCACGCGCTTCTCGATCAGCTGCGAACAGGTCAGCAATCGAAGCCACAGGCGGAGTTCCTGGGCGTGCTCACTGTGGGCGCGGGCTTCAAGGTCGAGAGACGAGGCGTTCATGGGGTGCTGGCGCTGAGCGCTTGTTGGCGTGCGATTTCCCGGTAAAGCTGGTCGCGCCCACTCTCGTAGGGGCGTGGCCATTCGATCGCACGGGTCTGGAGCCTGGCCGCCTCGTGCAAGGTCCAGGCCGGGTCGGCCAGGTGCGGACGGGCCACGGCGCACAGGTCGGCGCGGCCGGCGGCGATGATGCTGTTGGCGTGGTCGGCCTCGCTGATGGCGCCCACCGCCATGGTGAGGATGCCGGCCTCGTTGCGCACGCGGTCGGCGAACGGTGTCTGGTACATACGGCCATAGACCGGTCTGGCCTGGCGCGTCGTCTGTCCGGAAGACACGTCGATCACGTCGCAGCCAGCGGCCTTGAACAGGCGGGCCATCGCCACCGCGTCGTCGGGCGTGTTGCCGCCGGGCGCCCAGTCGTGCGCGGAAATGCGCACACTGAATGGTCGGTCGGCTGGCCAGGCCGCGCGCATGGCGGCAAACACCTCCAGCGGGTAGCGGCAACGGTTCTCCAGCGAGCCGCCGTAGTCGTCGGTGCGCAGGTTGGTCAGTGGGCAGATGAAGGCCGAGAGCAGGTAGCCGTGTGCGCAATGCAGTTCAAGCCAGTCGAAGCCGGCTTCGGCTGCGCGACGGGTCGATGCCACGAAAGCGGCGGTGAGGGCGTCCATGTCGGCGCGCGTCATCGCACGGGGCACCTGATTCTGCTCGCCATAGGCCACGGTGCTGGCCGAAATCAACGGCCAGTTGCCGCTCGCCAGGGGTTCGTCGATCTGGTCCCAGCCCAGCTGCGTGGAGCCCTTGGCGCCGCTGTGGCCGAGTTGCAGGCCGATCTTCGCGCTGCTGCTGCCGTGCACGAAATCCACGATGCGCTGGAAGCCTGCCTGTTGTGCGTCGTTCCACAGACCTGGGCAGCCGGGCGTGATGCGGCCTTCGGGCGTGGGGCTGGTCATCTCCACCATCACCAGCGCTGCGCCGCCCAGGGCTCGCGCACCCAGGTGCACCAGGTGGTAGTCGCCGGCCACGCCATCGACCGCGCTGTACTGCGCCATGGGCGAAACCACAATGCGGTTCTTGAGCGTGAGGCTGCGCACCGTGAGCGGCAGCAGCATGGGTGGTGTGGGGTGTTTCCTGACCGGTTTGCCTGGTTCGGCCTGAGTCTGTAGCCACGCCTCATAGCCTTCCAGCCACCTCGCGTCTCGAAGTCGCAAGTTTTCATGGCTGATGCGCTGGCTGCGCGTGAGCAGCGAGTACGCGAACTGCTCGACCTCCATGCCGGTGTAGCGGTCCACGTTCTCGAACCACTCGGTAGAGTTGCGCGCGGCGTTCTGGATCTTGAGCACCTCGACGCTGCGGCGCGCTTCGTAGCCGCTGAGCACCGCGGCCACGTCGGCATTGGCGTGGCGCGCGAACTCGTCCGCCAGGTCGATCGCGTCTTCCAGCGCCAGCTTGGTGCCACTGCCGATGGAGAAGTGCGCGGTGTGCGCGGCGTCGCCCATGAGCACGATGGGGGTCTGGCGACCTGCCATGTCGGTCCAGTGCACCCACGTGTTGCAGATCACGCGCGGAAAACGAATCCAGATCGCCGAGCCACGCAGGTGCGAGGCATTGCTGATGAGACGGTGGTTGTCGAGCCAGGGCGCGAACAGCTTCTCGCAGAATGCCACGCCGTCTGCCTGGCTCATCTGGTCGATGCCATGCGCTTTCCAGACTTCCTCCGGCGTCTCGACGATGAAGGTGGAGGTCTCGCCGTCGAACTTGTAGGCGTGTGCCTGGAACCAGCCATGTTCGGTCTGCACGAAAGCGAAGGTGAAGGCGTCGAAGGTCTTTTTCGTCCCGAGCCAGACGAAGCGGCACTGGCGCGTGTCGATGTCGGGCTGGAAGGTGTCGGCGTAGCGTGTGCGGATGCGGCTGTTGAGTCCGTCGCTGGCGATCACAAGATCGGCCTGGTACTGCGCCGCCAGTGCCTGGTCGTCGGTCACGTCGGTCTCGAACACCAGATCCACACCCAGCGCCAGACAGCGTTCCTGCAGGATGTTGAGCAGTCGCTTGCGGCCGATGCCGCAGAATCCGTGGCCTCCCGAACGCACGCGCCGACCCTTGAAGAACACGTCGATGTCGTCCCAGTGGTTGAAGGCTTCGCCGATCAGCGCCGCCGACTCCGGGTCGGCCACGCGCAGGTTGCCCAGCGTCTGGTCGGAGAGCACAACGCCCCAGCCGAAGGTGTCGAACGGGCGGTTGCGCTCCACCACGGTGACGGCGAGTGTCGGGTCGCGCCGCTTCATCAGCAGAGCGAAGTACAGCCCCGCCGGGCCGCCGCCGATACACAGGATGCGCTGGAGTGCCGGTGGGGATGTGTTCATGCCTAATTAGTTTAGACTTGAAATATATCGAGCCAACCGGGGAAACCCTAGGCTCCCGTCCTTGATTCCGGGTGTTGGTGGGGCAGCGCCCCGCGTCGGTGCTATGGTGCTGAATTCCATCAGCGTTTCAAAGGAGGTCGCCCATGTCCGTCTACCGATTCAAGTCCCGCGAAACGGGCGAACTGGTGATGCTGGAGCCACACGCCAAACGACTGCTCCAGATCCTGGGCAAGGACCCTTCGGGCCCGGGCGTTGTTCTGCCCGATCAAATGGCGTCGGCGGTGGAGGCGCTGCGCACCGCCGCAGTGGAAGAGGATGCCTTTCGCAAGCGCCTGAGGGAAGAGGCGCAGGCCCGTGGCGAGCCTGCACCCGACTTCGACCCCGTCAGCCTGCGCATGCGTTCCACGCCGTTCATCGAGATGCTGCAGCGCGCCGAAAAAGCCGGCGTGGAAGTCGTTTGGGGCGTCTGAAGGCTTCAGGGCCTGTTCACACTATGTTTCCTACCCCATTCCCTCCGGGTTGAGGCCAAAAAGGCCTTGCGCATGGCCCTTTTGATCCGCAACGCATCTATCTTGAAATTGGCGTGAACAGGCCCTAGTCCACGCGAGCGCCTGAAGCCTTCACCACCGCCGCCCACTTCACGATCTCGTCGTTGATGAGTCTGGTGAATTCCTGCGGCGTGTTGCCGCCGGGAATGGCGCCCTGGGCGAGCAGCCTCTCCTTCACGGCGGGCAGGCCCAGCGCCTTGGCCGATTCCTGTTGCAGGCGGCTCACCACGTCCGGCGGCGTGCCGGCTGGAGCCAGCAGGCCGAACCAGGAGCTGGCCTCGAAGCCGGGCAGGTTGCCGGCTTCGGCCACCGTGGGCACATCGGGCAGGGCGGCCGAGCGCACTGCGCTGGTCACCGCGAAGGCCTTGAGGCTGCCGGCCTGGATGTGCGGCATCGCCGAAGGCAGGTTGTCGAACATCACATCCATCGAGCCGGCCAGCATGTCCGCCATGGCGGGCCCCGAGCCCCGGTAGGGAATGTGCGTCATGAAGATCCCGTTGCGCGACTTGAACAACTCGCCTGCCAGGTGGATGGAGGTGCCGTTGCCACTGGAGGCCATGTTGAGCTTGCCCGGGTTGGCCTTGGCGTACTTCACGAAGTCGGCCACGCTGTTGATGCCCAGCGCCTGTGCCCGCTTGGTGTTCATCACCATCACGTTGGGCACGCCAGCCACCAGCGTGATCGGCGCGAAATCCTTCTGTGGGTCATAAGGCAGCTTGGCGTAAAGCGACTTGTTGATGCCGTGCGTGCCGACGGTGCCCATGAGCAGCGTGTAGCCGTCAGGAGGCGATTTGGCCACCAGCTCGGCGCCGATGTTGCCACCCGCGCCGGCCCGGTTGTCCACCACAAAGCTCTGCCCGAACACCTTGGTGAGCTCGGGCGCCAGGACGCGGGCCAGGATGTCGGTGGTGCCACCGGGTGCGAACGGCACGACGATGCGCACCGGTTTGCCCGGCCAGCCTGCCTGCGCAGCGGCCAGGCCGGGGAGGACGGCTGCGGCGACGCCGAGGACGACGATGGTGCGGCGGGTGAAGTTGTTCATGTGTGTCTCCTGCTGAGTTGGTCGATCTGCGGCTGCAAGGGCTCGTGAGCGCGAATGCCCAGCGCCTGTGCCTCGTCATTGGCGCAGCTCACCACGCCATCGTCCAATGTACTGGCGGCCTGTCCGATGCGCGCACTCCTGTGCGACACCGCACAGGCCGCCAGACCATGCGACTGCAACAGGGCGAGTCCCGCAATGCCCGCTTCGTCCAGTCCGATCCCGGCGTCGTTGAACACCGAAAGCAGGGGCCGCACCGCCAGCGCGTAGCGTGCCGAGCTCAAACCCCCATGCGAACCGCTCAAAGCGATGCAGCCCGCATCAGCGGGCTGCAGTTCGGTGATCGAGTCAATGACCCTCACCGAAATCACGTGTCGCCCCTTGCCGGGTGGCGCAAAGCGCCGCAGGGGGTGGACCCAATCAATCTGCAAATTGGCCAGCGGCGTCGATCGCGCCCTTGAGCTTGGCGATCTGGTCGGCCACATACGCCTTGTGGCCAGCGGGCGTGACGCGGTTGTCCTTCACCACGAGGGCACCCAGGGCTTCCTGGCGCTTGATGAACTCGGGGTCCTTGAGCGCGACCTGGAGTGCATCGTTGATCTTCTTGGTGACATCGGCCGGCGTGCCTTTGGGCGCATACAGGGCGTGCCAGATGGTCAGGTCAAAGCCCTTGAGGCCCATTTCCTGCAACGAAGGGTAATCCTTGAGCAGCTTGTGCCCGGACAGCGGCTTCGCGGTGGTGACCGCGAACGCCTTCACGCGGCCGGCTTCGATCTGGCTGGTGGTGTTGGTGGTCTGGTCGCACATCACGTCGACCTGTCCGCCAACGAGGTCGTTCATGGCCGGGCCGGTGCCACGGTAGGCGATGGTGGTCAGCGACTTGTCCAGCTTGACGGCCGACTGCCACATGAGGCCGCACAGGTGGGACGCCGAACCCAGGCCGGCGTGGGCGAGGTTGAGCTTGCCGCCGTTGGCGCGGATGTAGGCCTCGAAATCGCGGTAGGTGTTGGCCGGCAGCTTGGGCGAGCCCAGCAGCGTCATGGGCACGTCGTTGATCATGCCGAGGAACTCGAAGTCATCCAGCGGCTTGAACTGTTGCTTGCGATACAGGCTGGTGGTGGCTGCCATGCCGATGTGCCAGACCAGCAGCGTGTAGCCGTCGGCAGGGGCACGCGCAACCTTGGTGGCGGCAATGGTGCCGCCTGCGCCAGCGGCGTTCTCCACCACGATGTTGGCGTCGCCCAGTGGCTTGCGCATGGCTTCGGCGAGTTGGCGAGCCACCAGATCGGTCGGGCCACCGGCAGCAAACGGCACCACGAAGGTGATGGGCTTGTTGGGAAATGCCTGCGCAAAAGCGCCGGAGGACACGGCGGCCGTGAGTGCCGCGAGGGCAAGAATCTTCTTCATCTGGAGCTCCAAGGGTTGATCAACTCTGGGATGTTAGTCCTTGTGTCCAAGTCGGAAATCGCGGTAATTACTTAGCTCTTGGCAGGGGAAAACCCTCGCTCCTCACTGGTAGCTGCGGGCGTCTTCGATCACCTTGCCGTCGTTGGGCAAGCTGCCCGGCTGCACCAGCTGGACCTGCGCGCGCAGCTTGGTGATGTCGCGCACCGCAGACTCGATGCGCTCGGCCAGGTCGTCGTGCGCGCCGCTGGCCTCCACCTGCAGGCACATCTGGTCGTTGGCCATCTCGCCGCTCACCACGAGGCGCGCTTTCTGCACCTGCGGAAAGCGTCGGGCAATGTCGGCCACCTGCGAGGGGTGCACGAACATGCCGCGCACCTTGGTGGTCTGGTCCGCGCGCCCCATCCAGCCCTTGATGCGCGGCGCGGTGCGCCCGGTGGGGCACGCGCCGGGCAGCACGGCCGAGAGGTCGCCCGTACCGAAGCGGATGAGAGGGTAGGCCGGGTTGAGCGTGGTCACCACCAGTTCGCCCACCTCGCCCTCGGCCACCGGATCGCCGGTGCCCGGGCGCACGATCTCCACGATCACCCCCTCGTCCACCACCAGCCCTTCGCGGGCGGAGGTCTCATAAGCCACCAGGCCCAGGTCGGCGGTGGCGTAGGTCTGGTACACCGCCACGCCCTGCTCGGCAAACCAGGCCGTCAGGCTGGGCGGACACGCCTCCCCGCCGACCGAAGCCTTGCGAATGCTGGAGACACCCACGCCCGCCTCGGCGGCCTTCTCGAGCAGGATGCGCAGGAAGCTCGGCGTGCCGGTGTAGGCATCCGGGCGCAGTTCAGCAATGGCTTGCAGCTGTTGTTCGGTTTGCCCGGTGCCGGCCGGGAACACGGTGCAGCCCACCGCGTGCGCGCCCGATTCGAGGATGAACGCGCCCGGGGTCATGTGGTAGCTGAAAGCGTTGTGCACCAGCTCGCCTGAACGAAAGCCCGCCGCAAACAGGGCACGTCCGGCACGCCAGTAGTCGCGCGTGGCACCCTCGGGTTCGTAGATCGGGCCGGGCGAGGCAAAGATGCGCGTCATCTGCGGACCGCGCACCAGGCTGGAGAACCCACCAAACGGATCGCTGGCGCGCAGCGCCTTCTGCCGTTCGAGCAACTCGCCCTTGCGCGTGACAGGCAGGCGCGCGAGCGCCGCACGGCTGGTGATCGAAGAGGCGTCGACCCCGCGCAGGATCTCGGCAAAGGCCGTACTGCCCGTTTGCGCGTGCGCCACCTGAGCGGCCAGCGCAGCCATCTGCCCGGCCTCGCGTTGTTCCGGCTTTCGGGTTTCCAGGGCGTCAAAAAATTCGTTCATGGCGTTGTGCAGCGTTGGGAATTGAAGCGAGATCAGGCCAGCCAGCGCTTGCGCCGCTTGTAGCTCTTGACGTCCTTGAACGACTTGCGCTCGCCACCGCCCATGCCCAGGTAGAACTCCTTCACGTCCTCGTTGTTGCGCAGGTCACTGGCCAGGCCGTCCATGACGATGCGCCCCGACTCCATGATGTAGCCGTAGTCGGCGTACTTCAGCGCCATGTTGGTGTTCTGCTCGGCCAGCAGGAAAGTGACCTTCTCCTTCTGGTTGAGGTCCTTCACGATCTCAAACACCTCTTCAACGATCTGCGGCGCCAGTCCCATGGAGGGCTCATCCAGCAGCATCACGCTGGGGTTGGTCATCAGCGCCCGGCCAATCGCGCACATCTGCTGCTCGCCGCCCGAGGTATAGGCGGCCTGGCTGGTGCGCCTCGTCTTCAGGCGCGGAAAGTAGTTGTAGACCTTCTCCAGGTTGGCTGCCACCTCGCCTTTGTCCTTGCGCGTGTAGGAGCCGGTGAGCAGGTTTTCTTCAATGGTCAGGTGGGCGAAGCAGTGGCGGCCCTCCATCACCTGCACCACGCCGCGCTGCACCAGGTCGGCCGGCGTGAGGTTCTCAATGCGTTCGCCCCGCAGCTCGATGCTGCCCTTGGTGACTTCGCCGCGCTCGGCCTTGAGCAAGTTGGAGATGGCCCGCAGCGTCGTCGTCTTGCCCGCCCCGTTGCCTCCCAGCACCGCCGCGATCTTGCCCTCGGGCACATTGAGCGAAACGCCCTTGAGCACCAGGATCACATGGTTGTAGATGACCTCGATGCCGTTGACGTTGAGGACGTTGGTGGTGGTGCTCGCTGGGGTGGTCATGGGAGTGTCCTGTGTGGCCAATTCAAAGACCTGCGCGCAGCCGGTCTTTGAATTGGCGGCTCTTGCGAGCCGCCAGGTTCAGTCGGAGATCAAGACTGGCAGTCGGCGCCGGTGCGACGGGTCAGTTTTTTCTCGGCCGCGTACTTGTCGGCCGCTGCCTTGACCATCGGACGGATGATCTGCTCATCGCCTTGCAGCCAGTCGGAGGTCCACTCGAACTTGCTGCCGTTCCAGGTGTGTACGCGGGCCCAGGAGGCGCCCATGTGGTCCTGGCAGCTGGTGGAGATCGGGCGCATCACACCCTTGAAGCCCAGCGCGTCGAGCTTGGCTTGCGTGAGGTTCAGGTTCTCGTAACCCCAGCGAGCCTGCTCACCCGTCATGACCTTGCCCTTGCCATAGCGGTCCTGCGCGGCGCGCACGCCCTCCACCGCCAGCATGGCGGCCTGCAGACCGCGCATGTACAGCACCTGGCCAACTTCTTCCTTCGGTCCCGTGCCCTGGCCCTTGCCGTGCACCTTGCTCAGGATTTCCTTGACCACGGCCGCATTCGGCTCGGCGCCGTGCTGCATCATGATGGCGTTGTAGCCCTTGGCGCCCGCGCCCACGTCTTTCACGTCCGGCTCGGCACCCGCCCACCACACGCCATACATCTTCTCGCGCGGGTAGCCGGTGGCCTGCGCTTCCTTCAACGCGGTGGAGTTCATCACGCCCCAGCCCCAGTTGAGCACGTAGTCCGGGCGGTCGCGGCGAATCTGCAGCCAGGTGGCTTTCTGCTCCACACCGGGGTGCGTCACCGGCAGCAGGCTCAGCGAGAAGCCGTGCATGGCGGCGCGCTCCTGCAGCAGCGGGATCGGCTCTTTGCCGAACGGGCTGTCGTGGTAGACCAGCGCGATCTTCTTGCCCTTGAGCTTGTCCACACCGCCCTCCTTTTTGGCGATGTGCTGGATCAGCGTGTCGGCGGCCACCCAGTAAGTGCCCGAGAGCGGGAAGTTCCACTTGAACACGCCACCATCGGCCGACTCGCTGCGGCCGTAGCCGGCGGTGATCAGCGGGATCTTGTCGCCCGGGGCCTTTTCGGTCAGCGCAAACGTGATGCCGGTGGAAAGTGGCTGGAACACCGTGGCACCACCATTCTTGCCCTTCAGGCGCTCGTAGCACTCGACACCTCGATCGGTGGCGTAGCCGGTCTCGCACTCTTCAAACGACACCTTCACGCCGTTGATACCGCCACGCTCGTTCACCAGCTTGAGGTAGTCCACGTAACCGTTGGCAAATGGCACACCGTTGGGCGCGTAGGCGCCCGTGCGGTACACCAGCACGGGGAAAAACTGTTCCTTGGCTTGCGCCATGGCGCTCGGTGCCACCAGAGCGGCGGACACGCCGGCGCAGGCGATGGACACGGACAGAACAAGATTTCGCAGCTTCATTTCGTAGTCTCCTGATAAGAATCAAACACACAGACCCACACAAACACCATGACCCTTGGACGTCGGACGGCCTGCGCCGTTCCGAACTCAGTGCGGAAAGGGCCAGAGCCGCAACTTCTGTTTGGCAATACTCCAGAGCTTGGCCAGACCGTGGGGTTCCACGATCAGGAACCAGACGATGAGCGCGCCGAAAATCATGAACTCGGTGTGCGAGACGGCGGCGGTGGAGATCTCCACGCCGACGAGTGAGCCCACCGCGGGCAGGAACTGGTTGAGGAAGATGGGCAGAACCACGATGAAGGCTGCACCGAAGAAGCTGCCCATGATCGATCCCATGCCGCCGATGATCACCATGAAGAGCAACTGGAAGCTGCGGTCGATGGAGAAAGCCGCAGGCTCCCAGGAGCCCAGGTGCACAAAGCCCCACAGGCCGCCGGCCACGCCGACGATGAAACTGCTCACGGCAAAGGCGCTGAGCTTGGCGTACATCGGGCGGATGCCGATCACCGAAGCAGCGACGTCCATGTCGCGGATGGCCATCCACTCGCGGCCGATGGCCGATCGCACGAGGTTCTTGGCCAGCAGCGCAAACACCACCAGAAAGCCCAGGCAGAACAGGTACTTGTCCATCGGAGTGTTGATGGTCCAGCCCAGCACCGAGAGGTTGGAGACCGAGACCGAACCCGAGGCGGTGTTGTTGGTGAACCAGCCGATGCGCAGGAACGCCCAGTCGCAGAAGAACTGCGCGGCCAGCGTGGCCACCGCGAGGTAGAGGCCTTTCACACGCAGGCTGGGGATGCCAAAGAAGATGCCCACCAGGGTGGCGAAGAAGCCGCCCGACAGCAGGGCAATGATCACCGGCATGCCGTCGATTCGCACGTAGGTGTTGTAGGCCATGTACGCGCCCACCGCCATGAAGGCGCCCGAGCCCAGGCTGATCTGACCGCAGTAGCCCACGAGGATGTTCACGCCGAGCGCGGCCAGCGCCAGGATCAGGAAGGGAATGAGGATGGCGCGAAACATGTACTCGTCGACCAGCAGCGGAACGCCGATGAAGGCAAACGCGATGAAGGCGAGGATGACCCACCGGTCCTGCGCGATCGGGAAGATCTGCTGGTCGGCGCTGTAGGAGGTCTTGAACTGACCGTTTTCTCTGTAGAACATGGTCGAAATTCCTTAGACGCGATCAATGATCTTTTCGCCGAACAAGCCCTGCGGCCTGAAGAGCAAGAAGACAAGAGCCAGCACATACGCAAACCAGATCTCGATGCCGCCGCCCACATAGGGGCCGAGGAAGACCTCGGAGAGCTTCTCGCCCACGCCGATGATCAGGCCGCCGATGATGGCGCCGGGCACCGAGGTGAGGCCGCCCAGGATGATCACCGGCAGGGCGCGCAGGGCCACGGTGGTCAACGAAAACTGCACACCCAGCTTGGAGCCCCAGATGATCCCGGCCACCAGCGCGGTGACGCCCGCCACGAACCACACGATGACCCAGATGCGGTTGAGCGGAATGCCGATCGACTGCGCAGCCTGGTGGTCGTCGGCCACCGCACGCAGCGCACGTCCGGTGGAAGTCTTCTGGAAGAACAGCGAGAGCGCGGCCACCAGCAAGGCCGCTACACAGGCCGCGTACACATCTTCCAGGTTGACCAGAACACCGCCTTCAAAGACGCCGTCAAACAGGAAGATCGGATCCTTGGGCATGCCCACGTCGATCTGGTAGATGTCCGAGCCGAAAATGGTCTGGCCCAGGCCGTCGAGGAAATAGGTGATGCCCAGCGTGGCCATCAGCAGCGTCACGCCTTCCTGGTTGACCAGGTGGCGCAGCACCAGGCGCTCGATCAGCAAGGCCAGCACGAACATGAGCACGCCGGCCATGAGAAAGGCGATCAGGTTGCCCAGGAACTTGTCCTCGATGCCCAGCAAGCCCGGCACCCAGCCGGAGAAGCGCGCCATGGCGAGTGCTGCGAACAGCACCATGGCGCCCTGGGCGAAGTTGAAAACCCCTGAGGCCTTGTAGATGAGCACGAAGCCCAGCGCCACCAGCGAATACAGCATGCCGGCCATGAGGCCGCCAAGAAGAGCTTCAAGAAAGAATGCCATGGTGTTTCTCGATCAATGACTCGTGCCAAGGTAGGCGCTGATGACTTCTTCGTTGTTGCGCACCTCATCGGGCGTGCCGTCACCGATCTTCTTGCCGTAGTCGAGCACCACCACGCGGTCGGAGATGTCCATCACCACGCCCATGTCGTGCTCGATCAGCACGATGGTGGTCCCGAACTCGTCGTTCACATCGAGGATGAAGCGGCTCATGTCCTGCTTCTCCTCCACATTCATGCCCGCCATGGGTTCGTCCAGCAGCAGCACCTGCGGCTCCATGGCGAGAGCCCGGCCGAGGTCCACGCGTTTCTGCAGACCGTAGGGCAGGGTGCCCACGGGTGTCTTGCGAAAGGCCTGGATCTCCAGGAAGTCGATGATGTGTTCGACGAACTCGCGGTGCTGTTCTTCTTCCTTCTGCGCGCCGCCGAAGCCGAAGGGGTTGCGAAACGCCTGTGCAAACAGGTTGCTCCTGATGCGCAGGTTGCGCCCGGTCATGAGGTTGTCGATCACGCTCATGCCCTTGAAGAGCGCGAGGTTCTGGAAGGTGCGCGCGATGCCCATCTCGGCCACCTGGCGGCTGTTCATGTGCTTGAAGGTCTGGCCCCGGAAGCTGATCGAGCCTTCCTGCGGCTGGTACACGCCGTTGATGCAGTTGAGCATGGAGCTCTTGCCCGCGCCGTTGGGCCCGATGATGGCGCGCACCTCGTGTTCGCGCACGTTGAAGCTGATGTCGGTAAGCGCCTTGACGCCTCCAAAGCGCAAGCTGATGTTGTGCACGTCGAGGATGACGTCGCCGATTTTCTTTTCGCTCATGCGAATCTCCGTTCGCCCTGAGCCTGTCGAAGGGTTCTTGCGATGTTGGCTTGGAAGGGCTTCGATCCTTCGACAGGCTCTGGACAGGCCAGGCTCAGCCCGAAAGGGGTGTGGTGGTTCATGCGGCTGCCCTCACGGGGGAGAACACCTTGGCGTCCTGGATCTTCAGCGTGGCGCTGACCGAACCGGTGCGCCCATCCTCGAACTTCACCTGGGTCTCGATGTATTGCTCGGTCTTGCCGCCGTAGAGCGCGTCCACCAGCACGTTGTAGCGGTCGGCGATGAAGCCACGGCGGACCTTGTTGGTGCGTGTGAGTTCGCCGTCGTCGGCGTCCAGTTCCTTGTGCAGCACCAGAAAGCGGCTGATCTGGCTGCCCGCGAGCAACTCGTCGCGGCTGAGGTCGGCATTCACTTTTTCCACGCACTCGCGAATGAGTTCGTACACCTCCGGCTTTTGCGCCAGGTCGGTGTAGCCCGCATACGGCAGGTTGCGCCGCTCGGCCCAGTTGCCCACGGCATCGAAGTCGATGTTGATCAGCACGCAGACCTTCTCACGCTGGTCGCCGTAGGCCACGGCTTCCTTGATGTGCGAGAAAAACTTGAGCTTGTTCTCCACGTACTTGGGCGCGAACATCGCGCCGTCGAACGCACCGCCCTTCAGGCGGCCCACGTCCTTCACGCGGTCAATGATCTTCAGGTGTCCCGAGGCGTCGATGAAGCCGGCATCGCTGGTGTGGTACCAGCCGTCGGCCGTGAGCACTTCGGCGGTGGCTTGCGGATTCTTGTAGTAACCCTTGAGCAGACCCGGCGACTTCACCAGGATCTCGCCGCTCTCGGAGAGCTTGATCTCCACGCCCTCGCAAGGAACCCCCACTGTGTCGGCGCGCGCCTCGTTGTCGGGCTGCAGGCAGACAAACACAGCGGTTTCGGTGGAGCCGTAGAGCTGCTTCAGGTTGATGCCGATGGAGCGGTAGAAACTGAAGAGGTCGGGCCCGATGGCCTCGCCGGCGGTGTAGGCCACGCGCACGCGGCTCATGCCGAGGTTGTTGCGCAACGGGCCGTACACCAGTGCATCGCCCACGGCGTACCAGAGTCGATCGAACAGGCCCATGGGCTTGCCGTCCATGCGGTCCGGGCCGACCCGGCGCGCCAGGTTCATGAAGTGGTGGAACATGCCGCGTTTGATGGCGCCCGCGTCTTCCATGCGGATCATCACGCTGGTGAGCAGGCCTTCGAAAACGCGCGGCGGCGCGAAGTAGTAGGTCGGGCCCACTTCTTTCAGGTCGATCGTCACGGTCGCTGCGGACTCGGGACAATTCACCACGAATCCGCAAGCCAGCCACTGCGAGTAGCTGAAGATGTTCTGCCCGACCCAGGCCGGTGGCAGGTAGGCCAGCACCTCTTCGTCGGCCGTGAGCCTGTCGAATTTCGCGCCCACGCTGGCGCGGTCGATCAGCGTGTTGTGCGTGTGCACCACGCCCTTGGGGTTGCCGGTGGTGCCACTGGTGAAGAACATGGCGGCCACGTCGTCGGGCTGGCCCAGTGCCACCTGATCCCTGAAGAGCTCGGGGTGCGCCTTCGCATGGGCCTGACCGGCCGCCACCAGTTCCTCCATGCCACCCAGGCCGGGCTGGTCGTAGTTGCGCAGGCCCCGCGGGTCGTCGTAGTAGATGTGGGAGAGTTGCGGGCAGCTCTCCCGGATCTCCAGCATCTTGTCCACCTGCTCCTGGTCTTCCACCACCGCGAAACGCACTTCGGCGTTGTTGATCGGGAAGACGCATTCGGTGCCCACCGCGTCCTGGTAGAGCGGCACGGGAATCGCGCCCAGCGCCTGGGCCGCCAGCATGGTGGCGTACAGGCGAGGGCGATTCGCGCCGATCACCACCATGTGCTCGCCGCGCCGCAGCCCTGCCTGGTGAAGACCGCAAGCCAGGGCTTCCACCAGCGCCGCCATCTGCGCCCACGTCGTCGTCTGCCAGATGCCGTATTCCTTCTCGCGCATGGCCGCCGCCTGTGGGCGGCGTTGCGCGTGGTCCAGCAACAGCCGGGGGAAAGTCGTTTGCATGCATGTCTCCTGTGGCAGGTGAGCGGTGGGTGTCCTGTGGAATGCGCAAGGCACGCCGTTCACTGTTTTGCGGATGGTAGGTCTTCGTTTGACGTTATGTTGTCGGTCCGACGACAATTGCGGGTCTCCCCTCCTAGGACTTTCCCTAGGACCTGCTCGCATCCCACGCACCAGCGTGGGCAGGCCCTAGCCTGTCGGTTCTTTCCCCTGGGGGACCAACATGAGCCCTTTCACGCCTCACCGTTCCGGCAACGTCTTGCGCGATCGTGCGAGGCCGCCCACCGAAGCCGAGCTGGCCGAAATACCCTGGCTGCAACGCTTGAGCGATGCCGAGCGCGAGCGCGCCGTGGCCGCGCTCGTGGTGGGCGAAGCCCAGGCGGGCGATTACGTGTGCCGTTTCGGGCGCCCGGTCACCTTCTGGTTCGGGCTGGTGGACGGCCTGCTCAAGATGAGCAACGACGACTCGCAGGGCCCCGTCATCACCTTCACCGGCGTGGCGCCTGGCGGCTGGTTTGGCGAGGGCACGGTGCTCAAGCACGAGCAGTACCGCTACAACATCCTGGCCTTGCGCAAGAGCCGCGTGGCGGGCTTGCCGGTGGAAACCTTCGACTGGCTGCTGGACCACTCCATCGGCTTCAACCGTTTCGTGATGCACCAGCTCAATGAGCGCCTGGGGCAATTCATCGCCGCGCGCGAGATCGACCGCCTCAACAACCCCGACCTTCGTGTCGCACGCAACCTGGCTGCGCTGTTCCATCCACTGCTATCGCCCAACGTGGGTGGTGTGCTGCGCATCACCCAGCAGGAACTGGCCTATCTGGTGGGGCTCTCTCGGCAGCGGGTCAACGAGGCGCTCACCACGCTGGCGGCCAAAGGGTGGATTCGCGTGGAGTACGGGGGCTTGAGGGTGCTGGACCTGGCCGCCCTGAGGTCGGGCGTGCTGGATGAGGGATGATCCCCTCATGTCTACCGATAAACCCGCCCGCACACTGAAGTTGAATCCGGGTGCACCCAAGAAGCCCGCCGACCCATTCGCGCCGCGCCGCGCACCCGTGCGCCCACCCGGCCCGGCGCGCGCCAAGAGCGTGTCTGCCTCTGCACCCAAGCCGCCGCGCGAAGCCTTGCCGGGTGAAGCGCCCAGGCGCGCTCGGCCCGAAGGTGAACGCACGGCGCGTCCCCGTCCTCCGGCACCCCCGCCTCAGCGCCAACCCCACCGGCCCGATCTCGCCCGCGTGGGCAACGTGCGCGGCGAAATCCGCCTCAACAAGCGCATGGCCGACCTCGGCCTTTGCTCGCGCCGCGAGGCCGACGAATGGATCGCGCGCGGCTGGGTGAAGGTGAACGGCCAGCCGGCCGTGATGGGCCAGCCCGTGCCCGCCGACGCACACATCGAAGTGGCGCCGCAAGCGCGTCACCAGCAGAGTGGACAGGTCACCATCCTGCTGCACAAGCCGGTGGGCTACGTGAGCGGCCAGCCCGAGGACGGCCACGAGGCCGCCGCCACGCTCATCGGTGCGCCCAGTCAATGGCGTGGTGATGCGCGCATGCCCGGCGACGGCCGCCGCTTTGCCCCCGAGCACACGCGGGGCCTGGCGCCGGCGGGTCGGCTCGACATCGACTCCACCGGCCTGCTCGTGCTCACCCAGGACGGCCGCGTGGCGCGCACCCTGATCGGCGAGCACAGCGGCGTGGAAAAGGAATACCTGGTGCGCGTGCAGTACGCGCCCAACGGCCCACAAGGTGCGGGCGTCGTGGCGCAGAACGTGCAGGCCGCGTTGGCGCCGTCGCAACTGGCCTTGCTGCGCCATGGCCTGAGCCTGGACGGCCAGCCACTCAAGCCCGCGCAGGTGGAATGGCAGAACCCCGAGCAGCTGCGCTTTGTGCTCATCGAGGGCAAGAAGCGCCAGATTCGCCGCATGTGCGAACAGGTGGGCCTGCACGTGGTGGGCTTGAAGCGCATCCGCATTGGCGGGGTGCTGCTGGGGAACCTGCCGGTGGGACAGTGGCGGTATCTGGGGAGTGACGAGAGGTTTTGATGGCCAGCGGGCATGGATCGAGTCCAGAATGCCCCATGGCCCTCAAGACCCCCTCCGCTGCCCAGCTGGCCCTGCTGCGCCATGTCCGCCCCGCCGACCTGCGGGCGGCCGTGCAACTGGCCACCGAAGCCACCACCGGCGTGATTGGCATCGCCGAAGGCGTGCACCAGTCGGTGCGTCGGCGGATCGGCCTGCCCGCCGGGGCCTTGCCCGATCGCACCAGCGGACTCACCGGCCAGGTCTACCGAGGTATTCGGGGGGTCACTCAACTCGTGGGCCACGGGCTGGACGGCGCATTGGCCTCCCTGCTGCCTCTCGTCGACGAGCCGGGTCTGCATCCGGCGCCATCTCCCGGCCGTGAGGCCGTGATCGCTGCGCTCAACGGCGTGCTGGGCGATCGCCTGCAGGCCAGCGCCAACCCGCTGGCGCAGCCGATGGAGCTGCGTTACCAGGGCGAACGGCTGCCTCTGGGCCGTGGCCCGCCGCTGCACGAACGCCTGGCGAGCGCAACGCCGCACCTGCTGGTGCTGCTGCACGGCCTGTGCATGAACGACACGCAGTGGCAACGTGCGGGCCACGACCATGGCGCCTGGCTCGCGCAGGCGCTGGGCTGCACGCCGGTCTACCTGCGCTACAACAGCGGCTTGCACACATCGGTGAATGGCCGCGAATTCGCACGCCAGCTCGAAGCGCTGACGGCGCAGTGGCCGGTGCCGCTGCAGTCCATCACCTTGCTGGGCCACAGCATGGGCGGTCTGGTGGCGCGTGCGGCCTGCTACGAGGCGCAGGGTGCCGGGCTCCGCTGGCCCGGGTTGCTGCGGCATCTGGTGTTCCTCGGAACGCCGCACCATGGCGCGCCCCTGGAACGCGCGGGGCACGGCGTCGATGTGCTGCTGGCGGCCTCACCCTTCACCGCTCCGTTCACCCGCCTGGGGCAGTTGCGCAGCGCCGGCATCACCGACCTGCGCCATGGCCATGTGCGCGAGGCGGACTGGCACGGCCGCGATCGCTTCGGCTCGGCCGCCGACCACCGCGAGCCCCTGCCCCTGCCCGAGGGCGTGGCCTGCTTCACCGCAGCCGGCACGCTGGCGCCGCAGCGCGGGCTGCTGGCCGAACGCCTCACCGGCGACGGGCTGGTGCCGCTGCGCAGCGCGCTGGGCCAGCACGACGACCCTCGGCGGCGACTGGTGTTTGCGCGCGACAGCCAGCGCACCTTCTACCGCACAGGGCACCTGGAACTGCTCTCCAGCATGGCGGTGGCCGAGCAAGTGCTGCAGTGGCTCGCACCCGCCCCGCCGCCGGTGGATGCTTGAATTTTCGAGTCCCGCCCATAATTCCGCTTCGCGCTGCGTCCGCAGCGGTGGTTTTCGTTCCAGTTCTTCTTCCTGCAGACTCCCATGAGCAAACAAACCCTGTCCTTTCAGGCCGAGGTGGCGCAACTGCTGCACCTCGTCACGCACTCGCTGTACTCCAACCCCGACATCTTTCTGCGCGAGCTGGTGTCCAACGCCTCCGATGCCTGCGACAAGCTGCGTTTCGAAGCCCTGAACAATGCAGCGCTGTTCGAGGATGCGCCCAATCTGGAAGTGCGAGTGGCCTTCGACCGCGAGGCCCGCACCATCAGCATCACCGACAACGGCATCGGCATGAGCGCACAGGAGGCCATTGACCACCTGGGCACCATCGCCAAGAGCGGCACCAAGGATTTCATGAGCCGGCTCTCTGGCGACCAGAAGCAGGACGCGCAACTCATTGGCCAGTTTGGCGTGGGCTTCTATTCCGGCTTCATCGTGGCCGACAAGATCACGGTGGAGTCCCGCCGCGCTGGTTTGCCAGCGGGAGAGGGCGTGCGCTGGACCAGTGGCGGCACAGGAGACTTCGAAGTCGAGCCCATCGAACGCGGCGCGCGCGGCACCAGCGTCATCCTGCACCTGCGCGAGGACGCAAGCGACTACCTCGACCACTGGCGCCTCAAGACCATCGTTGGCAAGTACTCCGACCACATCAGCCTTCCGATCCTGATGGAAAAGGAAGAATGGGACGCCGAGAAAAGCGAATACGTTCGCAAGGGCGATTGGGAGGCCGTGAATTCGGCCAATGCGCTGTGGGCGCGCAGCAAGAAAGACATCAGCGACGAACAGTACGCCGAGTTCTACAAGAACCTCAGCTACGACACCCAGGCCCCGCTGGCCTGGAGCCACAACCGCGTGGAGGGCAGCACCGAATACACCCAGTTGCTCTACATCCCGGCCAAGGCGCCACAGGACCTGTGGAACCGCGAGCGCAAGGCCGGCATCAAGCTGTACGTGAAGCGCGTGTTCATCATGGACGAGGCCGAAGCGCTCATGCCAGCTTACCTGCGCTGGGTCAAAGGCGTGGTCGACTCGGCCGACCTGCCGCTCAACGTGAGCCGCGAGCTGCTGCAGGAGAGCCGCGACGTGAAGGCCATCCGCGAAGGCAACACCCGCCGCGTGCTGGCCATGCTCGACGACCTGAGCAAGGACGCCGAGAAGTACCCCCGCTTCTACGCCGAGTTTGGCGCCGTGCTCAAGGAAGGCCTGGGCGAGGACTTTGCCAACCGCGACAAGCTGGCCAAACTGCTGCGTTTTGCCAGCACGTCCCCCGTTCGGGCTGAGCCTGTCCTTCGACAAGCTCAGGACGATCGGGATTCAGACGCGCAGGAGAGCCCTTCGACAGGCTCAGGGCGAACGGATGGGCTGGTGTCCCTCGCAGACTACAAGACCCGCATGAAGGAGGGTCAGAAAGCGATTTACTACATCACCGCCGACAACCTGGCCGCCGCCCGGAACAGCCCGCAACTCGAGGTGTTCCGCAAGAAAGGCATCGAGGTGCTCCTCATGACCGATCGCGTGGACGAGTGGGCGCTGTCGTTTCTGACCGAGTTCGACGGCACACCGCTGCAAAGCATCGCCAAGGGTGCGGTGGATCTCGGCTCCCTGCAGGACGAAGCAGAGAAGAAGGCCGCCGAAGCCGCAGCCGAGGTGTTCAAGCCGGTGTTGGAGCGCCTGAAGGAAAGCCTGAAAGACAAGGCCAAGGACGTGCGCGTGACTTCACGTCTGGTCGACTCGCCCGCTTGCCTGGTCGTGGAGGATGGCGACTACTCCACGCAATTGGCACGCCTGCTCAAACAGGCCGGTCAACCCGCGCCACAGGTCAAGCCCATCCTGGAGGTCAACGCCGACCACGCGCTGGTGAAGAAGCTGGAGGCCAGCGAGCACTTCGACGATCTGGCCCACATCCTGTTCGACCAGGCGCTGCTGGCCGAAGGGGGGTTGCCCGACGATCCGGCGGCTTACGTGAAGCGGGTTAATGGCTTGCTGATCTGAGCGTCATGACGGTGGGCCGGACCGAATAATCCTTTTGACTACACTCCTGGGAGCTCGCGGAGGATAAATTATGTACATCTGGTCCTCGCCTCCCGGCCATTTGTCAAAAATTGTTCCTAATGCGCCCCTTCGATCACGTCGTTACGTTCCGCAACAGCCACGGGCGCGCCGCATGTGGCAAGGTTGCCAGCCTGCAGCGGCGATCACTGGTGATGGAGATCTACAACCCGTGTTCCATCGTCCAGGTCTGCGAGGTGCTGAGCGAACTCACCATTCGAACAGGTGATGCCAATATCTATAAGGGCAATGCGGTGGTGGTGAGCCTGCTTAACACGGGGTTGATGGCCGTAGCCTCGGTGGAGCTGATCGACGAGTGGTCCGACCACAACGCTATTGGCGGCGACATTCACCAGGCGCGCGGCGAAGCGGAACGTTTCGTGTCCGACTGGGAGTCACGCTTCAAGATCCGGCAGAGCTACCAGGTCATGATCAGCGAGTTTCGTGCATTCCTGGCAGAAACGGCCCGCTGGGCGGATCAGGCGGACTTGTCCGCCTCGCTGCCACGCGAAGCCGATGGACGTATCCGTGCCGATGTGTTCGATGAGCTGGCCGCGCCCATCATGAAGAAAAGCGCAGAGTATTTGGTCTGGCTCGAAGATGAAGGCCCACGCGTTGCCCCGGAGGACTTGGTCGCGCACCGCAACTTTGCACAGACTTCGTTGCATCCTTTGCTGCTGCGTGCGCCCTTCATCTACCGCACCTTCACCAAGCCGCTGGGCTATGCGGGCGACTACGAAATGGTCAATCAGATCCTGGGGGATCCACGCCAGGGGCCCAACACTTACTTCCAGATAGTCAACACCGCATTTCTGAAGGCAGATGTCGCACAGGCCCATCGCAATCGCATTGACATTCTGGTCGAGTCCCTGTTGCAAATCGCCCGTCAAGCGCGGCGTGAGGGACGCCAGGCACGTGTGCTGAACGTGGGATGCGGTCCGGCCGTCGAGATTCGACGCTTCATTGCATTGGACGAACATCCCGACAGCATTGCTTTCACGCTGTTAGATTTCAGCGAGCCGACAATTGAGTACACGCGCAGCAAGATCGCCGAAGGTGCTCGCGAAACCGGCCGACGGGTGCAGGTGGAGTTCGTCAATGAGTCAGTGCACGACCTGCTAAAGCGGACCAGCCGGCAGACACCTGTTTCCGCCAGCGAAACATTCGACTTTGTGTACTGCGCGGGCCTGTTTGACTATCTTTCTGACAAGGTCTGCTCTCGGTTGTTGCAGTACTTCGTCTCGCGCGCACGAGAAGGAGGACAAATTCTCGTGACCAACGTGCATTCGAGCAATGCGCAAAAGATTCTCATGGAGCATCTACTGGAATGGCACTTGATCTACCGCGATGAGGCAGGGTTGGAATCCATCTTGCCGGCACAGCGCCAAAACACTTCGATCTACACAGAATCGACAGGTCTCAACGTCTTCGCCGAGTTCCGCGCCTCGGCGATATGATCGACCGGTGATGCGTAGCTGTCCGCAGCTTGAGAAACTTGGGATGTCGCCCTACCACGCGGAGCGGAACGGGTATCGTCTGTTGTTTTCCAAGGGCAACGCGCTTGTGGCTCTGCTGCTGAAGGTGGCTCGGCTTGGGACTCGGCTTTGCACTCTACAACAGCAGGGAATCTATCAAGAAGCAGTGAGATGTAGCTGCTCCGCCCATCCGATCCTTCGGTCACACTGTGTTCCTCCAGCGCCCCTTCGACCACGTCGTTACGTTCTGCAACAGCCAGGGCGAAAGCGCGCGCGGGACCCTGACCAGCCTGCAGAGACGTTCGCTGGTGATGGAGATTTACAACCCTTACTCCATCGTCCAGGTGAGCGAGGTGCTCAACGAGCTGACCATTCGTTCGGGCGACCGCAGCATATACAAGGGCAAGGCGGTCGTGGTCAGCTTGCTCAACACCGGCTTGATGGCTGTCGTGTCAGTGGCGCTGATCGACGAGTGGTCCGACCTCAACGCGATCCGCGGGGATATCAGGCAGGTGAGCAGCGAGGCCTACCGCTTCGTGGCCGACTGGGAATCTCGTTTCAAAGTCCGGCAGAGCTACCAGGTTGCCATCAGCGAGTTCCGGGCCTTCCTCTCGGAGACGGCCCGTTGGATCGATCAGGCCGACATGGTCGATTCACTTCCGCGTGATACCCAGGGCCGTTTAACCGACGAGGTGTTCGTCGCGATGGCCGAGCCGCTCATGATCAAGGGCAAGGAGTTCTTGGTGCGCCTGGAGGACGAGGCCTCCCGCCTGCCGGAGGCGGACTCGCTGTTGCATCGGGCCTATGCGCAGACCGCGCTGCACCCGTTGGTGCTGCGCGCGCCCTTCGTCTATCGCACTTTTGCCAAGCCGCTGGGCTATGCGGGAGACTATGAGATGGTCAACCAGATTTTGGGCGATCCTCGACAGGGCGGCAGCACCTATATCCAGCTTGTCAATGCCATGTTTCTGCGCTCAGCTGTGGCCGTGGCGCACCGCAATCGCATTGACATTCTTGTCGATTTCCTTCGCAAGGCGGTGGTTCATGGGGTTCAACTGGGCCGGCCTGTGCGAATCCTCAATGTTGGGTGCGGGCCAGGGGTGGAAATCCAGCGGCTGATCGCCATCGGCGAGGATCTCTCCCATCTTAAATTCACTCTGATGGATTTCAGCTTGGAGACTCTGAATTACACGCGCCAGAAGATCGAGGCGGTCGAAGACCTGCACAAGACCGGGGTTAGCGTGGAATACATACATGAGTCGGTGCATGAGCTGCTCAAGCGCGCCGTGCGCGGCAACGCTCTGCCCGAGGGAGAGGGTTTCGACTACATCTACTGCGCCGGCCTTTTCGACTACCTGTCCGACAAAGTCTGTTCGCGGCTGATCCGCTACTTTGTCTCCCGTAGCAACTTTGGGGCTCATTTGCTGGTGACCAACGTGCATGCCAGCAATCCGGAGCGTTACGGAATGGAGCACCTGCTGGAATGGCATCTGATCTATCGCGAAGAGCGGCAGATGCAATCGGTGCTAGAGGAGGTGGATGCCCCGGTGAATCTTTACACGGACCCTACCGGGGTCAACATTTTTGCGGAAGTGGTCGTGACGACCCATCTGAAGACGGTTCCTCTTAATCATGGATAGCCGCCCCAGCACGCCCTACGAGCAGCAGTTGTCGGATTTCCGTCTTTCTTATAGCAAGGCGGGAGCCATCACAGCCATCGTGCTGGTGCTCGCAGGTGTGGGATTGGACTATTTCACTTATCCGCAGCGGCTTCTGGAGTTCTCGATGCTGCGCTTGGCTGTGGTCGTACTCACGCTGGGCATTTTTGGGGTGTTATTCAGTGGTTTGGGCCGTCGTCACGTGCGCTCGATAACCATGCTGTGGCTGCTGCTGCCTCAAATGATGATTTCCTACATGATCTTCACCACGGATGGGGCGCACTCCATCTATTTCGTTGGCCTGCACCTGGCCTTGTACGCGGTGGGAATAATTTTGCCCATTAGCTTCTTTGAAGGCGTGGGCTTCGGCTTGCTTACCCTGATTTTGTACATGGTGGCATGCGCCCTGCATCCAGACGCAGAGGCCGAGACCTCTCGCATGGTGACGAATTCCCTCTTCATCCTGTTCTCGGCTGCCGCCGCCGCGGTGTGTACCTGGTTCAACGAGAAGGCGCGTATACGGCTGTTCTCCCTGCAGCATGAGGTGTCAGAGAAAAACGCATCGCTTCAGGAGATCAACGCTACGCTAGCCGAAGTCAAAGGTCAGCTGCTGCAACGCGAAAAAATGGCCGCCATCGGTACGCTCTCGGCGGGGCTGCTCCATGAGCTGAACAACCCGGTCAACTACAGCCTGATGGCGATCAACATGGGCCTGACATCGCCCGCCATGGACAAGGATGCCGAGCTCAAGGAGAGCCTGGTCGATGCTCGCGAAGGCATGCAGCGCATCCAGAACATTGTTTCCGACCTGAAAACGTTTGCTTATCAAAAGCCCGGTGAGAACAGCCAACGCATGTTCCTGCTGGAAAATGCCGTGCGTTCAGCGCTTCGACTGGCGGGACACGAGCTCAAGGGAATAGAAGTCAAGCTCGACATGCCGCAGGATACCCATGTGGTCGGTGACGAGCCGGCCATCATTGGTGTGCTGATCAACCTGTTCAGCAATGCCGCGCACGCACTGCAAGCGGCCAAGCGCGAGGCGCCCAAGATCGAGGTGCGCGCCGTCCAGTGCAATCAACGGCTGTGTGTGTCGGTGCGCGACAACGGCCATGGCATCACCGAAGAGAACCGGGCCCGGGTGTTCGAGCCCTTCTTCACCACGCGCGACGTGGGTGCCGGGCTGGGCCTGGGCTTGAGCGTGAGCTACGGTATCGTGCAACGCCACGGCGGCACACTGGCGGTGGATAGCGAGGCAGGCGCCTGGACCGAATTCACGTTTGACTTGCCGAGACCTCCATGACCCAAGAAGAATACAAGGGAGTGACTGAAGGATCGAGGGGGCCGCACGTGGTCCTCATGGTCGATGACGAGCCTCAGGCTTGCAAGTGGTTCGCCCGCTTGTACGGCGGCGAGTTTGCGGTGTTGACCACTGGTGGTGTGGACGAAGCGCTGGCGTTGCTGGCCCAGCGGGGCCACGAGGTCGCCGTTCTGTTGACCGACTACTCCATGCCGGGGCGCGATGGCGTGGCGCTGCTTGGCGAGGTGCGCCGCTCCTACCCCCACGTTGCGCGTTTGCTGATGTCGGCCTACGCCGACAAGGACGTGGCCATGTCGGCCATCAACCAGGGTCAGGTGGAAAAGATGCTGGAAAAGCCGCTGGATGATGCGCTCACGCGGCAAGTCCTGAAGGAGTCGATCGCGGTCAGCCTGGAGCGCGTGCGCCAGCAACAGCTGGTCGAGCGACGCGCATCCGCTCTGCGCGACACGCTGGGATTTCTCGCGCACGAAGTCACCTCGCCCCTGGCCACGGTGCGCGGCTACCTCAGCGCGATGCGAGACCGGCATCGCGACTCGCACGACGGTCAGGACGGCGTCGCCCACATCGAGCAGCAGAAGCCGGGCGACGTGCTGTTCATGATCGACGCGGCGCAGCGTCGCGCCACCTATGCCCAATCGCTGGTGTCCACCTTCGTGCAGAGCGCGCGCGACGCCAGCCGCGGGGATGCCTCGGCCAACCTGCTGGCCAGTGATCTCGTGCGTGCGGTACAGGAGGAATATCCGTTTGAACCGGGCGAGGCGGATTGCCTGTCGATCGACACGTCGGCCGATTTCACCTTGCCAGGCCGACGCGATCTGCTGTTCCTGGTGCTGTGCACGCTCGTGAAGAACGCCTTCATTGCCCTGCGGACCACTCCGCCCTTGCGGCCCGCGCTGCACATCGAGCTGACCCGTGCCGCGCCTGCCACCGGTCTGCCCCTGCAAGCCGCCTTGACGGTGGGCGACAACGGGCCCGGCATCGCACCCGAGGTGCTGTCGCGCCTGATGGTGGAGCCCGTGACCACTCGAGCCGAGTCCGGTGGCAGCGGAATGGGGATGCTTTTCTGCCACCGGGTGATCACGTCGTTGGGTGGTTCCATCGGAGTTCATTCCAACCTGGGGCAGGGCACGACGGTGACTCTGTATTTCCCACCCGCACAAGATACCTCGGTCGAGGAGACCTGATGACGCCAGTGAAAATCCTGTATGTAGACGACGAGGCCATGGCGCTGAAATATTTCGAGCGGCTGGTGAGCCCCTTGGCGCCCGTGATCACCGCTGGTTCGGTGGGAGAGGGGCGTGCGCTGCTCAAGGCCCACGGCGCAGAAGTGGCGGTGCTGGTGTGCGATCAGCGCATGCCGGGCGAGCATGGCAATGAACTGCTGCGCCATGCTCGCGAGTACTACCCCGGCGTCGTGCGCATTCTCACCACGGCGTACTCCGACATCGGCGATGCCATCGAAGCCATCAACGCGGGCGAGATCCACCGCTACATCAACAAGCCCTGGGAGATCGAGAGCCTTCGCGCTGAATTGAAGAATGCGCTGGACCTGGCCCAGTTGCGCAGCGAGCGCGATAGCCTCATGCGCGACAAGCTGCTGGCGCAGCAGAGCCAGTTGCGGGCCAACCGGCTGGCCGGCCTGCTCATGGTGAGCGCGGCGGTGCAGCACGATGGGCACGAACTCGCCTTGTACCGCTACGGCCACGCCGCCTTGCTCGCTGGCTGTGACGAGCCCGAGGTGGACTGGCACCGGTGGGATCACGCCGATCTGATGCAGGCTGAGGCGCAGCGCGGTGCGGCCATTGCCGCGCACCTCGGTGACTGGCTGCGCACCTTCGGCCCCCGGGGTGACGCTGACCAGACTCTTTCGGTGCTGGCGCAGACGTTGGGCGGCGGCGTGCAGGCGGGGGGCAGCGCTGTGCGCCTGAACGACCGCACAACGCTGACCGCCTTGCTGTCGATGCCGGTCGGCGAAATGCCCTCCGCGCCGCAATGCGCCTGGCTGGCGTGGCTGCTCTGGTGCGAAGGCCTGAGCGAACTGCATGTCGAGCCAGGCGGCGCCTGGCTGGTCAAGCCCGCCACAGCCCCCTTGCCAAGGGTCGACTGGCTGGCCGATCTGATCGAGCGCATCGCGACCGTGCCCGAGGCCTGACCCACGGTCTCAGTAGGCGCAGGCTTCGATCAGCGTCGCGGGAATGTTGGACTCTTTCCTTCCCACCAGCGCGTAGTAGAAAAGCGGTCTGCCATCCAGAGAGATGCGATGGCGGTAGCGCTCCAGGTGGTGCACCTCGAGGGCATCGTTCATCAGCAGCGTCTTTACCAACCGGGAGAAGCCCGAGGTGTCGCTTTCCAGAAGAAATGTTTCCTTGATATTGAAAGCCACCCAGCCACCCGGCGCGATCAGGTTGTAGGCATTGGCGAAAGCGGTCACCGGCACATCGCCAAAGCCCAGCGCCGCCACGCAGGACAGGCAGTCGAAGTGCCAGGATTCCAGCTCGACCCGTGACGCTTCCGACAGGTCGCAGAAATCGCAGGTGTAGTACGCGTCGTAGATGCCCGGCCGGTCGCGCTCACAGGCCAGCCGAGCCTCTTCTGCAATGTCGGCACCGACGATCCGGGCCACGCCGCCCTGGTGCAATTGCTCGCCAAACATGCCGTTGCCAGCGCCCAGGTCGAGCACACGCAGTTCGGTCATCTCCACCCGGTTGTCGCGAAGCACCTTCGAGAGGATGTCGCCCACCTTGCGCGGAGAGCTGCATTTGAGTCGTTCGTAGAACAACTGCTCGTAAAGACCTTCCCGTTTGTAGATTTCACCGTAGTCGTGGAACCGCAGCTTCAGCGATTGGTCTTCCTCACACAAGCTGAAATAGGCTTCGTCCTGATCCAGCCGATGTGGCTCGGTGATCGGGAAGCGGATGCGGTGTCTTGGTGTCGGGTTGGCCGTGACGCTCATGGGCAGATGTCTCCTCAAAAGCAACGGACCGTAACGCACAAGCCTTTTCGCACGCAAATACAGAGAATAGGAAAATCGTGTACGAGAAGCCCTTCTTTCCTCACCTGGACCGCCGCATGAATCTGCCCCCTATGCCATCTCGCCGGAACTTTCACGCATCCTGGCGCAGCGCCGTGCTGACACTTGCCGCCTTGGTGCTCGCGGGCTGCGGCTCTGTGGGCGCGGGCGTCGGCATCGGTATTCCCGTGGGACCGTTTTCCATCGGCGTTGGTGCGGGCACCGGTGGCGTGAGCGCGGGCGTGAGCACCGGTGTGGGCCCTGTGGGCGTGGGCGTGGGCGTGAACCAGCGCGGGCAGGTCAGCGCGGGTGCCGGGGTGGGCACCAGCACCCAGATCGGCAACAGCCGAGCGCGCGTGGGCGTGGGCGTGGGCACCAGCAGCGTGATCTACGACCCGAACGACCCCAGGCAGCGCACGGCGGGTGGAGAAGTGGCGCCTTGACGGATACGCTTCGCAGCTAGGGTGTGACGACGCGTATGGAGTAGTTGTTGTCGTCGATCGAGGTGGGATAGCCCTGTGCATCGACCGGCGTCAGGAGGCCCGCAACCGTCCCGTAGAGCCTGTTGTCCACGACCTGTGCGATGGACTGCCTGACTTCCAGGCCGCGTGTATGGATCAGCTTGTCCACCTCGCCAAAATCAATCACTTTCGTGCCATCCAGTTCGATGGTCCAGGTGCTGTGCGTTGCCACCACCTCCGCAGGCTAAAAGCTTGGTGATGGCGATCAGCGTTGCAAGCGTGGCTCCGATCGGATGGAATGTTCAACGAAAAAAGGCGCTCCCGGCTTTGGCCGGGCGCGCCTTCTGAGGGGTTTGGCGTGTCGTCAGACCAGCGTGATCGTGACGTCGATGTTGCCGCGCGTGGCGTTCGAGTACGGACAGACCTTGTGCGCGGTGTCCACCAGGTCTTGCGCCACGGCGCGGTCCACGCCAGGCAGGTTCACGGCCAGGCGTGCGGCGATGCCGAAACCGGCCGGGATCGGGCCAATGTCGACTTCGGCATCAATGGAGGCATCCGCGGGCACGGCCACTTTCTTCATGCCCGCCACGTGCTTGAGTGCGCCCATGAAGCAGGCTGAATAACCTGCTGCGAACAGTTGCTCGGGGTTGGTGGCGTTGCCGGCACCACCCATGGCTTTGGGCGGGGACAGTTTCACATCCAGCAGGCCGTCGTCGGTGCGCGAGGCGCCTTCGCGGCCGCCGGTGGTGTGGGCGCGGGCTGTGTAGAGAACTTTGTCGAGGGAGGTGGGCATGGTGTGGCTCCTGAGGTTGAAATCACCTGTGGACAGGCGGGGTTGAAAAGGGGGGCGTTCAGGCAATGAGTCGGTCGCGCAAGGCCTGTACCTGTCGGGTGAGTGCCAGCACTTCCGACAGATCGCATTGCGTGGCCTGCGCCACGCAACCGGGAATGCGCGCGGCGCGGGCCTTGAGCTTTCGGCCGGCAGGTGTGAGGCGGATCAGCACGCGCCGCTCATCCTGCAGGTCGCGCAGGCGGCTGACCAGTTCGGCGGCTTCGAGGCGTTTGAGCAAGGGCGTGAGGGTGCCTGAATCGAGGTGCAGACGCTCGCCCAGCTCCGAGACGGTCACGCCGTCGCTTTCCCACAGCACCAGCATGGCCAGGTACTGCGGATACGTAAGGCCAAGTTCTTCCAGCAGTGGCTTGTAGAGCTTGGTCATGGCCAGGGAGGTCGAGTACAAGGCGAAGCACAACTGGTGGTCGAGGCGAAGGGCCTGATCGGTGGCGATGCGTGGCGTGTTCATGAGGCCGAAATATAACGAACAATTAAATTGCACACAACTTAATTGCAAACAACCATGCTGCATGTCGGGTCTTCAGGCAACCAGCGGCCTGCCCTGCATCTCCTCGATCTGCTCGACCAGCATGTCCACCTGGCCTTGCCAGTAGTCGCGCGTGCCGAACCACGGAAAGTTGATCGGGAAGGCCGGATCGTCCCAGCGGCGCGCGATCCAGGCGCTGTAGTGGATCAGGCGCAACGTGCGCAAAGGTTCGATGAGGGCGAGTTCGCGCCGATCAAAAGGGCGGAACTGTTCGTAGCCGTCGATCAGCGCGCCGAGTTGTTGCGTCTGCTGGCGACGATCTCCTGAAAGCAGCATCCAGAGGTCTTGCACCGCAGGCCCGCTGCGGGCGTCGTCCAGGTCCACAAAATGCGGGCCGGCGCCGGGCTGGCCTTCAGGCGTCCAGAGGATGTTGCCGGGGTGGCAGTCGCCATGCAGCCGGATTCGTGCGATCCCGGCTTCTTCCAAAGGGGCGCCTGTTCGCAGGGTTGGGTGGGCTTCGATCAGCGCCAGGGCTTCTTCCAGCGCGACGGCCCACGCGGTTCGCACCTCGGGCGCCACGGCGCTGTGTTCCAGCAGCCAGTCCCGGGGTTCACGCGCGAAGCTCGCGGCATCCAGCGCGGGGCGCTCTGCGAAAGGTTGGCCTGCACCCACGCTGTGGATTCGCGCCAGAAAGCGGCCGATCCATTCCAGCACCTCGAAGTTGTCGAGCTCTGGGCGGCGCCCGCCTCGGCGCGGGCTGACCGAGAAGGCAAAGCCACCGAAGTGATGCAGCGTCTGCCCATGCAGGCGCAACGGCGGCACGGCGGGGATTTCGGCCGCGACCAGTTCTTCTGCAAAGGTGTGTTCCTCGGCGATCTGCGCGTCGCTCCAGCGATCGGGCCGGTAGAACTTGACCACCACCTGTTCGTGTCCGTTCACCGGCGTTTCCAGGTGCACCTGGTAGACGCGATTTTCGAAGCTGTTGAGTGCGGCCATGCGCCCATCGCCCCAGAGACCCACGTGGGCCAGCGCGTCCTGCACCACGTCGGGGGTGAGGCTGCTGTAAGGATGTGCGCGGTGCTGGTCAGAGGTCATGCGCGATTGTCGCCTCTGCCTGTGAAGCACTCCCCTATGATCGGCGCATGGCAAAACACAAGGCCCATGCGCAAGCTGCGCCCACGCTGCACGAACAGTTGCCTGAATTGCGGCCGGGCCAGTCGGTCGCGCTGCTGCAAGAGCTGCACATTCTCACCCGCGAAGGCCGGCTTAACCAGGACACGAGGCGAAAGCTCAAGCAGGTCTACCACCTGGTGCAGTTCATCGAACCGCTGCTGGCCGAGGTGCTGGCCGCACGCGGCGACGTCATCCTGGCCGACCACGGAGCGGGCAAGTCCTATCTGGGCTTCATCCTGTACGACCTGTTCTTCAAGGACAAGACGGCCGGGCGCGTCACGGGCGTGGAGACGCGCGCGGAACTGGTGGACAAATCGCGCGAGCTGGCCGAGCGCCTGGGATTCGCGCGCATGGACTTCCTGGCCACCACGGTTCAGCAGGCGTTGAACCACCCCGAGCTGCCCGAGCGCATCGACGTGGTGACCGCGCTGCATGCCTGCGACACCGCCACCGACGACGCCATTGCCTTCGGTTTGGCCAAGGACGCCAGCCACCTTGTGCTGGTGCCCTGCTGCCAGGCCGAGGTGGCCGGCGTGATGCGCAAGCACAAGGCGCTGAGCCTGGCACGCACGCCGCTGGCCGAGTTGTGGCGCCATCCCTTGCACACACGCGAGTTCGGCAGTCAGATCACCAACGTGTTGCGCTGCCTCCAGCTGGAGGCGCATGGATACAGTGTGACGGTGACCGAGCTTGTGGGATGGGAGCATTCCCTGAAGAATGAATTGATTCTGGCCCGTAGAATGGTCCAGGACCGGAACGGTGCCCGCGAGCGGGCCCGGCTGAGGCTGCGGCAGGTGCTCGACGAGCTGGACCTGCAGGAACTCACGCAGCGCTTCGCGGTTTGACTTTGCGGTGGCACCACGTGCCGCCTTCCCCCGGGGTGTTTCGTGCCCGCCGGGAACCGCATCCACCAGGCCTTTCAGGAGAACCCGCCATGGTCACCGATTTCGATTTTTTGCTGCAATCCGTTGCCTGGCCCCTGGTGCTGTTGCTGGCCTGGTTCGTGGGCGAACGGGTCCACGAGGCCTGGCACCTGCCGCGCGTCACGAGCTATGTGGCCGTCGGCCTGGTGGGGAGCCTGGTCAATCTGCCAGGGCTCACGGTGGCGGTGCCGGGCCTGGACTTTCTGGCCAATGTCGCCCTCTCGCTGGTGCTCTTCGAGCTGGGCTACCGCATCAACCTTCGCTGGTTCCGTCACAACCCCTGGGTGTTGGTGCTGGGCGTGGTGGAGTCGTTGGTCACTTTCGGGGCGATCTACTGGGTGTCGGGCTGGTTCGCGCTGGAGACTGACTTTCGTCTCATCATCGCGGCGTTGTCCGTTTCGGCATCACCCGCTGGCGTGGTGCGAGTGGCGAACGAACTGCGCAGCGCCGGCCAGGTGACCGAGCGCGTGTTGCACCTGTGTGCCATCAACTGCATGGTCTCCGTGCTGCTGCTCAAGATGGTGGTGGGCTACTGGTATCTCAACACCTCTGGCGATCTGGTGCTGGCGGCCTTCGGCAGCATCCATGTGGTGGGAACCTCGGTGGCGGTGGGCGGCTTGCTAGGGGTTGTGGTCCCCTGGTTGCTGAGCCAGCGCACCACGCACGAGCGTGGCGTGACGGTGGTGTTTGCCCTGGCGGTGCTCCTGCTCACCACGGCGGCCTACGGCCTCAAGCTGTCGCCGCTGCTGGCTGCGCTGACCTTTGGCATCGTCGCGCGCGAACGCCGCGTGCACCTGACCAACGCCCAACGCGACTTCGGTACGGCGGGCGATCTGTTGTCCATCTTCCTGTTTGTCTATATCGCCTCGCTGCTGGACTGGGCCGACGTGGCGACGGGCATGTTGCTGGGCCTGCTGCTCATCGTGGTGCGCACGGCGTCCAAGGTGGGCTGCAACCTGGCGGCCGCTCGCCTCTCGGGCATCACGGAGCGCAAGGGCGTGCTCACCGGCCTGGCGCTCACGCCCATGTCGGCCTTCGCCATCCTTTTGCTGGAACAGAGCCGGCTCTACGGTTTTGCGCCCGCGGTGCAGGTGCTCTCGGTGATGGCCGGGATGATGCTTCTGCAGGAACTGCTGGGCCCAGTGGTGACGCAGCGCGCGCTGATGGCCGCGCACGAAACCCATGTGACCAAGGAGTAAGTCATGCCATTGGAAGCCTTCAAATCCTCCGACTCGCTCACCATGGGCGTGGAGCTGGAGCTGCAACTCGTCAACACCTACGATCTGGATCTCTCCAGCAGTGCCAACGATCTGCTGGAGCTGCTGCGCCGCAAGCCTTTCCCCGGCGTGGTCACGCCCGAGATGACGCAGAGCATGATCGAGATCGCCACCGACGTGCAGCGAGAGCATGGCCCACTGCTCGCGCAGTTGCAGCAGATCCGCGACACGCTCGTCACAGCGGGCGACCGTCTCAACATCGAGATCGCCGGCGGTGGCACGCACCCCTTCCAGCGCTGGTTCGAGCAGCGCATCTTCTCCAAGCCGCGCTTTCAGGAACTGTCGGGGCTCTACGGCTACCTGGCCAAGCAGTTCACCGTGTTCGGCCAGCATGTGCACATTGGCTGCGCCAGCGCCGACGAAGCCCTGTTCCTGCTGCACTCCTTGAACCGCTACGTGCCGCACTTCATCGCGCTGTCGGCGTCTTCGCCGTTCTCGCAGGGCGTGGACACCTTGTTCGACTCCGCGCGCCTGAACTCGGTGTTTGCCTTCCCGCTCAGTGGACGCGCACCCTTCATGTTGAGCTGGGAGGAGTTCGCCAATGTCTACTTCACCAAGATGGAGTCCACCGGCGTGGTCAAGTCCATGAAGGACTTTTACTGGGACATCCGGCCCAAGCCCGAGTACGGCACCATCGAACTGCGCGTGTGCGACACGCCGCTGACGGTCGAACGTGCCGCCGGACTGGCCTGCTACCTGCAGGCGCTGTGTCGACACTTGCTGGAGCGTCGCGAACTGCCACCCGAGGAGGACGACTACCTCGTCTACACCTACAACCGTTTCCAGGCCTGTCGCTTCGGGCTGGACGGCATGATGGTCAATCCCAAGACCCGCGAGCAGATCAGCATTCGCGAGGACATTCTGGCCACGCTGCGGCACCTGGGAGACCACGGACAGGCGCTGAACTCCATGGCCGCACTCGATGAGATCGAACGCACCGCTGCGCGTGTGGGCAACCACGCCACGTTCCTGCGCAACCGTTTCAAGGAAAGCGGCAGCGTGCAGTCGGTCGTGAGGGCGAGTGTGGAGGCCTTGCGGCACGGGCCGTGATGGATGTCACAAGGCGTGCGTAGGGCAATCACACGCCGTGTCAGCGAAGTTCCTACAGCGTGAATGGGGGTGCGCCGACTTAACGTCGGCGAAGGCGGCGAATACAGTTTGTTTCATCGACTCCGCCTTGTTACCAACCTTTTCGACACCCGTCCATTCACCTTCAGGAAGCCGCCATGTCCACCACCGCCACCCGCCTCAATCCCTTTGTCCTGATGCTCGATCCGGAAGCCGTGATCAGCGCCATGGAGACCAGCGCCAACCTGCGCGGCATTCGCGGCCGCATCTGCCGCCCGCTGGACAAACCCCTGATTCCCAAGATCTTCGACGCCGCAGCGCGAGCCTACGACGCAGTGATCGAGGCCGAAGACTTTATCGACACCGGCAGCGAGTTGTACTGCGAAGCCCAGCCTGCACTCGCTTCTGTTCACTGAAGGCTATCTGGCAAAGCGCTTTCGTGTCAAAGCGAGGGCCAGCCAGAACCCTCCCACGGTGTACACCAGCAGCACCGCTACATGCAGCCAGGGCCGCTCAGGCCACTGGTCCATGAACAGAGGTCTCACCAGCTCCACCGCGTTGGTCAGGGGCAGCCAGTCCGAGAGGTGGCGCACCGCCGCTGGCAACTGTTCGCGCGGAAAGAACACGCCCGAGAGAAACATCATGGGGGTGAGGAACAGCGTGAAGTAGTAGGTGAAGAAGTCATAGCCTTTGGCCAGGGCGTTGAACACCAGTGCAATGCACGAGAAGGTGATGCCCACCCCCAGCAGCACCGGCCAGGCCAGCAGCAGCTTGGGTGAATGGCTGATGCCCAGCGCGAGCATCACCACCATGATGGCCGTCACCGAAAACAGCGCCTTGAACCCGGCCCACAGCATCTCCGCCAGCACCACGTCGTCCAGGCTCACCGGCGCGTTCATGATGCCGTCCCAGGTCTTCTGGACGTGCATGCGCGAGAACGCGGAGTACAGCGCCTCGAAGGTGGCAGCGTTCATGGCGCTCATGCAGATGCTGCCGCTGGCGAGGAACAGGATGTAGGGCACGGCCACGGTGCCCTGGGGCGTGCTCATGCTCACCTGCCCGACCAGCGCCCCCATGCCATAGCCAAAGGCGACCAGCCACATCAGAGGCTCGGCGATGTTGCCGACCAGGCTCGGAATGGCGAGCTTTCGCCAGACCAGCAGGTTGCGCAGAAACACCGGCCACCAGCGCCTGGACAGGCGAGGTGGTGCCCAGACCGAAGGGGCGCTGGGCAGGGCGGGGGTGCTGGTCGTGTTCATGGTTTGCTGTGCGTTGTATCCGTTCGGGCAGAGGTCCGTTCATCCTGAGCTTGTCGAAGGGGTCGAAGCCTTCGCCGTCAACCGTCTTCCCGAATCTGCCTGCCGGTGAGCTTGAGGAACAGGTCTTCCAGGTTGGCCGGACGGTGCAGGGCGCGCAGATGGCGGTGATGCTCACCCAGCGCCGCCAGCAAAGGCATGGCTTGCGCGGTGTAGAAGAACACGGTTTCGCCGCTCACCTCCACGCGCGCCGCCAGCGCGCGCAGCGCGGCATGTTCTTCTGCCTGTGCCAGTGCCAGCGCGCCGTTGCCGTAGACCTCCACCACATCGGGTTCGAGGTGCTGCGCAATCAGTTCGCGGGGCCGGCCCTCGGCGATCTTGCGGCCGTGGTCCAGGACCAGCAGGCGCGAACACAGGCGCTCGGCTTCGTCCATGAAGTGCGTGGTCAGCAGGATGCTCTTGCCTTGCTGCAGCAGCAGTTGCAGTCGCTCCCACATCAGGTGCCGTGCCTGCGGGTCCAGGCCGGTGGTGGGCTCGTCGAGCATCAGCAGTCTGGGGTCGTTCACCAGCGCACGTGCCAGCGAAAGTCGCCGCTTCATGCCGCCGGAGAGTTCACCCGGCTTGGCGTCCGCCTTGTGCGACAGCGCGGCGAATTCGAGCAGTTGCGGAATGCGCGGCTGGATCAGGGCCTTGGGCAGACCGAAGTAGCGGCCATACACCAGCAGGTTCTCGGCGCAGGAAAAGTCGGGGTCCAGCGTGTCCATCTGGCTCACGACGCCCAGTTGCGCCTTGATGGCCAGCGCTTCGCTCGGCATGTCCATGCCGAAGGCGGTGATGCTGCCGGCGTCGGGCGGGGTCAACCCAAGGCACATGCGGATGGTGGTGGTCTTGCCTGCGCCGTTGGGGCCGATGACGCCCAGGCATTCGCCAGGCTCGATGGAGAAGCTGAGGTCGTCCACCACCGCGCTATCGCCATAGCGTTTGACCAGATGGTGGCATTCGAGAAGGGCGGCATTCATGTGCCGGCATTGTGCCCGCTGGCCCGATGCGGGCCAGAGCCCACCCCTACAATGCGGGGCTGCCCGCCAGGGTCTTGTCCCACCGTCCAGTTCGCCCATGTCCCTCGCCGTTTCCCTGCAACATGTCTTCCCGAAGCGCGCGCTCACTGTGTTCGGGGGCTGGGTGGCCAATGGCCGCTGGGGCGCCATCACGCAATGGATCATCCGGCGCTTCATCCGCAAGTACCGCGTCAACATGGCCGAGGCCGCTCAACCGGATCCGACCGCCTACGCCAGCTTCAACGAGTTCTTCACCCGCGCGCTGCGCGCCGACGTGCGGCCACTGGCGAACGCAGCCTTCGTCTGTCCGGTGGACGGCGCCATCAGCCAGTTTGGCGCCATCGCACGCGACCAGATCTACCAGGCCAAGGGCCACACCTACAGCACGCGCGCGCTGGTGGGGGGTGACGAGGAGCTGGCCGCGCTGTTCGACGACGGCGCCTTTGCCACCATCTACCTGAGCCCCAGGGACTACCACCGCATCCACATGCCGGTGGGGGCCACGCTGCGCCGCATGATCCATGTGCCTGGCGATCTGTTTTCGGTCAATCCCGCCACCGCGCAGGGCGTGCCCGGGCTGTTTGCGCGCAACGAGCGCGTGGTCTGCGTGTTCGACATGCAGGTGGGCAAGGTCACGCTGCCTTTTGTGCAGGTCCTGGTCGGAGCCACCATCGTCGGCAGCATGGCCACCACCTGGCATGGCGTGGTGAATCCGCCGCGAGTGGGCCAGCTGCGCGAATGGACGTACGACGACACACCCGTGTACCTGCGCCAGGGCGAAGAGATGGGTCGCTTTCTGCTGGGTTCCACCGTGGTGCTGCTCTGGCCACGCGACACCATCGCCTTCAACCCCGACTGGGCACCCGAAGCCGCCGTGAAAATGGGTGAACCCATGGGCGACGTCCTCTGAAGAACCGCTGACTGGATACACCATGACCACGCTCGGAACCCCTTTGTCGCCCTCGGCCACCCGCGTGATGCTGCTGGGCTCTGGCGAACTTGGCAAGGAAGTGCTCATCGCGCTGCAGCGCCTGGGGGTGGAGACCATCGCGGTGGACCGCTACGACAACGCGCCGGGCCATCAGGTGGCGCACCATGCGCGCACCATCACCATGAGCGACCCGGCCCAGCTCAAGGCGCTCATCGAAGCCGAGCGCCCGCACCTGGTGGTGCCCGAGATCGAGGCCATCGCCACGCCCATGTTGCAGGAACTGGAAGCCGCTGGCGTGGTGCGCGTGATCCCCACCGCCCGCGCCGCGCGCCTGACCATGGACCGCGAAGGCATCCGCCGTCTCGCCGCCGAAACGCTGGGGCTGCCGACCAGCCCCTACAAATTCTGCGACTCGCTGGACGAACTGCAGGCGGCCATCGACTCCGGTATCGGCTACCCCTGCATTGTGAAGCCGGTCATGAGCAGCAGCGGCAAGGGCCAGAGCAAGATCGACGGCCCGGCCGATGTGAAGACGGCCTGGGACTGCGCCATGTCGGGCGGCCGCGTCGGCCCGGGCCGCATCATTGTGGAAGGCTTCATCGACTTCGACTACGAAATCACGCAGCTCACCGTGCGCGCGCTTGGCGCCGATGGCCGGGTGGAAACGCACTTCTGCGATCCCATCGGCCATGTGCAGGTGAGTGGCGACTATGTGGAAAGCTGGCAGCCTCACCCCATGACGCCGGCCGCGCTGCAGAAGTCCCGCGACATCGCCAAAGCCGTCACCGATGACCTGGGTGGCCAGGGTCTCTTCGGCGTGGAACTGTTTGTCAAGGGCGACCAGGTCTGGTTCAGCGAAGTCAGCCCGCGCCCGCACGACACCGGCATGGTGACCATGATCACCCAGTGGCAGAACGAGTTCGAGCTGCACGCCCGGGCCATTCTGGGCCTGCCGGTATCCACCGCGCTCAGGAGCCCCGGGGCCAGTGCCGTTATCTATGGCGGCGTGGATGCGCAGGGCATTGCCTTCGACGGGGTGGACGAAGCCCTGAGCGTGCCGCAGACCGAAATTCGCCTGTTCGGCAAACCCGAGAGCTTCAAGAAGCGGCGCATGGGTGTGGCGTTGGCCTTCGATGCCGAGGTGGAGAAGGCCCGCACCCAGGCCAAGCTGGCGGCCTCGAAGGTGAAGCCGCGCGCGACCTGATCCCGGGGCGCCGGATTTTTTTTTGCATCTGGCTGCATCCAGACGGCTCGGTGGGGCGTAGTGGAAGCAGTGGCGCTGTTTTTGCGCCGCTGCCCACAACCCACCATCGAGGAGTTTTCCCATGATCGTCAAGACCACCCTGGCCGCTGCTGCGGCGCTCGCCCTGTCCGCCTGCGCTTCCAGCATGAGCGCGCCCATGATGTATTCGCAGACCAGCCTGCCCGATGCGGTGAAGGTGCCCGCCGGCAACAAGGTGGCGATGGAAACCGTGGGTGTGGGCCAGATCACCTACGAATGCCGCACCAAGGCCAACATGCCCGGGCAGTACGAGTGGGTCTTTGTCGGCCCCGACGCCAAGCTGATGGACCGCAGTGGCAAGCAGGTCGGCAAGTACTACGGCCCGCCCGCCACCTGGGAAGCGAACGACGGCTCCAAGTTCACCGCCACCCAGCTTGCCGTGGCGCCCGGCGGCGAAGGCAACATTCCGCTTCAGCTGGTGAAGGCCAATCCCGCCATGGGCATGGGCGCCATGAGCGGCGTGACCTACACCCAGCGCGTGGCCACCAAGGGCGGTGTTGCGCCGGCCATGGCTTGCGGTGCGTCCAACATGGGCGCCAAACAGATCGTCCAGTACCAGGCCGACTACATTTTCTACAAGGCATCGTGATGGTCTTCGGCTAGTATGGCCGGCAGCCCCGGGGCCTGGCGCCACCACGCGCCGGGCCCTGTTTCTTCCGCCCTGCTGGTCCTCACCGCCCTTGCCGCCTTCCGAGCCAGATCCGTTCGATCACGATGCCGCCCTGGTCGCCTGTGCGAAGGGCGATCGTGCGGCCCTGCGCCGTCTCTACGAGCGTGAAGGCCGTTACCTGTTGGGCGTGGCCCTGCGCATCGTGCGCGACCGCGCCACCGCCGAGGACGTGCTGCACGACGCTTTCATGAACATCTGGACCCGGGCCGCCAGTTTCGACGCCCGCCGTGGCGCAGGCCGGGGCTGGATGTACGGCATCGTGCGCCACCGTGCGCTCGATGCCGTTCGTGCTGGCTCACGCACCGTGTCCGCCGACGAAGAGGGCATGGACGCGCTTCAAGCCGAGGAAGCACCCGACGCCCCCGACATGGCCGAGGTGTTTGCATTGCGTGCCGACCTGGGCCGGCTAGACGATTGCCTGGCGCGCCTGGATACGCCCAAACGCAACTGCGTGCTCTACGCCTATCTGGACGGTTGCACCCACCCCGAAATCGCCGAGCGCCTGGGCGCTCCGCTGGGCTCGGTGAAAGCCTGGATTCGCCGAGGGCTGGCCTCGCTGCGGGAGTGTCTTGCATGAGCGGGGCGGCTTCCGACGACATCGACGCACTGGCCTCGGCCTACGTGCTGGGCACGCTCTCGGCCGAGCGTCGCCGCGTGGTGCAGGAACGCCTGCCGAACGACGCCATGCTGCGCACCGCCGTCGATGCCTGGGAGGCGCGCCTGCTACCCCTGACCGCGTTGGTCGAACCCGTGGAGCCCACGGCGGAACTCTGGTCTCGCATCGAGCGATCTCTGCCGCCTGAGCGTGTCGTCCGCCCCGCCACCGGCGGTGGGTGGCAACGATGGTGGCGCAGCGTCAATGTCTGGCGTGCCGTGGCCGCCACCGGTTTCGTCGCCGCTTCAGTGGTGGCGCTGCTGCCGTCCACCGGCCTGTTCGCGCCAGCAGCACCGCAATACATGGTCGTGCTGGTCGCGCCCAACGGCACCACGCCAGGCTGGGTGGTGCAGACCAGCGGGCGCGACACGCTGCGCCTGGTGCCACTGGGCATCACGAGCGTGCCAGAGCAGCGCTCGCTGCAGTTCTGGACCAAGGCCGACGACTGGAACGCCCCGGTTTCCCTGGGTCTGGTGCAACCTGGCCAGCCGCTCGAAGTGAAGCTCGACCAGCTGCCGCCGCTGGTGCCCAACCAGTTGTTCGAAATCACGCTGGAGCCCTACACCGGCTCACCCACCGGGCGACCGACCGGGCCCATTCTTTACATCGGGCGTGCGGTCAAGGTGACCTGAGCCTGTGGACGTTCACTGGAACGCCACCTCCGCAAAGCTCCGCAGCTTGCGGCTGTGCAGCTGGTCGGTGCCGCCTTCGCGCAGGATGTCGATGGCGCGGATGCCGATGCGCAGGTGCTGGTCGACCCGCTCGCGGTAGAAGTGGTTGGCCATGCCGGGCAGCTTGATCTCGCCGTGCAGGGGTTTGTCGCTCACGCAGAGCAGGGTGCCGTAGGGCACGCGGAAGCGGAAACCATTGGCCGCGATGGTGGCGCTTTCCATGTCGAGCGCCACCGCGCGCGATTGCGAGAAACGGCGCTGCGGCATGTTGTCAGGCAGCAGTTCCCAGTTGCGGTTGTCGGTGCTGGCCACGGTGCCGGTGCGCATGATGCGCTTGAGCTCTTGCGGCGGCACGCCGGTCACGTCGGCCACCGCGCCTTCCAGAGCGAGCTGGATTTCGGCCAGCGCGGGGATCGGCACCCACAGTGGCAGTTCCTCATCGAGCACATGGTCTTCGCGCACGTAGGCGTGCGCCAGCACGTAGTCACCCAGCTGCTGCGTGGTGCGCAGGCCAGCGCAGTGGCCGAGCATGAGCCAGGCGTGCGGGCGCAGCACGGCGATGTGGTCGGTGATGGTCTTGGCGTTGGCAGGGCCCACGCCGATGTTGACCATGGTGATGCCGCTGCGATCGGCGCGCATGAGGTGGTAGGCCGGCATCTGCGGCAGGCGCGGGGGCGCATGGCCGAGTTCGTCGCCCGGTTCAGCGGCCAGGCCCGCGCGGCGCATCACCACGTTGCCCGGCTCGACGAAGGCGATGTATTCACTCTCGGGGTTGGCCATCTCGGCGTGGCCGAGCTTGATGAATTCGTCGATGTAGAACTGGTAGTTCGTGAACAGGATGAAGTTCTGGAACCACTCGGGTGCGGTGCCGGTGTAGTGACGCAGGCGCTGGAGCGAGTAGTCCACACGCGGTGCGGTGAACAGCGAGAGCGGGTGGGATTCTCCCGGCTTGGGCTCGTACGTGCCGTTGGCGATGCCATCGTCCATGGCGGTGAGGTCGGGCAGGTCAAACACATCGCGCATGAAAGCGCGGCGCGCCACGTCCAGCGTGCCTTCCACGTGGTCGTGTTCAGCAAACGAAAAATGGATGGGAATGGGCTGGGTGCTGGTGCCGACCTCCAGTTCGCCCCCGTGGTTGGCCAGCAGCAGGCCGAACTGCTGGAGATAGTAGTCGCCATAGAGGTCGGGCCGGGTGAGCGTGGTCTCGAAGCGGCCGGGGCCGGCCACGAAGCCGTAGCTCAGCTTTTTGATGTCAGGGCTGTCGGGCGCAGCACCTCGGCGCGTGTTGCTGTGGGTGTGCAGGCGCACATACGGGTAGCAGGCGCGCACGTGGGTATCGGCAAAGGCGCCGCCAGCGACGTACTCGCGCATGGACTGGCGCAAAAAATCCACGTTGTCCTGGTAGATCCGCTGCACCTGGGCCAGCGCCTGGGCGGGATCGGTGAACACGAGGGGGGCGGTAAAGTCGGGCGTCTTGTGCATGGCGCTATTGTCGCCTTGCGGTGTGACGCCCGCACCGCTTCGCCCCGGCTCAAATGTTTGACACCTCCACGCCCTCCCTGGTCTCGGCTGCCACCACGCTGGCGGTGGCGCTGGGCTGCGGTCTGTTGATCGGTGTGGAGCGCGAGCGTCGCAAAGGCAGGGGACCCGGGCGTGCGTTGGCGGGGCTGCGCAGCTTTGCCCTGGTGTGCGTCACCGGCGCGGCCGCCGCGCTGACCCAGATCACGGGCCTGGTGGTGGCGGGGGCGGCGTTCGTGGCGGCACTGGGCGTCGTGGCTTATTGGCGCGACCGCTCCGACGACCCGGGTGTGACCACCGAAGTGGCGCTGCTGCTGACCTACCTGATCGGCGTGCTCTGTACCTGGAGCCTTCCCCTGGCCGCCGCACTGGCCGCCGGACTCACCGCGCTGCTGGCGGGACGCGAACCCATGCACCGATTTGTCAGCCACTGGTTGCGACCTGCCGAGGTGCGCGACGGCATCGTGCTGGCTGCGCTGGTGTTGCTGGGGCTGCCGCTGATGCCTGATCGACCCTTGTGGGGGCCGGTGCTCAACCCGCACGTGATGGTGCAACTGCTCGCCCTGCTGCTGGCCGTGCAGTCGCTGGCCCACCTGGGCCGGCGACTGCTGCAGGCGCGCCACGCGGTGGCGCTGTCCTCGCTCGCATCGGGTTTTGTCTCCAGCACGGCCACCATCGCCTCCCTGGGGCTGGCGGTGCGCGAGGGCCGCGAGGGTGCGCGGCTGATGGCCGGGGGCGGCCTGTTGTCTTGCGTGTCGACGCAACTGCAACTGCTGCTGGTGGCGGCAGCGGTCCAGCCCGCCTGGCTGACAGCGCTCTGGGTGCCTGCGCTGGCCAGTGCCCTGCTCGCTGTGCTCTGGGGCGCCTGGCTGGTGCGCGGCGCACCGGCCGAGGCAGCTCTGGGCGCCGTGTCCACGCCGCGCATGGAAGGCCTGCCCAGCGCGGGTGAAGAGCGCATGTTCAGTTTGAAGGGGGCGGCCGCCGTGGCCGCGTTGCTCACCGGCATACAGGTGCTGGTGCATGCGATGGCCTTGTGGCTGGGCGCGGTGGGACTGTACGTGGGCACGCTAATGGGCGCTCTGGCCGACCTGCACGCCGCACTGGCGGCGGTGTTTGCGTCCAGTCCACCCGGCGCCGGCGCCTCCCTGGCGGTGATGCTGGCATTGGTGGTACACGCCTTGAGCAAGAGCTTCACGGCCGGGCTGGTGGGTGGTGCGCGCTACCTTGCCTGGCTGGCGCCGGGCTTGTGGGCACACACCCTGCTTGGGGTGACGCTGATCGCGCTGGTCAGGTCTTGACCGGTTCGCGCATGGTCACGAACTCCTCGGCGGCCGTCGGATGGATGCCGATCGTGCTGTCGAACACCGCCTTGGTGGCGCCCGCCTTCATGGCCACGGCGAAACCCTGCACGATCTCGCCCGCCTCGGCGCCGACCATGTGCAGACCCACCACGCGGTCGCTCCTGGTGTCCACCACCAGCTTCATCAGGGTGCGCTCGGTGCTGCCCGAGAGCGTGTGCCTGAGCGCCTTGAACTCGCTGCGGAAGATGGTGATGTCACCGAATTTCTCGCGCGCCTTCGCCTCGCTGTAGCCCACGGTGCCGATGGCGGGGTGCGTGAACACGGCGGTGGGCACGAAATCGTAGGCCATGCTGCGCGGCGCCTTGCCGGCGGCGGGACCGAAGAGTTGATCCACCACGACCATGGCCTCGCCCAGCGCCACCGGGGTGAGTTGCAGGCGGTTCGTGACGTCTCCCAGCGCAAAGATGGAAGGCACGTTGGTCTGGTACTGCTCGTTGACGATGATCTCGCCCTTGGGGCCCTGCGCGACACCCACCGACTCCAGCCCCATATCGGCCACGTTGGGTACGCGCCCCGTCGCGTACAGCACGGCGTCGGCCTGCACGACGTTGCCGCCTTCGCACTCCACGCGCAGGCCGTCCAGGGTCTTGCGGATGTCCACCACACCGGCGTTGAGATGCAGATCCACGCCGGCCTTGATCATTTCGGCCGCCACGAAATGGCGAATTTCATCGTCGAAGCCACGCAGGATCTGCTCGCCTCGGTAGAGCTGCGTGACCTTCGACCCCAGGCCGTTGAAGATCGAGGCGAACTCGCTGGCAATGTAGCCACCGCCCACCACCACCAGCCGTTTGGGGAATGGGTCCAGATCGAAAATCTCGTTGGACGTGATGACATGCTCGCGCCCCACGAAATGCGGCACATGTGGCGTGCCGCCAGTGGCCACCAGGATGTGTCGGGCGGTGAATTCCTGGTGACCGGGCGAGCCGTCCGCGTTCAGGGTGGACAGTGCGATGCCGTGCGCACTGGTGACGCGTGCGAAGGCTTCGAACACCGTCACGCCGGAGCCGCGCAGCAGGTTGCCGTACACGCCATTGAGGCGGTTGATTTCTCGCGCGCGGTTGGTCCTGAGCGTGCCCCAGTTGAACGTGGGCTTTTCGCTTTCCCAGCCGAAGCCGTGCGACTCCTCGAACGATTCACCGAAGTGCGCCGCGTAGCTGTAGAGCTTCTTGGGGATGCAGCCCACGTTCACGCAGGTGCCGCCCAGGCCATCGCTGCCCAGCACCTCGGCCAGTGCCACGCGCGCGCCGCGCTGCGCGGCCATGCGGGCGGCACGCACGCCACCGCTGCCGCCGCCGATCACGAAGAGGTCAAAGTCGAATGAGGGGCTCATGCGGATGTGTCCTTGAAGCGGGGACTGATGTTACGTCCGCAAGAATGCCGGTGCTGGCACAGGCTCAATACGTGTACACCCCACGCCCGGTCTTGCGGCCCAGCCAGCCGGCCGCCACCATCTCCTTCAGCAGCGGGGCGGGGCGGTACTTGCTGTCGTTGAATTCGGCGATGTAGACGTTCATCACCGCCAGGCACACGTCCAGCCCGATCATGTCGGCCAGGGCCAGCGGGCCGATGGGCTGGTTGGTGCCCAGCTTCATGCCGGCGTCGATGTCCTCGGCGCTGGCGATGCCTTCGGCCAGCACGAAGAAGGCCTCGTTGATCATGGGCACCAGGATGCGGTTGACCACGAAGCCGGGTGCGTTCTTCACGGAGATCGGCGATTTTCCCAGTGCCTCGGCCAGGGCCTTCACCGCATCGTGGGTGGCGTCGCTGGTCTGCAGGCCCCGAATGATCTCCACCAGCGCCATCATCGGGACCGGATTGAAGAAGTGCATGCCAATGAAACGGTCGGGGCGCTGCGTGGCCGAGGCCAGCTTGGTGATGCTGATCGAGCTTGTGTTGGTGGCCACGATCACTTCGGGCGCGAGCAAGCCATCGAGCTGCTGCAGGATCTTGACCTTCAGGCCTTCGTTTTCGGTGGCGGCCTCGATGACGAGTTGTGCGCCTTTCAGGTCTTCGTAGTTTGTCGAACCCCGGATGAGCGAGAGCGCCTGCTCCTTGTCGGCGGTGGTGATCTTTTCCTTCTTGATCAGGCGGTCCAGGCTGCCTGCCACGGTGGCCAGGCCTTTGTCCACCGCTGTCTGCGCGATGTCGACCATCACCACGCGGATGCCTCTCGTGGCACAGGCTTGTGCGATGCCGTTGCCCATGGTGCCCGAGCCGATGATGCCGACGGTCTGGATCGTGTTCATGAATGCCAACTCCTGGATTTGAGTGCGGTTGTGTTTGGGGTTTTCCCGGCGTCGCCGGGGCGTCTTTCCTAGGCGCGACTGCCTACTGGTGGCAGGGTGCCTGTGCTAACTTGACCCACAGATTGTCGCGCACCGGCTTCGGCGCGCGGCCCCTACGGAGACACCCATGTTCGACTACATCATCGTCGGCGGTGGATCGGCTGGCTGCGTGCTGGCTTCCCGCCTGAGCGAAGACCCGGCGGTTCGCGTCGCCCTGATTGAAGCCGGCCCGAGCGATCGCAGCGTGCTGATTCACTGCCCCGCCGGCCTGGCTGTGCTGGCAAAGAACGGCCAGGCCAACTGGTGCCTGCAAACCGTGCCCCAACCGGGCTTGAACGGCCGGCGCGGCTACCAGCCCAGGGGCAAGGTGCTCGGAGGCTCCAGCTCGGTCAACGCCATGATCTACGCGCGTGGACACGCCAGCGACTACGACAGCTGGGCCGCGCAAGGCAACCCAGGCTGGTCGTTTGCGGATGTGCTGCCGTACTTCAAGCGTGCCGAGCACAACGAGCGCGGTGCCGACGCGCTGCACGGCCAGGGCGGCCCGCTCAACGTGATGGACCTGCGAAGCCCCAACGCGTTCCTGGGCGCTTTCGTCGAGGCGGGCGTGCAGGCGGGGTACCCGCACAACCGCGACTTCAATGGCCCTGAGCAAGAGGGCGTGGGCGCCTACCAGGTCACCCACAAGAATGGGGAACGCTACAGCGCCGCCAAGGCCTACCTCACCCCGCACCTGGGGCGCACCAACCTCCAGGTGATCACCAACGCCCTCACCACCCGCGTGGTGATAGACGAAGAGGAAAACCCGCCGCGCGCGGTGGGCGTCGAATACCGTGGGAAGGGCGGACGCGGCCCCTTGCAGATTCTTCGTCTGCGTGAGGGCGGCGAAGTGGTCCTCAGCGCTGGGGCGTTCGGCTCGCCGCAGCTCCTGATGCTCTCGGGCGTGGGTCCTGCCGATCACCTGGCCGAGCACGGCATCCGGCTCGTGCGCGAGCTGCCAGGTGTCGGGCAGAACCTGCACGATCACGTGGACGTGGTGCTGGTGGTCAATGCACCGAAGGTGAAAGACCTGTTCGGCCTGTCGTTCGGCGGCGTCGCGCGCATGGTGCGCGGCATTTTTGAATGGCGGCGCCAGCGCAGCGGCATGCTCACGACCAATTTCGCCGAAGCCGGGGGCTTCATCAAGAGTTCGCCAGACGAGCCCATCCCCGACCTCCAGCTCCATTTCGTCGTCGGAAAGCTGGTGGACCATGGCCGCAAGACGGTGTTCGGCCACGGCTACTCCTGCCATGTGTGCCTGCTGCGCCCGAAAAGCCGGGGCGCGCTGCGCCTCTCCAGCGCCGATCCTCAGGCTTCACCGCTCATCGACCCGGCTTTCCTGAAGGACCCGGACGACATGGCGCGTCTCCTGCGCGGCTTCAAGCTCATGCGCAATCTGCTTCAGCAACCCGCGCTCACGCGCCACGGCGGCACCGAGTCGGCCTCCTCGGTCCAGGCGCAGAGCGATGCACAGGTCGAGCAGTTCATCCGCAACCACGCCGACACCATCTACCACCCGGTGGGCACCTGTCGCATGGGGCCGGGGCCGATGGATGTGGTCGATGCGCAGCTGCGCGTGCACGGCGTGGCCGGGCTGCGGGTGGTGGACGCGTCGGTGATGCCCACGGTGGTGGGGGGCAACACCAATGCACCGGTGATCATGATGGCCGAGAAGGCCGTGGACATGATCAGGGGGCGGTCACTTTTTCCTCATGAGCGTGGACTTGCCGAACAGGCTCTCGATCAGGTCGACGGCCAGTTCGGCGGTGCGGTTGCGCACGTCCAGCGCGGGGTTGAGCTCCATCACGTCCAGTGAGGCCAGGCGCCCGGTGTCGGCGATCATCTCCATGCAAAGCTGTGCTTCCCGGTAGGTCGGCCCGCCGGGTACGGTGGTGCCCACGCCGGGTGCGATTTCAGGGTCGAGGAAATCCACATCGAAGCTCACATGCAGATGGGTGCTCTCATCGACGCCCTTGAGCGCCTGCTCCATGGTGTGGCGCATGCCCATTTCGTCGATGTACCGCATGTCGAACACCTCCAGCCCCGCCTGGTGCACCAGGCGCTTCTCGCCTGCGTCCACACTGCGAATGCCGATCTGCCGCACCTGACTCGCCTCGATGGCAGGCGTGTGGCCTCCGATGCCCGTGAGCCGCGCCGGGCCGTGGCCGCACAGCAGCGCCACCGGCATGCCGTGGATGTTGCCGCTGGGCGTGAGGGCCGCGGTGTTGAAGTCGGCATGGGCGTCCAGCCAGAGCACGCGCAGTTGTTTGCCTGAGGTGCGGCAGTGACGAGCCACAGCGCTGATGGAGCCCAGGCCCAGGCAGTGGTCGCCACCGAGCACGATGGGCAGGCGGCCGAGCACCAGTTCGGCGTGCACCGCGTGGTGCAGGCTCTCGTTCCATGCCAGCACCTCTTCGAGATGCCGGTAGCCCTCGGTAGGGGGCGCCCAGGGGTTGGGAGGACCTGTCAGATTGCCTCGGTCGACCACCTTCAGACCCTGGCCTTCGAGCACCGTGGCCAGGTTGGCCACGCGCAAGGCTTCCGGCCCCATGGAGGCGCCTCTGGCGCCGGCACCGATGTCGGTGGGGACACCAATCAGACTGATTTCGTGTTGCATGGCGCCATTGTGGTGGAAGAGCGCCCGGGGTTCCGTGGTGGCGATGTAGCCCAAAGGTGCTAGCCGTCGAGGTATCAAGCCGTATGGGTTGTTACAGAGAGATGGGCAGGCGTGGCAACCGCTTCCCACCTTTGCGCAAGGCATCGCGCCAGGGCCTGGGATGCCAGCCAGGCATTTGGTTACTTGAATGAACCTTCTGTGGTGGCTCCCCGCCATTCATTGACGAAACTCCGTTCATTCCGTGAGTTTCTCCGCTCTTCGTTGACTTGCTCACACCAGGCAAGCAGTCCATGACACTGGCCACTTCGAGCTGGACCCATCAACCATTGCCACCTTCGATCCATGCCCTGATGGTGCGAAGCGGCTTTCTACCGGCATCCATTTTGAACAAGATCACCTTCGCCATGCCTTGCCCGGCACCCACGCTGTCCCGCACGTCGCGGGCCACCCTGGCCTTGTTGTTTGCTGCCACCCTGAGTGCCTGTGGCGGCGGTGGTTCGGAAGCAGGCGCCACCGATGCGCCAGCTTCAGCTCCGGCACCTGCTCCCGCGCCGGCTCCAGCCCCGGCTCCCGCGCCGGCTCCAGCACCGGCTCCAGCACCGGCTCCAGCACCGGCTCCAGCTCCAGCTCCAGCTCCAGCTCCAGCTCCAGCTCCAGCTCCGGCTCCGGCTCCGGCTCCAGCTCCAGCTCCAGCTCCAGCTCCAGCTCCAGCTCCAGCTCCAGCTCCGGCTCCGGCTCCAGCTCCAGCTCCGGCTCCGGCTCCGGCTCCGGCTCCAGCTCCAGCTCCGGCTCCAGCTCCGGCTCCAGCACCGGCTCCAGCACCGGCTCCAGCACCGGCTCCGGCTCCGGCTCCGGCTCCAGCACCGGCTCCGGCACCGGCTCCAGCACCAGCACCAGCACCAGCACCAGCACCTTCTGGTACCGCCTGCGACACTGCGCCGGGCCGTGTGCTCCAGGTGGGCGCAGGCAAGACCTACAGTGTTCCAAGTGCGGCCGCAGCGGCAGCGCAGTCGGGCGACGTCATCAAGATCTCGGCGGGCGACTACCGGGGCGATGTGGCCTCGTGGAATGCCAGCAATCTCACCATCTGCGGCGTGGGCGGACGGGCCCGTCTGTTTGCCGATGGCAAGAATGCTCAGGGCAAGGGCATCTGGGTGGTCTCGGGGTCCAACATCACCATCGACAGCATGGAGTTTCACAACGCCACGGTGCCCGATGAGAACGGTGCTGGCATCCGGGCCCAGAACGGTGGCTACCTGCGCATCATCAACAGCGGCTTCTTCAACAACCAGAACGGCATTCTGTCGAACGCAGGCTCGTCCACGATCAACATCGAGCGATCCGAGTTCGCCCGCAATGGCCTGGGCGATGGCTACACGCACAACATCTACATCGGCCAGATCGACAAACTGACCGTGTCTGCCAGCTACTTCCACGAAGCGAAGATCGGCCACAACCTCAAGAGCCGCGCTCGGGAAAGCGTGATCGAGAACAGCTATTTCATGGACGGGCCGACCGGCACATCCAGCTACCTGGCCGACTTTCCCAATGGGGGCAAGGTGGTGCTCAAGGGCAATATGTTCCACAAGGGGCCCAACGCGGACAACTCCAACGCCATTGCCTATGGGTTGGAGGGCCTGTCGAATCCGACCAACACGCTGGATGTGATCCACAACACGGTCGCGGTCACGCGCTCGGGCGGCGCATTCTTTGCGATCGCCAGTGGCACCAGCTCGGTCAAGTTCACGGCCAACATTTTTGCGGGCACGGGCAACCAGAGCCTGGTGACCGGCTTCTCCGTCGGCAACGTGGCGCAGGCCAGCAACGTCACCTCGTCAGCCAGCAACATTCCGGGTGCAACCAACATCGCCAGTCCCAACTTCTGGCCCAACGCCACGCTGCAAGCCCTCATCGGCCTGTCCACCGTGCCGGACGCGACCTACACGCGGGATGCGCCTGCTCCGTACACGCTGCGCACCATCTCGGGTGCACGCAAAGTCGGCGCGCTGCAGTCGGCGCCCTGATCTTCGGCCGGATGAATCACGACCTGGCGGCATCCCTGGATGGTCACGGAACCGGCCTGCACACCTTCCATGAGTTTTGACATTCGCCGACGCTTGCCCTCTTCGTTTCCGCTGTTCTCCCTGTTGCTGCTGGCGGCGTCCCTGAGCGCCTGTGGCGGCGGTGGTGGCGATGCCGCGGGCGGAGGCGGAGGAGCTGGTGGCCCTTTCATCCCCTCTCCTTCGCCGCCTGTGCCTTCGGTGTCGGCGTGCGACACCGCCACCGGGCGCGTGTTGGAGGTAGGCCCCGGAAAGCCCTACGCCGCGCCGAGCGCGGCCGCAGCGGTTGCCCAGTCGGGCGACGTCATCAAGATTGCAGCGGGCGACTACCGGGGCGATGTGGCCTCGTGGAATGCGAGCAATCTCACCATCTGTGGCATCGGCGGCCGAGCCCGTCTGTTTGCCGATGGCCGAAACGCCCAGGGCAAGGGCATATGGGTGGTCTCGGGTTCCAACATCACCATCGACAGCATGGAGTTCCACAACGCCACCGTTCCCGATGAAAACGGCGCTGGCATCCGTGCGCAAAACGGTGGAGATCTGCGCATCGTCAACAGTGGCTTCTACGACAACGAGAATGGGATCCTGTCGAACACGGGCGCATCCACCATCACCATCGAGAACTCAGAGTTCGCCCGCAACGGCCGGGGCGATGGCTACACGCACAACATTTACGTCAACCAGATTGACCGCCTGACGGTGAACAACAGCTATTTCCACGAGGCGAAGATCGGCCACAACCTCAAGAGCCGCGCCCGCGAGTCCGTCATCCAGAACAGCTACTTCATGGACGGACCCACCGGAACATCGAGCTACCTGGCCGACTTCCCGAATGGCGGGCGCGTCTACCTGCGGGGCAATCTGTTCCACAAAGGGCCGAATGCGGACAACGCCAACGCCATCGCCTATGGGCTGGAAGGATTGTCCAACCCGCAGACGTCACTGGAAATGGTGCACAACACCGTGGCCTTCACGCGCTCTGGTGGTGCTTTTCTGTCGGTCGCGGGCGGAACGAGTTCCGTCCGACTCACAGCCAACCTGTTTGCGGGCACCGGGAACCAGAACCTGATCACCGGCGGTTTCGCCAGCGGCAACGCCGTCCAGATCAGCAACCTCACCTCGCTGGCCAGCAACCTGCCCGGTGCAACCAGCATCGCCAGCCCGAACTTCTGGCCCAACTCCGCACTGCAGACGCTGATCGGCCTGTCCACCGTGCCCGATGCGACTTACACGCGAGATGCGCCATTGCCTTACGCCTCGCGCGCGATTTCGGGAGGCCGGAAAGTGGGAGCGCTGCAAGCCGCACCCTGATGGGTGCTGGGTGAACGACAATCCGGTCACCCTTGGCTCCCCAGCCCGCGAAGCGCTTCCTGGCGCGACGCGGGTCTGTTTCATGTCCGATCCCTCAAGCGCCTTCTGGACCTCCTGCGGCCACGACCGCCTCACTCGCAACGACCGTGGCTGGCTCGTGCCCAGCGCCGACTATTGGCGATTCTGGCTGTCGCGGCCCGAGCTCGCCCTGGTGGAGGAGTCCTGTGCCGCCGAGCGCGCCTTGCACGCCGCCCTGATGCGTGAACCCGAACGGCCCGTGCCAACGCAGGAAATCGAGGCGATCGAGGACGAGGACGCGCGCGCCAATCACGGTGTGTTCCTCGGCTGGCGCAATGCAGTGCTCGCGGCCGGTTCGCTGGAAGCGGCGTACGCAGGATTCTTCAAGGAAGGCGCCATCCAGGTGCCACCGCTTTTCCTGGACCTGATGGTGCAGGCCATGGTGTGCCGTCTGCTGGCCGACGAGACCGATCCCTGGCGGTGGCGCGCTGCCGAGTTGCTGTTTCGCCGCCAGCGTGTGAGCGTGCAGGACGGGCGGGTGCTCAGCGGCGACAGCGAAGTGCTGGACATGCTCAACGAAACTGCTGGCCTGGGCGACGTGGGTCGTCTGCTTCTACAAAGCGGCGCGGCCTTGCCGCAGACGCAGATCGAGGTGCTCGGCGAAGACAGCGCCGATCGCTATCTGCACGGCCGCGTGGGCGCCGGGCGCTTCAACTTCGTGCTCGATCTCACCCACGAAGTCCAGAACGAACTGCCGCACGGGCTCACGCTCACCATGACGCGGGCGCACTCGGGTCTCAAGGCCCTGGCCGCCGTGCTTGAAAAATGGGTGCACCACTTTCATGGTGTCGTGGTGAATATCCAGCCCGAGGCGCGGGTGGAGGACCCATCCTGGCGCTGGCACCTGGGGCTTGACGTGGAATCGAGTGCCCTGCTCAACGACCTCTATCTCGGTCGAGAGGTCGAGGCCGAGCGGCAGCAGCGGCTCATCAGCCTGTTTCGACTCACCTTTGCCGACCCGTTGCACATGCAGGCCGACGTGCGGGGCAAGCCCGTCTACCTCGGCCTGGCGATGACGTCTGCCGGCCTGCTCAAGCTCAAACCGCAGAATCTGCTGCTCAACCTGCCGCTGGCCCAGCCCGCGTAGGCCTCACATGTTGCGGCGGTATTGGCCACCCACCTCGAAGAGGGCGCTGGTGATCTGGCCCAGTGAGCACACGCGCACCGCGTCCATCAGCACCTCGAACACGTTGCCGTTCTCGATCACCGCCTGTCGCAGGCGCAGCAACATGGCCGGCGATTCGCTGGCGTGACGTGCGTGGAAATCGGCCAGGCGCTTGAGCTGGCTCTGCTTTTCCTCTTCGGTTGAGCGCGCGAGTTCCAGCGTCTCGGGTGTGAGGTCGCCGTGCGGGTTGCGGAAGGTGTTCACGCCCACGATCGGGTACTCGCCCGTGTGCTTGAGCATCTCGTAGTGCATGGACTCGTCCTGGATCTTGCCGCGCTGGTAGCCGGTTTCCATGGCGCCCAGCACGCCGCCCCGTTCGGCGATCTTCTCGAATTCCTGCAGCACGGCTTCCTCGACCAGCTCGGTCAGCTCGTCGATGATGAAGGCGCCCTGGTTGGGGTTCTCGTTCTTGGCCAGACCCCATTCGCGGTTGATGATGAGCTGGATCGCCATCGCGCGACGCACCGAGTCTTCGGTCGGCGTGGTGATGGCCTCGTCGAACGCGTTGGTGTGCAGGCTGTTGCAGTTGTCGTAGATGGCAATGAGCGCCTGCAACGTGGTTCGGATGTCGTTGAACTGGATCTCCTGCGCGTGCAGGCTGCGGCCGCTGGTCTGGACGTGGTACTTCAGTTTCTGGCTGCGCTCGTTGGCGCCGTAGCGATCGCGCAGGGCCACCGCCCAGATGCGCCGCGCCACGCGGCCCAGCACGGTGTACTCCGGGTCCATGCCATTGCTGAAGAAGAAACTCAGGTTGGGCGCGAAATCGTCGATGTGCATGCCGCGCGCCAGGTACGCCTCCACGAACGTGAACCCGTTGGAGAGCGTGAAGGCGAGCTGGCTGATCGGGTTCGCACCGGCTTCTGCGATGTGGTAGCCGCTGATGGAGACCGAGTAGAAGTTGCGCACGTCGTGGTGCACGAAGTACTCGGCGATGTCGCCCATCACCTTCAGGCTGAATTCGGTGCTGAAGATGCAGGTGTTCTGGCCCTGGTCTTCCTTCAGGATGTCGGCCTGCACCGTGCCCCGCACGTTGGCCAGCACCCATTCGCGAATCTTGGCGGCTTCGGTGGCGGTGGGCTCGCGGCCATTCTCCGCCTGGAACTTCTCCAGGTTCTGGTCAATGGCGGTGTTCATGAACATCGCGAGGATGCTGGGTGCCGGCCCGTTGATGGTCATGGAGACCGAGGTGGCCGGGTGGCAAAGGTCGAAGCCGCCATAGAGCACCTTCATGTCATCCAGCGTGGCGATCGACACGCCCGAGTTGCCCACCTTGCCGTAGATGTCGGGGCGTGGGTCGGGGTCGTTGCCGTACAGCGTGACGGAATCGAACGCGGTGGACAGGCGCTTGGCCGGCGTGCCTTCGGAGAGGAGTTTGAAGCGCCGGTTGGTGCGGAACGGATCGCCTTCGCCGGCAAACATGCGCGTGGGGTCTTCGCCCTCGCGCTTGAAGGCGAAGGTGCCAGCGGTGTAGGGGAAGCTGCCGGGCACGTTGTCCAGCATCAGCCATTTCAGGATTTCACCGTGGTCTTCGTACTTCGGCAGCGCGACTTTTCGAATGACGGTGCCTGAGAGGCTCCTGGTGGTGAGCGCGGTGCGGATCTCCTTGTCGCGAATCTTCACCACGTACTCGTCGCCCGCGTAAGCTTTCTGCATGTCTGGCCATTGCGTGAGCAGCTTGCGGGCGGCCGGATCCTGGTCGAGTTCGCGCACCTGGGCCAGGTCGATCACCGCCTCCGCGGCACGCGATCGGTCAGGCTTTTCCACGCGCAGCATGCGGGCGCTTTCGTTGAGTTGCTGAATTTCCCGCGCGAGGCGCGCCTGCTCGCCGGCCTTTTGCTTGTACCCTCGAACCGTGTCGCTGATTTCGGCAAGGTAGCGCGTGCGCGAAGGCGGCACGATGGGTGTCTGGTTGGTGCTGTGGCGCACCGTCACGCGAGGCAGCATGCCTTCCTGCAGTGGCAGGCCGAGCTCGCCCAGACGGACTTTCAGGGCCTGGTAGAGCGCGGTCACGCCGTCGTCGTTGAAGCGCGCGGCCATGGTGCCGAACACCGGCATCTGGTCGGGTGGGGTGCTCCAGGCTTCCTGGTTGCGCTGCACCTGCTTGGCCACGTCACGCAGCGCGTCGAGAGCGCCCTTGCGGTCAAATTTGTTGATGGCCACGAAGGCGGCGAAGTCGAGCATGTCGATCTTCTCCAGCTGGCTGGCCGCGCCGAACTCGGGCGTCATCACGTACATGGGCACATCGACGTGCGGCACGATGGCCGCGTCGCCCTGGCCGATGCCCGAGGTCTCGACCACGATCAGGTCGAAGCCTGCGCACTTGCAAGCCGAAATCACGTCGGGCAGGGCGGCGCTGATCTCGCTGCCGAAGTCGCGCGTGGCCAGGGATCGCATGAAAACCCGCTGACCAGAATCCTCCGTCCGGGCTGATGTCCCCTCCGTTCGGGCTGAGCCATCACCCGTTCGGGCTGAGCTCACCTCCGTTCGGGCTGAGCTCATCTCCGTTCGGGCTGAGCCATCACCCTTTCGGGCTGAGCTCATCTCCGTTCGGGCTGAGCCTGTCGAAGCCTTGCCCACATTGTTGTCGAGCCCTTCGACAGGCGCAGGGCGAACGGCGGAAGTGGTGCGCCAGGGTCCGATGGCGTTCATGCGGATGCGGTCGCCCAGCAGTGCGCCTCCACTCTTGCGGCGTGAAGGGTCGATGGAAATCACCGCCACGCGCAGGCGGTCGTTCTGGTCCAGGCGCAGTCGGCGAATGAGCTCGTCGGTGAGCGAAGACTTGCCCGCACCGCCGGTGCCGGTGATGCCGAGCACGGGCACCTTTTTCGACGTGGCCTGCTCGCGCAGCGCCGTGACGATCGCCGTGTCGGCAGTGCCGTTTTCCAGTGCGGTGATCAACTGTGCGAGCGCGCGCCAGTTCATCTCGCCCTGGCCTTCAATGGCGGCCAGCGCCTTGGGTGCGTAAGGACTGAGGTCCTTGTCGCAGCGCATGACCATCTCGCCGATCATGCCGGCCAGGCCCATCTTCTGGCCGTCTTCCGGGCTGTAGATGCGGGTCACGCCGTAGTCCTGCAATTCCCGGATCTCGGCCGGCACGATCACGCCGCCGCCGCCGCCGAACACCTGGATGTGCTCGCCGCCCCGGCTCTTGAGCAGATCGACCATGTACTTGAAGTACTCCACATGGCCGCCCTGGTAAGAGCTGATGGCGATGCCCTGCGCATCTTCCTGCAGGGCGGCGGTGACGACCTCGTCGACCGAGCGGTTGTGCCCCAGGTGAATCACCTCGGCGCCCATGCCCTGCAGGATGCGGCGCATGATGTTGATGGCGGCATCGTGTCCGTCGAACAGGCTCGCGGCGGTGACGAAGCGCACTTTGTGCGTGGGGCGGTAGTTGGCCAGGGCCTGGAATTCAGCGGCTAGGTTGCTCATGTTGTCTCTCTGTCGATCTCGTTCGTCGGGGGTCAGTCGATGCGAAGCCCGGTCAATGCCGGGTCCTCGGGCGGAAAGCGAAGCTTCAGCGTCTTGAGCGTGTCGCGCACCACGGTGGCGATCATCAGGTTGCGGTGTGTCTTGGAATCGGCGGGCACCACGGTCCATGGCGCCCAGGGTGTGCTGGTGGCGTTGAGCAGGGCTTCGTAGGCGGCCTGGTAGTCGTCCCACTGTTTGCGCACTTCCAGGTCGCCCAGGCTGAATTTCCAGTGCTTGGTGGGGTCGTCCACGCGCTCCTGCAGCCGCTGTCGCTGCTCGTCCTTGCTGATGTGCAGCATGAACTTGAGGATCACCGTGCCGGTTTCGGCCAGCAGGCGCTCGAAATCCCTGATGTGTTCGTAGCGTTGCCGCGTCTGTTCGGGCGTGATCCAGCCGTTGACCGTGGGCACGAGCACATCCTCGTAGTGACTGCGGTTGAACACCGTCATCTCGCCCGCGGCGGGTATTTTCTGGTGGATGCGCCAGAGGTAGTCGCGGTCGCGTTCGGCTTCGGTGGGCGCCTTCCAGCCCACGGTGTGGACGCCCAGCGGGCTGGTGCGTGCGAACACGCCACGCACCGTGCCGTCCTTGCCCGAGGTGTCGGTGCCCTGCAGCACCACCAGCAGCTTGAAGCGTCGATCGGCGTAGAAAAGATTCTGCAATTCATCGAGCTCGCCGGCCAGCGCTGTCACGGCTGCCTGGTCTGCCGACTTGCTGCCGCTGGAAAACGGCTTGGCGTCGGTCTTGAAGGATTTGAGCGACACGCCCCGGGCCTGGCTGGGCGCCACCTGCCAGTCGCGCCAGGGTGCACCTTTGCCCGCGAGCACGGCCGCACGGGCAAAGGGCAGGTTGACGTCGTCGGGGCTGGGCATGGGCGTCGGGCAGGGTGGGAAGAGTGTTGACGTTTACGTAAACGTCAACAACGCACGATGTTAACCCGATCAGACGAAAAAAGGGGCGCCCGAGCGCCCCTTGGGGGTTTTTTGCAGCCGCCGTCCGGATCAGCGGTACAGCACCTGTGGCAGCCACATGCCGATCGCCGGGAACTGGTAGAGCAGCACGATGGCCAGGATCTGGATGCCCATGAAAGGCAGCATGCCGGCAAAGATCTGGTTCAAAGTCACGTGGGGCGGGCTCACACCCTTGAGGTAGAACGCGCTCATGGCCACCGGGGGGCTCAGAAAGGCGGTCTGAAGATTCAGCGCCACCAGCAAGCCGAAGAACAGTGGATCCACCCCGAAATTGTCCAGCAGGGGGATGAAGATGGGCATGAAGATCACGATGATCTCGGTCCACTCCAGCGGCCAGCCCAGGACGAAGATCAGCACCTGCGACAGGATCAGGAACTCGGTCTTGCTCAGGTTCATGCTGAGCACCCAGGTCTCCACCAGTTCCTGGCCGCCCAGCAACGCGAATGCGGCCGAGAAAATGGCCGACCCCACGAACAGCCAGCACACCATGGCACTGGTCTTGGCGGTGAGGAACACGCTTTCTTTGACCACGCCAAAGGTGAGTTGCCGGTACGCTGCCGCCAGCAGAAAGCCGCCGAACGCACCAACCGCCGCCGCCTCGGTCGGCGTGGCCAATCCGAAGACGATCGAGCCCAGCACCGACAGGATCAGCACCAGCAGCGGGAAGAAGCTGGAGAGCAGCATCTTGAAGACTTCCAGCCGCGTGAAGCTCAGGATGGCGTAGAAGACCACCATGGCCAGCGTGCCCACGGCCAACCCGATCCAGAAGCTCAGCGATGCCGGTTTGGTGGTGGCTGCTGCCTCGGTGGCCGAGCCTGCTGCTTCTGTTGCCCCCGCAGGCTCGGCCACCGAGGCAGCGGTCTCGCTCGTGGCGGGGGCGTCTCTGTCGGCACCCGGTGGCTCTGCCACGTCGTCGGCACTGGCTCCCGGCGGCTCGGCCACGGCGTCGTCGGATGGTGGCTCCGCCAGACCGCCGTCATCGGATTCTGGTTCCGCCAGACCGCCTTCGCTGCCGCTGTCTTCGTCTACGTTGGTGCTCGCACCCAAGGACTGCAGTTCTTCGTAGGTTTCCACGGGTACCACCGTGGTGGCACTCTGGTAGCTGGCAAAGGCCACGGCCGCAAACAGAACGGCCGGCAACAGCGCGATGCCGAGCTGCCCCAAGAGGTAGCCAGTGGACACGCCCTGGTTGCGCTTGCCATTCAAGGCCTTGAACAAACTGGAGACGGCCCAGCCATCACCTGTGGCGCCGATGGCCGTCAGCGGCGCCGGCAGCGGCACGAAGCGCTGCGCGGCCGTGAGCGGTGGCGCCCAGGCGGGCTTGAGCTTGGCCATCAGGATCACGTAGAGGACGTACAGGCCCGCCAGCATGATGCCGGGGAAGAAAGCGCCCGCGTACAACTGAACCACCGACACCCCGGCCGTTGCGCCATACACGATCAACAGCACCGACGGCGGGATCAGGATGCCCAGGCAGCCGCCGGCGGTGATGACGCCGGCTGACAGGCGCACGTCGTAGCCCGCCCGCAGCATCTGCGGCAGAGCCAGCAGACCCATGAGCGTGACGACCGCACCGACGATGCCGGTGGCGGTGGCGAAAACCGCACAGGTCACCAGCGTGGCCACGCCCAGCGACCCTGGCAAGCGAGCCAGCGACAGATGCAGGCTTCGGAAGAGCTTGTCGATCAGGTTGGCGCGCTCCACGAGGTAACCCATGAAGACGAACAGCGGAATCGAGATCAGAACGTCGTTGCCCATCACCGAGAACGCGCGCTGCACCATCAGGTCGAGCGTTTGTTTCATGGCGCCCGCTGCCGTCTGGTCTCCCGAGTGGTAGGCGAAGAATGCGAACATCATGCCCATGCCCATGAGGGTGAAGGCGGTGGGAAAGCCAAGCATGATGGCCACGACCACCAATGAAAGCATCAGCAGGCCGTAGTGGCCGTTGGTCATGGTGTCCACGCTGAACACCATTGCAAGAGCCGCAGCGCAGATGAGCGCCATCAGGGAAAAGCCGAACCAGAGTTCCTTGGGTATGCGCATCACTGGCCGCCTTTCTTGTCGACGAGGCTGTCCAGTGCTTGAATGTCGGCGTCTTTCACGTTCACCATTTCCTTGAGTTTGCCGACGTCCACTTCCTCAACGTCCTCCTCGCGCGAGGGCCACTCGCCACTTTGCAGGCACATGACGCAGCGGATGATCTCCACGATGCCCTGCAGCAGCAGGAAAGCGCCGGCGATGGGCACCACGAACTTGAACGGGTAGATCGGCAGCGGATCGGCATTGAAAGTCTGTTCACGGATGGCCAGCGACTCGTTGGCGAAGAACCAGCCGGCGTAAGTCAGGGCCACGATGCCGGGCAGGAAGAAAAGAAGGTAAAGCGTGAGGTCGATCGCCGCCTGCGTGCGCGGACGGAAGAAGCCATAGAGCACGTCGCCGCGCACGTGGCCGCTCTTGGCCAGTGTGTAGGCGCCTGCGGTCATGAAGAGCAGGCCGTACAGCATGATCTGCGCATCCAGCACCCAGGCATGGGGGTTGTTGAGCACGTAGCGGGAGAACACTTCCCAGGTGATGAGCAGGGTGAGCGCGATCACGCTCCAGGCGCAGGCCTTCCCAAACCAGGTCGACATCCTGTCAACGGCCAGTAGTAGTTGTTGCATGTGAATTTCCAGAAACAGAAAGGGGCGCCCGCAGGCGCCCCGAGCGAGGGTAGGTCCGGTCAGGACTTCTTTGCACCCTTGCCGAAGTAATGGTTGTACGCCATCTTGAAGTCGACCATGTAGTCGTTCTGCCACTGGCCTGCGCGTTGCGCGAACGCCTTCTGCGAGTCCAGCACTTTCTGAAAGATCGGGTTGGACTTGGCCTTCTCGGCAATGGTCTGGTCCCAGGCGGCGAGCTGCGCACGCAGGATCGGGTCGGGCGTCTTGTAGAACTTCACGCCGGCTTTTTTCAACTCGATGTAGTCCTGCGAGTTGCGCTGGATCGCCTTCCAGCTCATGTCGGCGCTCGCGGCCTGCACCGCGTAGTCGACGATCGCCTTGACTTCGGCCGGCAGGGCATTGAGCTTGGTCTTGTTGAACAAGATCTCGAATTGCTCGCCACTCTGGTGGAAGCTTTGCAGCATGCAGTTCTTGGCCACGTCGGGGAATCCGAGCAGGCGGTCGCTGGAGGCATTGTTGAACTCGGCCGCATCAATCAGGCCACGGTCCAAGGCCGGCACGATTTCACCGCCAGGCAGCGGGTTCACGGCGGTTCCCATCTTGGTGAACACGTCCACCGCGAGACCCACGGTGCGGAACTTCAGGCCTTTCATGTCGGCGACCTTGGCCACCGGCTTCTTGAACCAGCCCAGCGGCTGCGTGGGCATGGGGCCATACAGGTACGACGCCACGTCCAGGTTCAGGCTGGCGTAGATCTCATCCAGCAGCGCCTTGCCGCCCCCGTAGTTGTGCCAGGCCAGCACCATGTTGGGGTCCATGCCATAGGCGGGGCCGGAGCCCCAGAGCGCCAGGGCGGAATTCTTGCCGTAGTGGTAGGCCACGACGCCATGGCCACCGTCCAGCGTGCCCTTGCCCACGGCTTCAAGCAACTGGAATGCGGGAACCACAGCGCCCGCAGGCAAGACCTCGATCTTGAGCTTGCCGCCCGCCATGTCGTTGACCTTCTTGGCGAAATCCTGGGCGTACTCGTGAAAGATGTCCTTGGATGGCCAGGTGCTCTGGAATCGAAGCGAGGTGGTTTGTGCGGTGGCGATCATCGGCACGGACATGGCGCCGGCCGCAACGGCAGCGCCCTTGAGCATGCCCCGGCGCGATGTGACGGTCTTTTTCTCGGTCATTGGTTTGTCTCCAGTACAGGTTGCAGGACCGCAGATCATGCGCTCAAGGCCCGCCGCGCCGCGCAGGGTTTTCACCGACCGACGGTCAAGTCGGTGACCGACGCAGGCAGCGCTCCGGAGATGCCCACGCCTCGTCGTGCAAAATCGGTCTATCTGATATTGAATCCCGGCATTTCCCAATGGGCTTGCGCCCTGTTGCAGACACGGGGCTTTTAGAATACTTGACGGGGTATATGCCCTCACAAAGGAAATCAAGATGACCACCGTGCAGGATCCGGACCGCAAGAGAGCTCTTCTGCTGCGCCTCAAGCGCGCCGAAGGGCAGTTGCGCGGCATCCAGAAGCTCATTGAATCCGATGCCGATTGCGAGAAGGTGGCTCAGCAACTCGCCGCCGCCCGCAAGGCGCTGGACAAGACCTTCTATGCGCTGGTGGGCTGCGTGATGGTGCAGGGCGATGTGCCGCCCGACGAGGTGGCCGATATGCTGGCTCGCTTTGCCTGAGGGCCTGCAAGCCATGAAGCCCATCCAGTTGTTCGATCCTGCCTCGAGTACCTACACCTATGTGCTGTTCGACCAGCTGAGCAGGGAGGCGGTCATCATCGACCCCGTCGACGAGCAGCTCGAACGCGACCTGGCCGCGCTGCAGGAATACGGCCTCAAACTGGTGTGGACGGTGGAGACTCACGCCCACGCTGACCACATCACCAGCGCCGGACGCCTGGCCGAGCTGGCCGGTGCGCGCACTGCGGCACCACTGGGCTGCGGCATCGGCACCGCCGGTGTGCAGCTCCAGCACGGCGACACGCTGAAGTTCGGTGCCGAAACCCTGCAGGCGCTGCACACGCCTGGTCACACCGCCGGCAGCATGAGCTTCCTGTGGCGCCAGCATGTCTTCACGGGCGATACGTTGCTCATCAACGGTTGTGGCCGGACCGACTTCCAGTCGGGCAGCGCCAGCGACCTGTACCGCAGCCTCACACAGGTGCTGTTCGCCCTGCCCGACGAAACCACCGTCTGGCCTGGCCACGACTACCAGGGCCGCAGCCATTCGAGCATCGGCCAGGAAAAAGCCGGCAACGCGCGAGTCGCGGGCAAGTCGGAGGCCGAGTTTGTGGCCCTCATGGATTCATTGCAATTGCCCAAGCCACGCCGCATTGACGAAGCCGTGCCTGCCAACCTGAGTTCGGGACTGCGCCACGACGCCGACGGTGTTCTGGCGATGAGGCCCAGTCCTGCTGCTGGCACCCACCAGGGAAGCTACGCTGGTGATGTGTCGCCCGAACTGGCGTGGCAGTGGGCGCAGGCGGGTGAGGCGGTGCTGGTCGATGTGCGCACCGACGCCGAGCGTGAATGGGTGGGGTTTGTGCCGGGCGCGGTGCCGGTGGCCTGGAAACAGTGGCCCGGCATGGCCCTGAACCCGGAATTCGACCGCCAGGTTCAGGAAGCCTCAGGCGGCAGAAAGCTGGTGCTGCTGTGCCGAAGCGGCGTGCGCTCCATCGCCGCCGCCAAACGGGCCACCGAATTGGGGCTGGAGGCCTACAACATCGTCGAGGGCTTTGAAGGCGACCCTGACGCCACCGCGCAACGCGGTCGCAAGGGTGGTTGGCGGTTGCGCGGACTGCCCTGGCGGCAGAACTGAGACATATGTCACGGCGCGTTGTTGCGGTTTTGCGTCACCGCCTGTCGGCTGAAACTGCCAAAACTTGAGTAGAAAGCGTCACAACCCCTGTCAATCCTGACAGGGTCCGTGCGGTTTTTCACGGATTTCTTTTTTCAATGGGGTTTTCTATCCGTTAGGAGAACTCCATGGGAACGTTGGAACTGGTCAGGGAAGCCGTCTCTAAGGAGCCACCGCTGTCCAAGTCGTTGTTGCAGCGCATCGAAAGGGACTTTAAACCGCGCTGGAACGGCCCATGGGGCGGCAAATTTGTGCTTCATGGATCCTCGCCGGGTCCCAACGCTGTGCGTCTGGACGGCAACGATTACCTCAGCGTGACCGGCCATCCCAGCATCGTCGCGGCCCAGGTGGAGGCCATCACGCGCAGCAGCGAATTCGTGGTGCAGTCCGGCGTGTTCCTGCTCCAGCAGCACCCCACGCGAGCGCTGGAGATGTCGCTGGCCGACTGGGTGGGCAAGGAAGATGCGTTCGTCTGCCAGTCGGGCTACTCGGCCAATGTTGGCCTTTTGCAGTCCATCGCCGACGCCAACACCCCGGTCTACCTCGACACGCAGGCCCACGCCTCGCTCTGGGAAGGTGCCCACGCCGCGCGCGCACCCGCCCATGCCTTCCGCCACAACGATCCCGCCCATCTGGACAAGATGATGACCAAGAACGGTCCGGGTGTGGTGGTGGTGGATTCGGTCTACAGCACCACCGGATCGGTGTGCCCGCTGGAGGAGATCCTTGAAGTCGTGGAGAAACACGGCAGCATGATTCTGGTGGACGAATCCCACTCCCTGGGCACCCATGGCCCTTCGGGTGCCGGTCTGTGCGCCGAGCTCGGCCTGACCGATCGCGTGCATTTCATCTCGGCCAGCCTGGCCAAGTCGGTGGCTGGTCGCGCGGGCTTCTTCACCGCGCCTGCCAGCATGCGCTACTACATCCTGAGTTCGAGCTTTCCCAACATCTTCAGCTCCTGCCTGCTGCCCCACGAGATCGCTGGCCTCAAGGCCACGGTCGAAGTCCTGCAGAAGGCCGACGCGGAACGGGCTCGCCTCAAGGTCATCACGGCTCGCGTGCGCGACACGCTCAGCGGCCTGGGCTACCCGATCCATCACGGCACCGAGCAGATCATTGCGCTGGAAGCCGGTACCGAACCAGACACCATGCGCCTGCGCGATGAACTCGAAACCCGTGGGGTATTTGGTGCGATCTTCTGCGCGCCGGCCACCAGCAGCAAACGAGCCCTGGTGCGCCTTACGCTCAACTCGGCCCTGACCGAGGCCGAGCTGCTGCATCTGGAGGCGGTGGCGCGCGAAGTTGCGCCCATCGTCAAGCCCTGGGACTGGCCTTGCGCCCGTCGCGCCCGCGCTCAGGCCGGCCCACTCGAAATGGCCGCCTAGAAGGCTGCGCGGCCGAAGTCGTCGAAGCGGGCCTTTTCTCCGCGCGTTGCAGCCGACGACTTCTGCTGCGCAGATTCCCAGATCCTAGTCATCCTGAACGGCGCGCCCGCCCTGGGCTTCCAGAAAATGCCGGTAGGCATAGATGGGCTGGGGCAGGTCGTCGGCATTCAGTGAGAACACCGCCGCGGTGAGCACGCCGTCGTCACCGATGGGGAACGACACGGCGGTGCGCACGGGGCCGCGCAGGCCCATTTGCTGGTGGAGTTCCACGGCGGCCAGGCGTTGTCCCGCGCGAACCGCGCGCACCGCATCGAAACCCAGCCCGGCCGATCCGGCGAGTTCGGCGAGGTCGGGCAGGCTGGACGTGGGTTCGAGCTGCAGCCAGTGGCATTGACCCGAGGCGTCCAGACCGATGAGTCCGAACGGCTCGCCCAGCACCACGTACTCCACCCAGTGCTGCTCCGTGTAGGCCCGCAGGGCCTGGGCCACCGAAGGAATCTGCAGCATGGACTGTTGCGCCGGGCGCAGTGCGGCACGCCACAGCGTGTTCAGGCGCGGATGCGGCGTCTGTGACAGTTTGCGCAAAACGCCCAGCAGGTGGCGCGTGATGTCGGTGGTCTGCTTGGGCACGAACTGGTCGATCAGGCCGTTGTTGAACGCCTGGATGGCGATCTGCTCGTCGGCCTGGCCCGTGAGCAGCACGCGTGAACTTGGCCAGTCCAGCAGCGTGTTGAGCACCTTGAGCCCATCGGTGCCCGGCATGGCGTAGTCCACCACGCAGGTCTGGGCAAGTTCGTAGCGCGATGCGTTGATGGCCCAGTAGCGCAGCACCTGGGGCAACAACGGCTGGCCCTGGCGCCAGCGCTCGATCATCTGCAACTGGGTCATGGCGTCTGCCTCCCAGCGGGCGGGCTCGTTCTGCATGCGTGCGAAGAAACCGGAGGGGCGGGAATAAAGCTCGACTTGCCAGTGAGCCGGAATGACCATGCCCAGCATTTCCAGGTAGTCCGTGTCGTCATCCAGGAAAAGAATGCCTCCTGGCCTGTGAAAGAGTGAAATCGTGAGTGCCATGGTGTCGTCAGCCTGGTGCAACCTCGGTCGGGTCGGCGGGGTTGTTGAGCGGCAGGTCGATCATGAAGACCGCGCCGAGCCCGGGTTCGGAGTGCACGCTGAGTCGGCCGTGGGCCGTCTCCACCACGTTCTTGCAGAACGTGAGGCCCAGGCCATTCCCCGCGCCGGCCTGGGTCGAGAAAAAGGGTTCGAAGATGCGTTGTTGCTGTTCGTGGGTGATGCCGATGCCATCATCCGACACGGCAATCCGTCCTTTGCCGTGGTGGATGCCGACGTCGACACGCAAGTCGCCCGGACTGGGTGCGTTGCTTGCAGCGGCCAGCGCATGCAGCGCGTTCTTTAACAGGTTCGTCAGGACCTGGGCGAACAACGGTCGCGATGCGAGGAAGCAGAAGTCATGCTGGATGTGAACCTGCACGCAGTCACGCTCGCGCGAAGAGCGGTAAGGATACTGGCTTACCACTTCCTGTACGAGCTCGGCCGCCATGATGGCGGACTGCTCCCGCGGCAGCCGCATCAATTGGGCGTTGGAGATCTGGGTGTCGATCTGGCGGTTCATGCTGCGCACGAGGTTTTGCAGACGTGTGGCCAGCTCCTCCAGCTTCTTGCGCTTGGCTTCGGGGACCTCGTGCTGCACCAGGTTGCGCAATACATCGCCCATGAGATTCACCGTGGCCAGCGGTGTGCGCAACTCATGCGCCATCACGCCCATGGTGCTCAAGGTGTTGAGCAGGCGGGCACGGCGCAGGTTGGCGCTGGAGAAGCCGAGCATCAAGCCCATCAGCCAGGCGAAGACAATCACCACCGTGTTGGCCAGCGGTTGTTCGATAGCGTGCGTGGAGCCGCTCAGGAATTCGGCAGACAGCCACCCGGCGGTGCCGCCAGAGATCAGCCCCAGGGTCGCCAGTCGCCAGTCGGTGGCGTGGTAGTAGATCAGGATCATGGCCGCCACACTGGCCACCCAGGCCGCGTTGCCCCCATTCATCCAGTACATCCAGGTGAAGAACCAAGGCAGCTGGATCCAGGTGGCGATGCTGAACAGGCGGCCACTTTCGGTGGAGGTGGGGTCCCTGCATGTCTTGGGCAGGACGTAGATGAGCGCCAGAAATGCCATGAGCAGGCGGGCCCAGACGTTCTCATAAGGTTGGGGCACCCAGTGGCCCCAGATGCCATAGATGAGCAGGTGGCCCGAGAAGGTGAATGCGCCGATCCACAACAACCGATTCCGGGAAGGGTGCAGAATAGGCTCCATGGGCGCGTGGACGACCTCGTCCAGCAGCCACCGCCAGAATCGGGCTCTGGCGCTGACCATCCACAACCGGTCCAAAGACAATATGCACTCCTTCGTTCGTCGGACACCTGCCGCGTATGACAACTCCCATCCTGACCCAGATGGCATTGTCTATGCAACAGGGTGTTGCAAACCATGACCTTGCCTGTCAACTTTGACAGTGTCGGCCTGGATGGCATTCTGGCTGACTGGCTGGCAGCCCTTCGCGAGCAAGGTGTGGAAGCGGTGCTGGTGCTGGGCCCCGATCCACTCGGTGGGCGAGACCAGCGCGATGTGCTGGCAGTGCACCCGCCCCGTTTGCTGGGCCCGGCCCAGGCGCTGGCCGAGAGCCTGGACTTCGGCGCCGGCTGGCGCGACAGCGACGCGCCTCTTGTTGCCTGGCAGGATATTTCCAAATCTGCCTTCGAACAGTCGAGCCGCTGGCGGCGCCTGTGGCTCGCTCACGGCTACCAGACCCTGGTGCGCGTGGCCTTCAGCCTGCCGGCGGGTCGCGCGTTCGAATGCTTCATGTTCAGTCCGAGGGCCTTCGCGGATCGCTCGGAAGCGGCGGCGCTGGCATGGTCGGCGTTCAACGTATGGCCCATGCTGCGCCGCTCGATCGCCGAGCAGCGCGTGGCGCTGAGCCCACGCGAGCTGGAGAGCCTCAACCTCGCCTTCGAGGGACTGACTGCGCGCGAGACCGCGCAGCGCATGGACTGCTCCGAGCGCACGGTGAATTACCACCTGGCCAATGCCATGGGCAAGTTGCAGACCGACAACAAACTGGCCGCAGTTCAACGGGCCTGCTGGATCGGGTTGATCTGAACGCATCCCCTCGGCCTGGGGCGGCCCGGCGCCGAACCGTTGAGGACATCTTGCTGCATCGCACCAAACGAACGATCGCCCGGTGGTCATAATCCGCGCATGACTTTTCTGGCCCTTGATGTAGGGAACACCCGTCTCAAGTGGGCCCTGTACGAAGCTCCTCGCGTGGGAGCACCCCTGCTGGCCAGCGGAGCGCAGTTCCTGGAAAACATCGAATCTCTGCAAGACGGCGACTGGCACGACCTGCCCGCGCCGCACAAGGTGTTGGGCTGCGTGGTGGCCGGCGACGCGGTCAAGCGCCGGGTCGAGGAACAAATGGAGATGTGGGACGTGGTGCCCCAGTGGGTCGTCTCCAGCAGCGCAGAGGCAGGGCTGAGCAATGGCTACGACCATCCGGCCCGACTGGGCTCCGACCGGTGGGTGGCCATGATCGGTGCGCGCCAGCGCATGTTGGCGCGGGGATTGCAGCGGCCGTGCGTCGTGGTGATGGTGGGCACAGCCGTGACTGTGGAGGCCATCGACACCGAGGGTCGCTTCCTCGGCGGCATCATCCTGCCGGGCCACGGCATCATGCTGCGCGCGCTCGAATCCGGCACTGCCGGCTTGCATGTGCCTACCGGTGAAGTGTGCGACTTTCCCACCAACACCAGCGACGCCCTCACCAGCGGCGGCACCTTCGCCATTGCCGGTGCGGTCGAGCGCATGGTGGACAACCTGCGCCGCCACTGTGGCGAAGAACCGGTGTGTTTCATGACTGGCGGTGCAGGCTGGAAGATGGCGCCGAGCATGTCCACGCCGGTGGAGCTGGTGGAGAGCCTGATCTTCGACGGGCTGCTGGAGATCGCCGATCGCCGTCTTGCGATGGCTTGACCGAGCGATCTGGCGCCAGGCCGCCCAAGCCGGATCAGCCCCCTCAAGGGGCAGCGACCCGCGAAGCGGCGGAGCGTGGGGGGCTCGTACCGGCCTCACCCCAGGGCAGCATCAAGGTCAGGGTTAGCAAGCGCGCAAACTCGGGCTCGAACTGGTCGATGATTTTCTGCGGGTCCGGGCACAGCGTGGTGTCGGCGATCACGCCAAACTGCACGCCGCCGCCGTAGCTCAGAATCGACACACCCAGGCCCACGGTGCCGGTCTGCGGTACCCAGAACATGGTTTGCTCCAGTGTCGAGCCGCACACCTTCAGTTTGGTGGCGGGCCCCGGCACGTTGGTCATGACCGCCGTGGTCTTGCGGCCGAACAGGCTGAGCATCGCGTCCTGTGCCGGTTTGATCAGCAGGCCGGCCACCGACAGCAGCCCGAAGGTCAGCAGCGGTTGCAGACTGCCCTTGAGGTTGTTCATGCGCGAGCGCACGGTGAACACGCGTTCGATCGGGTTGTCCAGCCCGATGGGCAGCACCAGCGGCACCAGGCCGAAGCGGTTGCCCAGTTTCCAGGCGTCTTCCATCGGACGCAGGTTGATGGGCACCATGGCGCGGATCTCCTTGCCCTGGGTGTCGTCGCCCAGATCGCGCAGGTAGGCGCCGATGGCGCCCGCCACGCAGCCCAGCAGCACATCGTTGACGGAGCTGTTCAGCGCCTTTCCAATGGCTTTCACTTCGTCGAGTGGAATGGGCTGGCACCAGGCGACGCGCTTGGCGGTGCCGGGCTGGCCCTTGAGCCGGGTGGGCGAGTCGTCGGGCATGAGCGCCAGCGCTGCGAGGTCGCTGGCGAGCTGACCGCCCATGCGCGCGAGGTCCGCCGCCTGACCCAGTGTGTCGCTCAGGCTTTGCTGCGGCGCGGCCAGCATCGAGAAAGACTTGGCGGCTCCTCCGCCTGCCGCTTCCAAGGCCTTCGCCGTGATGTCACCGAAGGGTCGGATCAAGGTGTCGGCCAGCCAGTCCTCGGCGCTCTCCAGGCCGGCCCTGGTAGTGCGGCGCTTGCGCTGTGGCGGCGCTCCGCCACCGTCGACCAGGCTCATCATCACGCTGATGAGGGCAATGCCGTCGGCGATGCAGTGGTGGATGCGCGCGATGAGCGCCGAGCCGCCGCCGTACTGTTCGATCAGCTCGAAGCGCCAGAGCGGATGCGCATGGTCCAGCGGCTGCATGGCGAGTTCGGCCACGCGGGCCTGGAGTGCTTCCTGTTCGGTCTGGCCCCGGCTCCGGGCCAGCCGATGGGTGACCACATGGCGGTCCAACTGGAAATCGGTGTCGTCGGCCCAGTGCGCACCTGCAGCGTCCTCGCGGGCGACCTGTACAAAGCGTCGGTAGGGCAGCAGCCGATCCCGCACGCGCTCGCAAAGTGCTGCATGGCCAATGCCGGGGCGCAGGATCCACACGCCCACGATCATCATGAGGTTGGACGGCGAGTCCATGCGCAACCAGGCCGTATCGACCTTGCTCATGCGCTCGCCTTCGATGCCGAGCGTGGTGGCCAGGGTCTGCTTGACCAGTGGCAGCGGCCCCGAGCGGTTGGTGCGAGTTGCGGTCTTGCGCACAGAGGTGCCGCTGCGGGCGGCAACGCGTTGAACCATGAATGCTCCTCGGGTGCGTGAGCCGGGTCGATGTTGCCCGGCGCCGCTGGTCTTGGGGGTGTGGCCCTATTGTGCAGACAGCCCAGCCCGTAAGATAGCGGGACAGCCCTAAGCCCGGCCTCATCGAGCCGGGCGTTTCAATCCCATCAGGAGCAAACTTCATGGCCGATCTCAAGTCCCGTTTCGACGCCGCCGTGGCGAATTCCAAGAACCTGAGCGAGCGGCCGGACAATGCCACGCTGCTGAAGATCTACGCGCTGTACAAACAGGCCACCACTGGTGACAACGCGGAGAAGAAACCCGGCTTTGGCGACATGGTGGGTCGCGCCAAGTGGGACGCCTGGAATGGCTTGAAAGGCACGTCTGGCGATGACGCGATGCAGCAATACGTCGACCTGATCGAGAACCTGAACGGGTCCTAGGTTCCGCGAACGTCCTGAGGAAACCGAAAGCCGGCTCAATCAGCCGGTTTTCTTCTTTTTGGCGGCGGGTTTTTTCTTTGCCAGCAGATCGTCCAGGTTTTTCACGATCTCGCTTTCAATGCGGTCTTTGAACGCGCCGAGCAGGAAGCCCAGCCGGGCGTCAAGTTCGAAGCGCTCGGCCGACACCTTGAGCGTGCCGCTCACGCCTGAGCGCGTGAACTGGACCTCGTCGCATTCGTCACCTTCTTCGTAGGTGCAACTCATGTCGAACTCGCTTTCGGCCTGTTCGGCCCAGCGCCAGGCCAGCTTGCGCGCGCCGCTCAAGCCCAGTTGGTGATCGCGCTCGATGTGGATGTCTGCCATGGTGGTCTTCAACGATGTGTTTCAGGGTCGCCCGGTGGCGCCGCTCGCCATGGCGGTGCCGGCCAGACCATGCAGGCTGGCCTGCCGTTCTTCTTTGGGTCGCGCGGCCAGCGCCCGCACCGCATCATAGAACCGGGCGAAATCCCGGCCCTCGCGCTCGAACAGCGCCAGGAATCCCGGCACCAGTTCGTCGTAGGCCGCCTGGGTGGCGAAGCTGGCGTTGTTGGCGCGGGCCACGAACTGGTCGTATCCCGCAAAGCCTTCCCATCGGGTGCGCAGCCCGGCGTAGTCGCGACGGAAATCGTCCATGATCGTGGCCTTGCGACGGAGCTTGGTGGTGTCGTCGAGCGTCCTGTCGCGATACAGCGTTTGCAGGTGCTGGCGCACGGAGGCGGTGAGGGCCCGGAAGGCTTGGCGGCGCTGGTCAAAGCGCTTGTAGTCTGCTTGCGCCTGTTCGCCCGCGCGGGTCTGCAGCCAGCGTGCGCCGCCCAGGCGCTCGACGGCGGTGGCAAAGGATTCGTTGAACACCGTGTCGTTGCGCACATAGACCACCTGATGGGCAAGCTCGTGGAAGACGATGCGCGCGAGCTCTCCCTCCGGGTAGCCGATGAAGGTGTTGAGCAGCGGGTCACCGCCAGCCCAGTTCATCCAGCCCAGGGTGGAGTACGCCGGCACGGGGTAGACGTTCACCTCCAGGGAGGGGTCCAGGCTGCGCCCGAAGGCCTGGGCGTCTTCTTCACTGAAATAGCCGCGGTAGCCCACACAGCCGACCACCGGAAAACACCAGGATTGCAATGTCAGCGAAAGCTCGGGCGCAGCCACCACGTTGTAGACGGCGGCACGGCGTTGCAGGTCGGCGTAGCGGTGGTAGCTGGCGTTGTCGGGCAGGGCCAGATCACTCACCGCGAAGGCGCGGATCTGCTGTGCCAGGGCCAGGCGGCTCTTGAGCGCCGCCGGGGTCTGTCCGTCGGCCAGCCAGTGCTCCACCGGGCGCGCGGCCTGCATCAGCCGCAAGTGACCGGTGACCGACTGCCAGTAGTAGCCCACGCCCGTGGTGCTGGCGCAGCCAGCGCCAGCCAGGGCCAGCAGCAGGAGCGCCAGGCGAGCGCGCATCAGGCGGCGGCGGGCTCGCCCGCGACTTCAACCAGGCAGTCGTAGAACACCGGTCCCCGGCCCATGTCGGTGATTTTCTGGCTGGTGACCTGGTTGACGTTGGTGCCATCGAAGCCGAGCTTGCGCCACCAGATGCCCAGGCCATTGACCACGCCGGGCCGGGCACGACTGGACACGCGGGCCTTGCAGCGGTACTCGCCCCGGTCGTTGAACACCCGCACCATCTGACCGCTCTGGATGCCGCGCGGCGTGGCGTCGTCGGCGTGAATCTCCAGCAGCGGCTCACCCTCGATGTCGCGCAGGCTTTGCACATTCACAAAACTGGAGTTGAGGAAGTTTCGGGCGGGCGGCGAGATCATCGCCAGCGGGTAGTGCGCGGAACTGCCGGGTGTCTCGAAATTGGGCAGGTGGTCGGGCAGGCCGTCCTGCCCCTGCGCCACCAGCCGGGCGCTGTGGAACTCGCAACGGCCCGAGGGCGTGGGAAAGCCGCCCTGCGCGAATGGCGCTTCGGGTACGGCCAGGGTGGCATAGCCCTGATCGAGCAATTGCTCGAAGTCCACCGCCTTGCCAAATGCTGCGCGGCACAGCGCAAGATCGTCGTCGTCGAAGCAGGGATCGTCGAAGCCCATTCGCGCGGCCAGGGCGCGAAAGATGTCGGTGTTGGTGCGCGCCTGGCCCACCGGGGCGATGGCGGGCCGGTTGAGCAGCACGTCGGTGTGGCCGTAGCTGGTGTGAATGTCCCAGTGTTCGAGTTGTGTGGTGGCCGGAAGGATGTAGTCGGCGTGGTCGGCGGTGTCGGTCTGGAAGTGTTCCAGTACCACGGTGAAGAGGTCTTCGCGCAGAAACCCCTGCACCACCTGGTCCGACTCCGGCGCCACGGCCACGGGGTTGCTGTTGTAGACGATCAGCGCCTCGATCCTGGGGCCGAAGCCGGGCGAACTTTCGCGCAGCAGGTCGTCGCCGATGGTGATCATGTTGATGGTGCGGGGGCGGCGTGCGCCCAGCAGGTCGGGGCGCTGAAGCGCCGCCCGGTCCACCGGGAAGTGGCCCGATGCCGAGAGCAGCATGCCGCCGGCCGGATCGCGCCAGGCGCCCACCAGGGCGGGCAGGCAGGCGATCGCGCGCACCGCATTGCCACCGCCTCGCACGCGCTGCATGCCATAGTTCAGGCGAATGGCCGCCGGCTTCGTGGTGCCGTAGTCGCGCGCCAGGTCCACGATCTGCTGCACCGGCACGCCGCAGACCTCGGCCGCGCGCTCGGGGGGCCACTGCAGGGCACGCTCGCGCAGGCCCTCCCAGCCGAGGGTGTGGCGTTCGATGTAGTCGTGGTCGAGCCAGTCGCAAGTGATCAACTGGTGCATGAGCGCCAGGGCAAGTGCCGCGTCCGTGCCGGGGCGCAGGGCGATGTGCTCGTGGCATTTGTCAGCCGTTTCGGTGCGACGGGGGTCGATGCAGACCAGTCGCGCCCCTTCACGCTTGGCTTGCTGCGCCAGACGCCAGAAATGCAGGTTGCTGCCAATGGAGTTGCTGCCCCAGATCAGGATGAGCTTCGAGCGCGCGAAATGCTCCACCTTCATGCCGACCTTGCCACCCAGCGTCTGCAGCAGCGCTTCGCCGCCCGCCGAAGAGCAGATGGTTCGGTCCAGAAACGAAGCGCCGAGGCGGTGGAAAAAGCGCCCCGCCATGGCCTCGCCTTGCACCTGGCCCATGGTGCCGGCGTAGCTGTAGGGCACGATGGCTTGCGGATCGCGCGCCGCAATGGCGCCGAGCCGTGCGGCGATGTCGTCCAGTGCCGTGTCCCAGTCCACTCGCTCGTATCGACCGCTGCCCTTGGGGCCGTTGCGCCGCAGTGGGTGCAGCAATCGCTCTGGGTGGTAGCTGCGCTCGGTGTAGCGCGACACCTTGGTGCACAGCGCGCCGTCTGTGTGCCGGTGCGCCGGGTTGCCCTGCACGCGAACCGCGACGCCGTCTTCCACCGTGGTGATGAGGGCGCAGGTGTCGGGGCAGTCGTGCGGACAGGCGCCGCGCACATGCAAGGTGGTGTCGGTCGCGGGGGTGTTGCTCATGGTCGTGAGGTCTGGCGAGAGGTCCTGAGGGTGATGATACGGACCCCCGGAAATGGCCCCAGGCGACAAACGGATTCATTGCGGGGATGAGCGTCGGTATCGGTGGGTATTGTGAGAACAAATCCCTTTGCCGATAGGAGGGAAATCGCATACGCTGACCAGCACCCATGACAACACGGAGCGAGCAGACAATGCGACGCAGAGAGCTACTCGGATACGCGGGCCAGATTGCAGGCCTGCACGCATTGGCCAGCGTGGCCCCTCTGGCCCACGCCCAGGCCCCGTCGGCAGGCGTGAGCGACAACCGCATCCTGCTGGGCCAGTCTGCCCCATTCAGCGGCGCAGCCGAGCAACTGGGCCTGCAGTTCCACCTGGGCGCGCAGCTCTATTTCGAGGCGCTGAACCAGAAAGGTGGCGTCAACGGCCGGCGAGTTGAATTGCGCCGCCTCGACGATGGCTACGAGCCCGAGCGCTGCGCGGCCAACACAAAGCAGCTCATCGGCGAGGGTGTGTTCGCGCTCTTTGGCTACATCGGCACGCCTACGAGTGTCGTGGCCCTGCCACTGGCCACCGAGGCCAAGGTGCCGTTCTTCGCACCCTTCACCGGTGCCGAGGTGCTGCGCGATCCCTTCAACCGCTACGCCATTCATGTGCGCGCGTCCTATTACGACGAGACCGCTTCCATCGTGCGCCAGACCACGTCCACCGGCATCAAGAAGATCGCGGTCTTCTACCAGAACGATGCCTACGGCAAGGCCGGCCTCGAAGGCGTGAGCCGAGCGCTCAAGGCGCTGAGCCTGCAGCCGGTGGCGCTGGGCACGGTGGAGCGCAATACCGTGGACGTGGTCAAGGCGGTCAACGACATCATGGCGCAGCGCCCTGAGGCGATCGTGCAGATCAGCGCCTACAAATCCTGCGCGGCCTTCATCCGCGAGGCGCGCAAGCGCGGCTTCGTCGGCAACTTCTACAACGTCTCATTCGTCGGTACCCAGGCCTTGCTGGATGAGCTCGGCCCCGACGCCAAGGGCGTGGTGGTCAGCCAGGTGATGCCCTTCCCCTACACGCCGGTGACCGCCATCTCGGGCGAATACCTCGCTGCGGTCCGGGCCAAGCAAGGCCGTGCCGCCAATTATTCGGGCATGGAGGGCTTCGTGGCGGCCAAGGTGTTCACCGAGGCGGTCAACCGGGCGGGGCGAAACCTCACGCGAGACGGCTTCATCTCGGCCATCCAGAGCATGCGCAACATGGACATGGGTGGCTTCCCGGTGGATTTCGGTCCCAACAAACACACCGGATCGAAATTCGTCGAGCTCACCTTGCTCACCGAAGACGGCCGAATCCGACGCTGAATTCCCGCAGCGGGCCGGGCAAAGCCCCTGCAACCGCTTGGTTGTCGCGCTCGTGGCCCTCGCGCGAGCGGGTCTTCGCTACCATGGCTCCTTTGAAAATCGCTGTGCCCGGCCCGGGCGCTCAGAGGTGCCCATGAAACTGATCGACTCCATCCTCACCCAGGCCGCCGGCATCGCCGCCGTGCGCCGCGACATCCACGCGCACCCCGAGCTCTGCTTCGAAGAGGTGCGCACCGCCGATGTGGTGGCGCAGAAACTCACCGACTGGGGCATCCCCGTTCACCGTGGCATGGGCACCACCGGCGTGGTCGGCATTGTGCACGGACGCGATGGGGGCGCCTGCGGCCGTGCGATCGGCCTGCGCGCCGACATGGACGCGCTGCCCATGCAGGAGTACAACACCTTCGGCCACGCCAGCCAGCACGCGGGCAAGATGCACGCCTGTGGCCACGACGGCCACACCGCCATGCTGCTGGCGGCAGGCCAGCACTTCGCCAAACACCGCAACTTCGATGGCACTGTCTACCTGATTTTCCAGCCCGCCGAAGAGGGCGGCGGCGGCGCGCGCGAGATGATCAAGGACGGCCTGTTCGAAAAATTCCCGGTGGAGGCCGCCTTTGGCATGCACAACTGGCCGGGCATGGCGGTGGGCACCTTTGCCGCCAGCGCTGGTCCGGTGATGGCCTCGAGCAACGAGTTCCACATCGTCATTCGAGGCAAAGGCGCGCACGCCGCGCTGCCACACAACGGCATCGACCCGGTGCCGGTGGCCTGCCAGATGGTGATGGCCTTCCAGACCATCATCTCGCGCAACAAGAAGCCGGTGGACGCCGGCGTGGTCTCGGTCACCATGATCCACACCGGCGAGGCCACCAACGTGGTGCCGGACAGCTGCGAGATCCAGGGAACGGTGCGCACCTTCACCTACGAGGTCCTCGACCTGATCGAGCGCCGCATGCAGGAGATTGCCGAGCACACCTGCGCCGCCTTTGGCGCTACCGTCGAGTTCAAGTTCAAGCGCAACTACCCGCCCACCATCAACCACGTCGCTGAGACCGCTTTCGCGCGCGAAGTCATGGCCGAGATCGTGGGCCACGAGCACGTGGTGGAGCAGGAGCCCACCATGGGCGCCGAGGACTTTGCCTACATGCTGCAGGCGCGTCCCGGCTGCTACGCCTTCATTGCCAATGGCGACGGCGCCCATCGCGAGATGGGCCATGGCGGCGGACCGTGCATGCTGCACAACCCGAGCTACGACTTCAACGACGACCTGATTCCGCTGGGCGCCACCTATTGGGTCCGACTCGCCGAAAAATGGCTGAGTCGCCCACGCGCCGGGGGCGCCGCATGATCTCGCCACAGGCAGCTTTCTCACGGTCCTACGCCAGCGCCCGCATCAAGTTCCTGGAAGGCGCTGCGGCGGCCGGCATGGCCATCTCCAGCCACAACCACCCGCTGCCCGGGCGTGACGGCGAAACCCTGGCCATGGACGTGGCGCTCGATGGCTCGCCCGACGCCGAACGCCTGCTGGTCGTCAGCAGCGCCTGCCACGGTGTGGAGGGCTATTGCGGCTCGGGTGTGCAGGTGTTTGCCGCGCACGACGCCGAGTGGCGTGAGCACGCCCGCAGTGCCGCAGTGGCGGTGCTCTACATCCATGCGCTCAACCCCCATGGCTTTTCGTGGGTGCGCCGCGTCACGCATGAAAACGTGGACCTGAACCGCAACTTCCAGGACTTCAGCCAACCGTTGCCGACCAACCCGGCTTACGCTGAGATCCACCACCTGCTGTTGCCGGACCAGTGGCCCCCGGGAGCCGCCAACCAGGCCGCCGTGCAGGCCTACATCCAGGAGCGCGGCCTCGCGCGGTACCAGGCGGCGGTCTCGCAAGGGCAGCATTCGCACGCCGACGGTCTGTTTTTCGGTGGCACCGCGCCCACCTGGAGCAACCAGACATTGCGCCAGGTGTTGCGCCGGTATGGACGCCGGGCGCAGCAGCTCGCGTGGATCGACCTGCACACCGGGCTTGGCGAGAGTGGCGTGGGTGAGCGCATCTGTGCCTGCCGCGACGACGCCGCCGCTCTGGCACGTGCGCGCGCCTGGTGGGGCGGTGACGGTAAGACGCCGGTCACTTCCATCTACGACGGCTCGTCCACGTCAGCCTTGCTGACCGGGCTGATGTGGAGTGCCGCTTACGAGGAATGTCCGCAGGCCGAGTACACCGGCATCGCCATGGAATACGGCACGGTGCCCATCACTGAGGTGATCGACGCACTGCGCGCCGACCACTGGCAGCACCTGCACCCCGAGGCCGCGCCCGAAATGCGCGCCGCCATCAAGCAGCGCATCCTGGCGGCGTTCTACACCGACACCGACGAGTGGAAAGCGCAGATCGTGGCGCAGGCCCGCCAGTCGATGTTCCAGGCCGTCGACGGCCTGGCCCGTCAGCCCTCCAGCGCCGCGCGGGCCGAGGTCACGTAAAGCCGTTCCATCGCGTCCAGCGGCTCCATGGCGGCGGCACGGTCCAGAAGGGCGGTGGCTTCTGCGAGCCGTTTCTCCCCCTCCAGCATCATCAGGCCGTTGGCGTACTCGGTCAGCGTCACGGCCGAGTCGGGGTTCAGGCTCATGGCCGTTTCGTAAAGGCTCAGGCCGGTCGCCTTGTTGGCGCCGTAGGTCATGCCGCCGATGAGCTGTCCCACCTTGTCGATCACCTCGGCGTGAAACGTGGCCAGCGCCAAGTGCGCATCGGCATGCTGGGGGCAGCGCGCAATCGTGGTTTCCAGGGCGTTCTTGATGCGCACCCCGAGCCCCTGGGTGAGGGCCTTGGCCACGCTGATGCCCTGGCTGTAGCGGCCCAGCGCGTAGGCCTGCCAGTACCACGCGCCTGGATTGTCGGGCTGGTGGTGTTGCAGCTTCCCGGCACGCGCAGCGGTCTCCAGCAGCAGGTCCTGGCGGGTGGCCTCTCGGCGTTCCACGTAGTTGGCGTGGATGGCGGTGGCCTTGTTGGCCACGTTCAGGCCAGCGTCGCCCAGTGCCAGGCCCTCCTGTGCGGCGCGTTCGAACGCGCCGTTGTGAAACAGCAGCCAGGCGTGCTGCAGCGCGGGATCGGTGGGCCAGGGCTCCGCATCACCTTTGTGCAAACGGCTCCAGAGGGCCTGGAGCCGTTCGCCATCCAGCGGCTTGTCACCTGATGAAATGTAGGCGGTCCATTCGGTCATCATGTCTCCTCATGGTTCCGGCTCAGGGTGAGGCGCCATAGGCCCCGGTGATCTGTTGGAGGTGCTGGCGTTGTGCCGTTTCCAGATACGGCGCGAGCAGATTCAGCACGTGCCAGGCGCCCCGCAGCAACGCCTGTTGCGCGTTCTCCGGTTCCAGCGCATGGCGCGGATCGCGCACGTACTCAAAGCTCAACCAGTAGGTGAGCACCACCACCATGCAAGTGGCCGTGGGCTCGACTTCGCGGCTGTCGATGTTCATCGCGCCGTGGCGGCTCAAACCATCCAGCACATGCCGGATCGCACGTGTCTTGTTTTTCAGCACGGCCTGGAAGCGCGTTTCCAGCAGCCGGTTCTTGGAGAGCAGGTCGTTCAGGTCCCGGTAGAGAAAGCGGTACTGCCAGATCAGCTCAAACAGGGAGTGCAGGAAGAACCAGGCGTCCTCGGCGTTGCGCACGCCTTCGCTTGCGCCCAGCAACTCGCCGAGCGAGCGCTCGTAGCGTTCGAAGAGCGAGTTGATCAGCTCGTCCTTGGCCGGATAGTGGTAGTACAGGTTGCCAGGGCTGATGCCGAGTTCGGCCGAGATCAGTGTGGTCGAGACATTGGGTTCGCCGAAGCGGTTGAACAGCTCCAGCGTCACCTCCAGGATGCGCTCGGCGGTGCGGCGTGGGGCTTTCTTGGCCATTCGCGGCGTTCAGCGGCTGCGCGCCGGGCCAGGCACTGGGCGCACGGCACGTTCCAGTTGGCCTTGCAGTTGGTCCAACGTGGCGTGCAGGCGGTTCGCGAGCGCGCTGCGCGCCGGAGGCGTCCGGTTCTGCAGCAAATGCCGTGCGGGGTCCTGCAGCGCCAGGATGTTCAGCTCCACACCGTGACGGGCCAGCATGGGCGCCAGTTGTTGCCGCCGCTCCAGCAGCATGCGCCGCGTTTCCTGGTAGGCGTGTTCGGCGATCTCGCGACGCTGGCGGTAGCTGAAGGTGTTGGCGAAGAACAGTGTGGCGTCGCGCTGGTCGGGTTCGAGCAGGAGGATGTCGCTGTCCGGATAGGCGCGCTCGTAATGCTTCAAACCCAGGGCCAGTCGCGAGTGGATCATGGAACGGAACGTCTGGCTCATGACCGCAGGCAGCCCACCCTCCACCAGCGAAGGAATGCGCCGGCCGTCGCGCAGGCTGGGGCTGGTGTGGAACGGCACAAGCGGGTTCAGGCACAGCAGCAAATCGGCTCCTTCGTCCAGCGCCACCGTGGCGTGCAGCGTTTTCTTGAGCGCACCGTCCACGTAGTGCTGACCGTGAATGTCCACCGGCGGGAACAGCCCGGGCAACGCCGCACTGGCCTGAATGGCGCGCGAGATCGGCACGTGGTCCCAGCCGGGTCGGCCAAAGGGAGCGGCATCGCCCGTGTCGAGCTGTGTCGCCACCAGTGTCAGGCGGGTTCGCAACTGGCGGAAATCGTTGGTGCGGCCAGGCTGGCTGAACAGGCGCTCGATCTGCCGATGAATGCCGTCGTTGTCGAGCACGCCGGTGGGCAGGACTGCGCCCATGCGCTCGAAGGCGCTGGTGAACGATCTGCCTTGCACCGCCCAGTCCCAGGTGGCTTCTCGCAGCAGGCCAGGCAGGCGGCGCAGCCGCGCACCGAACTCACCCCACGCGGGCTTGAGCAGCCAAGACGGATCAAAGTTGTCCTCGCTCGGCCGGTCCTCGATGAAAGCCTCGCAGAGCTGGCGAGGCCGAATGCCATTGGCCAGGCCCGCCGCGATGAAGCCGCCTGCGGACACGCCGACGTAGTGATCACAGTCGTTGAGGTCCAGGCCGATCAGGCCGTCGTCGAGCGCACACAGAGCGCCGATCTCGTAGATTGCACCGAGCGGCCCGCCGCCTGCCAGCGCGAGTGCCATGCGCGGACGACCACCCCGGCGCGAACGGGTGCTGGAGACAGCCTTGCGGCGACGGGCGGGTGAGGACATCGTCATGCGATCGAGTGTAGACGCCGGGGGTCGAATGACTTGCTGCGATGCAGCATGGACAGGGGACGTAAAAACGGGGCGTCGAGCGCCCCGTTCTGATGTGCCATCCGCGGCCTGTGCCCGGGTCAGGCTGCCTTGGTGCTGCGCGCGGTCTTGCGTGCCACTTTGGCGGGGGCCTTCTTGGCTGGGGCGGCCTTGCGGGCGGCGGTCTTGGTGGGCGCCTTCGTGCTGAGGCGTTGCACGTGCTGGTTCAGCGCGTCGATGCGCTCGATCAGCGCCTCCACATCGCGCGCCGAGGGCACGCCGAGCTTGTTCAGCGCCTTGGCCACGCGCTCTTCAAAGATGTTCTCCAGCTTGTCCCACTGGCCTGCGGCCTTGGAGGAAATGTCGGTGGCCATGCTGGTGACGCGGTTGGTGGCCTCGGAGATGCGTTCCTCGGCCACGGCCTGCGTCTTGCGCTGGATCGACAAGCCCTCCTTGACCAGCGATTCAAAGGCCTTGCCGCCTTCTTCCTGCGCCTTGGAGAAAGCACCCAGGCCGGCCAGCCAGATCTGTTGTGCGGAATCCTTGATGGCGCCCGAGAGGGGCGAGCCGGAAGCGGATGAAGCCGCTTGGCTGCTGCTGCCGGTTTTCTGGATTTTCTTGACCATGGGAACTCCTGAAAGAGAAAGTGAGGGGAGTGGCGGCGCCACAGCGTTCGGCCAATGTACGGCCCACGCCGTGCGGCTGTGTAGGGGCGCGCGACTAAACGAACCCCTTGTGGGCCGCGCCTCACGCGGGTTTTTGCGGAAGGCGTGGGCACTTGTGATGGTGAAGAATGGCAGGCTGTCTTTTGCCATTCGGTTTGCAACCTCAACGTCCCAGGAGACCCTCCATGCATTATTTCGTGACCGGTGCCACCGGCTTCATTGGCAAGCGCCTCGTGGGCAAGTTGCTGCAGCGCAAGGGAGCGGTGGTGCACTTCCTGATCCGCAAGGAAAGCGAAGGCAAGGTGGCGGCGTTGCGCGAGCACTGGGGCGTGAGCGCTTCGCGCGCGGTGCCGGTTTTCGGCGACCTCACGAGCAAGAAGCTGGGTGTCTCGGCCGATGACGTGAAGGCGCTCAAGGGCGAGGTCGATCACTTCTACCACCTGGCTGCGGTGTACGACCTGGAGGCCGACGAGGAAAGCCAGATTGCGGTGAACGTGGACGGCACCCGCAACACGGTGGAGTTTGCCAAGGCCATCGGCGCCGGTCATTTCCATCACGTGTCCTCCATCGCAGCCGCTGGCCTGTATGAAGGTGTGTTCCGCGAGGACATGTTCGACGAAGCCGAGAACTACGAGCACCCCTACTTCATGACCAAGCACGAGAGCGAGAAGATCGTGCGCGAGGAATGCAAGGTGCCCTGGAGCGTGTACCGACCGGCTGCGGTCGTGGGCGACTCGCGCACCGGCGAGATGGACAAGATCGACGGGCCCTACTATTTCTTCAAACTGATCCAGCGCATGCGCCAGATCCTGCCGCCCTGGATGCCCAGCGTAGGCCTGGAGGGCGGGCGCATCAACATCGTGCCGGTGGATTTCGTGGTCGATGCACTCGACCACATCAGTCACCAGAAACGCAACAGCGGCGCCTGCTTCCACCTGGTCGATCCCATGGGCTACCGCGTGGGCGATGTGCTCGACATCCTGAGCAAGGCGGCCCATGCGCCAAAGATGAACCTGTTCGTCAACGCCGCGCTGATGGGATTCATTCCCAAGAGCGTGAAGAAGGGGCTGATGGCGCTGGCGCCGGTGCGCCGCGTCTACAGGGCCGTCATGCAGGACCTCGGGCTTCCCGAGGACATGATGACGTTCGTCAACTACCCCACGCGTTTCGACTGCCGGGAAACGCTGGCGGCCCTCAAGGGCAGCGGCATCGCCTGCCCGAACCTGAAGGACTATGCCTGGCGACTCTGGGACTACTGGGAACGCCACCTCGACCCCGACCTGCACATCGACCGCAGCCTGAAGGGCACCGTGGGCGGCAAGGTGGTGCTGGTCACCGGCGGCAGCTCGGGCATTGGTCTGGCGGCGGCGCACAAGTTTGCCGAGGCGGGTGCCACCACCATCATCTGCGGACGCGATCAGGACAAACTGGACGAGGCCTGCAAGGAAGCGAAAGACAAGGGCTACCAGTTCATCGCCTATCCGGCCGACATCGCCGACATGGCGGACGCCGACCGCTTCGTTCAAGTGCTGATCCAGAACCACGGCGGTGTCGATTTCCTCATCAACAACGCGGGCCGCTCGATCCGCCGCGCCATTGAAGGCAGCTACGACCGCTTCCACGATTTCGAGCGCACCATGCAGCTCAACTACTTCGGCTGCCTGCGCGTGACCATGGGCTTGCTTCCCGGCATGGTGGCCAAGCGCAAGGGCCACGTGGTGAACATCAGCTCCATCGGCGTGCTCACGAACGCACCGCGTTTCTCGGCCTACGTGGCGAGCAAAGCGGCGCTCGACGCATGGACTCGCTGCGCCAGCAGTGAGTTCGCCGACCAGGGCATCAGCTTCACCACCATCAACATGCCGCTGGTGCGCACGCCCATGATCGCGCCCACCAAGATCTACCAGAACGTGCCCACGCTCGCGCCCGAGGAGGCCGCCGACATGATTGCGCAGGCCTGCATCTTCAAGCCCGTGCGCATCGCCACCCGCCTGGGTGTGACGGGCCAGATGATGCACGCCATGGTGCCGCGTGTGGCGCAGATCGTGATGAACACCAGCTTCCGCATGTTCCCCGACTCTTCGGCGGCCAAGGGCGAGAAGGGCGCCAAGCCCCAGTTGTCGGCCGAAGCGGTGGCGATGCAGCAGATGATGCGGGGCATCCACTTCTAGCCCCCGCCGCGCTGCGCGCGACTCCCTTTCAGGGGGCAACACCTGCGGCCCGGCGAAGCCGGTTCCGCGGTGTTTCTCGATGGAGGGTTGGCGCTCGAGAAGGTGGTGCTCCGGCCCTAGAATTTGGCTTTGCCCGAACAGCAGGAAATCCCGCATGACCACGCCCGCCGACATCACCTCCATTCCGCCACGCGACAAGGCCGAGATCCTTGCGCAGGCGCTGCCCTATATCCGCAAGTACCACGGCAAGACCATGGTCATCAAGTACGGCGGCAACGCCATGACCGACCCCGCCCTGCAGCAGGACTTCGCCGAAGACGTGGTGCTGCTCAAGCTGGTCGGCATCAACCCGGTGGTGGTGCACGGTGGTGGCCCGCAGATCGAGACGCTGCTCAAGCGTCTGGGCAAGCAGGGCCAGTTCATCCAGGGCATGCGCGTGACCGACCCCGAGACCATGGAGGTGGTGGAGTGGGTGCTGGCCGGCGAGGTGCAGCAGGATATCGTGGGCCTGATCAACCAGGCGGGCGGCAAGGCAGTGGGCCTCACCGGGCGAGATGGCGCCATGATCCGGGCGCGCAAATTGCGCATGACCGACCAGAAAGATCCCAGCCTGGAACACGACGTCGGCCAGGTGGGCGACATCGAAAGCATCGACCCCGCCGTGGTGAAGGCCTTGCAGGATGACCAGTTCATCCCGGTGGTCAGCCCGATCGGCTTCGGTGAACAGAACGAGAGCTACAACATCAACGCCGACGTGGTAGCCGCCAAGCTGGCCACCGTGCTGCAGGCCGAGAAGCTGCTCATGCTCACCAACATACGGGGCGTGCTCGACAAAGACGGTCAGTTGCTCACCGAGCTCACGCCGCGTCGCATCGACGAGCTGGTGGAGGACGGCACCATTTCAGGCGGCATGATCCCCAAGATTGCGGGCGCCCTGGACGCGGCCAAGAGCGGTGTGAACGCGGTACACATCATTGACGGGCGCGTGCCGCATGCCCTGCTGCTCGAAGTGCTGGGCAACGAACCTTTCGGGACGATGATCAAGGCGCACTGAAATGCAAACTCACACGCCCTGTTCCGGAGCAAGGCACCTGTTCCCGGGCACCCGAGGATCCGGCTTTGCCGGTCCCAGGGTGCGTCCCCCTCCAGAGGAATGCGCCAAATGCGGCAGGGGGAGTCACTAGATGCGACTCCTGCTGGTTGAAGACGACGTGATGGTGGCCAGCGGGATCAAGCTGGGGCTTTGCGACGCCGGTTACACGGTGGACTGGGTGGGCAGTGCAGAGCGCGCCGCGCAGGCCCTTCAAAGCGACAGCTTCGATCTCGCCATCGTCGACATCGGCCTGCCCGGCATTGACGGTCTTGAGCTCACACGTCGCCTGCGCATCGGCGGGCTCCAGATGCCGGTGCTGATCCTGACCGCGCGCGATGCCTTGCACGACCGTGTGCAGGGTCTTGACCTTGGCGCCGACGATTACATGGTCAAACCCTTCGAACTGCCCGAGCTGCTGGCGCGGCTGCGGGCTCTGTTGCGCCGCTCACAGGCCGCCACCTCGGCGGTGCTGGGCTTTGGCCCACTGGAGATGGACACTGCACACCGTCGCGTCACGCTCGGTGGGCAGCCCATGGAGCTGGGCCCGCGTGAATGGACCGTGTTGGAGTACCTGCTCATGCAGGTGCCCAAGCCCGCCGCCAAAGACAAGCTGCTGCAGGTGTTGACCGGGTGGGACAAGGAGATCACGCCCAATGCGATCGAGGTCTACATCTCGCGCCTGCGCGCCAAGCTTGAGCCTGCGGGCATCTGCCTGCGTGCGATCCGGGGATTCGGCTACCGGCTCGAACTGGCCGAGAGCCCCGGTCATGCGACCCTCGCCTGAGGGCTTCGCACCGGGCGGCATGATCTGGGGCCTGCAGCGGCGCCTGCTGGTGCTGTTGCTGATCACCGTCGGCGTGATCGTCTCGGTCAGCGTCTTTTTTCATTACCAGAGCGCCGGTACGGCCGCCTTGCAGCAGGACCAGCGCCTGCTCCGGCTGGTGCCCCTGCTGGCGGACTCGGTGGTGGTGAGAAGCCTGAACGCCGATGAGCGCGTGGACCTGGATGAGCCCTTGCAGCGCGCCGCTGACGTGTTGAACCCGCCCGGGCTGTCCATGCTGCTGGCGCCGGCCGTGGCTGAGTTCCTGTCGGAGCGGCGGGGCTTCGCGGCCTTCGGCGTGTTCAACGACCTGGGGAGCCAGATGCTGGGCGAACGCTGGTTGCCCACGGTGCTGCCCAACACGCGCGATGCGGAGTTCCTCAGCGTGGTCGAGGCCGGTGTCACCTATCGTGTGGTGGCGCAGCGCGTAACCACCGATGCCGGGGACCTCATCGTGATGCTGGCCGACGGCTCCGACGCGCGTCAGCAGTGGTTTCGCAATGTGATGCTGCGCGTGCTGCTGCCCAATCTGATCCTGTTCGCCGTGGCGGCTGCGGTGATCGCCTGGGGCGTGGCGCGGGCCTTGCAGCCACTCATCGACCTCAAGCAGGCGGTAGAGAACCGATCCCCGCGCGACCTCAACCCGATTGACGTCGCCGACGTACCGGCCGAAGTTCGTCCGCTGGTGGTCTCGCTCAATCGCCTTTTTTTCCTCGTCAACGCGCAGACCGAAGCTCAGCGACGCTTCGTGGCTGATGCCGCGCACCAGTTGCGCACGCCACTGGCGGGTCTGCAGGCGCAAGTGGAAGCCTGGGCACAAGCTGCGCGCAGCATGGACGGCGGCGATTGGCTCAGCCTGCGCGCGGGTCAGGTCCTGCGCCTGCGCGATGCCACCCGGCGGACCTCGCAGCTCGCCAACCAGTTGCTCGCGCTTTCTCGCGCGGATGCCGTGAGCGCCGACGCACAGCCCATGCAGCGAGTGGATCTGATGGCGCTGTGCGAGAACATGCTCGCCCTATACCTGGATGCCGCAGCCGCCAAACACATCGACCTCGGGCTGGAGACGCGTCCCGCGCAGACCCTTGGGCACGCCTGGCTGCTGCGCGAGCTGCTGCTCAATCTGGTGGACAACGCCATCAAATACACCCCGTCGGGAGGTCGCATCACGCTGCGTTGTGGTCTGGACAACGGGCCCAGGGGCGCACAGGCCTGGATGGAAGTGGAGGACGACGGGCCCGGCATTCCACCCGACGAGCGACTGCGCGTTCTGCAGCGCTTCTACCGCGTGCCGGGCACCCTGGGCGAGGGCAATGGACTGGGCCTGGCGATTGCCGACGAAATCGCCCGCGCCCATGACACACACCTGCATCTCGACGCCGGCGCGCAGGGGTTGGGCCTGCGCATGCGGGTAGCTTTCGAGGCGGTCACTCACTGACTGCGCGCGGGCCTGCCACGCTGGTCGCGGAGGCTTGTAACCGTGTGCGAGAATCGCCGGACGGAAGACACACCAGGGCCGGGTACACGGTCCAGCAGCTCATCACGAACGGACCGATCACCCATGACCTCCAACGTCCCTGAGTCCCCTTCCCCCGCCGATGATGCGGCGCAGGAGGCCGCACACGCCATCGCGGCTGCTGCCCAGCCAGACGGTGCCGCACGCAAACGCCCCAAGCCAGGCGAACGCCGCGTGCAGATCCTGCAGGCGTTGGCCACCATGCTGGAGCAGCCTGGGACGGAACGCATCACCACCGCTGCGCTCGCCGCCCGGCTCGACGTGAGCGAGGCCGCGCTCTACCGCCACTTCGCCAGCAAGGCCCAGATGTTCGAAGGCCTGATCGAATTCATCGAGCAGTCGGTGTTTGGCCTGGTCAATCAGCTTGCCGATCGTGAGCCCGACGCCAACGCCCGCTCGCGCAAGCTGGTCACGCTGCTGCTTCAGTTCGGTGAGAAGAACCCGGGCATGGCCCGTGTCATGGTTGGCGATGCCCTGGTGTTCGAGAACGACCGCCTGCAACAACGCATGAACCTCTTCTTCGACAAGATCGAATCCACCCTGCGCCAGAACCTGCGCGAAACCTCGGTGGTGGCCGGCGTGGCCACGCCCACGGTGGATGCGCAGGCCGATGCCTCGGTCATTGCGTCCTTCTGTGTCGGGCGTCTGCAACGCTTTGCGCGCAGCGGCTTCAAGCGCTCGCCCTGCGAGAGCCTGGAACACAGCCTGAATCTGCTGCTGCCCGACGGCAAGCTCTGAAACCTGAGCCGTGGTGGCGTGATTTAGGGCGCAGCCCCTAGATAAACGCCGCTCGATGGGCCCGCCGGATTGCACCAGGCGGGGGTTTTGCGGTAAAAATAGAACGACCGTTCGATTTATTCGAGCGGTTTCTTCTTTTCACCCGACCCACCGAGGACCGTATCCATGAGCGTCACCCCGATCGCCCGCCGCCCGCGCGCCGACGCCTCGGCGCAGAAGCCACTGCAAAAGGGTCAGCAGACCAAGGCCGCCATTGTGGACGCCGCGCTCGGCCTGGCCACGCAGATCGGCCTCGAAGGCCTCTCCATCGGCGCGCTGGCCGAAGTCATGCAGATGAGCAAGTCCGGCGTGTTCGCCCATTTTGGTTCTCGGGAAGAACTGCAGATCTCGGTGGTGCGGGAGTACCACACCCGCTTCGAGGAAGAGGTGTTCTACCCCGCCCTGGACGCACCTCGCGGTCTGCCGCGCCTGCGCAAACTGTTCGACAACTGGATGAAGCGGACCTCGGTCGAGATCGACTCGGGTTGCATTTACATCAGCGGCGCGGTCGAGTTCGACGATCGGCCGGGCCCGGTGCGAGATGCCTTGGCCAGTTCGGTGAACACCTGGCTCACGGCCATGCGCCGCGCCATTGAAATGGCCATACAGGAAAGCCACCTCGATGCCACCACGGACGCCGCACAGATGGCATTCGAGGTACACGCGCTGATCCTGGCGCTGCACTACGAAGCGCGCTTCCTGCGCAGCCCCGATTCGGTGCAGCGCGCCCTCACGGCCTTTGAAGGCATCGTGCAGCGCTACGGTGGCCTGCCTTCGGTTCAGGACATGTCTTTGCCATCCCCTGGCGCCGCGCGCACACAGGGCTGATCCGCTTTTCGTTTTCACAAACCCAGCACAGGAGTTCCCCCATGCCCGTTTACAACCCACCTCTGCGAGACATGCAGTTCGTGATGCACGAGGTGCTCAAGGTCACCGACGAGTTCAAGGCGATCCCCCAACACGCCGACACCGATGCCGACACCATCAACGCCGTGCTGGAAGAGGCCGGCAAGTTTGCGTCTCAGGTGATCTTCCCGCTCAACATCAGCGGAGATACCGAGGGCTGCAAGCTCGACCAGAAGACACACGAGGTGACCACACCCAAGGGCTTCAAGGAGGCTTACAAGACCTACGTGGAAGGTGGCTGGGCCGCGCTCTCGTGCGACCCCGAGTTTGGTGGCCAGGGCTTGCCGCTGGTGGTGAACCAGTGCCTGTACGAGATGATGAACTCGGCCAATCAGGCCTGGACCATGTACCCCGGCCTCACCCACGGCGCGTATGCCGCGCTGCACACCTACGGCACCGACGAACAGAAGAAGACCTACCTGCCCAGGATGACCAGCGGCGAGTGGACCGGCACCATGTGCCTGACGGAGCCCCATTGCGGCACCGATCTGGGCCTGATGCGCACCAAGGCCGAGCCGCAACCCGACGGCACCTACAAGCTCACCGGCAACAAGATTTTCATCAGTGCCGGTGAACACGACATGGCTGAAAACATCGTCCACCTGGTGCTGGCTCGCCTGCCCGACGCGCCCCCCGGCATCAAGGGCGTGAGCCTGTTCATCGTGCCCAAGTACAACGTGAATGCCGATGGAACGCTTGGCGAGCGCAACGCCATTCATTGCGGCGGCCTGGAACACAAGATGGGCATCCACGGCAACGCCACCGCGCAGATCGTGATCGACGGCGCCATCGGCACCATCGTGGGTCAGCCCAACAAGGGCATGCAGGCCATGTTCGTGATGATGAACGCCGCCCGCCTGGGCGTGGGCAACCAGTCGCTGGGCCTGACCGAAGTGGCCTACCAGAACGCACTCGCCTATGCGAAAGACCGCATCCAGATGCGCAGCCTGACCGGCCCGAAGGCCAAGGACAAACCGGCCGATCCGATCATCGTGCACCCCGACGTGCGCCGCATGCTGCTCACCGCCAAGGCGTATGCCGAGGGGGGCCGCGCGCTGGCCATCTATTGCTCGGTGCTGCTGGAGAAGGTGCACCACCACCCGGACGAAAAAGTGCGCAAGGACAGCGACGACATGCTCTCGCTGCTCACGCCGATCACCAAGGCCTTCCTGACCGACAACGGCTACAACGCCGCCACCCAGTGCCAGCAAGTCTTCGGTGGGCACGGCTACATCAAGGAATGGGGCATGGAGCAATATGTGCGCGATGCCCGCATCAACATGATCTACGAAGGGACCAACACCATTCAGAGCCTGGACCTGCTGGGTCGCAAGGTGCTGGGCAACAACGGCGCCACGCTCAAGAAGTTTGGCAAGCTGGTGGGCGCGCTGGTGATGGAAGAGGGCGTGAACGAAAAGATGGCCGAGTTCATCAACCCGCTGGCGGTGCTGGGCGAGCAGATCACCAAGTTCACCACCGAGATCGGCTTCAAGGGCTTGCAGAACGCCGACGAAGTGGGCGCTGCGGCGGTGGACTACCTGCGTGTGGCGGGTCACCTGGTGTTCGGTTACTTCTGGGCCCGCATGGCGCAGGTCGCGCTGCGCGAGATCGCGGCCGGCAACACCGACCCGTTCTACGCCGCCAAACTGCAGACCGCACGCTTCTACTTCGCCAAGCTGTTCCCGGAGACCGCGACGCTCATGCGCACAGCCCGCGCCGGTTCAAAGGTCGTGATGGACACCGACGCAGCGCTCGCGTGAAATGAGCACCCCTGCGGCGCTGCGCGCCACCCCCTCAAGGGGGCAACACCAGCGGCCTGGCAAAGCCAGTTCCGCGGTGTTTCTGGAATGAGTTTTTTCACACCCGGGAGACAAGCATGATCAAGACCGCACTGACCGCCGTTGCCCTTTCAATGGCTTCCCTGTCTGCGTTCGCGCAGATGTCGCCCGTGGGGCTTTGGAAGACCATCGACGACGACACCAAGAAGGAAAAATCGCTGGTGCGAATCACGGAAAGCAACGGCGTCTACAGCGGCAAGATCGAGAAGTTTCTTGATCCGGACAGCAAGCCCGATGCGGTGTGCGACAAGTGCACCGACGAGCGCAAGGACAAACCCATTCTGGGCATGACCATCCTGCGCAACCTCAAGCAGAGCGCCGACGACAAGACCGTTTATGACGGTGGTGACATCGTCGATCCCAACAACGGCAAGGTCTATCGCAGCCGCCTCAAGCCCATCGAAGACGGCAAGAAGCTGGAGATGCGCGGCTACATCGGCCCGTTCTACCGAACGCAAGTGTGGCTCCGGGTCGAGTGAACGCGGGCCTCATCCCTCTCATGGAAAACCAATGAACCGATTCCAAGTGAAAAAAGTCGCCGTGCTCGGCGCGGGCGTGATGGGCGCGCAGATCGCTGCGCACCTGGTCAACGTCAAGGTGCCCGTGGTCCTGTTTGACCTGCCGGCGAAGGAAGGCTCGAAGAACGGCATCGTCACCCGCGCGGTGGAAGGCCTGAAGAAGCTCAAGCCCTCGCCGCTGGGTGTGGCGACCGACGCCGACCTGATCGGCCAGGCCAACTACGAAGAGCACATGGCGCAGTTGAAGGACTGCGACCTGATCATCGAGGCCATCGCCGAGCGCATGGACTGGAAGCTCGACCTGTACACGAAGATCGCGCCCTTCATTGCCGAGCACGCCATCGTGGCCTCGAACACCTCGGGACTTTCCATCACCAGGCTCAGTGAAGCGCTGCCCGAAGCGATCAAGCCGCGTTTCTGCGGCATTCACTTCTTCAACCCGCCGCGTTACATGACGCTGGTGGAGCTGATCGCCACGCCCACCACCGAGCCGCAGATCCTCAACGACCTGGAGACCTTCGTCACCAGTGGCCTGGGCAAGGGCGTGGTGCGCGCGAAAGACACGCCCAACTTCGTGGCCAACCGCATCGGCATCGCCGGCATGCTGGCCACCATGAAAGAGGTGGAGAACTTCGGTCTCACCTACGATGTGGTGGACGACCTGACCGGCAAGCGTCTGGGGCGCGCGAGCAGCGGCACTTTCCGCACCGCCGACGTGGTGGGCCTGGACACCATGGCCCATGTGATCAAGACCTTGCAGGACAACCTGAACCTGGAGACCGACCCGTTTTACGGCAGCTTCGGCACGCCGCCCGTGCTCAAGGCGCTCATCGACGCCGGCAACCTCGGCCAGAAGGCCAAAGCCGGTTTCTTCAAGAAGGTCGGCCGCGACATCCTGCGCTTCGACCTCGCCAGCGGCGACTACGTGCCCGCCGGCGAAAAGGCCGACGAGGTGTATGGCCGCATGCTCAAGCGCCCCGCCGCTGAACGCCTGAAATTGCTGCGCAACGCCGAGGGCCCCCAAGGCCAGTTCCTATGGGCCATCCTGCGCAACAGCTTCCACTACGCGGCGGTGCACCTGGCCACCATCGCCGAGACCGCGCGCGACGTGGACCAGGCCATGCGCTGGGGTTTTGGCATGAAGCAAGGGCCGTTCGAGCTCTGGCAGGAAGCCGGTTGGCTGGAAGTGGCGAAGATGGTCCAGGAAGACATTGATGCGGGCAAGGCGCTGAGCAAGGCGCCGCTGCCCGAGTGGGTGTTCAGCGGCCCGGTGGCCGAGGCCGGTGGCGTACACACGGCGCAGGGTTCCTGGAACCCGGGCAAGGGTGAATTTGAAGGCCGCCTGCAGTTGCCGGTGTACCAGCGCCAGCACTTCCCGGAGTTGCTGCTGGGCGAAGCGGGTCCGAAATTCGAGACGGCTGGTCACACCGTCGAGGAAAACGATTCGATCCGCGTGTGGACGCTGGACGAGCAGGTGCTGATCGCCAGCCTCAAGACCAAGATGCACGCCATCAGCCCCGAGGCGTGCGAGGGCCTGCTGGCCGCCGTGGACCTGGCCGAGAAGGCGTACCAGGGCCTGGTGATCTGGTCGGGCGATGAACCTTTCAGCGCCGGCGCAGATTTGCAGGCCATGCTGCCGGCTTTCATGGCAGTGGGCGTGAGCGCCATTGAAGACGCCGAAGGCTTCATGCAGCAGACCATGCTGCGCCTGCGCTACGCCAACGTGCCGGTGATCTCTGCCGTGCGCGGCCTGGCGCTGGGCGGAGGCTGCGAAATGGCCGTGTACAGCGCGCGTCGCGTGGTGCACATGGAGAGCTACATCGGCCTGGTCGAAGTGGGCGTGGGCCTGGTGCCCGGCGCCGGTGGCCTTACCTACATCGCCCGCCGCGCGGCCGAGAACGCCGAGACCTCGACCGGCAAAGACCTGCTGCCCTTCCTCACCGAAGGCTTCACGGCCGCGGCCATGGCCAAGGTGGGGACGAGCGCGCTGGAGTCGCGCCAGCTCGGCTACGTGCTGCACTCCGACGTGATCGTGCCGCACAAGGACGAACTGCTTTTCGTGGCGATCAACGAAGCGAAGAGCCTGTTCAACGGCGGCTACCGGGCGCCGCACAAGCGCCTGTTCCCCGTGGCCGGGCGCGATGGCAGGGCCACCATCCTGGGCAGCCTGGTCAACATGCGCGACGGCGGATTCATCAGCCAGCACGACTTTCACATTGCGTCGCTGATTGCGAACGTGGTGACCGGTGGCGACGTGGAGCCCGGCACGCTGGTGAGCGAGGAGTACCTGATGACGCTGGAGCGACGCGCGTTCTGTTCGCTGATCGTGCATCCGAAGACGCAGGAGCGGATTCTGGGGATGTTGAACACGGGCAAGCCGGTGCGGAACTGAGGTGATGAAACCCGCTGAGGCCAACGTGACCTACCCCCTCTCGCGCGCGTGGGAGAGGGTTGGGGTGAGGGCGGACGCCAAGGAAAAAGCGCGTGAGTTGCGCGGTCGGATGACGGAGGCCGAGAACTTGCTGTGGTTGCAGCTGAAGGGCCGCCGCTTCCAGGGCTTCAAGTTCCGTCGCCAGCGTCCTCTTGGTCCCTACGTCCTCGACTTCATCTGTCTCGAGGCCGGTCTGGTTATCGAGATCGATGGTGGTCAGCACGACGCACAACAGGTCTACGACCAGGCGCGAACTGCGCTGATTGAAGCGCAAGGACTCTCTGTCATCCGGTTCTGGAACCACGAAGTCATGAACGAAACACCTGCTGTGCTGGAAAAGATCTGGCAGACGCTGCAGGCCCTCACTCCAACCCTCTCCCACAAGCGGGAGAGGGGGCAAGACACTTAGGACCCACCATGAGCAAACAGATTCAAGACGCCTACATCGTCGCCGCCACCCGAACCCCCATCGGCCGTTCACACAAAGGCGCCTTCAAGAACCTGCGCCCGGACGACATGCTCGCTCTCGCGCTGCGCTCCGCGCTCAGCCAGGTGCCGGGACTCGACCCGAAGGCGATCGAAGACGTGATCTGCGGCTGCGCCATTCCCGAGGCCCAGCAGGGCCTGAACGTGGCGCGCATCGGCGCCATCCTGGCCGGCCTGCCCAACAGCGTGGGCGGCATCACCGTCAACCGCTTCTGCGCCTCCGGCCTTTCAGCCGTGCAGATGGCGGCGGACCGCATTCGTGTGGGCGAGGCCGACGTGATGATCGCCGCCGGCACCGAGAGCATGAGCATGGTGCCCATGATGGGCAACTCGCCCAGCCTGTCGCCCACCATCTTCACCAACACCGATGATGTGGAGAGCTACGGCATCGCCTACGGCATGGGTCTCACGGCAGAGAAAGTGGCACAGCAGTGGAAGGTGTCGCGCGAGGCTCAGGACGCCTTCGCCCTCCAGTCGCACCAGCGCGCCCTGCTGGCGATGAAGAACGGTGAATTCACCGACGAGATCACCCCGGTGGAAGTGACCGAGCGCAGCGTGAACCTGGACAGCGCCGAAATCACCACCAGCTCACGCACCGTGAGCCTGGACGAAGGCGCGCGTCCCGACACTTCCATCGAAGGCCTTGCGAAGCTGCGCACCGTGTTCGCCGCGCGCGGTTCGGTCACCGCCGGCAACAGCTCGCAAACCAGCGACGGCGCCGGCGCGCTCATCCTGGCCAGCGAATCGGCCATCAAGCGGTTTGGCCTCACGCCGCTGGCGCGCTTCGTCAGCTACGCCTCGCGCGGTGTGCCTCCGCACCTCATGGGCATCGGCCCCATCGAAGCGATTCCTGCTGCGCTGAAATGCGCCGGCCTCACGCAGGACGCGATCGACTGGATCGAGCTCAACGAGGCATTTGCCGCGCAGTCGCTCGCCGTCATCAACACACTGGGCCTGGACCCGAGCAAGGTGAACCCCATGGGTGGTGCCATTGCGCTCGGTCACCCGCTGGGCGCCACCGGCGCCATCCGCTCGGCCACCGTGGTGCATGCGCTCAAGCGCCACAACAAGAAGTACGGCATGGTGACCATGTGCGTCGGCATGGGCCAGGGCGCCGCCGCGGTATTCGAGCGGGTCTGACGACGCAGGCGGCGCGGGGGGAGCCCAGCTACGGCCTACCCAGAAAAAGGTAGAGACCCGTGTAGCCGCGCGGCGCGCTCACGATGCTCAGGTAGAGCGGCCCGATGCCGGTGTCTGCGCCCACGAAGAGGCTGCTGCCAGCGCGCATGCCGCGCAGTGTGATGTCGCGGCGCTGTGTCCAGGCGTTGCCGGCTTCCAGCGAGCCGCCCACGAAGAGTGCGCGGGCCACGCCCACGCTGTAGGGCAAACGCTGGTAGTAGGTGAGTCGGCCAAACACCAGGTAGTTGCCGGCCACCTGGCCCACGCGGTAGCCCGAGAGTTGCTGGAAACCCCCGAGCGCGTACTCGTCCACGGCCCCGATGGGGATCTGGCTGGCGTACGCCAACCGAGCGCCGGCATTGAGCGTGTGCACCCCCCAGGTCTTCACACCAGTCGCGGTGCCTTCCAGGCGCGTAAAGCTGTCGCTGCCCGAAGCCACGCCATAGTAGGTGCGCCGCCCCAGCACCACTTCGCCCTTGGCACGGTACCCGTGCGACGGGAAATTGGCGTAGTCGAGCTGGTCGGCAATGACTGCGCCGCGCACGCCCACTTCGTTCCAGCGCAGCGAGCCCACCAGGTCCTGTGGCTGCACACCGGCGATGAGCTCGGGCGTGACCTTGCGGTGCGCCGCCACCAGGCCCACGCGCATGTCTCCCACATTGCCCAGCAAGCCCATGGGCCAGCCCAGGTCCAGGCCGGCCTGGATGCCCTGTCGCCGCACCAGTGCGACCGATTGACCGATGTCGTTGTACAGCTCCACGCGCCTCAGATTGGCGTCCACATAGCCTGACACGAAGCGGTCGCTCTTGAGCGTCAATGGCTGGAACAGCTCCGAGTACAAGCCCAGGGTCTCGCCCAGTTGCACCCGGTTGCGCCACTCAGCTCCGCTCTCGTTGAGCCAGTGGCGGTTGTGGCTCAGGCGCAGGTTGAACGCGCCCTGGCCCTGGAAGTCGGTGCGCAGGTCCAGCCCCACACGCAGGTAGTTAGGTCCCCAGGTGTTCTCGGTCAGCCGCAACGTGAGGTCTTCGGCGCCGTCTTCGCGCCGTGTGAGGCTGTAGTCCACCCGCTCGTAGTCACCTGTGGCCGCCAGTTTCTGCAGGTCGCGTTCAAGACGGGGCACGTCCAGGCGCTGGCCTTCGGTGGTGTCGAGCGCGGTGGCCAGCCGCGCGGCGTGCGCCTCGTTCACGCCTTCGAACTTCACCGAAGCCACCGCGCCGATGCGCGCGGCGTTGGCCGTCGCCCGGGTCTCCCGCGTCTGGGCCCATTGCCGGTAGCGCGGCGCGTCAACGCTGAAACGGGCCAATGCCTCGCCCACCGTCTTGCCGTAGTCGTTGCCCAGCTTTACCAGCTCGGCCACCTTGCCGAAGTCTGCCGAGGTGAGGGCCCCCAGCGGTGGCTGCAACAGCAGGTCGTCGGTCGTGAGCGTGGCGATGCTGGCGCGCACGTTCTGCTCGGTCAGGATGTGCACCATCTGCATGGTCACGCCAAACAGCGTACCGAGCGAAGCACGTCCACCCAGTGGCGTGCCGATGTCCACCGCGATCACCACATCCGCGCCCATGCGCCGCGCCACATCCACCGGCAGATTGTTCACCAGGCCGCCGTCGCCCAGCAGCCGGCCTTCCAGATCCAGTGGTGCAAACACACCAGGCACCGACATGCTGGCGCGCAGCGCGGCGGCCAGGTCGCCATGGTCCAGCACCACGGGCTGGCCATTCTCCATGTCGGTGGCCACGGCACGAAACGGTGTGGGCAGGCCGTCGAAGTTCGCCAGGTGGCGCGTGGAGAGTGTGTAGCGCCGCAACAGCATTTCCAGCGAGCGCGATGACACCGCGCCACTGGGCAGGATGAATTGACCGTTGCGAAAGCCCAGCGACAGCACGGGCGAGAGTTCGAAGTCTTCTTCCTTGCGCCGTTGCGAGAGCAATTGTCTCGGCTCGCGGCGGTCGAACAGGTCGCCCCAATCGACCGCCTGGATCTCGCGCTCCAGTTCGTCGGCGCTCATGCCGCTGGCGTAGAGTCCTCCGACGATGGCGCCCATCGACGTGCCCACGATCACATCCACCGGCACCCGCGCCGCTTCCAGCGCCTTGATCACGCCCACATGGGCAAACCCGCGAGCGCCGCCACCCGAGAGCACCAGGCCAATGCGCGGTCGTCCGGGTGCGCTGGGCTGCGCATTCTGCTCGGGCTGGGCCAGTGCAGAAGGTCCTGAGAAGGCGACGGCAAACCACACGGCGAGTCCGAGCACCGCGGACAGGCCAGGGAACGCAAAACGGGAGCGGCGAAGCAACATGGGGCAGCGCGTGAAAGTAGCGGCAAGTGTAGGCGGCTCATGGTAAGTTTCTCGCTTTCCCACGTTCCCAGCGAGACCACCATGAGCGACATCCTCGTCCACACCGAAGCCGGCGTCTGCACCATCACCTTCAATCGGCCTGACAAGAAAAATTCCATCACCGCCGCCATGTACGGCACCATGGCCGAGGCTTTGCAGTCTGCGCAGGACGATGCTGCGGTCCGCTGCGTGGTGTTCCAGGGCAGCGAGACCATGTTCTCGGCTGGGAACGACATCGCCGATTTCCTGAACAATCCGCCCGCTTCCGCCGGTTCGCCGGTGTTTCTGTTCCTGCGCGGCATCGCGCAGTTTCCCAAGCCTCTCCTGGCGGCCGTGTGCGGCCCTGCGGTCGGCGTGGGCACCACCATGCTGTTTCACTGCGACCTGGTCTACGCTGGCGACAATGCCGCTTTCTCCATGCCCTTCGTCAACCTTGGCCTGTGCCCCGAGGCGGCGTCCAGCCTGCTGGTGCCGCAGATGCTGGGCTACCACCGTGCCGCTGAGGCATTGCTGCTCGGTGAGCCGTTCATGGCCGAGGCCGCGCTCGAAGTGGGCCTGGTGAACCGCGTGCTGCCCCCCACCGAAGCCGCTGGCTACGCGCAATCGGTGGCGCGCAAGTTGGCCGCCAAACCCATCAGCGCGCTGATGGAGACCAAGCGCCTCATGAAGAAGAACCAGGCATCCCAGGTGCTGGAGGTGATGAACGAGGAAGGTGCGAGTTTTGGCCGCATGCTGCGCGAGCCTGCCGCCCGCGAAGCGTTCGGCGCATTCATGGAGCGGCGCAAGCCGGACTTTTCGAAGGTGTGAAAGCGCGGCGGAACATGGGTGGCCGTCTGGAACAAGGCGGGTCCGACCGCGTCGGTGGCCCGTCTGGGACAATCGCGCTTTGCGTTTCAGAAGCCTGCATGTCCACCACCCTGGAGCCCGACGCCTCCATCTCCGCATCCACCGAATCGCTGCCCAATGGCGCCCTGGCGCGTGAAGCCATTGCGCTCGCGGCTTTTGACCACGTGGTGGCCAAGGCACCGGGCTACCGCGCGCGCCCCGGGCAACGCGAAATGGCCGCGCACATTGCGCACACGCTCTCGGGCGTGACGCCGGGTGACGGCGCGGTGAGTGGTGATGCGGGCCTGCCAGCGCGCGGCATCGCCGTGGTGCAGGCGGGCACGGGCGTGGGCAAGTCGGCCGCGTATGCGTCCACGGTGATTCCTCTGGCCCTGGCGCAGCAGAAGCGCGTGATCATCTCTACGGCCACCGTGGCGCTGCAGGAGCAGCTCATGGCCAAGGACCTGCCCGCGCTGGCCGCCGTGCTGCCGCAGCCCTTCAGCTTCGCACTGGCCAAGGGTCGTGGCCGCTATGTGTGTCGCCTCAAGCTGGATCAGCTCAGTGGCGGTGACGCGGCCAGTGCCGATCTGTTCGAAGGCGATGAGCCGGCGCCAGGTGCCGATGCCAGCGCGCGCTGGAAGGAGCGGGGCGTGCAGTACACGCAGTGGGCCAGCGAACTCGACGGCGGCACCTGGGACGGCGACCGTGACCGGCTCGACGATCCACCCGAGGGCGGTCTTTGGGGGCCGGTTGCGGCCGAGCGCCACAGTTGTACCGCACGACACTGCCCCAGTTACAACGGCTGCAGCTACTACCAGGCGCGTGCGCGGCTGGCGCAGGCACAGGTGATCGTGGTCAACCACGATCTGCTGCTCTCCACCCTGGGCCTGCACGCGTTGCCCGCGCCGCAGGATTGTTATGTGGTGTTCGACGAGGCCCACCACCTGCCCGGCGTGGCTCAGGGGCAGTTCACCGCCTCGATGGATCTGATGCATGGCCGCTGGCTCGACCGCCTGCCCCGGGCGGTGGAAGAGGTGGCAGGCGCGCTGGAGCACACGCCCTCCGCCGACGTGGCGTCGCTGGCGAAGGAGCTGAAAAGCGCGCAGGCCGAGCTCGCGCGGCTGGGCATGCAGCGCATCGGGGGGGTCTCCGAGCGACCCTCCGTTCGCCCTGAGCTTGTCGAAGGGCCTGCGCGCGCTGGGCTTCGACAGGCTCAGCCCGAACGGGGAAAGGGAGCGCAACCCGAAAGGGAAAATGGAGCGCAGTCGGAAAGGGGAAATGGAGCGCAGTCGGAAAGGTGGGGTGACAGCCCCACTGTCGACCGCTTCGAGAACGGCCAGCTCCCCACCGGCTGGCGCGAGACGGTGGAGAAGCTGCATGCGAACGCGAGCGCATTGCTCAAGGTGTTCGAAGCCCTGGCCACCCAGCTCAAGGCCAGCGCGCGCGACAACCCCGGCGACGCTGCGCGCTGCGCCAAGCTTTACAGCCGCCTGGGCGTGCTTGCGCCGCGCTTGCAGAGCGCGCAGGAAACCGCAGCGCTGTGGCTGCAAGACAGCGGCGAAGGCCAGCCACCGCTGGCCAAGTGGCTCGAATCGGGTGTGAGCCACGGCCTCGTCACGCTCACCGCGCACGCCTGCCCGCTGCAGCCAGGCAGTCTGCTGCGCAACCACCTCTGGAGCCAGGTGCGCGCAGCGGTGGTCACATCTGCATCGCTCGTCACGTGCGGCAGTTTCGATCACTTCCTCGCCGAGTCTGGCCTGGCCTTCGACGAGGCGGTGGCTGCGCGCGAGGTGCAGAGCCCCTTCGACCACGCGCGGCAAGGCCGCCTGGTCGTGGTGCAGACCGAAGCCGATCCGAAGCACGTGGACGCCTACACGCGCGAGATGCTCGCGGCGCTCATGACCGATCTGCGCGAAGTGCAGCGCGGCGCGCTGGTGCTGTTCACCTCGCGTGCGCAGATGCGGCAGGCGCAGGCGCTCCTTGAACGCGGTGAACACGCGGCGCTGCGCGATGCTGTGCTGGTGCAAGGCGAGGCCTCGCGCACGCTGCTGTTGCGTCGTCATGCCGAGCGCGTGCAGGCCGGCGGCGCGTCCATCCTGTTTGGCCTGCAGTCGTTCGGTGAAGGGCTCGATCTGCCGGGTGAACTGTGCGAATGGGTGTTCATCACCAAGCTGCCGTTTGCCTCACCCGGTGACCCGGTGGGCCAGGCGCGCTCGGACTGGCTCAAGGGCCAGGGCCGCGATCCGTTCAGCGAGCTCGTGGTTCCTGCCACTGGCGCGCGCCTGCTGCAATGGACGGGCCGAGCCCTGCGCAGCGAGACCGACGAAGCGGTGGTGATTTGCTACGATGCCCGGCTGTTGCGCCAATCGTATGGACGGCGCATGCTCAAAGGCCTGCCGCCTTACCGCCTGCAGCAACGCCGCCCCGATGGCGCCCTGCTCGACGTCTGAACCCTGAATCGAACCCCTGACCATGATCTACGCTGTCCTCCAACTCATCCACGTGCTTGCCATCGTCTTGTGGGTGGGAGGGATGGCGTTCGCCCACTTCTTCCTGCGTCCGGCCGCACAGTTCCTGGAGCCGCCCTTGCGCATCCGCCTCATGCACGGCGTGCTCAGGCGCTTTTTCACGGCGGTGCTGGCCGCCATCCTGTTGGTGCTGGGCACCGGTCTGTGGATGATTGGCCGCGTGGCCAAGGAATCGGTTCAGGCCGGGCTGGAGTTCAACATGCCGATGGACTGGATCATCATGGCCACCTTGGGCATCGTGATGATGGCGATCTTCGGCCACATCCGCTTCGCGCTGTTCAAACGCCTTGGCCGCGCCGTGGCATCGAGCGACTGGCCTGCGGGTGCTGCGGCGCTCGCGTCCATCCGCACCTGGGTGGGTATCAACCTCGCCCTCGGCGTGTTCATCATCGCCGTCACCCTGGCGATGTGACTGCCGTTCCCAGCCGGGGCGTTCCTGGTGGCACCAGCGGTGAGGGCAGCGGCTCGCCCCGGAGGCGGCGCCACAACCAGGGCAGGGCGATGCCCAGGTCGGGTCGAAAGCCTGCCTGAGTGGGCCGGTGGCCGCCGTTGGCCCGCGCCGCTTCTGTGCCGAGGTCGAAGTGGAAGGTGTAGCTGGGCTCCTGGCCCATGCGCAGGTCGGTCACGTACAGGTGACCGTGACTTTCCGAGACGCTGTGAAAGCCGTGCGTGAAGGCGGCCATGCGCGCCACGCTGGGCTCGTTCCTGTAGCGCTCCATCAACGCCGCGCCGCGGTCGTGCACCGACCACGCGATGCCTGGGGTCCGGTCCAGCAGCGAATAGTGGCCTTCCAGGTATTGCGTGGGGGTGGTGGCCACCAGCCGCCACAGCACGGTGTTGAACGGCGCGGGAGTGACCAGCAGGCCCTGCGGCGTGATGCCCTCGCGCTGTAGAGAGGCAAGCGCCACCTGCGTGGCCTGCTGCTGTGCCAGCACGCTCCAGCCCAGGTAGAGCGAGCTCAGCAACAGGCCAGCGGCGTTCCACCGGAAGCCGCGGGTGGACTTCAGGCGAAGCGCTGCCACCACGCCCACGATCAGAGGCACGGTGTAGAGCGGGTCGATGATAAAGATGCTGCCCACGCCATAGGGCTCGCTGGTGAAGGGTTGCAGCAGTTGCGTGCCGTACACCGTCATGGCGTCGAGCAATGGGTGGGTGATGAGCACCAGCCACAGGGCGAGCCACCAGCGCTTGAACAGCGCGGCCTCGCCGTGGATGCGGGAGACGACCCACGCCATCAACGGGGCGAAAAGCGTCAGCACCGGCAGCGCGTGGCTTTCGGCGCGGTGGCGCGTCATGTTCTGAATGGCATCGCCGTGGTCGATGAAGGCATCCAGGTCGGGCAGGGTGCCGGCCACCGCACCCCACAGCGCGGCTTTCCACACGGCGGTTCGGCGGCCCATCACGGCCACGCCCACGGCCGAGCCCAGAGCGATCTGCGTGAGCGAGTCCATCAGGCCTGCACGGCGATGGGGAAGGTGGCGCGCACACCGTCGCTGCCGCTCATGAACGGCACGGTGAGTGCCGCGCGTCCTTCTTCGGTGAGGCGGCGCCAGAGGAAGTCGCGCTCGTTGCCCGGATCGCCAGCCACGTACAGCTGGGTGGTGAGCAGCTCCATGCGGTCCAGGCGCACCTTGACGTGGATGTGCGGCGTGCGGCCGCTGTAAGGCACTGGCTTCAGGGTGCGGAAGCGGTAGCGGCCGTCGCGCCCTACGGTCACTTTGCCAAAGCCCTGGAAGGCCGGATCGGCTCGGCCACCATCGCCAGGGTGGTGGTAGTGGCCAGCATGGTCACACTGCCAGATCTCCACCACCGCACCCGCCACCGGCGCACCCCCCAGGTCGGTCAGCGTGCCCTCCACCCAGGCCGGCTGGCCCTTTCCGTAGATGGCATTGCCGTTCTTCAGCAGGTCGGCGTCGCTGTCGGCCGGCAGGTTCACCGGGTAGAACGGGCCTTCGGTCTGGCTGGGCGTGGGGCGCAGGTTTCGCGCCTGCGCCAGCGCCGGTGAGAGCCAGGCGGGGGCGGCCAGGACAGCAGCGCTGGCCAGGACAAGGCGGCGGCGGGTGCGAATGGGGTTCATGGCTGGGATTCGGCGGCGGTTTGAAGGTCCAGCGTCACGAGACGCACCTCGTGGTCGCCCGGGTCGCTGGGGCTGTCCGACTCTTGGAAGCCGAGCGAGCGAGCAAGTTCCAGCATGCCGGTGTTCTCTCGCAGCACCGTGCCCACCAGGCGCTGCGTGCCGCGTTCGCGCAGGTGCTCGATCAACTTGCCCATCAGGCGATGGCCGAGGCCGCTGCCCTTGAGATCGGATCGCACGATCACGCCGAACTCGGCGGCGTGGTTGTCCGGGTCCACAGAAGCACGCACCGCACCCAGGGTTTCCTCGGCGTCCTGGGGCCCGATGCGCGTGGCAATGAACGCCATCTCGCGCGCATAGTCGATCTGGGTGAGCCGGGCCAGCTCGCTGTGCTCGATGTGGCGCCGGCTGTAGAACACGCGCAGGCGAATGTCCTCGGGGTCGAGCTTTTCCAGAAAAGTGCGGTGTTGCGCCTCATCCTCCGGTCGGATCGGGCGCAGCGTGAGCAACTGATCCTGCCACACGAAGGTCTCCACCAGTTCCTGCGGGTAGGGACGGATGGCGAAGTTCGCCGCACCGGCAGGCCGCGCAGCCGACACGCGCACGCGCGCGTCCAGAGCCACCGCGCCTTCGTGGTTGGCCAGCAGCGGGTTGATGTCGAGCTCGGCGAGCTCGGGTACGTCCACCAGCAGTTGCGACACGGCCACCAGCACCTGAGCGATGGCGTCGATGTCGGCGGCGGGTTCGTCGCGGTAGCCGCGCAGCAGTCTGGCCACGCGGGTGCGGGCGATTTGCGACAGCGCCAGCGGCGTGTTGAGCGGAGGCAGCGCGAGCGAGCGGTCGGCCAGCACCTCCACCGCCACACCACCCTGGCCAAACAGCAGCACCGGGCCGAATACCGGGTCCACGCTGGCGCCGACGATGAGTTCGTGCGCGTGCTTCTTGCGCACCATGGGCTGCACGGTGAAACCCTGCACGGTGACGTCTGGCCGCTGTTCGCCCACCCGCGCCAGCATGGTGGCGCAGGCTTCGTGCAGCTCGGCCGCGCTGCCGATGTTCAGGCGCACGCCGCCCACGTCGGATTTGTGCGTGATCTCGTGCGAGAGCACTTTCAGAGCCACCGGGTAGCCCAGCGCCTCGGCCGCTTCCACGGCAGCCTGTGCCTGTGGTTCCACCACGCTCGTGGGCACCACAGGAAGGCCGGCAGCGGCCAGCAGGTCCTTGGCTTCGGGTTCGGTCAGAAGTTCGCGTCCACTGGTGAGCACGCCCTCGACGATGGCGCGTATGCGTGGCAGGTCCACCGGGCGCGTCGCACTGCGCGCTGGTGGCGTCTGCAGCAGCTCTTCCTGGTGCCGGCGGTAGGTGCTGAGCAGCGAGACGGCACGCACCGCGTCTTCCGGGGTGTTGAAATCGGGCACGCCGGCGCTTCGGAAGCGTTCTCGCGCATCGGCCACTGCCGCATCGCCGAGCCAGCAGCCGAGCACACGCCTTGGTGTGGCCGACGCCAGGGGCAATAACGCTTCGGCGATTTCCAGGCTGGGCACGATGGCGGTGGGGGCGTGGATGAACAGCACGGCGCTGCTCTCGTCGCGGACCAACGCATCCAGTGCGGCGACGTAGCGCGCTGACGGCGCGTCGCCAATGATGTCCACCGGGTTGGCATGCGACCAATTGGCGGGCAGCACTTGGTCCAGTCGTGCCTTCGTGTCGGCGTCGAGTTCGACGAGCGGCACATCTTCCGCAGCGGCGGCGTCGGCCGCCATCACGCCGGCACCACCACCGTTGGTGAGCACGATGAGGCGCTCGGCGCGGTTGTCTCGGAAGCGCGAGAGAGTTTCGGCGGCAAGGAAGAGGTCTTGCAAAGTGTTGACGCGCAGCATGCCGGCGCGTGCAATGGCCGCGTCGAACACGGCGTCAGAGCCCGCCAGCGCACCGGTGTGCGAGGCCGCCGCCTGCTGGCCGGCAGCCGAACGGCCGGCCTTGACCACGATCACCGGCTTGTTGCGCGCCGCAGCGCGTGCGGCCGACATGAACTTGCGAGGTGCGTCAATGCTCTCGATGTAGAGCAGGATGGATCGGGTGTTCGGGTCGCTCCCGAGGAAATCGAGCATGTCGCCAAAATCCACGTCGGCGCGCTCGCCAAGCGAGACGAAATGAGAGAAGCCGATGCCGCGCGAGCCCGCCCAGTCGAGCATGGCGGTGACCAGCGCGCCCGACTGCGAGACAAAGGCCAGCTCGCCCGGTGGCGCGTCGCGGTGCGCGAAGCTGGCGTTCAGGCCCAGGTGGGGCACCAGCATGCCGATGCAGTTGGGCCCGAGGATGCGCAGTGTGTGCTTGCGAGCCGCGTCGAGCATCGCCTGTTTCTGTGTGGCATCCAGCCCAGCCGTGACCACGATGGCCGCCCGCGTGCCCCGGGCGCCGAGTTCGGCGATGAGCGAAGCCACGGTGGCGGCCGGTGTGCAGACGATGGCGAGCTCGGGCGCCTGCGGCAGATCGGACACACGGGCAAAAGTGGGCACGCCGTCGAGATGGGCGTGCCTGGGATTGACGGGGTAGAGCGGCCCCTGGTACCCGCTGGCGTTGATGTTGCGCCACACCGTGCCTCCCACGCTGGCTGGGCGCAAGGAGGCGCCGATCACCGCCACCGACGACGGGGCGAACAGGGCGTCCAGGTGGCGGATGCTCATGGGGGCTGGCTCAAGTGCGGGGAGTGGTGGGGGCGTCGGCGTCGGTCCCGCGAGAGGTCGCCATCCACGCCAGCAGCGATGAGCGCATCGCCTCTTCGACCGACATGTCGATCGGCAGGATCCAGCTGCGCGGAACGAAGATGGTGTAGCCGCCGATCATGTAGCCCATGGGCAGGTACACGGCCACCTGGTCGAGTTCGGCCAGTCCCGGCGGCAGGCCGTCCATGTTCTGGCGGGTGACCAGGCCGACGATCGACATCTCGTTGCCGGGGATGCGCAACACCACCACCTGCTGCTGGGCTTCCTTCTTGTGTGGCGAGAAATAGTCGGCAAAGCTCTTGAGCGACGAGTAGATGCTTTTGACCACCGGCAGGTTGGTGAACGGCAGCTCGAACAGCGCCAGCCACCGCGCAATGGAAGGCTGGGAAATCAGAAAGCCCAGGCCCACGATCATCGCTGCGCCCAGCACGATGCCCAGGCCAGGCAGGTAGAAGTCACCGACAAATGGGCGGATCAGCCACATGGCGGCCGACTCGACCCAGCTCACGAAAAGAAACAGCACCCAGATCGTGAGCGCCACCGGCAGGAAGGTGATCAGGCCACGAAAGAAATACTGGTAAATCGGTTTCATGGGAACCCTGGAAGAAGCGCGAGCGCGGGCGGCACGCGATGGTGAACGAGCATATCAGTGGCTCCACCGCGCTGCGCACGACCCACGACGCATGAAACAGAGCGTTTCAGGGGGCGAGAAGCGGTGCGGGGGGAGGTTCCCCATCTTCTTGCAAAGCGGCAGAATGGCCGCACCTGCTTGCTGTTTGCCTCGAAAAGCCAGTTTTCAGGCAGAAATGCCTGGCGCGCGCGCCAGTTTCGGAACTCCCACAGGCCACGCGCCTCTTTCATCCATGAACGGAATCCTCGACTTCTTTGGCCGCCTGGTGCGCGGCGTGCTCAAGCTGGCGCTGGGCCTGATGGCCCTGGTGTTCGTGTTGAGCCTGCTGCTGGCCACGCTGGTGGTGGTGCTCGGCGTGACGCTCTGGGCTGTGATCACCGGCCGCAAGCCGGCGCCCGCCGTGGTGTTCACCCGCTTCCGGCAGACTTCGCAGCGCTACACACAGGGCATGTGGCCGACCGGGACCGCCCGCCGCCCCGCGGGCGACGTGGTCGACGTGCAGGCCACCGAGGTGCCCGAGTCAGCGGAAGCACCGCCGCGCCGCAACGGGACCGATCCCATGGCGCGAGTGATGCATTGATCCGCCCTTAGGCGTCGCCGGTCTGGCGGCGCGCGAGCGCAGCCTCGTACAACGCGTTGCGCGGCTGACCGGTGATCTCGGCGCACAGCCGCACGGCGGTCTTGAGTGGCAATTCGGCCAACAGCAGGTCCAGGGTGCGCAGGCTTCCGGCGTCGGGTCCCTCATCCGTTGCACCGCCTGCCGCCTGCGGATGCACCATCAATACGAATTCCCCACGCGTGCGGTGCGCGCCGGCCTGCAGCCAGGCGCTGAAATCCTGTGCCGCCAGGTGGGCCACCTCCTCGAACTGCTTGGTGAGTTCGCGCCCCACGGTGAGCATGCGTGGCCCCAGTGCCACCAAGTCTTTGGCGAGCGCCTCGATGCGGTGGGGTGCTTCCAGCAGCACGCAGGCGCGCGCGTCGTCACCCATTTCTCTCACCTCGCGTTGCCGTTCGGCCGACTTGCTGGAAAGAAATCCGGCGAACACGAAGCGCCCGTCCCAGCCGCTGTGTCCCGTCACGCTGAGCAAGGCCGTGATGCTGCTGGCGCCCGGCACCGGGAGGCTGCGCAGGCCGGCGGCGTCCACCGCTGCGACCAGCCGCGCACCCGGATCGCTCACACCCGGCGTGCCAGCGTCGCTGACATAGGCCACGCGCTGGCCTTCGCGCAGTCGCAACAACACCGTCTGCGCCGCCTCTGCCTCGTTGTGTTCATGAAGCGCCAGCAGAGGTTTGTGCAGGCCGTAGCCCTGCAGGAGCGATGCGGTGTGGCGGGTGTCCTCGCAGGCCACGGTGTCCACCATCGAGAGCACCTGCAGAGCGCGAAGCCCGATGTCGGCCAGATTGCCGATGGGCGTGGCGACCATGTAGAGCGCGCCCTGCGGATAATGCTGGTGCGCCGCCGCCTCGCGGGCGGCCTGCAACAGGGATGGAGTGCTTGCCGACAATGTGGAGTTCCAGAAATCAGAGGCCGCCGACGCGGCCCGATGCGACCACCAAGGCGCGTGGCGACGCCGCCGAAGATGCTGCCCTCGTCCACCTGCGGCACCACGGGCTCGCGCTGGTGCAGCGCAATTTCAGGACACCCGGGCGCGGTGGCGGCGAAGTCGATTTGATTATGCGCGAGCCCGATGGCACGCTGGTGTTTGTCGAGGTTCGCCAGCGCGCCAGTGCCTGCCAGGGCGGGGCGGGCGCCAGCATCACCGGCGTCAAGCAAAGGCGCGTGGTGCTCGCCGCGCGGCACTTTTTGCTGCGGCTCGGCTCAGAGCCTCCATGCCGCTTCGATGTCGTGCTGCTGGAAGGTGGGCGCATCGAATGGTTGCGCGCGGCCTTTGATGCATCGACCGCATTTTGATACATCCCCCACCGCTATGATCGCGCCATGCTCCTGCAACGCATCCAGCAACAGTTCATCGACAGCGCCGACCTGAAGTACCAGTGCGCGCAAGCGCTGGCGCCGCAGGTCGAGGCGGCCATCGGTGCCGTGCTGGCCAGCGTCACTGGCGGCGGCAAGGTGCTGTCGTGTGGCAATGGCGCCTCGGCAGCGGCGGCGCAGCATTTCGCGGCCAGCTTCATGGGTCGCTACGACCGCGAACGTCCCGAACTCGCCGCCTTCTCGCTGTCGTCCGATGCCGCCGTGCTCACCGGCATCGCCACCGATTTCGACGCTCGTTCGGTGTTTGCGCGCCAGGTGCGCGCGCTCGGGCAGGGCGGCGACGTGCTGCTCGCCCTGTCCACCAGCGGCAATTCGGCCAACGTGCTGGCCGCCGTGGAGGCCGCGCACGAGCGCGAGATGACCGTGGTGGCGCTCACCGGCGCGCGCGGCGGACAGCTCGCGCAGCAATTGCGCGACACCGACGTGCACCTGTGCGTGCCGCACGACTTGCCGGCCCGAATCCTCGAAGTGCATCACCTCGTGCTGCACTGCATTTGCGACGGCGTGGATGCCCAGCTGCTGGGCCTGCCCGACGCTTCCGTTCCTCACCTGGAGAGTTCCTCATGAACCTGTCTCATCACCAACGCTCGTTGAGCCGACTGATCGCCGCCGGCCTGGCCGCGGCCTCTTTGGGCGCAGCCCTCTCGGCCTGCGCGCCCCTGGTGGTGGCGGGCGCGGCCACTGGCGCGCTCGTCGTCGTGGACCGCCGCACATCAGGCGCGCAGCTTGACGACCAGGGCATCGAGCTGCGAGCGGGCAATCGCGTGCGCGAACAGATTGCCGAAGGTCGTGCGCGCGTGGCCGTGACCAGCTACAACCGACGCGTGCTGCTCACCGGCGAGGCCGCCAGCGAAGCGATCAAGACCCAGGTGGGGCAGATCGTGTCGCAGGTGGAAAACGTCAAGGAGGTCATCAACGAACTGGGCGTGACCTCCAGCCCGTCGCTCAAGGAGCGCGCCACCGACACGCTGATCACCGGCCGGCTCAAGGCCAGCCTCGTGGACGCGAAGGACATCTCGGCCAGCGCGTTCAAGGTGACGACCGAACGCAGCACCGTCTACCTGATGGGCCGCGTGACGCAGCGCGAAGCCGATCGCGCCACGGACATTGCGCGCAACATCTCCGGGGTGGCGCGCGTGGTGCGAGCCTTCGAGATCGTCACCGAGGCCGAACTGGCCGGCATGCAGACGCAACCGGCTCCCGCCAAGTAAGGTGCCTACCTGAGCCTTTTGATGAGGCTCGACGTGTCGAAGCGCTGACCGCCCATGGCCTGGACGTCCGCGTAGAACTGGTCCACCAGCGCCGTCACCGGCAGGCGCGCGCCGTTGCGCTTGGCTTCGTCGAGCACGAGGCCCAGGTCCTTGCGCATCCAGTCCACCGCGAAGCCGAAGTCGAACTTGTCGGCCACCATGGTCTTGCCCCGGTTGTCGAGCTGCCAGCTTTGGGCGGCGCCCTTGCCGATCACATCGAGCACCTGATTCATGTCCAGCCCAGCCTTCTGACCGAAGGCAATCGCTTCCGACAGGCCCTGCACCAGGCCTGCAATGCAGATCTGGTTCACCATCTTGGTGAGTTGGCCGGCGCCGCTCTCGCCCATGAGCGTGAAGGCGCGTGAGAACGCCATGGCCACCTGCTTCGCCCGGTCGAACGCCTCGACGTCACCCCCGCACATCACAGTGAGTGCGCCGTTCTGCGCGCCGGCCTGACCGCCCGACACCGGCGCATCCACGAAAGCGATGCCCAGCGCCTTGCCCGCCCGGTGCAGTTCGCGCGCCACATCGGCAGACGCGGTGGTGTGGTCCACAAACACGGTGTCCGGCGACATGCCGGCAAAGGCGCCATCGGCACCGAGCGTGATCGAGCGCAGGTCGTCATCGTTGCCCACGCAGGCGAACACGATGTCCGCCCCCTGCGCCGCCTCGCGCGGCGTGGGCTTGCTTGAACCTCCGAACGCCGCCACCCACGCCACGGCCTTGCCACCCGAGCGGTTGTAGACCGTCACCGAATGCCCGGCACGCGCGAGATGCCCGGCCATGGGATAACCCATGACACCGAGGCCAAGAAAGGCGACGCGAAGCGAGGGCGTGGATTCGTAGTTCTTGTCTGCAATGCTGCTCATGAAAAGGTCTCTCCAAAAAAGAAATGCCGCAGAACCGGCTCTGCCGGGCTGCAGGCATGGCCCCCTTGAGGGGGTGACGCGCCGCAGGCGCGGCGCGGGCGCAGGTCAAACGATCGTGAGGTGCTCGGTGCCCGCAGCCAGATCGAGCGATTTTGCACGCTGGCTGTTGAGCTTGATCTGCAGGCGCAGGTCGTTGAGCGAGTCTGCGTTGCGCAGCGCGTCTTCCAGCGTGATGAGATTGGTCTCGAAGGCGTTGAAGAGTGCCTGGTCGAAGGTTTGCATGCCCATCTGCGTGCTCTTCTTCATGATCTCCTTGATTTCCGCGACATCGCCCTTGAAGATCAGGTCGGAGATCAGCGGTGAGTTCAACATGATCTCCACCGCCGCGTGACGCCCCTTGTTGTCCTGTCGCGGCACCAGACGCTGGGAAATCAGCGCACGCAGGTTCAGCGAAAGGTCCATCAGCAATTGCGCGCGGCGCTCTTCGGGGAAGAAGTTGATGATGCGGTCCAGCGCCTGGTTGGCGCTGTTGGCGTGCAGGGTGGCCAGGCAGAGGTGACCGGTTTCCGAGAACTGGATCGCATGCTCCATGGTCTCTCGGTCGCGAATCTCGCCCATCAGGATCACGTCGGGCGCCTGGCGCAGCGTGTTCTTGAGCGCCGCCTCCCAACTGTCGGTGTCCAGCCCCACTTCGCGTTGTGTGACCACGCAGTTCTTGTGCGGATGCACGAACTCCACCGGGTCTTCGATGGTGATGATGTGGCCGTGTGTGTTCTCGTTGCGCCAGTCGACCATGGCCGCCAGCGACGTGGATTTGCCCGAGCCGGTGGCCCCCACCAGGATGCACAGGCCGCGCTTGGACAGCACAATGTCCTTGAGCACCTGGGGCAGGCCAAGCTTGTCGATGGTGGGCAGCACGGCGGGGATGGTTCGCAGCACCATGCCGACCTTGCCCTGTTGCACGAAGGCGCTCACACGGAAGCGGCCAATGGAGGGTGGCGAGATCGCGAAATTGCACTCCTTGGTGCGCTCGAACTCGGCCGCCTGTTTGTCGTTCATGATCGCGCGCGCCAGTGACAGCGTGTGCGTGGCGTTCAGTGGCTGCGGCGATACCTTGACGACCGAGCCATCGACCTTGATCGCGGGCGGAAAGTCGGCCGTGATGAACAGGTCGCTGCCGGTCCTGCTGAGCATGAGGCGCAGCAGGTCGTTGATGAATTTGGATGCCTGGTCGCGTTCCATGAAAGTGTCCTTTTGATCAACTGCAAGGGCCGCCGCGCAGGGCCGCCCCAAGCAAGGCCAGCCCCCTTGGGCGGCAGTGACCCGCGCAGCGGTGGAGCGTGGGGGTCGTCATGTTCAGCCTGGGAAGTTCTCGGGAATCTTCGCCTTGCTGCGGGCTTCCGCAGGACTGATGACATTGCGCTTGACCAGATCCGAAAGGTTCTGGTCGAGCGTCTGCATGCCCACGCTGTTGCCGGTCTGGATGGCCGAGTACATCTGTGCCACCTTGGCTTCGCGGATCAGGTTGCGGATGGCACTGGTGCCCAGCATGATCTCGTGCGCGGCCACGCGGCCCGATCCGTCCTTGTTCTTGCACAGCGTCTGCGAGATCACCGCCACCAGCGATTCAGACAACATGGCGCGCACCATGTCCTTCTCTTCGGCCGGGAACACGTCGATGATGCGGTCAATCGTCTTGGCCGCACTCGATGTGTGCAGCGTGCCGAAGACCAGGTGTCCGGTCTCGGCTGCGGTCATGGCCAGGCGGATGGTCTCCAGGTCCCGCATTTCGCCGACCAGGATGGCATCTGGGTCTTCGCGCAGTGCCGAGCGCAGTGCGTTGGCAAAACTCAGCGTGTGCGGCCCGACCTCGCGCTGGTTCACCAGGCATTTCTTGGACTCATGCACGAATTCCACCGGGTCTTCCACCGTGAGGATGTGGCCGTACTCGGTTTCATTGAGATGGTTGACCATGCCGGCCAGCGTGGTGGACTTGCCCGAGCCCGTGGGGCCGGTCACCAGCACCAGGCCGCGTGGCCGCAGGGCGAGGTCGCCGAATATCTTGGGCGCATTGAGTTGTTCGAGCGTGAGGATCTTGCTCGGGATCGTGCGGAACACCGCGCCAGCGCCGCGGTTGTGGTTGAAGGCGTTGACGCGAAAACGAGACAGCCCTTCGATCTCGAACGAGAAGTCGCACTCCAGGAACTCTTCATACTGCTTGCGCTGGCTGTCGTTCATGATGTCGTACACCATGCCATGGACCGACTTGTGGTCCAGCGGTTCGACATTGATGCGTCGCACGTCGCCATGCACCCGTATCATGGGCGGAAGACCCGCGGAGAGGTGAAGATCGGACGCTTTGTTCTTGACGCTGAAGGCCAGCAGTTGGGTGATGTCCATCCCGGGTTCCGTGTTGTGGTTGGGTAATGACGGCAGATTATGACGACGATTGAAGGCAATCTCCAAACCGTACGGGGGCGGGTTTTGCGCGCTTGTAGGCAGGCCGGCCGCGATGTGAACGAGGTCACACTGCTGGCGGTTTCCAAGACCTTCGGACCCGATGCCGTTCGTCAGGCGCAGGCCGCCGGCCAGCGCGCGTTTGGCGAGAACTATGTGCAGGAAGGCGTGGAGAAGATCCTGGCATTGCGCGAGTCCGCAGCGCCTTTGCCGATCGAGTGGCATTGCATCGGGCCGGTGCAGAGCAACAAGACGCGCCTCGTGGCCAGCCACTTCGACTGGGTGCAGTCGGTCGATCGCCTCAAGATTGCCGAGCGCCTGAATGAACAGCGCCCTGCCGAGTTGGCACCGTTGCAGGTCTGCCTGCAGGTCAACGTCGATGGCGGGGCTACGAAGTCGGGCGTCTCGCCCGCAGAACTGCCCGCCCTCGCACGCGCCGTGAGCGAATTGCCGCGGTTGCGTTTGCGCGGCCTCATGTGCATTCCCGAACCCGCTGCGGATTTCGAGGCGCAAAGCGCGGTGTTCCTGCGCGCACGCGCCTTGTGGGACGAGTTGCGTGCGGGGGGCTTCGAGATCGACACCCTGTCCATGGGCATGAGCGACGACCTGGAGGCCGCCATCTCGGCGGGTTCGACCCTGGTTCGCGTGGGGCGCTCGATTTTCGGCAGCCGCCAGCGCCCGGTCACTTCAGCGGCTTGACGTTCCCGCAGTTGGCCGAGAGCCACTTGCCCTGACCGTCCAGGGTGACGTTCTGCGGCTTGCCCTGGTGCGTCGTCTTCATGAGCATCTTCATGGTGTAGGCGCTGTCGCCCTGGAAGGTGTAAGTGCCTTCGCCGCTGGAGGGCGGGTTCTTGCACACGAAGTTCATCTTCACCACGTTGGCGCTGCGTGAGGTGACGGTGGTGGTGCAATCGCCTTCTGTCTGTACCGGCATTTCCTGTTTCGCCGCCATGTCGGGCGTGATGCACATCTTCATGCTCATGCCGCCACCAGCTGCCGGCGCCGGCATGGCCACACCTTGTTTGGCCATCATGTCCTGCATCATCTTGCGCTCCGCGGGCGACATGCCGGCCATCTGCTTCTGCATCTGCGCCATGGCCTGGTCCATCTCGGCGTTGCCTCCCATCTTCTGCGTCATTTCCCACAGGCCGGGTTTGGTGCTCTGGGCGTGAGCAAGTGCGGGGGCGAAGAGGGCGCAGAACAGCAGTGCGGCGTGACGGTTCATGTTGTCTCCGTGGAAGAAGCTTTTCATTTTGCGATGCTTTGGTGCGTTGTCAACGCGGACCTCGAGGGCGTGACGCAAGCACGCGCCTTCTTGCACTGCTCCCCGGAGCATGAGTAGTTCCAAATGACTATATTCCGCTCCTGTTTTCCAACAGGACTCAGGGGGGCTCGCTATGAAAAATGCTGTTGGCAATGGCGAAATTTCGACCGTGCGTGTGTTGCAGTTCGCGCTTGCGCTGGTCGGATGTGGCGGAGGCGGTGATGCCCGCAATAAAACATCGACGCTCACTCCTCAGGAGGAGATTGCCCGGTTGGAAGCCAGTGGCGATCTGCCGACACTCGAGCGCGGCGCCAGCTTGGGTGGGATTGACGACAACCACAACGGTGGTGCCGTGAACTGTCGAGGTGCCGTCTTTCCAGGAATCGAAGGATTCAAGGATGCCTACAGGATGTCACAAGAGATGGAGGCATTGACCACCAACACCTTGCAGCGATTGAAGGCGTACATGGCGTACAACAAGGCGGTCAGTGGAACTGTCTCCCAACTTCCAACGGGAGACACTTGTGATTGACTTCTTGTCTGAAAACTGAAGGCAGCTCTGTGTACCTTGGTCTTTGCATCGGTGGAGACTCCCTTGCCGGTTCACGCTGAGGGCACTTGCGAGGCCGAGGGGGTGGTATTCGGCTTTTTCAATGGTGTACAAAACACCAAAGAGAAGGCCAACAACGCACGGTACTTTCTTCGGCAAACTTTCTCGACCGAGACTCCCGACGGCGACCCGTTCGTCCGCTCATATATCGGTGGGCGGCTCCGCAGCGTCAGGCAGATCCGTTCGGTTCATGTCAGGGATCGTCCCGCTCTGGATCAGGGAAACGCAGGATCGGCGTGAGTGGAGTGAGCCCTACGTGCTGCAAGCAGGCGGATGGGAGAACCTGGAGGCGTATCAGGCCTGGCAGGCAGATTGGGAGGCTCATCAGACCAGCGAGCTTCGACGGCTGGAACGCGATCAGGAAGAGCGTGAAGCCTACGAGGCCAGTGACTGCGCCAACAAATAGACCTCTTACAACGGCAACCTCGCACTGTCCTTCACCTCTTCCATCACCGCATAGGTGCGCGTCTCGCGCACGCCGGGCAACTGCCAGAGCACGTTGCCGGCGAATTCGCGGTAGGCGGCCATGTCGGCCATGCGGGTCTTGAGCAGATAGTCGAAGCCGCCGGCCACCATGTGGCATTCCATGATCTCGTCGCGCACGTGCACGGCGGCCTTGAACTCGTTGAACACGTTGGGCGTGGTGCGGTCCAGCAGCACCTCCACAAAAACCATCATGCCGCGACCCAGCTTGAGCGGATTGAGCCGCGCCTCGTAGCCCAGGATGTAGCCGTCGCGTTGCAGGCGCTGCGTGCGCGCCAGCACGGCCGTGGGCGAGAGCGCCACCGTTTCGGCAAGCTTCAGATTGGTGATGCGGCCATCGGCCTGCAGCAGCTTGAGCAGCTTGAGGTCGATGCGGTCCAGGCTGGTTTCGTCGGCGGGCATGGGTGTGGATTATCCGGTTGCATGAGGCTTTTATGGCGAAAAATTTGGTAAATGAACCATCAACATACGCACACTCTCAAAATCATGGCCTTTTCTGGAGCCTTCCATGCCGCGTCCATTTGACTTGCTTCCCTCTCCCTACCGCTCGGAAACCGGCGTGCTGGCGCACCGGCTCGCCACCCTGCAGGGGGCGCTGGACTGGTCTGCCGCTGCCGCCGTGGCCGCGCCCTGGGTGCAGGCTGTGCGCCGAAGCCCGCCACCGTTCTGGGCCATGGAGAGCCTGCTCAAGGAATACCCGATTTCCAGCGCCGAGGGCTTGGCCCTGATGCGGCTGGCCGAGGCGTTGCTGCGGGTGCCGGATGCCGAGACCGCCATCGCGCTCACGGCGGACCAACTGGGGCGAGCCGACTTTGATGGCGCGGCGGACTCGACGTTGGCACGCCTGTCGTCCACCGCGATCGCCATGTCGAAGAAGTTCCTGCCCGAAGCGGGCAACGAACCTGGCCTCCTGTCCAAACTCGGGGCGCGCACCGTGGTGGCCGCCACCCTGCGAGCTGTGCAGTTGCTGGGCCGCCAGTTCGTATTGGGGCAGACCATCGAGGAGGGCATGAAGGAGGCCGCCTCTGCGAAGAAGGCGCAACGCCAGCTGAGCTTCAGTTTCGACATGCTGGGTGAGGGCGCCCGCACGGATGAAGATGCGCTGCGTTACCTGGCGAGTTACCAGCAGGCCATTGCGGCGATTGCACGTGAGGCGGATGCCTCGCGCCACCCGAGTCAGAACGACGGCATTTCCATCAAGCTCAGCGCCTTGCATCCGCGGTACGAGGACGCGCAGCACGAACGTGTGCTGGAAGAACTGGTGCCGCGTGTGTGGCCGCTGTGCGAGGCGGCCGCCGCGTCCAACCTCAATCTCACCATCGACGCCGAGGAGGTCGATCGCCTGGAGCTTTCGCTGGCGGTGTTCGAAGCCCTGGCGAAGCGGGTGGCGCAGCAGTGTCCGCAATGGCAGGGTTTTGGCCTGGCGCTTCAGGCCTACCAGACGCGTGCGGTGGAACTGATCGAGCACGTGACCGCGCTGGCGCGTCGACACCGGCTCAAGTTCATGTGCCGCCTGGTCAAGGGGGCCTACTGGGACGCCGAGATCAAGCGCGCCCAGGAACTGGGCCTGGCCGCCTACCCGGTGTTCACGCGCAAGCCGCACACCGACGTGAGTTATCTGGCTTGCGCGCGCGCCCTGCTGGTCGCGTCAGACGCGATCTTTCCGCAATTCGCCACGCACAACGCCGGCACCATTGCGGCAATCCTGCAAATGGCGTCTGAGGAGCGGGTGCCTTTCGAGCTGCAGCGACTGCACGGCATGGGCGAGGGCATCTACCGCGAGGTGCTCAAGCATCCGCACGTGGGTTGCCGCGTCTACGCGCCGGTGGGCGCTCATCGCGACCTGCTGGCCTACCTGGTTCGTCGCCTGCTGGAGAACGGAGCCAACTCGTCGTTTGTGCATCAGCTGGCCGACGAATCGGTGGGCATGGACGAGCTGCTCGTCTCGCCACTGGAACAGTCGCGGCCCGATGCGCCCGACGCCGATCGCCTGCCCTTGCCACCGCAGTTGTATGGCGCAAACCGGGCCAACAGCCAGGGCCTGGATCTCGCCGTGGTCGCACACCGCCAGGCGTTGATGGATGCCTACGCAGTGACATCGGTGGGTCGTGTTCCCGAGGCGGAGGCGGACGACGTGCAGACCGCGTGCGAGCGCGCCGTGCGTGCTTTCCCGGGCTGGAACCACACACCGGTGGCCGAGCGCGCCGCTACCTTGCGGCGCGCTGCCGACGCCATGCAACAGCAAATGCCTGCCCTGTGTGCCTTGCTGGTGAAGGAAGCGCACAAGACCTGGGGTGATGCGGTTTCCGAGGTGCGTGAGGCGATGGACTTCCTGCGTTACTACGCCAACGAGGCCGAGCGCATTCAATCGCCCACCGCGCTGCCGGGACCCACCGGCGAGAGCAACACGTTGCGGCTGGAAGGCCGTGGTGCCTGGGTGTGCATCAGTCCCTGGAATTTCCCCCTGGCCATCTTCGTCGGTCAGGTGGCTGCCGCGCTGGCCACCGGCAATACCGTGCTCGCCAAGCCAGCCGAGCAGACGCCAGCCGTGGCGATGGCGGCCGTGAAGCTGCTGCATGCCGCTGGCGTGCCGGCGGCTGCGCTGCAAATGCTGCACGGTGCGGGCGAAACCGTCGGCGCGGCGCTGGTGGCGCAGCCAGGCATGGCCGGCGTGGTGTTCACCGGTTCCACCCAGGTGGCTCGCATCATTCACCGCGCGCTGGCCGCCAAGGACGGTCCCATCGTGCCGTTGATCGCCGAAACCGGAGGCATCAACGCCATGCTGGTCGACAGCACGGCGTTGCCCGAGCAGGTGGCCGATGCGGTGGTGCAGAGCGCTTTTCGCAGCGCGGGCCAACGCTGCTCGGCATTGCGCCTGCTGTGCCTGCACGAGGCCATCGCGGACGGCGTGATCGCCATGATTCAGGGCGCCGCCCGCGAGCTTCAGGTGGGCAACCCCGCCGATCTCGCCACGGACCTCGGTCCCGTGATCGACGCCGAGGCCTTCGATGGCATCGGCGCTCACCTCGAACGCCTGCATGCCGGGGCCCGAGCGCTGCTGCCGCCGTCCATGCCCTCGCATGTCGTGCCGAACCTCATCGAGCCCCAGATGTTCGAAGTGCCCGCCATCGCCGCCGTGAAGCAGGAGATTTTCGGTCCGGTGCTGCAGGTGGTGCGCTGGGATGGCGACCCGATGGTGGTGATCCAGCAGATCAATGCGCTGGGCTATGGCCTCACGCTGGGCATCCAGACCCGCATCGACAGCCGGGCGCAGGCCCTGGCCGCCGCCGCCCGGGTGGGCAACGTCTACGTGAACCGCAACATGATCGGCGCCGTGGTGGGCGTGCAGCCCTTCGGTGGTGAAGGCCTGAGCGGCACCGGTCCCAAGGCGGGTGGGCCAAACTACCTCCTGCGCTTCTGCGCCGAACAGACGTTGACCATCAACACCACCGCTGCAGGCGGCAACGTGGCGCTGTTCACCAGCTGAACGACCCACCAGGGCTGGGCGCGGGCGGTGAGATACTGGCGCTCGCATGAGCACGACGTCGACGCCCCGCATTCCCGCTGCCCCCCGTCCACTTGAGGCCGGATTTCGCGCGCTGGACGCCGGCTGGCGCCAGTGGATCGCCGAGAACCGTCTGAGAAACTGCACACCCGAGTCCATGCTGGCGACCATGGTCCAGGCTGGTCTGGACCCCGGCGAGTGTGAGCCTGCCATCCGTGCCGTGGAGACCGACCCGGTCTTTCTTGCCGCTCGGCGCGTTCAGCAACTGCAAGCCAAGCTGGAGTCGGTGGTGGCCAATCAGCAAAAGCTGCACGAGCTCGACCCGCTGTATGGCCATGTGGAGAAACGCAGCCGCGTGGCGCTGGGCGAGTTCCTCGACAAATACGTCATGGGCAGCCGCCCCGTGGTGCTGACCGACGTGGCGCGCGACTGGCCTGCGCTCGGCCGCTGGTCGCCGCAGGACTTGCGCGAGCGCTTCGGCCACCTGGAAGTGGAGGTGCAGGCCGAGCGCAGCGCCGATCCGGACTACGAAGTCAACAAGCTCGACCACCAGCGCAAGACGCGGCTGGCCGACTTTGTCGACCGCGTGCTCGCCGGCGGCCCGACCAACGATTACTACCTCACGGCCAACAACGAGATGCTCAGCCGCCCTGGCTTTGCCCCCTTGCTGAGCGACATCGGTACGCTGCCCGAGTTTTGCGACCACTCGCAGCTCGCTCGGCGCGCCTCGTTCTGGTTCGGGCCAGCCGGCACCGTGACGCCGCTGCACCACGACACCATCATGCTCTGCCACACGCAGATCGTGGGTCGCAAGCGCTGGCGGTTCATCTCGCCGCTGCAGACGCCCCTGCTCTACAACCACTTCGACGTCTACAGCCCCATCGACCTGGACCATCCCGACCTGGCGCGCTACCCGCTTTTCGCACAAGCCACGGTGCTTGATGTGGTGGTCGAGCCAGGCGAAACCGTGTTTCTGCCGCTGGGCTGGTGGCACCAGGTCAGCTCGCTCGATGTGAGTCTCTCGTTTTCGTTCTCCAACATCGCCGTGCCGAACGAATACACATTCGACAACCCTCGCATCGCCAACTGGTGACCCATGAAACGCCCTCGCGGCACTGCGCGCCAGTGCCGCCGCTCACCGCTGGGTCAGGGCCCGCCCTGGGAGCCACCCGGCGGTGGGCCCGCAGCGACTATGACAGTACCAGCATCCCCGCAGTGGGGTTCTGCAGCAACGCATCCAGCGCCTCGATCGGCAAAGGCTTGGCGAACAGGTGGCCCTGGAACTGGTCGCAACCCTGGTAGGCCAGAAAGTCGCGTTGCTCCTGCGTCTCCACGCCTTCGGCCACCACCTGCAGGCTCAGGCTCTGCGCCAGCGCAATGATGGCGCGTGAGATCGCTGCATCGTTGGGATCGGTCAACACGTCGGCCACGAAGCCTTTGTCGATCTTGAGCTGATCCAGCGGCAGGCGCTTGAGCACCGATAGCGAGGAGTAGCCGACACCGAAGTCGTCCAGAGAGAGCGTGACGCCCAGCGCCTTGAGCATGCCCATCTTGTCGATGGTGATCTCCATGCGGTCGGCCAGCAGGCTCTCGGTGAGTTCGAGTTTGAGCCTGTGCGGACGGATGCCGGTGCGCTTGATCGCGGCCATCACCATGTCCACGAAGTCGGGGTGGCGGAACTGGCGCACGCTCACGTTCACCGCGATGCTTAGGTTGGCGGTCTGCGCGCGGTCAGCCCAGGCAGCGAGCTGTTCGCAGGCGGTTTCCAGCACCCATTGACCCAGCGGCAGAATCAGGCCGGTGTCCTCGGCCACGGGAATGAAATCGGCCGGTCGCATCAGTCCGCGCTGTGGATGTTGCCAACGCACCAGAGCCTCCACGCCCGTGATCACCCCCACCCGGTCCACCTGCGGCTGGTAATACACGACGAACTGTTGTTCGTTCAAGGCCACGCGCAGGTCTGAACCCACGGTGGCGTTGGCGCTGACCGTGGCCTGCATGCCCGGGTCGAAAAAGCACAGCGTGTTGCGACCCAGCGACTTGGCCTGGTACATCGCCAGATCCGCCTGTTTGAGCAGCTCGCCCACGTCGCTCTGCTGGCCGGTGAACGAGGTCACGCCGATGCTGGGCGTGGCGAAGTGCTGGTGTCCGGTGAGCTGGAAGGGCTCGCGCAGGGTGTTGAGCACTTTCTCGGCCAGCGCGCGCGCCTTGAAGGCTGCAGCTTCGGCGTCGGTGCTCAGGTCGTCGACCATCACCACGAATTCGTCGCCGCCCAGGCGCGCGACCATGTCCGTCTTGCGCACGCTCTTGGTCAAGCGTTGCGCGACCTTTTGCAGCAATTGGTCCCCCATGTGGTGGCCCAGCGTGTCATTGAGGATCTTGAAGTTGTCCAGGTCAATGAACATCAGTGCGCCGTGCTGCCCCGAACGCGCGCTCGCCGCCAGTGCCTGCTGCAGGCGGTCCAGCAACAGCTGCCGGTTGGGCAGGTCGGTCAGGGCGTCGTAGAACGCCAGGTGACGGATCATGTCTTCGGCGGTCTTGCGCTGCGTGATGTCTCGCCCGACCGCCACCCAGTGGGTGATGTCCTCGGCCGTGGCCTGGACCGATACCACCTCCAGCTCCACCCAGAACATGGCGCCGTTCTTGCGGCGCACCATCAGCTCGGTGCGCGCCTGCTGGGTCTGTTGCAGGCCTTTGGCCAATTCGCGCAGCTTGGTGATCGCCGGGTCGAGTTCGAGCAGCATGCGCGGTGTCTGCCCTAACACCTCCGCCCGGCTGTAGCCAGTGTGCTGCTCGAAGGCGTCGTTGACGAAGACGATGCGCGGCTCCTGATCGCTGCCGGCGCCAGTCTCCGCGATCGCCACGATATCGTTGAGCCGCGAAACGCTGGTCTCCAGCAGCATGAGCTGCTCCTGCGAGCGGCGGCGCTCGGTGACGTCGCGGAAATACACTGCCAGCCCCTCGGCAAACGGGTATGCGCGCACTTCCAGCCACTTGCCCAGCGTGGGAAAGAAATCCTCCAGCTCCACGCGTCGGTTGGTGTGCAGTGATTTGGTGAGCTGGTCTTTCAGGCGCTGCGCCAGTCCCGGGCTGAAATCCTGCCAGACCTCCATGCCCAGGAGGTCTGCCGTGGTCTTCTGCAACAGCCGCTCGCTTTCCTGGTTCAGGTAGGTGAAGCAGCACTGGCGATCCAGGGTGACGAAGGCTTCGGTGATGCTGGCCAGCGTGGTGGTCAGGCGCATGGCCAGGCGCAGCGTGTCCTGCTGGGCCTGCTTTTGCGCCGAGATGTCCTGGATCGCTCCCTGGATGCGTGCGATCTCGCCGTCGGCGCGCCGCACCGCCGTGCCGACCGTGCGCACCCATTTCGGGCTGCCGCCCTCCACCAGCACCTGGATCTCCTCATCGAAAGACTCGCCGTTCTGCGCGCAGCGCTCCAGCCTCTGACGGATGCCGCTGCGCCACTCGGGCGTGTAGCGCTGGACCATGGCTTCCAGGTCCTTGACCTGTTCGTGATCGCTCAGACCGAGGATGGTGGCGAACTCGTCTGAGTGCACCACCTTGCGTGTGGACAACTGCAGCGACCAGCTGCCCGCACCAGCCGTGTGCTCGGTCAGGTTCAGGCGGCTCTCGCTTTCGCGCAGCACGTTGGCGTTGTATTGCTCGATCTGGTCGTAGCGGCGCGACAGCGCGAGCACGTCGGCTGCGTGGCTGGCCAGCAGGCGCAGCGCGGGCGCAGCGGGCTGATTCTGGCGGCCGGTCTCGGCATCGAGCAGCAGCAGGCCGGCTTGAGCGGACGACGTTGCCGCCGCCGTCAACGGCAGCCAGTGCGCACAGCGCCAAGCCAGGCGAGGGGCGCGGCCTTTGCCTGCGGGAGCCAGCAACCAGTCTTCAAAGGCGGGTTGGTCCAGCAGGTCCGCGCAGGCCGCCAGCGTCGCCGCAACCGCATCGGGTGCCATTCCAGACGCGCCCAGCACCTCGGCCGGCTTGCGAGCTGCATCCACCAGAAGCGCCGCCCCCGAGTTCGCCAGCTGCGCTGCGATCTCGGCCAGGCGATCGAACTCAATGCGCTGGTTGAACGCCGGAAACGCACCGGTGCGCTCGAAGGCCATGTCAGAGACCAGTGGAGAGCGGTTGATGTCGTGTGCGGGACGCATGGTGGGCGGGGGCGTTTCAAACGGTGCGACGGGGGTGGCACAGAGCGAGCATACAGAGCGGCATGGTTCGCGCGAGGCGTCGCGCATGGAAGTGATCGTGAAGTTCTGCACGCGAACGGCGCGCGCGCGGGGAATTTGTAACAAAGATGTTAGATTTTGTAGCCTTTGCCCTAACATCAGCTATCGCCAGGCTGCGGGCGCCGTCCTGGCACTTAACGCTTTCTGTCGCAGCCGAACCGAACTTTGGAGGGAGTTGATTGTGAGCACACTCGCAGAACTCAGGCAATACAACGACGTCACCAGTCTCAAATCCGCGTTGCACCAGCTGTGCAGCGAGTTCGGGCGCATCACCCGTCTGGACATCCTCACCGCCATGCACGAAGGCACCAAGCAGGCGATCTGCTTCCTGCGCATGGAGCGCCCCGAACAGGAGCAAGTGCTCATGAAAAGCCTGGGCGTGGGCCGCTTTGGTGGCGAGGTGGTGTTCGTGCTCAACCTGAACATGCCGGTGACGGCAGAAGAGGGACCCTCGTCCCAGTGGGCCGACTCGGACATCTATTGATACCCCCTGCGTCGCCTTCGGCGCCTCCCCCCTGAGAGGGGGCGACACCTGGGGCCGGCGGAGCCGGACCTTCGGTGTCTCTGGACGGGTACATCTCTCTCCAACTTTCCCTCTGTCTCGTGATTGACCCGCGCGTTCCTGGCGGCCGCGCAGAATCTGCGCATGGAATCCTTGCGCTCTCCCTTGTCCGCACAGATTGTCCAATGGCTGGTCGCGCCTGGGGATGTGGTGCGGGCGGGTGATGTGCTGGTGGTGCTGGAGTCCATGAAGATGGAGCACGAGGTGCGTGCGCCGTCGGCGGCGCGGGTGCTCGAAGTCTTCTGCGCCGTGGGTGAGGCGGTTCAGGTAGGTGATGTGCTGCTGCGCTCGGAGTCGGCGCTGGGCGATGCTCGGGGTGAAGTGCCGGCCGCACCCTCACAGGCGCCTTCTCCTGCGCCGCGCGCCGACCTGGAGCGGTTGCTCAAGCGCCAGGCTTTCACACTCGATGCGGCGCGACCCGAAGCGGTGGCGCGGCGCCATGCGCAGGGCCAGCGCACGGCGCGCGAGAACATCGCCGACCTGTGCGATAAGGGCAGCTTTCTCGAATACGGCGCGCTCGCCGTGGCCGCGCAGCGAAGCCGCCGCAGCGAAGAGGACCTGATCGCAAACACGCCAGCCGACGGCATGGTCACCGGCATGGGTTCGGTCAATGGTGGCCGCACCGTGGTGATGGCCTACGACGCCACCGTGCTTGCGGGCACGCAGGGCATGCGCAACCACCAGAAGACCGACCGGCTGCTGGGCATTGCGCTCGACCAGCGCCTGCCCGTGGTGCTGTTTGCCGAAGGCGGTGGCGGGCGGCCTGGCGACACCGACATGCCCATCGTCGCCGGTCTGCACGTGAGTACCTTTGCTGCGTTCGCTCGCCTGAGCGGCCAGGTGCCGGTGGTGGGCATTGCCAGTGGCCGCTGTTTTGCCGGCAACGCCGCCTTGCTGGGCTGCAGTGACGTGATCATCGCCACCCGGGGAAGCAACATCGGCATGGGTGGCCCGGCCATGGTGGAGGGCGGCGGCCTTGGTCGCTTCCGGCCCGAGGAGATTGGCCCCAGTGAAGTGCAGCATGGCAATGGCGTGATCGACGTGCTGGTGGACGACGAGGCGCAGGCGGTGGTCGCCGCGCGCCATTACCTCTCCTTTTTTCAGGGCCGCCAGGGCGACTGGCTCGCACCCGATGCGATGGCCCTGCGCGAGGTGGTGCCGGAAAACCGGCTGCGCGTGTACGACAGCACCGCCGCCATGGTGGGGCTCGTCGACCAGGGCAGCCTGCTCGCGCTGCGCACGGGCTTTGGTGCCGGCATCCACACCGCACTCGCGCGCATCGAGGGCCGACCTGTCGGGCTGATCGCCAGCAACCCGCAGCATCTGGGTGGTGCCATCGACGCCGATGCTGCCGACAAGGCGGCGCGCTTCATGCAACTGTGCAATGCCCATGGCCTGCCCATGGTCAGCCTGGTGGATACGCCAGGTTTCATGGTCGGCCCTGCCACAGAGACGCGGGCCCAGGTTCGGCATGCCAGTCGCCTGTTCGTGGTCGCGGCGAACCTGCGCGTGCCCTTCTTCAGCGTGGTGCTGCGCAAGGGCTATGGCCTGGGCGCCATGGGCCTCACGGCAGGCGGTTTTCATGCGCCGATCTTCACCGTGGCATGGCCCACCGCCGAGTTCGGGGCCATGGGCCTGGAGGGTGCGGTCCGGCTGGGTTACCGCAAGGAACTGGAGGCCGAGCCCGAGGGGCCGCAGCGCGACGCCTTGTTCGAGAGGCTCCTGGCGGGGCAGTACGCGAATGGCTCTGCGGTGCAGATGGCGGCCACGCTGGAGATCGACGCCGTGATCGACCCTGCGCAGACGCGGGACTGGCTGGCCAGAGGGCTGGCGGGGGCCCGGGTGGCCGCGATGAGAGAGACGCGGTTCATTGACCCCTGGTGAGGTCCGCCGTCACATCAGGTCGCCGAACCCCGTGGTGCGCACGCCCGCGCTGGGCAGCTGGGGCGCGGTCTGGTTGATGTTGATCCAGAACTCGCACACGTGTTTCATGGCGCTGAGGAACTGCGAGAACTCGGTGGGCTTCGCGATGTAGGCGTTGGTGCCGGCATCGTAAGCGCGCAGCAGGTCGCTCGGCTCCGTGGATGAGGTCAGCACCACCACGGGGATGTGGTGCAGGCTGTCAGAGCCTTTGATTTCCTTGAGCACGCCGATGCCGTCGAGCAAAGGCATTTTCAGGTCCAGCAGCACCAGCATGGGGTTGCTGCCCGATCGGTTCATGAAGCCGTTGCGTCGGTGCAGGTAGTCCAGCGCCTGCATGCCGTCGGAGACGTGCGTCACACGCCCGTCGAGCCCATGGCGCGCCAGCGCCAGCTTGGTCAGTTCGGCATCGTCGGGGTTGTCCTCGACGAGCAGGATGGCATCGGCATTTTTGGTCATGATTCCAGTGCGGCGGGCATGGAGTCCATGGGGGACTCGAAACCGTGTGGCCCTTCGAAGGGAAGCGAGAAGAAGAAAGTACTACCTTCACCAAGCTGGCTTTCGGCCCAGATACTGCCCCCGTGCCGCTCGATGATGCGCCGGGTGAGTGCAAGACCTATGCCCGTGCCCTCGAATTCCGAGGCCCGGTGCAAGCGTTGGAAGACGCCAAACAGCTTCTGGGCGTATTTTGTGTCAAAACCCACACCGTTGTCACGGACAAAGAAGGTGTAACCCATCACCGGATCAACGCTCCAGCCCACTTCGATGCGGGTGCGCTCGCGTGGACGGGTGTACTTGTAGGCGTTGCCCAGCAGGTTGGCCCAGACCTCGCGCAGCAGCAGTGCGTCGCCCTGCACCACTGGCAGATCGGGCGCGATCACCCAGTCCACCACGCGGCCTTCGGTGTCGTGACCCAGCTGGCCCACCACCGCGTCCACCAGCAAGGTGAAATCGACCGGCGTGAGGTTGACCGCCGAGCGTCCCAGGCGGGAGAACGCGAGCAGGCCGTCGATGAGCTGGCTCATGTGCCGGGCGGAGTTGCCGATCGTGCTCAGGTAGCGGGCGCTGACTTCGTCGCACTGGCCGCCCAGGTGCTCTTCCAGCAGGCTCACGAAACTGGAGATGTGGCGCAGCGGTGAGCGCAGATCGTGCGAGACCGAATACGAGAACGACTCCAGGTCCTTGTTGGCCGCCAGCAATTGCTCGGTGCGTTCCACCACCCGGTTCTCCAGCTCGTCGTTGATGTTGCGCATCAGGTCGTCGAGCCGCTTGGCGTCGGTCATGTCGCGGTTGATCTTGGCAAATCCGCGCAGCTCGCCGCTGTCGTCGCGCAGGGCAATCAGCACCGAGTGCGACCAGTATTGCGAGCCATCCTTGCGCGAATGCCAGTTGTGCAGTTCGTGCTGCCCGCGCGAGGCGGCCAGGCGCAACATCTGGTTGGCGCTCACTTTGCCGTGTTCGGGGTTGGCCGGATCGAACAGCACCCCGTAGTGCCGTCCCACCATCTGGGTGGGCGAGTAGCCATCCATGCGCTGGGCGCTGTCGGTCCAGTCGGTGATGTTGCCATCGGCGTCCATGAAGAAAATGCAGTAGTCGCGCAGGTTGTCCACCATCAGGCGGAAGCGCTGCTCGCTCTCCAGCAACTCAGCCGACCGCTCGCTGATGCGTTGTTCCAGTTCCTCGTTGAGGTGGATCACCCGTTCCTCGATGCGCTTGCGCTCGGTGATGTCGATGATCTGCACGAACAGTCCTTTGACTCGGCCCTCGTTGACATCGGGCAGGTAGTTCACGCTCACGAAGATCTCGTCGCCGTCTGCCGTGGGTCGCCAGGTCTCGAAATGCTGAGGCTGGCCGGCCAGCGCACCTTCCATTCTGGGCCGGATGTCGGCCCATACCTCGGGGCGCACGCATTCGCTGACGTGGCGACCGACGATGTAGGCGGGGTCCATGCCGTACACACGCAGGTGCTCGGCATTGGCAAACTGGAACACCAGTCTGCCGTCGAGGTAGGCGATGAGACCTGGCACGTGGTCGGTGATGGTCTGCAGGAAGCGCTGGTTGTCGCGCAGCGCTGTCTCCGCGGCCTTGCGCCGGGTGATGTCCACCACGGTGGTGTTGCTGCGCAGGAAGCGGCCCTCGACGTCGCGCACCGCAGACGAAGACAGGAGCGCGTGGAATGTGCTGCCATCCCGGCGGCGCAGTTCGTACTCCGCCGCATCGAGCGCATCGTCCTGCAGGATCTTCTGCATGCGGCTGTCCAGCAGGCCGGCTTGCTCGGGCAGCATCACGTCGCGAAAATTCATCTTGCCAACCACTTCTTCGCGCGAGTAACCCAGCCAGTCCAGCTCGGTGTCGTTCAGCGAGACGAAGTTGCCCGCGACATCCAGCGAGTGGTAGCCACAGGGAGCCTGGTTGTAGAGTGCCTGCGCCTGTTGCAGCGCCTGGTTGAGCTGCAAGTTGGCCTGGCTGACCCGGTCCTCGGACGCCTTGCGTTCCGAGATGTCGATCATCTGGATGATGATGCCCTGCACCTGCCCATCCTGCCAGTAAGGCGTGTATTCGATGCTGGCGTAGAAGCGATGGCCGTCAGGGAAGGCGCGTTCCCCCTCGAAGCGCTGGATTTCGCCCGCGAGCGCTGCCTGCAGGTGAGCCTGCGCAGACTGGAAGTCTTGCGGGCGAGCGATCTCGCTGAGGTGGCGGTCCACCAGCCTGCTGCTGTCGCCGCTCACCCAGCGGGCGTAACTCGCATTGGCGAAACGGCAGATGAGGTCGCGATCAAAAAAGGCCAGTTGCACCGGCACGCTGTTGGTGATGGCTTGCAGGAAATTGCGCTGGGCGGCCAGTGCATTTTCGGCGGCCTTGCGCGCGGTGATGTCGATCACCGAGCTGTTGCTTCGCACAAACTGGCCCTGCCGGTCGAAGACGGCGGTGCTGTTGAGCAGGGCGAGGAAGGTGCTGCCGTCTCGACGGCGCATGCTCACCTCGATGGGCTCCAGCTTGCCGTCGCGCATCAGCCGTTGCAGCCGGTCCTCGGACACCTCGAGATCGGACGTCCCGAAGACATCGCGGAAACTCAGGCGACCCAGCACCTCTTCGCGTTCGTAGCCCAGCCAGTCGAGCTCCGTGCGGTTCATCAGCACAAAAACGCCTCGGGCGTCCACCGAGTGGTAGCCGCAAGGTGCCTGGTTGTAGATGGTCTGCGCATCTCGCAGGGCCAGCGCGATGCGCTCCTTGGCCTCGGCAAGTTCGTCGGTGCGCTCGCGCACGCGCTGCTCCAGCGCTGCGTTGAAGCGCTGGATTTCCTGCTGTTGCTCGTGCAATGAGGTGATGTCGCGCGACACCGCCAGCAGCATGACGGCGCGGCCCTGGGAGTCGCAAATGGGGGTGACCATGGTGTCCCACCACTTGGGCGTTCCCTTGAAGGTCGTGCCGTAGGCGACGAATCGCGCGCTCTTGCCTTCGCGGGCGCCATCGACCGCCTCGCGTGCGAGCAGGGCGCCTTCTTCCGGCCACCAGGTGGCCCAGTCGCTCAGTCTCACCTGTTCGAAGTCATCGACCTCGACCAGCCGGCAACCCTGCGCCGTCATTTGCACCACGCGGCCCTGCAGATCCAGCACCTTGGTGCAGTCAGGGCTGCTGGCGATGATCTGGCGGTTGAGTTCGTCCTTGATGCGGGCGTCGGCCTCCAGCGTGCGCATGGGGGTGATGTCCTGCACGAAGCCCAACTGGCTGGTGATCACGCCGTTGGCATCGCGCAAAGGCGCGTTGCGCACCAGCACATGAATCACATCGTTGCCCGGTCGAACCAGGCGGAACTCCACGCTCAGGCCTTCGCCCCGCGAGACCGCCTGCACCCAGTGCTGCTGGACCCGCTCCAGATCCTCGGGGTGCACGCGGCAGAGCCAGCCGAAGTTGGGGAAGTCACGGCGTTCGAGGGCGAAGATGTTCTGCAGCTGCTCGTCCACGTGGGTGAGCACGCCGGCCTGATCGGTGCGAAACACCCCGATCGGGAACACACTGGCCATGGCCGCAAAGAGGGCTTCGTATTCAAGCTGGGCGTTTTGCGGATTCTGTTCGGGAGGGACGTCGAGCGCTGAAGAGAGCGGCAGCGGCAGCGGCGCATGCAGGTCGTGCACGATGTGATCGCGCGGCACGCCCTGGCTGTCCAGCAGTTGTGCGTAGCTGCGGCGCAGGTGCTCGTTTTCCGCTCGCAGGGTTTCGAGTTCGAGCAGCAAGGCGCGTTCTCGCTCCTGAGCCACTCTCTCGGGCCGGTGCGTGTCAAGACGTCGGTCTTGAGAGGGAAGAAGCGCGCTCATTGAGCGCAAATGTACCCCAGGGTACCAATTGTCAAGCGTGATATTTGACAGTCAGAAACGGGGCAGTTCTGGATGCGAAATCGCGCCCGCGCGCACCAGCATGCGACCGTATTCAGCACAACGTTGCAGGGTGGGAATGACCTTGCCCGGATTCAGTAGCCCTTTGGTATCAAACGCCCGCTTCACAGCAAACATCTGCGCGTTTTCTTCGGCGGAAAACTGAACGCACATGCTGTTGAGTTTTTCCACACCCACGCCATGTTCGCCCGTGACGGTACCGCCCATGGCCACGCTGGTTTCCAGAATATCCGCACCGAAGCGTTCACACCGCTGCAACTGGTCGGCGTCGTTGGCGTCGAAAAGAATCAGTGGGTGCAGGTTGCCGTCGCCCGCATGGAACACGTTGGCGCAGCGCAGGCCGTATTTCTTTTCCATCTCTGCGATGGCGAGCAAGATGTCAGCCAGGCGTTTGCGCGGAATGGTGGAGTCCATGCACATGTAGTCCGGGCTGATGCGACCGCTTGCAGGAAACGCGTTCTTGCGGCCGCTCCAGAAACGCAGGCGCTCCGCCTCGTCGCGGCTGACAGCGATGGCGGTGGCGCCGCAGCCGCGCAGCACATCGCTCATGCGGCCGATCTCTTCCTCCACTTCCTCGGGCGTCCCGTCACTTTCGCACAGCAGGATGGCCTCGGCGTCCAGGTCGTAGCCGGCATGCACGAAATCCTCCACCGCTGCGGTCATGGGCTTGTCCATCATCTCCAGGCCGGCCGGAATGATGCCTGCCGCGATCACCGAGGCCACGGCGTCGCCGGCTTTGCGGATGTCGTCGAAGCTGGCCATGATGCAGCGCGCCAGCAGCGGCCTGGGCACCAGTTTCACGGTGACTTCGGTGGTCACCGCCAGCATGCCTTCGCTGCCGATCACCAGCGGCAGCAAATCGAGACCGGGCGCGTCGAGCGCCTCAGCGCCGAAGGCGATCGGTTCGCCCTCGACCGTGAAGCCGCGCACGGCCAGCACGTTGTGCAGCGTCAGGCCGTACTTGAGGCAATGCACGCCCCCTGAGTTCTCGGCCACGTTGCCGCCGATGGTGCAGGCGATCTGGCTGCTGGGATCGGGCGCGTAGTACAGGCCAAGCGGGGCGGCCGCTTCAGAGATGGCGAGGTTGCGCACGCCAGCCTGCACCACTGCCGTGCGTGAGAGAGGGTCGATGCGCAGGATGCGGTTGAACTTCGCCAGCGACAGGGTCACGCCCTGGGTGTGCGGCATGGCGCCGCCCGACAGACCGGTGCCTGCGCCGCGCGCCACCACTGGCACCCCCAGGCGATGGCAGGCCTTGAGCACCGCAGCCACCTGGTCTTGCGTCTGCGGCAGCGCCACCACCAGCGGCCGGGCGCGGTAGGCGGTCAGGCCATCGCATTCGTACGGCACCGTGTCTTCTGCCTGCCAGAGCAGTGCGTGCGCCGGCAGCACGGCTTGCAGCGCCCGGACCACCTCGGCCTGGCGGGCCGCGCGCTCAACCTGGGTGGGCTCTGGGGGGCGGGCAGTTGCGTTCATGGCGAGGGCCAGTTTATGCCAACGGTTCCCGCCTGGTTTGAAGAAACTTGCAGCGGGCTGTGAATGCGGGCGATGGCCGGCCTCTTGAAATCCCATGACCCCGGCATCAATTTCCGTGCATGCCAGGCGCTGCTCGCGCCCGATGGCATTCAACCCATTTCAAGGAGTCTTGCCATGAACAGTCTGATTGCACGCCGTGGTCTTCTCGACGATTTCTTCCGCGATGTCGGCCCAGGTTTCTACGTCAAGCCACTGCACGGCGATGCGCTGCCCACGCAGATCCGCATCGACGTGAAGGAAACGCCCGAAGCCTACGCCGTGCTGGCCGAAGTGCCAGGCGTGGCGCGCGAAGACATCCAGGTCACCGTGGACGGTGGCATCGTCACGCTGCGCGCCGAAGTCAAGCAGCAGGATCGCCAGTCCGACGGTGAGAAGGTGCTGCGCAGCGAGCGCTTCTATGGTGCGGTGACGCGCAGTTTCCAGCTGCCGCAGGACATCGACAACGCGGCGTCGCGCGCCAGGTACGAGAACGGTGTGCTGCAGCTCACGTTGCCCAAGAAGGCGGCCTCGACCAGCCAGCGCCTCACGATCGAGTGAGGGCGCTCACTCCGGGCGGATGCTGGTGAGTTCAAGAACCTCGTCCACCAGAAACGCGGTGGAGCCTGCGCCGCCGCGTGTGCGCGCGTCGAAGCGCACCACGCGGCCGAGTTCCGGTGAGTACCAGGCGCTGGCCTCATAGCTTGCCCCCGAGGCCAGCGCGCTGAACCCCCTGCGGGTGTAGCCCTTGAAGATCACTCGCACAATGGCCAGTTCGCGCTCGCCAATGCGCACGGTGGACTCTTCTGCCGCCTGAGCTGTCAGCTCCAGTTCCGCAAACCCGCCCAGTGACGGCACCTTGTAGTTCAACTGCCAGGTGGCGCCTTTCTGAGGGGGCTTGCTGACCCAGCCGCCAGGCGGCATGGCGAAGTCGTATTCACCGCCGATGGGGTTGCCTCGCGTGATCACCTCACCATTGGCTCGCTCCACACGGGTGCCCTGGTTGAAGATGCGCGTGTCGCCATCGACCCGGTCGAGCTTGTAAATGACGGTCTGGCTGTTGCCGGTGCTGCGGTCTCGCAGCTTGTATTCGAACACGCGGTCGCCGGTGGGTGCTGCGGCGGCCGCGTTCGCACTCGCCAGGGCCGTGGCCTTGCTGCGCTCCTGGCGTGCCGCAAGGGCGGCCTGCGCGCGCGCAGGGACCTCGGCGATCCAGGTGGCCGGCAGCGCGAAGTTCAGGTTCTGGCCTTCCTTGATGTAGAAGGTGGTGATGCCGATCAGGCGGCCTTGCGCGTCGAACAGGCCGCCGCCGCTGGAGCCGGCCGAGATGGGCACGGTGATCTGCAGTGCGGTGAAGTCGTTGGTGTCGCTGCGCCGGATGCCGGAGAGCAGGCCATCGCTGATGGTGGTCTCCAGGCCGCGCGGGTTGCCAATGGCGTAGACACGTGAGCCCACGCGCAGGCTCTCGGCTGGTGCCATGGTGATTGCCGGGGCCGTGAAGTTCGCCACCTTGAGCTGGCACAGGTCGCGCTCGGTGTCGGGGTGCTCCAGCGTGGCGCCGTAGGTGACGTTCTCGCGCGAGACCGTCACCCGCTTCGCGCGCACCAGCACGTGGCAGTTCGTGATCAGCGAGCCCGCGCCGATCACGACCGCGCTGCCTTTGGCCATGAGCCGGTCGGCATCGTCGTGGGCATTGACCACCCACACACTGGGCGCGACGCGCTCGAAGAGCACTTCGGGCGCCAGGGCGGAGGGTGTCTGCGCCTGGGCCTGGGCCCAGGCGGTGAAAAACAGCATGCTGGTGGCCAACAGGGAGCAGCGTGGCATGGTGGTGTCCTTTCAGCGAGCGGGGAGCAGGCTGCCCAGATCGTCCAGTGTGACCTGGCCGGGCGGCGCCGCACGGCTGGGGGCGGGGCCCGAAGGCAGCGCGTCGGCCTGTCGCGAGCGCGCCGGCCCCGGGACCAGCGGCACGGCACCGGTGTAAGCGAGTGCCGCCAGTTGAGGAACCGCCGTCGCGGGGCTTTGCAGCGTGAGCCGGGGGTGGCCGACAAAGAGCCCCATGGAAATGCCGAACTGCACGTACACCGTGGCTCCATCGGCCAGATCCAGCTCGGCCGTGGTCCGCACCTCCGTGCTCGCGGTGAGGGTGTAGCGGCCGACAGCCCGGTCGACAAAGAAGAAGCCCTCGGGTTGCGCCTTGCCGATCAGTTCGCCATTGAGCAGCAGCTCGGGCTGAACCGCAGCGCCCAGGCCTGCGGGGCGGTACACCAGCACGCGGCCGTATCCGGCCCGCAGCGTGGGAAAGGCGGACTCGACCTCGGCGTAGCGCGGGCCCGTGGCCGCACAGCCGGTCAACACCACCGCGGCCGCCACCAGCAGCCATCGAAACCCTCGAAACATGCGCTTCTCCCGCTCGTTATGGAGCGAGCAAGAATGTAACACCTTGGTTACGTTTGGGCGTGTCCGGAAGGCATCAGGCCTGTTGGATTCACCCCACGCTGTGGCGCAGCCAATCGGCAAAGGCCGTGCATTCCCAGCGGTCCATGGAACCGGTGCGCCAGCACAGGTGGTGGGCGTGCGGGCTGGGGATGCGGCGCTCGTAGAGCGGGACCAGGGTGCCGTTTTCCAGCCAGGGCGCGGCGAGTTTCAGGCGCACCAGCGCCACGCCCATGCCGGCGGCGGCGGCATCGCACATGAGTCCGATGTCGTTGAACTGGGAGCCTTCGTGGGGTTCTGGCCAGTCGAGTTCGTGCGCGGCGAACCAGGTTCGCCAGGGCTCCAGCGGGCTGCGCAGCAAAGGCACGCCTTCCAGGTCTCGCGCCGTGTCGAAGGGCCCCTGCTCGCGCGCGAACGAGGGCGACGCCAGGGGCGTGATCTCGTCTTTCATGAGGCAGACATGTTCGACGTCTGCGTACCTGCCGGTGCCGAAGCGCACCATCAGGTCGGCGTCTTCGGCCACCACGTCCAGCAGTGGAATGCTCACCTGCAGTGTGAGGTCGATCTCGGGATAGCTTTCGATGAACTGCTTGAGACGCGGCAGCAGGATGGAGCGCGCGAACGTGGGCGTGACCGCCACGCGCAGTTTGCGCCGACCCTGCGCGGTGGCCTGACTGGGAAAGCGCTGCAGCGAGGCCAGGCCTTCGCGCACGTGGGCCAGGTATTCGCTGCCTTCGGTGGTGAGCGAAAAGTCGGCGCGGCCAAACAACTTGGTGCCCAGGATCTGCTCAAGCTGACGCACCCGGTGGCTCACCGCGCTGGGCGTGACGTTGAGCTCTTCCCCGGTCTGCGTCACGCTGCGCAGGCGCGCCAGGGCCTCGAAGGTGAGGAGGCACTGGATGGGAGGAATCCGGAGGGTCAAGGCGCTTTGACCGTGAAGTGCAGGCTTCCATCCGGGTGGAGATGCTCCAGGACATCGCCCCGCTTTTGAAGCACGCCGCATCCCTTGTAGTCCCAGTTGCGCCACGCCAGGCACAGCCTGCCCTGTTCGACTTTCCATTGGCCGGAATCGGTACCGCCCTGGTTGCTGCCGTACACCCTGCCATCGTCCCTGAAGTCCAGCGCCACCGCACCGAAGCGCGCGTTGTGGGTGGAGAGTTTCTTGCCTTTGACCGAAAGCAGGGCTTCTTCCTGGGTCAGAGGCGCGGGATCGGCGGCGGACCCTGTTGAGGCCGCCAGCGCCGCGCACAGCATCAACAGCGATTGCAAAGGGGCTCGAAGGTGGATCAACATGACATCTCCTGGTGAGTCAAAAAGCTGGGGGTGGGGGGACTCTTGCTATTTGAAAACGACGGTCTTGTGCCCGTTGAGCAGCACTCGGTGTTCGCTGTGCCATTTCACCGCGCGGGCCAGCACCTGGCTCTCGGTGTCCCGGCCCAGGGCGGTGAGGTCCTCCACCGTATCGGTGTGGTCCACGCGGGCCACGTCCTGTTCGATGATCGGACCCTCGTCCAGGTCGGCCGTGACGTAGTGGGCGGTGGCCCCGATGAGCTTCACGCCCCGGTCGTGCGCCTGGTAGTAGGGCTTGGCACCCTTGAAGCTGGGCAGGAAACTGTGGTGGATGTTGATCGCCTTGCCCGCGAGCTTGGCGCAGAGTTCGTTGCTCAGAATCTGCATGTAGCGCGCCAGCACCACCAGCTCTGCGCCCTCACTCTGGATGATCTCCAGTTGCTTGGCTTCGGCCTGCGCCCGTGTGGCCGCCGTCACCGGGATGTGGTGGAAGGGCACGTTGTAGCTGGCGGCAAGTTGGTAGAAATCGCGGTGGTTGCTCACGATGGCGCGGATGTCCAGCGGCAGCAGGCCACTTTTCCAGCGGAACATCAGGTCGTTCAGGCAGTGGCCTTCCTTGCTCACGAAGATCACCGTGCGCACCGGCTCGGCCAACGGGTGCAGGGTCCAGCTCATCGCGAAGGTGTCGGCGAAGACCCGCAGATGCACGCGCAGATCGTCCTGCGTGAGCTGGGCGCAGGCGAACTGCACCCGCATGAAGAACAGGCCGGTGTCGTGGTCGTTGTACTGGGCGGCTTCTTCGATGTTGCCGCCGTGCTCGAACAGGAAACCCGAGACCGCGTGCACGATGCCCGGGCGGTCCTGGCAGGACAGGGTGAGAACGTAGGTGTGTTGCATGGCCCGCGCATTGTCGCAGCAGAGCCTCGGTGGGCCTGGTCCACCAAGGCGCAATGGCGCCGGGACGGGCCGGCCGGTGGTGCCACAATCCCGCCGTTGAAAACTTTTGTTTAAGGAGACCTGGCCATGGCCTACAACGAGCTTCGCATGGACAACCAATGGTTGCCTTTCACCCCCAATCGCGCATTCCAGAAGGACCCGCGCATTTTTGTGGCGGCGGAAGGCATGCACTTCACCACCCACGACGGGCGGCAGGTGATCGACGGCATCTCCAGCCTGTGGTGCGTGGGTGCGGGCCACAACCGCCAGCCCATCAACGAGGCCATCAAGAAGCAGCTCGATACGCTGGACTACGCCACTGCCTTCAGCGTGAGCAACGACAAGGCTTTCAGAGCGGCGGAAATGATCGCCGCCATGGCCCCGGGCGACCTGAACAAGGTGCTGTTCTGCAACTCAGGCTCCGAGGCGGCCGATACCTCCATGAAGGTCGCGCTGGCCTACCACCGCGCGCGAGGCGAAGGCCACCGCAACCTCTTCATTGGCCGGGAGAGGGGATACCACGGGGTGGGCTTCGGCGGCATGAGCGTGGGAGGCATTCCCGCCAACCGCAAGGTCTACGGCACCAGCCTGTTGCCGCGCGTGGACCACCTGCGCTTCATCCACGATCCGGTGAAGCACGCCTACGTGCACAACACCGAACCGGTGTGGGACGAGGACTTGTTGCTCGAACTGGAAAACCGCATCCTGCCGCTGCACGACCCGAGCAACGTGGCGGCCGTGATCGTGGAGCCAGTGGCCGGCAGCGCGGGCTGGTACGTGCCGCCGCAGGGCTACCTCAAGCGCCTTCGGGAGATCTGCGACAAGCACGGCATCCTGCTGATCTTCGATGAAGTCATCACCGGCTTCGGCCGCCTGGGCACTGCATTTGCATCCGATCACTACGGAGTGCAGCCCGACATGCTGAACTTCGCCAAAGCGGTGACCAACGGCGTCATTCCGCTGGGCGGCGTGGTCTGCACTGACCGCATCTACGACGCCATGATGGGCGCACACGGCAGCGCGCCCGACCATGCCATCGAGTTCTTCCACGGCTACACCTATTCGGGTCATCCGGTGGCCTGCGCGGCTGCCATCGCCACGCTGGAGCTGTTCCGGGAAGAAAAGCTGTTCGAGCGCGCAGGCGAGATGGGTCCGGTGCTGGGCGACGCCATGCACGCCGCGCTCGAGGGCTTGCCCAACGTGATCGGTATCCGCAGCTACGGCCTGGCCGCTGCCGTGGAGCTTGCACCGCTACCGGGCCTGCCGGGCAAGCGCGCCTTCGACGTGTTCATGGATTGCTACCACCGGGGCGTGCTGGTGCGCAACGCCGGCGACAACCTGGTGTTCGCACCGCCCTTCATCGTGGATCGCGCTCAGATTGAAACCATGGTCGGCACCCTGGCCGACGCGGTCAAGAGAGTGAAGTAGCTCGCCCTGCGCCGCTGACGCGCCAGAGAGGTGGGAAGCCGCGTCAGCGGCGCAGGGGGGCGCGTCTGAGTTCAGCGCAGTGGTCACGCGCGGGCAGTGGCGGCGTGCGCCAGATCGCATCGGCCAGTTCACCTTCGACATTCGCTTCGCCTGCCTGCGCCATCACCACCTGATGCTTCAGGCTCGAGGGCAGGTGCAGCGGTACACCCAGATCGCGCCGCACGTGGCCGTTGCCGGCCACCAGCACCACCGTTTTTCCGTCGCCCGCGCGCTGCACGGCGCTGGCCAGCGCCTGCGCCATGGCCCGGTCGCGCGCGAGCTGGATGCGAGCCATCGGTGCGATCTGGCTCTCAGGCAGCAGGCCGCAATGGCCTTCCCGGATCGCTTCGCGTTGCTGTCGCAGCGCTTCGGCGCCAATGAGGCCATCGAGCGCAGCCTCACCCATGACGTTTCGCATCCTTGAACGCGGCAGGTTGCCGCCCATCACCGGCGCACCCGAGCGCACGGCGGCCATCACCACTGGACCGTAGGTGGCCCAGGGCCAGCCGCCTTCCGACTTCCAGCCAAGGGCCTCGCGCACCCTTTCTTCGCTGGCGTCGGACGGCAGGCCCGAGGTGTCGCGCCCTTGCTCGGTCATCTCCATCACCAGGCCGCCGAGTCGCCCGGCCGAGGCCAGCGCCAGCACCACGTCGCGCTGCAGCGTCTGGTGTTCGGTGGCGTCGTGCTGTTCCCCGATCAACAGGGCCTGCGTGGGCAACAGGCGATCGAGCAGGGCGGGCACCGACGGCGCCGCCGATGGGCTCACGCAGGCCGACAGCAGCGAGACGGCGAGGGTGAAGAGGACAGCGATTCGACAGGCCATGAGCGGATACTACGGGCTCCGTTGCCCGTTGCGGCGCCCACTTCCTGCTCCCGCTTGCCTTCCCTGTCTGCCTTTGGCCCGAGCTCTTGGCCGCGTGTCCTGCTCACCCTGGTGCTCGCCCTGGTCGCCGCGTGGCTGTGCCGCTGGCTGAACACGCCCATTCCCTGGATGATCGGTCCGCTGATGGCGACCTCGCTGGTTTCCATGATGGGCGCGCGCACCGAGAGTTGGACGCCGCTGCGCAACGCGGGCCAGTGGGTGATCGGTGCGGCGCTGGGCCTTTACTTCACGCCGGAGGTGGGCGCCCTGGTGGCCAGCCTGTGGTGGGCGATTGCACTGGGCATTGCCTGGGCGCTGCTGCTCGGCCTGGGATTCGGCACCTGTCTGGCCCGCTGGCACGCCGGTCACCTGGCCGGGCTCTCGCCGTCGCAGTTGCGCAGCACCACCTATTTCGCCGGTGCCATCGGCGGCGCCTCCGAAATGACGCTGATCGCCGAGCGCCAGGGCGCCCGAACCGACCTGGTGGCTGCTTCGCACAGTCTGCGCGTGTTGATGGTGACGCTGACGATTCCCTTTGCCATGCAGTTCTGGGGCTTGAGGGGTCTGGACACGCTGCCCCCCAGCATTCGCGAGGTGCAACCGCCGGGCCTTCTGGGCCTGGCGGCGTTGACGCTGGCAGGTGCGTTGCTGATGCAACGCCTCGGCCGCGCCAATCCCTGGTTCATGGGGGCGCTGGTGACCACCATGGTGGTCACGCTGTGTGGCTTCACGCTGTCGGCGATTCCACAGGCTTGGTCCAACGCGGCCCAACTGGTGATCGGCGTGAGCCTGGGCGTGCGCTTCACGCCCGCTTTCGTGCACACCGCACCCCGGTGGCTGGCTTCGGTCGCCCTCGCCACGGTCGTCATGATGGTGCTGTGTGCGGGCTTTGCTTGGGGCCTGTCGACCCTGACCGGCCTGCACCCGGCCACGCTGATCCTCGGCACGGCCCCTGGCGGCATCGCCGAAATGGCCATCACCGCCAAGGTGCTGCAACTCGGCGTGCCCGTGGTGACTGCGTTCCAGGTCTGTCGACTCGTGGCCGTGCTGATCCTCGCGGAGCAGGTTTACCGCTGGAAGTACGTCCAGAAATAGAAAGCCCGGCAAGTGCCGGGCAACGAGCGAGGGGGAGTCAGTCGAGAGCGCCGCGAATCTGGCTCTGCCAGTCCGCAGGCGTTGCCCCCTGGGGGTGACGCGCCGCAGGCGCGGCGCGGGGGTAGCACGGTCAATGCATCACGACAGGCATCTGCGCCAGCGTGGCGTAGCCTTCCAGCGTGTCTTCCACCTCTTCTTGCGAAGGGGTGCTGTTCTGCCAGGCAGTGATCTGGAGCTGGAACATTTCGGCCCAGGAACCATCGAGGTAAACCTCTTTGCCCGAGCGTTTGTCCACGATCTCGAAACCGTGGCGGGGAATCTGCGGGCCGTCGGCCACTGCGTCTTCACCCTCGGCTGGCGCGTTGGCGAGGATGTGGACCACAGCGAAGGCATCTGAGTCGTAGAGCATGTGCATGACTGAAATATCCTTGAAATGAAAAACCTGCGTTCCTGATGCCCTTATATCGGCAAAACCGGGCCGGCATGAAGATCAGGGTCCCCTTTACATGGCAACGTTCATTTCATCTTCAAGATGTGTGTCCTTTTGAGCACATCCGAGCGCCTCAGGGCTTTTGCGCGAGCTGCTGATCGGCCATGTCGCCATTGGCCTGCGTGACCTTCAGGCGCACCGGCAGGTGCTTCAGGTCCGGGGCGAGCCACATCTCCACGGTGCTGTCGAACTCCTTGCGCGGCAGGCGCACCAGGTGGCGCACGCGCAACTCGCCAGCCGGCAAGGCCAGGGTGATTTCCTCGCCCACCTGGAAGCGCCAGATCTCGGCGTCGCCGGTGCCGGCCACCTGCATGTCGATCACCTGTCCGCTCGCATAGGCTTGCGGGCGCGCCTGCAGCAAGCCGGCGATCTGCATGAACAGGCTCAATCGGTCCTGCGCGCCGGGCAGCAGCTCGGCCTCGGGGGTGTTCACGCTGAAGCGGATGCGATGTTGCGCGCGCTCGAAGTGCGCCGCGCGTTCGCTGCGACCCTTGTCGGCGAAGCGCTCGGGCATCAGGCCCTCGGGGCCGACGCTGCCTGTGCTGGTCTGAACCCGGCTGCCGAGCAGGGGCATGCGCATTTCCATGCGCGCGCTGTACCGGTCTCCCGCCAGTTCCCAATCCAGCGTGCCGGTCGCGCTGTACGAAAAGCCCTTGATCTTCCCCGCCACCACGTACTGCAGGCGCGCGCTGGCCGGCGGTTGGGCGGGTGGCAGGGGCAGGCCCTTGGGCGGCTTGGAGAGCCCGGCCATGGGCATGGCGGGCTCAGCCGCAACCGCCTGGGCCAGGATGGCGGGGTCTTCCGGCGCCGCGGCTTCATGGGCCGGAGCTGGCAGAGGTTCCGCCGCTGGCGCGTCGAGAACGGGTGCCGCGGGCTTGGCGGCGGCGGCCTTCGCAGACGTTTTTTTCGTCGGTGTGGTGGGCGCAACCTGACGAACAGGTTCGGGTGACGAGGCGGGCGCCGGCACGATCCAGCGCACCTGGCTGATGTGTACCGAGGCGCTTCTCGCCATCGCCTCGGACGAGCGGGGCGTCGGGTCCGACTTCAGCGCCGTGGGCGGATCGGCCAGGCTGGCGGGGGCGCTGCGCGCAGAGAAGTCCGGCAGGCCGCCCGTCAGCAACACCAGATGCAGCACCAGCACGCCCAGGCCGAGCCCGAGCAGCGTGGGCCAGCGCGGGGCTGGGTCTGGCGAAATGGGCCCCTGGGTCACGTCAGGCATGGCCCAGGTCGGCGCTGAGCTGGCGGGCGCAGCGCAGCAGGGCCGTGGCCGGTGGGCCATCCCATTCGGTGTCCAGCGTGGCCACCGAACCCAGCACCACCAGGCCGAGCGCCAGTCGGCCCTGGGCGTCGAACACCGGGGCGCAGAAGCCGCCCACGCCAGGCAGCAGGCTGTGCACCACCCGGGCCACGCCGCGCTGGCGGGTTTCCTCCAGCACGGCTTGCACCTCCGCCTGGCTGCGGGGGACATCCACCAGGGGGAGGCCGCTGCGCGGCAGATTTTTCAGATGGGCCAACTCGTCCCGAACCATCGGTTCGATCCGCTGGACATCGCGCTCATTCTGGCCCATGAATGCAGCAAAACAGCGACCTGTGGCCGAAGTGAGCAGTGGCATCACATCGCCCAGGCGCAGTGTCACAGGCACCGATTGCGGGGCCTCCACCCAGTGCACCATGGTGGGGCCCTGGTTGCCCCAGACCGCAATGGCCAGGGTGTGGCCGGTCTGGGCAAGCAGGCTCTCGATGCGTTCGCGCGCCAGGCGCACGGCGTCGATGCGCGCCAGGCTCGCCAGCCCCAGGCGCAGGGCTGCCGGGCCGAGGTCGTACCGGGTGCTCAGCGGGTCCTGGACCACCAGGCCCATGCGTTGAAAACTCACCAGATAACGGTGCGCCTTGGCCGCGCTCATGCCGGCGGCGGCGGCCAGGTCACGCAGCATCAGCGCGCCAGGCGCCTGCGACAGGGCGTTGAGCAGTTCAAAACCCACTTCCACCGACTGGATGCCGGCGCGCATCGGCTCTGTGTCGACCACATCCAGGGCGTCGGGCAGGGAAGGTTCTGAGGCCAGGGGGGGGCGTTGGGCAGCGGGCATGGTCAGGTGAAGCACCGAAGTTGGAGGGCGGGTGGGCGATCAGGTTCCGGTCGGATGGAATAGAATCCGATTTTTACGCATAGGTTAATCGGTTTTACTATTCGTAATCATTGGGGCCACACACGCCCGACACCGAGGGGGCAGAATCGTCCCGTTCAACCCAACCCGGCAGCAGGAGACTTGCATGAAACTCGCCACTTACAAAGATGGCTCGCGCGACGGACAACTGGTGGTGGTTTCCCGCGACCTGAGCACGGCGCATTATGCGACCGGCATCGCGCACAAGCTGCAGCAGGCACTGGACGACTGGAACTTCATCAGCCCGCAGCTGCAGGACCTGTACGTCACGCTCAACCAGGGCAAGGCGCGCCACGCGTTCCCCTTCGATCCCGCCCAGTGCATGGCGCCGCTGCCGCGCGCTTATCAATGGGCCGACGGCTCGGCCTACATCAACCATGTGGAGCTGGTGCGTGCCGCCCGCAACAGCGAGGTTCCCGAGTCGTTCTACACCGACCCGCTCATGTACCAGGGCGGCAGCGACGACTTCATCGGCCCTTGCGACGACGTGGTGGTGCCCAGCGAGGATTTCGGCATCGACTTCGAGGCCGAAATCGCCGTGATCACGGGCGATGTGCCCATGAGCGTGTCGCCCGAGCAGGCGCTGGACGGCATTCGTCTGTTGATGCTGGTCAATGACGTCTCGCTGCGCAACCTGATCCCGGCCGAACTGGCCAAGGGCTTCGGCTTCTTCCAGAGCAAGCCCGCCACGGCGTTCAGCCCGGTGGCGGTTACGCCCGACGAACTTGGCGACGCCTGGCAGGGCGGACGCGTGCATCTCACGCTGCAGTCCACCTGGAACGGGCGCAAGGTCGGCATGTGCGAAGCGGGTCCCGAGATGACCTTCCACTTCGGCCAGCTCGTCGCTCACATCGGCAAGACGCGCAACGTGCGGGCCGGCTCCATCGTGGGCAGTGGCACCGTCAGCAACAAGGGGGTGGAGATCGACGGTCGCAAGGAATGGCCCAAGGGCTACAGCTGCATCGCCGAAAAGCGCGCGATCGAGACCATCCTGGATGGCAAGCCCTCCACCGAATTCATGAAGTTCGGCGACACCATCCGCATCGAGATGAAGGGCAAGGACGGCCAGAGCATCTTTGGTGCCATCGAACAGAAGATCGCTCCCCTGCAGGTTTGAGCGACCTCCTTCCGTGCTGAGCCCGAACGGGAGAGGTCAGCTGGCGTAGACCTGTTCCAGCGACGCAAAGCCTTTCACCTCGATCGGGTTGCCGAAAGGGTCGCAGAAGAACATCGTCCACTGCTCGCCAGGCGCGCCTTCGAAGCGCACCTGGGGTGGCAGCACGAAGTCCACACCCGCGCCCTGAAGCCGCGCGGCCAGCGCCTTCCATTCCGGCAACAGCAGCACCAGGCCGAAGTGCGGCATGGGAACAAGGTGCTCACCCACGTGGCCGGTGCGCGCGGTGGGAAAGGGCTCACCCAGGTGCAGCGAGATCTGGTGGCTGAAGAAATCAAAGTCCACCCAGGTCTCGCTGCTGCGGCCCTCGGCGCAGCCCAGCACGCCGCCGTAGAAACGGCGAGCAGCTTCCAGATCGGTGACGTTGAAGGCGAAGTGGAACAGGCTGCGGGTGGTCAGGGTGGGGCCAGGCGTTGTCATGGCGCCAAGCATACCCAGGAAGCGCGGACTCAGCGCCGCGAGGGGTCGATGGCCTGCTGGTCGAACCGCACGAAATACTGCCTGGCCATGGCCACCAGCTGCGGGTCGCTGGGATGGTCGCTGCTGACCACATCCACCACGGCCTTGTCCACCGCATGGGCGTTGTGGCGGCAGAACTCGCGGAATTCATGTTTCGCGTTGGCGGGGCCGGTGATCAGCACCTCGCTCACACCCTGGAGCGCCTGCGCGACCTGCTGAAAGAAGTCCTTGTCCGCACCCACATGGCCGTGCTTGGAGGTGTGGTGGCTGCGCGCCTTGATGCGCTGCGCCTCGACGTGTTCGCGGTCGAACATCAGCACGTGGGCCTGACTGTGGTCGATCCAGACGACGGCGTGAAAAGTGGTCATGGGAGTGGGTCCTGAGAGGATGAAAAGTGGGAGCCCGTGTCAGGCCTTGGACTGGCCCTGTTCCAGCGCGGTCTGGCACGCCACACAACGCAGGGCGGTCGGGTTCGCGTGCAACCGGGCGGTGGGAATGGAAACGCCGCAATCCAGGCAAAGGCCGTAGCTGCCGTCGGCGATGCGCTCCAGGGCTGCGTCGATCGCGACCAGTTCGGCCGACTCGCGTTCTTCCAGGGTGAACGCCAGGCCACGTTGCGCATCCGCGCTGGCCTGGTCGTCGCTGGCCGAGGCGAGCGCGTCGGCGGCCGCTTCGGCGCGGCCCACGGCGCCGCCGCGTTGTGCGCGAAGCTGGGCCATGGCGTCCGCACGCAAGGCGACGAGCTGGATCTTGAAGGTGTCGGACAACGGGACATTCATGTTCATCTCCTGAGCGATTGAGCCATCTTGCGCCGACGCGACCGGCGCCGGCTTGACCCAGGTCAAGCACAATCGCCAGAGCGGCGTGCGCCTGGACGCAGGCCCTCGCTCAACACCTCATCGGAGACCTGCATGACCCCCGTGGACTACAGCCGTTACCAGACCCTTGCCATCACCCGACGCGGTCCCCACGTGGACGGCGTTCCGTCCGTGCTTGACATCCAGATGCGCGCCGACGGCCCTGGTGGCAACGGCAAACTGCCCACCGCCGGGCACGAGGGCCACTGGGAGCTCAGCGAGATCTGGCGCGATGTGGGGCGCGACGACAGCGTGCGCTGTGCCGTGTTGCGCGGCAGCGGCATGGGCTTCTCGGGTGGAGGCGACCTGGCGCTGGTGCAAGACATGGCGACCGACTTCGAGGTGCGCACCCGTGTGTGGAAGGAAGCGCGCGACCTGGTCTACAACGTCATCAACTGCGACAAGCCCATCGTGAGCGCCATGCACGGCCCAGCCGTGGGCGCGGGCCTGGTGGCCGGCCTGCTGGCCGACATTTCCATCGCCGCGAAGTCGGCGAAGATCGTCGACGGCCACACCCGGCTGGGGGTGGCGGCGGGCGACCATGCGGCCATTGTCTGGCCTCTGCTGTGTGGCCTGGCCAAGGCCAAGTACTACCTCATGCTTTGCGACCCCATCAGCGGCGAGGAAGCCGAACGCATCGGGCTGGTCTCGCTCGCGGTGGAAGACGCGGCACTGCTGGAGAAGGCCTACGAGGTGGCCGACCGGCTGGCCAGCGGCAGCCAGTCGGCCATCCGCTGGACCAAGTACTCGCTCAACAACTGGCTGCGCCAGGCGGGCCCGGCATTCGACACTTCGCTGGCGCTCGAATTCATGGGCTTTGCCGGCCCCGATGTGCGCGAAGGTGTGGCATCCTTGCGTGAGCGCCGAGCACCCCGCTATGGCGTGGACGAATGACCAGGAGACCTCCATGAGCGACGCCCCCAGCAGCGGTTTCGGCAAGTTCGTTCCCGGCTTCGAGTTTCTGCAGAACCTCGCGGGTCAGGCGGCCGGCGGGGTGGCGCAAGGCATCAGCCAGAACATTCCGCAACTGCCCAACCTTGGCCACTGGGTGGCACCCACGTTCAATGTGGAAGACCTGGAGAAGCGCATCGAGGAACTCAAAGCGGTGCACTTCTGGCTCGACCAGAATTCCAAGGCCCTGGGGGCCACTATCCAGGCGCTGGAGGTGCAGAAGATGACGCTGTCCACGCTGAAGACGATGAACTTCAGCATGGGCGACGTGGCCAATGCGCTCAAGATCAAGGCCGCCGACACGCTGGCCGGCTTCACTGGTGCTGTGGCGACCGCACCAGCGCCCTCGCAGTTCGCCGGGCTTGAGATTCCGCCACGCACCTACGGCAAGACCGAGGTCGAGCCTCAAGCGCCTGCACCGCACGCTCCGGCCAGGCGCCGCAAGGCCCGACCGGCCAGCAAGTCCGCCAAGGTCACCGCCGCCAGCGCACCCGCCGGTGGCGTGGTGGACCCGGTGCAGTGGTGGGGAGCCCTGTCGCAGCAGTTCCAGCAGATTGCCACCAATGCCATGAAGGACGCCGCAAAACAGTCGGCGCTTGACACGACCCGCCAGGTCGCCAGTGGCCTCACCGGCCAGGCCATGAAAACCGCCACCGGTGTGGCCGGCAAGGTCACGCGCAACCTCACCGACACCGTGGCGCGCAATGTGGGCATGGCCGCCGGCGTGGGCCGCGCAGCAGCCAAGGCCGCAGGTGGTTCGCGTGCGGCCCCCGCGCCCGCGCGCAAGGCAGTGGCGAAAAAGACCGCGCCGAAGAAAGCAGCGGGTCGCCCGCGCTGACGCCATGAAGCTCTTTCCCTACGCTCACGCCACGCATCCGCAGTGGCGCATGGCCGCCGCCCTGGTGCTGGCTCAGCTCCGTGCGCAGATGGCCCTGCCCGACTTCGCCTCCGCGCCCTCGCTGGCGCTGCTCTACATCACCGACCACTACGCCGATGAAGCCCAGGCGATCCTGGAGCATTTCAGTGCCGAGCTGCCCGAGGTCACCGATTGGGCGGGCACCGTCGGCGTGGGCATCGCGTCCAACAATGTCGAGTATTTCGACGAACCCGCACTGTGCGTGATGCTGTGCGACCTGAGCCCGGACCAGTACCGCGTGTTCAGTGGTGTCGCCCCGCTGATGGCCAGTGGTCGTGCCGCTGGGGCGCACGGTTTCGAGGCCCACACGGCGCTGGTGCATGCCGATGCCCGCACGCCCGAGCTGTCCGAGCTCATTGCCGAAGTGGCGGAGCGCACGAGCAGCGGCTACGTGTTTGGTGGCCTGGCCGGCAGCCGGGGCACCAGCGTGCAGTTCTCACTGGGCAGCGCGGGCAACCTCAGCGGGCAGGGCGCGGCCAGTGGTGTGTACGACGGCGGCCTGAGCGGCGTGGCCTTCGGGCCGGACGTGGGCGTGGTCTCGCGCGTGACGCAGGGCGCGCAGCCGGTCGACCGCGAACGCACCGTCACCGCCGCCGACGGCAATCTCGTGTTGGAGCTCGATGGGGAACCCGCGCTGGACGTATTGCTGCGCGAGCGCGTGATTTCGCTTGAGCGGCCCGAACAGGCCATGCCGCGCCTGCGCTCCACGCTGGTTGGTCTCACGCATGCCGAGCCTGACGACGCAGGGCAGCCCGTGGTCACGGACAAGTCTCGCATGCGCGGCCAGTTCGGTACCGAGGTGATGGTGCGCCATCTGATCGGGCTGGATCCTGGGCGGCGCGGCATTGCCATTGCCGATGTGGCGCCGGTCGGTACGCGCCTGGCCTTCTGCGAGCGCAATGTGCAGGCTGCGCGGGCCGATCTCATTCGCATGTGCGCCGAAGTGCGCGAAGAGCTGGAACCCGAGGAACTCGGCTTGAGCACCGCCAGTGCCCTGGCCAGCCCTGAACCCGATGCCATGCCCCACCCGGCGCGCCGCATCGCGGGTGCGGTGTACGTGAGTTGTGCAGGCCGGGGAGGACCGCATTTCGGCAGCCCCAGCGCCGAACTTCAAACGGTTCGCCGCGCCCTGGGCGATGTGCCGCTGGTGGGCTACTTTGCCGGCGGCGAGATCGCCCACCACCGGCTCTACGGCTACACCGGCGTGCTGACGGTGTTCACCATGCCGTCGGTGCCGGGCTGAGCCGGCCCAGGCCCACGCCGCGTGCTCGGGCGCGCTTCAGCAGGAAGATCACGATGCCGACATTGAGCAGGTTGAAGCCGATGCCGTTGACGAAGGCCGCCTGGTAGGAGCCGGTCAGGTCGAAGATGGCGCCCGACATCCAGCCACCCAGCGCCATGCCCAGCAGCGTGGCCATGAGCACCGTCCCCGTGCGCACACCGGCCTGCACGGGTGAGAAGTGCTCCCGGATGATGAGCGCGTAGCTCGGCACGATGCCACCCTGGAACAGGCCGAACATGCCCGATATCAGGTAGAGCGGCACCAGACCGTCAAACGGCAGAAACATCAGCAGCGCCACACCTTGCAGCACCGAGCCCAGCAAGAGCGTGCGAAGTCCGCCGATGCGGTCCGAAATCCAGCCGGAAATCAGGCGGCTTGCCACGCCCATGCCGAGCATGATGGAGAGCATCTCGGCACCACGCGCCGCACCGAAGCCAAGGTCGGTGCAGTAGGCCACGATATGCACCTGCGGCATCGACATCGCCACACAGCACGACACGCCGGCCACGCAGAGCAAGGCCTGCAGCGTGGCCGGCGACAGGCCCAATGGTCGCTCGCTGGCGCCCAGTGTGGACGTGGGAGGCGCGCCACCCGGCACTGGCTCGGCGCTGGCGAGCGCGGGCGGCTGGCGCCGCAGCACCAGCGCCAGCGGCAGCATCACGACCAGGCAGATCGCCCCGATGGTGAAGTAGGACTGGCGCCAGCCGCCGTTGTCGATGAAGTGCTGCACCACTGGCGGCCAGATCGCACCGGCGAGGTAGTTGCCGCTCATGCAGATGGCCAGCGCGATCCCCCGGCGACGCGTGAACCAGCGCGACGTGTCGGCCACCAGTGGCGCGAAGGTTGCCGAGGTGCCGAGCAGGCCGATCAGCAAGCCCTGGATCAGGCTGAACTGCCACAGGCTCGTGGCAGCACCGGCGGCTATGAAACCCAGCCCCAGGCCCACGGCGCCGCCGAGCACCGGCACCATCACGCCGAAGCGGTCCGAGAGCTTGCCCATGAGGATGCCGCCCACCCCGAAGCCGATCATGGTCAGCGTGTAGGGAAAAGAGGCCGCGCCGCGGTCGATGCCGAAATCGGCCTGGATGCGGGGCAGCACCACCGTGACCGAGTACATGCCCGCGCCGCCCAGCGTCATGAGCGCGAGCGACACCGTCAGCCGCCACCACGCATAAGGCGATTCGGCTTCGGCGGGCGTGGCGGCCATGCGATTCAGGTCCTGGGACTGAGCCGGGCGCGAGCACGCTCCAGCGTTCGCCGGGCTTCCTGCACGGGCATGCCGTACATGTCGGCAAACGCCTCGACGGGTTTGCCGCTCGACTCGAACGCACGCAACAGGGCCGCATCGCGCGCCATGCGTCCACTGGCGTCGGTCAGCGCGAGCCGCGTGATCTCGTTGACCACCTCATCCCGGCTTCGCGTGGCGGCGGCATAGGCTTCCTCGCCGAGGCCCGAGGCCTCGAACGCCTGAGCGATGCGCTGGCGCAGCTTGGGTACCAGGTCTTCGGGCGTGCGCCCCTGGCGACGGCGGAACACCTCGACCAGCGCGTGATGCACCTGGTCAGTGGTGAGCGGCTCCACTGGCTCGCCGGCAAGGTCGTGCCGCTGTTCGCCCGAGGCCACCGCCGTCAGGTAGCGGGTGGAGCGCGTGTGCAGCGCCAGCGCTGCCTTCAGGCTTTCGGCCTCCAGCACGCCGGGCTGCGCGTCGAGCAGGTCCTGGTAGATGCCGCGCTTGAGCGGCTTGAGCGTTTCGCCGAACAGCGCGGGGTAGAGCTGCGCGAGCTGATCGAGCACGGGGTGCTGTCGCTGGGCCGTTGGACGCCCCTGGGTGGGCGGCTGTCCAGCGGGGCTGCGGCGGCGGCGATCGGGGCGTCGTGCCGCGGGTGCGGCGGGGCCGGAGGTGGCTGTCGGTGGAGTCGAGTCGTTCATGGGAGCCTGGGACGAAAGCCCGTCATCATGCCAGCGTCGCCAGCCTCCAGAGGCAGGGTGAACCCCGTCACCTCCGCAGTCGACCAAAGGCCTCGAACTCCCAGCTCCGCATGGCCAGCACCAGCGTGAAGCCCTCGCGGTCCTTCCCGGCCAGCTTTTGATCGGTCTGGTGCTGCTGGGCAAAGTCCTGCGCCACACGCTGCAGCCGTTCCAGAAACATGGGCGCCAGCGTGCGGCTGACCGAGCCATGCACCAGCATCAGTCCTTCGCCGCTGCCGTCGAAGCCGCCGGAGAAATAGTCGAGCACAGCGTGGTCGCGGAAGTAGTTCATCACCGGGCCGTGCGGGCGCCAGCGGAAGGTCTTGGCCAGCTTGAGTCGGTAGCGGTTGAGCGGGCGCAGCTCAATGATGCCGATGCGGTCGAGCTGCGCGAGGCACTTCACGCACTCGGCCTCGTTCAGGCGGTAAGCGGTGGTGATCTGCTCCAGCGTCCACTGGCTGAGCACGCAGATCGCCACCAGCAGCAATTTCTTGTCGGCCACCACCGCACGCTCCTGCTCCTGCGTCATCTCGCGCAACAGCGGCTGCGCATCCGCCACTCGCCGCGCCAGGTCGGCGAAATCCAGCTTGAGGGCGCGGCAGATTGCGTCCACGCGAGAGAGCGACATATCGCCCTTGGCCAGCATGCGCTTCACGCTCGATTCGGCCATGCCCATGGCCTTCGCCAGGTCGGCGTAGGTCATTTGCGCGGACTTCAGTTCCTTCTTCACGGCAAGCACGAGGTCGGTGGTGGTGCTCATGGGGCTCCTGCGGATTCTGTGGGAAAGGTATTGAAATGCAATACCGGTGCCTTGAACGAATTCGACTGTATCGAATTCTGATCCCGCTCGTGGGTGATGTTGCCGGACACTGCCATTCGCACGACCTCAGTGAAGCGCCTGCCGCTGCGGCAGAATCCAGCGGCACGGCGCTGAAATCACTCACAACTCAACCACAGCCCGACAGGAGGAGACCCCATGTCTGCAACCCCATCCACCCACGAAGTCGGCCAGTTCGCCCTGCTCGGGCAGCGCCGTTTTGCCCCGTTCTTCTGAACCCAGTTTCTCGGCGCGGCCAACGACAACCTCTTCAAGTTCGCCTTCACCGTGCTGGTGACCTACCAGCTGCAGGTGGCTTGGCTGCCGGCCGATCTCGCCGGTCTGGTGATCGGCGCACTTTTCATCCTGCCGTTCCTTCTGTTCTCTGCCACCAGCGGGCAACTGGCCGACAAGCTGGACCGACGCACCATGATCGTCTGGCTCAAGCGGGCCGAGGTCGGCATCATGGCGCTGGCCGCCTGGGGCTTCTTCGTGCAGGACATCCCCCTGTTGCTGGCCAGCATTTTTTTCATGGGCTTGCAGTCGGCCGTGTTCGGCCCGGTGAAGTTCGCCTATCTGCCACAACACCTCGGTGAACGTGAGCTCACGGGCGGCAACGGTGTGGTGGAAATGGGCACTTTCGTGGCCATCCTGCTGGGCAACGTGGCGGGTGGCCTCATCATTGCGGTGCCTGAGATTGGCGCTCATCACGTCGGCCTGACCTGCGTGGCGCTGGCGGTGCTGGGTCGCGTGGCGTCGCACTACATTCCCGCCTCTCCAGCGATGGACCCCGGGCTGGTGATGAACTGGAACCCGGTGACCGAAACCTGGCGCAACCTCAAGCTGGCCCATGGCAACACGGTGGTCTTCCGCTCGGTGCTCGGCATCAGCTGGATGTGGTTCTTCGGCGCCGTCTTTCTGAGTCTGTTCCCTGCGTTTTCCAAGGACGTGTTACACGGTGACGAGCAGGTGGCCTCGCTGCTGCTCGTCGTGTTCTCCATCGGCATCGGCACCGGTTCGCTGCTTTGCGAGGTGCTCTCGCGTCGCCATGTTGAAATCGGCCTGGTGCCGCTGGGCGCCATCGGCATGAGCATTTTCTCGATCGACCTGTACTTCGCTACCCGTGGCCTGGCGCCCGCCAGCGGGCTGGGGCTGCAGGCCTTCGTGGCCGATGCGGCCCACTGGCGGGTGCTGGCCGATCTGGCCTTGCTCAGCCTGTTCGCCGGCCTCTACAGCGTGCCGATGTACGCGCTGATCCAGATGCGAAGCCAGCCCACGCACCGCGCACGCATCATCGCGGCCAACAACATCCTCAACGCGCTGTTCATGATCGCCAGCGCGGTCATTGCCGGCGCGTTGCTCCAGGCCGGCTTCACCATCCCGCAGATGTTCCTGCTGGTGGGGGTGGCCAACGCGGTGGTGGCGTTCTACATCTTCATGCTGGTGCCGGAGTACCTGCTTCGTTTCGTGGCCTGGGTCGCTTCGCGCCTGGTCTACCGCTTCCGCGTTCAGGGCGATGCGCACATACCCACCGAAGGCGCAGCGGTGATCGTCTGCAACCACGTGAGCTTTGTCGACGCCGTGCTGCTTATGGCCGCGAGCCCGCGCCCCATCCGCTTCCTGATGGATCACCGCATCTTCCGCGTGCCGGTGCTGGGCTGGCTGTTCCGCCTGGCCAAGGCCATTCCCATCGCGCCGCAGAAAGAAGATCCCGCCGCCTATGACGCCGCTTTCGAAGCCGCCACCGCCGCGCTGCGCGAAGGCGAGTTGCTGGCCATCTTCCCCGAGGGTGGTATCACCCGCGACGGCCAGTTGCAGCCCTTCAAGGGCGGCGTGATGAAGATCCTGGAACTCGCGGCGCGTGAAGGCCTGCACCCTCAGGTGGTTCCGATGGGCCTGACCAACCTGTGGGGTTCGTTCTTCAGCCGCGTGGAAGAGCGCGATGGCGAGCGCGTGGCCATGGTGCGGCCGTTTCGCCGTGGCTTCTTCAACCGTGTGGGCCTCCATGTGGGTGAGCCGGTGTCGCCGGCATCGGTGTCGCCGGAGCTGTTGCACCAGCGGGTGGGGGGCTTGCTGGCCTGAGGCTGAACGCCAGCGCGTGTCCCTGCTGACGCAGCGCCAGCGCTGCCTGCGTGCTGCGCCGGCCGCTTTGGCAGCAGAACACCACCGGTACTTCGGCCGGGAGTTCGAGCCACCGCGGCAGGTGCTCCGGCAGCCCAGACAAGGGTGCCGACTCGAAAGCCCACCCTGCGCCCAGTGGCGACGCGCCCGACCCGTTCTGCTCATGCCGCTCCCGGACGTCCACCAGCACCGTCCCGGGTGTGGTCTGCCGCAGCGCAAGCACCTGTGCCGCATTCAGTTCCAGATCATCCACGGACCCGCCAGCGCGCAGCGAGGTCCCGCAGGCTTGAATGCGTGTGCAGGCGGCCTCAATCAGGTCGCTGTCGTCTGCCGCGCCGAACGACAGGCGAATCGCACCGGCCGCTTGCCATGCCGGCAAACCCATGGCCACGAGCACATCGCTGGGCTGCGCCTTCGAGGCGCCGCAGGCGGATCCGCCGCTGACCCGCAGTCCGGCAGCGTCGAACACCGACTGCAGTGACTGGGACGAGAAACCCGGTACGGAAACGTTCAGCGTGGTGGGCAGGCAGATGTCGGATGGTGCGTTGAACACCAGGCCCGGGAAGGCGCTCTGGAGGGCGCTGGCCAGGCGCTGGCGATGTCGGTGCAGGGTGGCCGGGCTGTGGAATGCCTGACCCCTTTCCAGCGCCTCCAGCACCGCACCGAACGCCGCGATGCCAGCCATGTTCTCGGTGCCCGCGCGCATCGCGCCTTCCTGGCCGCCGCCGGTGAGCAGCGGCGTGAAGGGTGCGCCCTCGCGCACGTAGAGCAAGCCCACGCCCTTGGGCGCGTACAGCTTGTGGCCGGAGAACGGCGCGTAGTGAATGCGCCGCTCGACCAGCTTGAGCGGCAGCTTGCCAAGCGCCTGAACGCTGTCCACCATCCAGAGCGCCGGGCTGCTCGTCAGGGCGTCCGCGATGCCATCGAGGTCGCTGATCACGCCGGTTTCGTTGTTGGCGGCCATGGTGCAGACCAGGCCAGCGTGCGGTGCATGCGCGGCCAGCCATGCCAGATCGTGTCGACCGTCCCGCCCGACCGGAATGGGCTGAATCGCGAGGTCCAGGCCCAGCAGGCCATTCCAGTGCTTCAGGGCAGCCGGCACCGCCTTGTGCTCGGTGGCGCCGTACAGCAGCAAGGTCGGCATGTCGCCACCGGCGGCGCGGTGCGTGCGCAGCTCGATGAGTGCGGACAGCACGGCGGTCTGGATGCCCTCGGTGGCGCCGCTGGTGAACAGCATGTGCCCGGTGGGCGCGTCCAGCACCCGGCGGGCGCGGGCGCGCACCCGGTCCAGCAGGGCATGGGCCCGCAACCCGCTGCCGTGGACGCTGCTGGGGTTGCCGAAATCTTCGGCCATGGCGGCGAGCGCGGCGGCGCGCGCCTGGGGCAAAACCGGGGTGGTGGCGTTGGCGTCGAGGTAGATATCCATGGCCGGAATTGTCCGGGGCGCCTGGCGCAATGCGCTTGCCTTCTGTTCGAAGAATCAGATGAATTAAGGCATTCAATTCCAACTATCATGTGATTCATGAAACTGGATTCCATCGACGTGCGCATCCTGGACATCCTGCAGCGCGATGCAGAGCAGCAGGTGGCCCAGATTGCGGCACAGGTTGGCCTGTCGGCCACGCCCTGCTGGCGGCGCATTCAGCGGCTCAAGGAGGCGGGCGTCATCACACGCCAGGTGGCCCTGGTCGATCCGCAGAAGGTCAACGTGGGCGTGACGGTTTTCGTCTCGGTGCGCACCAGCACCCACACGCAGGCCTGGTTCGAGCAGTTTCGCGCCACGGTGCAGGCCATTCCCGAGGTGGTGGAGTTCTATCGCATGAGTGGCGACGTGGACTACCTGCTGCGCGTGGTGGTGCCGGACATCGCCGCCTACGACCGCGTCTACAAACGCCTGACGGACGGCACACGTCTGCACGACGTGAGCTCCAGTTTCGCCATGGAAGAGCTCAAGCTGACGACCGCACTGCCGCTGTCGTACGCCCACTGAACCCACCATGAAGAAAGCCCGCGGCCTGTAGGGCGGCGGGCTTTGGCAGGAAAGGCGGACGGATCAGAACGGAATGTCGTCGTCCATGTCGTCGAAACCGCTGGACTGGCGAGCCGGTGCGGCTGCCGGGGCCTGGCGCGGCGCGGTGGGCGCGGCCGCACGCGGGGCCGCCGCGGGGCGCGAGTAGTTGCCACCACCGCCGCCACCGCCACCTTCGTCACCACCGGGGCCGCCCATGCCCTGGCGGCTACCCAGCAGCTGCATTTCGCTGGCGATGATGTCGGTGGCGTTTTTCTCGATGCCGTCCTTGTCGGTGTACTTGCGGTAGGTCAGGCGGCCTTCGACGTAGATGGGGGTGCCTTTTTTCACATATTCGCCCACGATCTCGGCCAGACGTTCGAAGAAGGTGACGCGGTGCCACTGGGTCTCTTCGATGAACTCGCCGGAGTTGCGGTCCTTGCGGCGGCTGGTGGTGGCGATGCTGATGTTCGCCACGGCACCGCCCGAGGGCAGGTAGCGGATCTCGGGGTCGCGGCCACAGTTGCCGACGAGGATGACTTTGTTGACAGATGCCATGGTGGTGTCCTGAGGTGGGCGCGGCGACCCCTGGTGGGCGCAGCCGCAAAACGACCTGACATTGTGCCGCAAGCCGCTTTGTCGGCCGCCCGGATTCGTCAGGGGGAATAATGCGGGGAGTATGAAACAACGCGAGCCAGACTTTTTCCAGAATCTCCAGGACGAAATCAAGGACGGACGGGCCTGGCTGGACCGAACCATTGTTCTGGGATATGCGGTGATCGCTGGCCTGTTCGTGGTCGCTTTCACCTACCTCAGCGAAACCGCGTTCGAATGGTTCAAACACCTGCACACGGTGGCACCCTGGGCTGTGCTCATCTGGACGCCCTGCCTCACCGCGCTGATCGTCTGGTGTACGCGGCGCTTCTTCCCTGGCGCTTCCGGATCGGGCATTCCGCAGGTGATTGCCGCGATCGATCCGCGTGTGTCGAAGCAGTCCAGGCGCCACCTCGTGTCGCTCAGGCTGACGCTGGCCAAGATGGCACTGGGTGCGGGCAGCATGCTGGCGGGGTTGTCGGCGGGCCGCGAGGGTCCCTCGGTGCAGATCGCAGCCGGGGTGATGCACGATGCCCGCCGCTGGCTGAGGCCAGGTTCTGCCATGAACGACCACGCATTGCTGGTGGCTGGCGGCGCAGCCGGCATTGCTGCAGCCTTCAACGCGCCTCTGGCCGGCGTGGTATTTGCCATCGAGGAACTCTCCAAGAAGATGGAATCGCGCAACAACGGCCTCATCATCGCCGCCATCGTGGTGGCAGGTCTGGTCGGCATTTCCTTCTTCGGCAACCTGACCTACTTCGGCTCCATCGAGGTGCCCCGCCTGAGCTGGGGCGCGTTTCTGCCTGGTCTGGTGGTGGTCATCATCTCTGGCGTGCTGGGCGGACTGTTCAGCAGGCTCCTGGCCGCCTCACTGGAGGGCTTGCCCGATCGATTCAGCGCATTCCGGCGGCGCTTTCCGGTGCGCTTCGCCGCCGGAGCCGGGCTCGCGGTGGCCGTCATCGGGCTGGTCAGCGGCGGCGCCACATTTGGTGCCGGCGCCGAAGAGGTGCGCGCCATGCTGGCTGGCGACAGCGACGTCTCGCGCCTGTATGTGTTGCTCAAGCTGGTGGCCACCTGGCTGACCACCTGGAGTGGTGTACCTGGCGGCATCTTTGCGCCCTCGCTGTCCATAGGGGGAGGCATTGGCCACGATGTGGCGCAGATTTTCGGTGGCTCCAACACCACTGCGATCGCGCCCAGTCTCATCGCGCTGGGCATGGCGGCCTTTCTCGCAGCCACCACGCAGGCGCCGCTGACCTCTTTCATCATCGTGATGGAGATGATCAACGGCCGTTCGATGGTGCTCAGCCTGATGGCGGGCGCCATGCTGGCCAGCCTGATCGCTCGCCTGCTCAGCCGCCCGCTTTACACGGCCTTGTCGACCTTGATGATCAACGCGCTGGCTCGGTCGGATGTCCCTCCGAAGGCGGAGCCAACAACGCCGGTGTCCGATCATTCCGGGGGAGACCCCCCGGCTGACAAACCCTAGGACGGTTCGCTCCCGCCGCGCCCGTTCGATGTTGCTTTCATGCCCCAGGCGGTGCAGAGCCACAGGCCCATCAGCAGGGCGCTGGCGGTGAAGATGCCCGCACTGCCCCAGGCCTTGACCACCACGCCTCCCAGGCTGCCGCCGGCAAAGATGCCAAGCGACATGAGCGTGTTGTAGACGCCCAGTGCCGCACCCCGCTGGCGCGGCTCGGCCAGGCGCGATGCCAGGCTGGGCTGGCTGGCCTCCTGGGTGTTGAAGCCCACGAAGTAGAGACACAGCAGCAGCGCTGCCAGCCACAGCGATGGCGCCTGCAGGCTGAGCAGGAAGCCCAGTTGCACCAGGGCGATGAGCGCAATCGAACCCAGGTACACCGCCTTGAAATGGCCCATGCGCTCCAGGCGGAACAGCAGGCCGCCCATGATCAGCAGCGAAGCGAGCACGGCGGGAAGGTAGATCTTCCAGTGCTCGGCCGTGGGCACGCCGGTTTCCACCAGCAGCGCGGGCACGGCCATCCACATGGCAATCTGCACTGCATGCAGCACGAACACGCCGAGGTCCACGCGCAGCAGCTCGGCATGGGCCAGCACCTCGCGCAATCCACTCCGGCCAGCGGCCTTTGGCAGCGGTGGCTCGGGCGGCACCACCCAGGCCACCACCGCCATGCCGGCGAGCGCGAGCGCTGCGGTGAGGGCGAAGAGGCCGGCCAGGCCGATGTGGGGCACCAGCAGCGGCGCGAGCACCAGCGAGAGCGCGAACATGAGCGCGATGCTGATGCCCACCAGCGCCATCGACTTGGTGCGCACCTGGTCGCGCGTGAGGTCGGCCAGCAAGGCCGTGACCGCCGCCGAGATGGCGCCCGCGCCTTGCAGCGCGCGCCCGGCCACCAGCCAGTGCAGCGTGGGCGCCCAGGCTGCGAGCAGGCTGCCCAGCGCGAACAGCGCCAGCCCGGCCAGAATCACCGGCTTGCGGCCCAGGCGGTCCGAGGCCATGCCCAGTGGCACTTGCAGCAGCGCCTGCGTGAGGCCGTAGATGCCCATGGCCAGGCCCACCAGGGCGGGATCGTCCCCACCGGGGTAGTGGCGGGCCTGCAGGGCGAACACCGGCAACACCAGGAACAGGCCCAGCATGCGCAGCGCGTAGATGGAGGCCAGCGCCCCACTGGCGCGCCGTTCGGCGGGCGTCATGCGCGTGGCAGCGCTCGCTTCGTGCGCGGGGACGGAGGTGAGAGAGGACGGGGGAGACGACAAGACGGAGCGGCAGGGTGCGGGGAGACCGGTATTGTCAGCGAAAGCGTCGGGCGTACCCGGCCGGGTCGCACGAAAACACAGCGCGGCTTATCATGTCGGGTTGCCCTGAACACCCCCGAGCGCGCCTTGAACCAGAATCTGCCCCCGGCCCTGAACCTCACCGATCTGGCCCCGGCGCTGCGCCACGCCAGCGCCTTTCTGTCGGTGCGTGGTGCTCGCACGCACAACCTCAAGAACATCGACCTCGACATCCCCAAGCACTCTCTGGTGGTGGTCACGGGGCTGTCGGGCTCGGGCAAGTCCAGTCTGGCGTTCGACACGCTGTATGCCGAGGGCCAGCGCCGCTATGTGGAGAGTCTTTCGGCCTACGCACGCCAGTTCCTGCAGCTCATGGACAAACCCGACGTGGACCTGATCGAAGGCCTGTCGCCGGCGATCGCCATCGAGCAGAAGGCCACCAGCCACAACCCGCGCTCCACCGTGGGCACGGTCACCGAGATTCACGACTACCTGCGCCTGCTGTTCGCGCGCGCGGGCACGCCGCACTGCCCCGACCACGACGTGCCGCTCACCTCGCAGAGCGTGGCGCAGATGGTCGACACCGTGCTGGCCCTGCCTGAAGGCACGCGGCTGATGATCCTGGCGCCTGTGGCGCGAGAGAAGAAGGGCGAGTTCGTCGAGCTGTTTGCCGACATGCAGGCCCAGGGCTACGTGCGCTTTCGCGTCGATGGCACGGTGCTCGAGTTCGATGCGCTGCCTGCGCTGAAGAAGACCGAGAAGCACAACATCGACGTCGTGATTGACCGCATCAAGGTTCGCGCCGATGACGAAGACGAAGGCGTCAATCCGCTGCGGCAAAGGCTCGCGGAAAGTTTCGAGGCGGCGCTGCGTCTGGCCGATGGCAAGGCCATCGCCATGGAAATGGACGGCGATGAAGGCACCACGACGCAACCGCATGAGCACACCTTCTCCGCACGCTTCGCCTGCCCGCTGTGCCACTACACCGTGGGCGAGCTGGAGCCGCGTCTGTTCTCCTTCAATTCACCCATGGGCGCTTGCCCCACGTGCGATGGCCTGGGCCACACCGAGTTCTTCGACCCGGCGCGCGTGGTGGGCTTCCCGAGCTTGAGCCTGGCCAGCGGCGCCATCAAGGGCTGGGACCGGCGCAACGGCTATTACTTCTCCCTGATCGAAAGCCTGGCGGCGCACTACCGGTTCGACGCCGACGCGCCCTGGGAAGCGCTGCCGCAGGCCGTGCGGCAGGTGCTGCTGTACGGCTCTGGCGAGGAAGAGGTGAAGTTCAGCTACGCACTGGAATCGGGCGAGCGCGCGGGCAAGCGCATCACCAGGAAGCACGCCTTCGAAGGCATCATCCGCAACTTTGAACGCCGCTACCGCGAAACCGACAGCGTGGCGGTGCGCGAGGAGCTGGCGCGCTACCGCGCCGTGCAGCCGTGTCCTGAGTGCGGTGGCTCGCGTCTGCGTCGTGAGGCGCGCCATGTGTTCGTGGGCGCAGGCGAACAGAAGCAGCCCATCTACAACATCAGCCACGTCACGCTGGGCGAGGCGCTGGCGTACTTCCAGAAACTGGAGCTGAAGGGTGCCAAGGCCGATATCGCGGCGCGTGTGATCAACGAAATCCGACAGCGCCTGAAGTTCCTCAACGATGTCGGTCTGAACTACCTCAGCCTGGACCGCAGTGCCGACACGCTGTCTGGTGGCGAGGCGCAGCGCATCCGCCTGGCCAGCCAGATCGGCAGCGGCCTCACGGGGGTGATGTACGTGCTCGATGAACCCAGCATCGGCCTGCACCAGCGCGACAACGACCGCCTGATCGGCACCCTGCAACACCTGCGCGACCTGGGCAATACGGTGCTGGTGGTCGAGCACGACGAAGACATGATCCGCACCGCCGATCACGTGATCGACATGGGCCCCGGCGCGGGCGTGCATGGCGGTCGTGTGATGGCACAGGGCAGTTGCGCCGACGTGATGGCCGCGCCCGACTCGCTCACTGGTCAATACCTCAGTGGCACGCGGTGCATTCCCGTGCCTGAGCGCCGAACGCCCTGGCTGCCGGTGGTTCACCAGGCCGGCATGGCTTCCCCGCCCAAGCCCCGCTTCCCACCCAGCCCGGCGGCCGAGCGGCGCGCTGCGCGCGAGGCCGCACACCAGGCCACGTTGGGCGCATTGCAGGAAATCCGTGTGGTCAATGGCACCGGCCACAACCTCCAGGGCGTGAGCGTGGCGTTTCCGGTCGGCCTGCTCACCTGCGTCACAGGCGTCTCCGGTTCCGGTAAATCCACCCTGGTCAACGACACGCTCTATGCCGCGGTCTCGCGGACGCTGTACCGCTCGCACGAAGAGCCCGCCGCGCACGACGCCATCGAAGGCATCGAGCATTTCGACAAAGTGATCAATGTCGACCAGTCGCCCATCGGCCGCACGCCTCGCAGCAACCCGGCCACCTACACCGGCCTCTTCACAGGCATCCGCGAACTCATGGCCGAAGTGCCCACTGCACGCGAACGCGGCTATGGTCCCGGGCGCTTCAGCTTCAACGTCGCTGGTGGCCGCTGCGAGGCCTGCCAGGGCGACGGCGTGGTCAAGGTGGAGATGCATTTCCTGCCCGACGTCTACGTGCCCTGCGAGGTCTGCCATGGCCAGCGCTACAACCGCGAGACGCTGGACGTGCAGTACAAGGGCCGCAACATCGCGCAGATCCTGGACATGACCGTGGAGCAGGCGCACGCCTTCTTCAGCGCCGTGCCCACGCTGCACCGCAAGCTGCAGACCCTGCTGGACGTGGGCCTGTCCTACATCCAGCTTGGCCAGAGCGCCACCACGCTCTCGGGCGGCGAGGCACAGCGCGTCAAGCTTGCGCTGGAACTCTCCAAACGCGACACCGGCCGCACGCTCTACATCCTCGATGAGCCCACCACCGGCCTGCACTTTGCAGACATCGAGCTGCTGCTCAAAGTGCTGCACCAGTTGCGCGACGCCGGCAACACCATCGTCGTGATCGAACACAACCTCGACGTCATCAAGACGGCGGACTGGGTGATCGACATGGGTCCCGAAGGCGGCGCGGGCGGTGGCACGGTGGTGGCACAAGGCACGCCGGAAGACGTGGCGGCGAACCCGGCCAGCCACACGGGGCACTACCTGCGGCGCTTGCTGGAGCGCGTCACCGCAAACTGATCCAGGGGCTCAGTGGTTCCGGTACGCCAGCCCCACCGTGGCGCTGTAGACCGTTTTCCGGCCCACCAGGGGGCTGCGTGCCGCCGCCCCCTGCAGTTGTGAGGCGCCGACGCCACCGTACATCACCCAGTGCCGGTTCAGGGCCGACGTGAGGCGCCAGCCCACGGACGCCGTGTCCCAGCCCGCGCCGGGGCGGTAGGCGGGCAAGCCGGTGGCCTGGGCGTCGCTGGGTGCGATGCCGTAGTAGGTTCTGGCGTGGGTGGCGTTGGCCCAGCCCACGCCCAGCGACAGGTCCCAATGCGTCTGCGACGAGATGGGATACCGGTAGCCCAGGCCACTGTCGATGCGCAGGCCACCTTCGCGCCCGAGCAGGTCTTGCGAGCCGCGCACCGAAGCGCTCCACCGTTTGCCCAGCGCCACGTTGGCGGTCAGGCGCCCGCGCAGCGTGCCGCGGACGTCGGGCAGGCCGTTCAGTCGCGCATCACCATCCCAGGATCGGCCTTCGTCGATGCGCAGCGACGTGCTCATCGACCAGCGATCGCTGCCTGCCACCACCGTGCTCACGCCGGTGTCGACCGACTGGCGGCCCTGGGTGAGCAGGGCGCTGGCGCCCGAGCTGGCGAACCGGAAACGGCCCAGTTGAAAGGCCCACATCGGGCGTGCGCGTGTGCTCTGGCCGGTGTCGCTGCCCAGCTGCGCGGCAGACGAAACCACCGAGACGCCGATCAGGTAGTCGCGACTGGCGTCCAGCGACACCGGTGCAGGCGGTTCATCGGCCCGCGCCGCGCCCGCCAGGCACAGCAGCCCGGCCAGCAGTCCCTTGCACGCGGCTTGCGGTCGTTGCATGCGTGGTCAGAGGCGACCCAGGTCTTCGATCGCGTCGACCACCATGCCGGTGCCGATGGCGATGAGCAGGATGTCGGCCGCCACACGCACGTATTTGTGGCCCGCCGGCGGCAGCCCGAGCTGGATCGAGACGCCGCTGGGCACCGGGTAATACACCACGTCGTGCGGCAGCGGGCGACCCAGTTGCCACTTCTTCGCCTGGCCCGGTGGCATGCAGCCGTTGTTCTTCTTGGCCAGGCCCGGCGGGCAGTTGCCGGCCTTGAAGCGCGGGGCGTAGTACTCACGCGCGGCCATGCGCTGGGGCTCGCCGAAGTAACCACCAATCTGCACCTGGATGGAGACGTTCGAGGAGGAAGAGGAACCCCGATCACGGCCGCCGTCCCGCACAGGCGCGCGGTCGTCGTGTCGAAGCTCCTTTGGGGGCTTCTCGCCTTTGCCCGGCTTGCCTGCCCAATCGGGTTTTTCAGCCCACGAGGAGGCTGCTCCCAGGGCCAGCGCCAGTCCGAGAACGAGGGCAGAAACTTGCGCTGTTTTGAAAGTGATCATGGGAATGTGTCGTGGGATGAATCCCGGCTTGGCGGCCGGACTCTGGACATTGTGAGCGGTGGTCCTGACCTGCCGGTTACAGGGTGTAATCGCGTGCCGTCACGGTGCCAAGGTGGTGCGATTCGTTTCATGCTGGCAGACTCCCCGATTCCCATTGCCCGGCTCGCCACCCGCTCCATGTCCCTGGAAACCGAACTCAAACTCGAACTGCACCCGCAGGACCTGCCGCGGCTGCTGGCCCACCCGGTGCTCGCCGCGCGAGCGCCCCGACGCGAGCGACTGCTCAACACCTATTTCGACACCTCCACGCTGGCGCTACGCGCTCAGCGCATGGCGGTGCGCGAACGCCGCGTGGGCCGCCGCACCCTGCTGACGGTGAAGACCGCGGGTGTTTCTGTGGGCGGCCTTTCACGGCGCGGCGAATGGGAAGCCGTCAGCCGTCCCGGCGCCTTCGATTTCGCCGCCCTGGTCGACGACGAGGCGTTGGTGCAACTGCTCAGCGGTGTGGCCTGGCAACTGGTGCCCGTGTTCCGCACCGACTTCGCGCGACGCACCTGGTTGATCACGCATGGCGCTGCGCAAGTGGAACTGGCACTGGACCAGGGGTTCATCGCCACGGGCAGCCAGCGCCAGCCCATCCTGGAGCTCGAACTGGAGTTGCTGTCGGGCCCGGTGGATGCCCTGCTGGACCTCGCACACACGCTGGCCCTGGGGCCAAAAGGTCGTGCCGCCGAAGGGTTGCGGCTTTTGCCGGCCAACCGCAGCAAGGCCGAACGGGGCTACGCACTTTTCATGGGCGAGCGGGCGCAGCCGCAAAAGGCCGCACCGCTTCAGCTCGATCCCGGCATGCACCCGGTGCAGGCCTTCCGTGCTGCCGCGCTTGGCTGCCTGTCGCACTTGCAGGCCAACGAAGGCGGCGTGTGCCAGCGGGGTGCAGACGGTTCGCCGCCCGATCCGGAATTCGTGCACCAGACCCGAGTGGCATTGCGTCGCCTTCGCACGGGCCTGAGGCTGTTTCGGCCGCACCTGCCGCAGCGCTTTGCCAGCCACTGGGCCGGCGAGTGGAAACAGCTGGCCAACCAGCTGGGTGATGCGCGCAACTGGGATGTGTTTGCCACCGAATGGCTTCCCGGCCTGTTGTCGGAACTGGCGCCCGATGCCGCGTCCACGGGACAGGTCGACGACTTGCTGGCCTGGGTGGGCGCCGAACGCCACGCCGCCGGAGAGCGCGCCGCGACAGCGCTCAGCGACAGCGCGCACGCCTTGCGCCTGCTGGCCTTCACCCGTGGGTTGCTGAGCCTGCTGCCGGCCGATCCACCGCCAAACACCCCTTGGCCCGAGGCGGGGCTGGCCCGCTGGGCGCACGCCACACTGCGCGCAGGCCATGCGGGCTTGCGGCGCGAGGCCCGCATGGCCCGCCGCCTGGGGCCGGAAGGCCGGCACGAATTGCGCATTGCGCTCAAGAAGCTGCGCTACTCGCAGGAATTCCTGGGCAGCCTGGTCGCTCCCAGGCGCCTGGCTCGCAGCGCCGCTGCCCTGGTGGATGCGCAAGCTCTGCTCGGCGGGCTCAACGACCTCAGCACCGCTCAGGGTCTTCTGGCCCACGCGCCTGCCACGCTGGCGCCAACCATCGTGGCGGGTCTGCAGGCGGGCTTGCAACAGCGGCTGGATACTGGGCTGCAGGCCTTGCCGGCGATGGAAGAAGCGCTGGAGCAGACCTCCACGCCCTGGCGCTGAGCTTCCTTACAGCGCTGAAGGCCGGGCGGCCACGCGGTCGCGCCAGGCCTGCAGTGCGTGCAAGCCCGATTCAGACGGCTTGAAGCGCACGAGTCGCGCAAATTCCACTGTGCAGAAGGCGGTGATGTCGGCGATGGTGAATCGGTCGCCCGCCACCCAGTCGTGGCGTTGCAACTCGGCATCGAGCCAGGTGGCGGTTTCCATCGCCTTGGGCAGTTGTGACTGGCCGAATTCGGCGATCTGCGGTTGCTCCAGCGGTGCCAGGCCCGGGTGCGTGTGGCGGATCGAGTTCGCCAGTGGGAGCATGAAGTACCACTCCACGCGGCGATCGGCCATTTCAATGAAAGCACGCTCGTCGGCGTCCTCGCCCATCAGGTTGGGCGTGGGCCAGTGGCCTTCCAGCCAGGTGCAGATCGCACGCGTCTCGCTGAGCATGCGGCCGTCATCGAGCTCGAGCACCGGCACGCGCGCGAGAGCGCTCTTTTGCCGGAATTCGGCGGCCTTGTGCTCGTTGGCATTGAGATCGACGTTGACCTGTTCGATGTGGTGGATGCCCTTCTCGGCCAGGAACATCTGCACGCGGCGCGGGTTCGGCGCACGCGGCGCCACATAGAGCCTCATGCCGCACCCCGGCCGGTTTCCACCATCGTGAGCGCTTCCTCAGAGAACCGCCTGGCTCCCTCGTCGCCGTCGCGCGTCAAATCCACCTTCGACGGCGGTTGCTCAATACCGCGCTGCACGGCCGCTCGCTGCCGGATCGCGTCGCGCCAGCGCTTGAGGTGCGGCAGGTCGTCGATCTCCACGCCCGACCAGCGGTGCGTGCGCACCCAGGCCCAGTTGGCGATGTCGGCGATGGAGTAGTCGCCAGCCAGGTATTCGTGGTGTTGCAGATGCCCGTCGAGCACGCGAAAGAGTCGCTTGCACTCGCCCTGGTAGCGGTCGATGGCGGCCGGAATCTTTTCGGGAAAGTAGCGAAAGAACACATTGGCCTGGCCCATCATGGGACCGATGCCGCCCATCTGGAACATCAGCCATTGCAGCACGCGCGAACGGCCCTTGGTGTCGGAGGGCATGAGGCGGCCGGTCTTTTCAGCCAGGTAGATCAGGCAGGCGCCCGACTCGAACACCGCGAAGTCGTCGGCCTCGCGATCGACGATGGCGGGAATGCGCCCGTTGGGGTTGATGGCGAGGAACGCTGGCGTGCGCTGCTCACCAGCGGTGAGGTCGATCACCTTCAGCGTGTAGGGCAGGCCCAGTTCTTCCAGCGCGATGGACACTTTGTGTCCGTTGGGTGTGGCGGCGGTGTAGAGGTCGATCATGGAGGGCCCTGTTGAAAACCAGGCGCCATCCTATCGCCGATGCGAAATTCCTTCAGGCCATGAAGCCGAGATCGCGTGGGTAGTCGACGCTGTTGAAATTCGTGAGGTTCGGCAAGATGCCATTCATCTCGGCGCCCTGCACACCAAACCAGGTGGCCATGGTGCCGGCGTACTGGTCCACCGACGTGCTGGGCAGCAGGCGGCCCTGGCCCACGTGCCACTGGTCGTTGGCATCCACGGCGGAGTTCGTCACGCTCACGGGTGGGGCCTTGCCATAGAAGGCCTTGCCGCGCACCGCGCCACCCACCATGAAGTGGTGGCTGCCCCAGCCATGGTCGGAGCCGTCGCCGTTGGAGGTGAGCGTGCGCCCGAAGTCCGAGGCGGTGAAAGCGGTCACCTGGTTGGCCACGCCCAGTGCCACGGTGGAGGCGTGGAAGGCGGTCAGCGCTGCGCTCAGGCGCCCCATCAGCGTGGCCTGGCCCGAAATCAGGTTGTCGTGCAGGTCGAAGCCGCCCATCGAAACGAAGAACACCTGGCGGCGGTTGCCCAGATCGTTGCGTGCGGCAATAAGACGCGCCACCAGCTTGAGCTGGTCGGCCAGGTTGTTGCCGGTGGGGAAAGCGCTGAACGCGGCGGCGTTGGCCGGGTAGCTGGCCAGCGCAGCGGTGATGGCGCTTTCGGCGCCCACGGCGCGCGCCGTCACGAGGTTGTATTCGTTCTCCAGCACGTGCGTGCGGGTTTGCAGCGCGAGTTGCGTCATGGCGCCGCGCACAGCGGCCGAGTTGTAGACGTTGCCGTTGAGCGCGTTGATCTTCACCGCGCCGCCGGTGCTGACCTGGTAGGACAGCGCGCTGTCGCCCGAAAGGAACACCGTGTTGCCCGTGACCGAAATGCAGGTGAGCACGCGGCTGGTGTTGGAGGACAGCGCGAGATCGCCGATGTGGCCGCCCCAGCCCGTGGTGGCCCCTTCTGGCTGCGACGATTGCCACACCGACTGCTGGTCGTTGTGCGAGAACAGCTTGGGCGGAATCGGATAGAGCGTGCGGTTGCTGCCCTGGTACTGCTGACGCGTGATGGGCACCACCAGCGGACCCACGTTGAGCTGCACCGCCGCTGCGCCGCTGTTGAACAGGCCGGCAAGACCCGTCATGGCGGGGTGCATGGCGTACTGCTTTCCTCCAGGCAGCGCCACGGTCGGGTTGAGCAGCGTGGGCGTGAGGTCGGCTTGCGCCAGCGCAATGCCGCCTGCGGTGCGTCCTGCACCACCGCCCCGGATGGCGCTGTACTGGTCGTAGCTGGCGTTGTCGTAGTTGATGACGGTGTTGGCGTAGTCGTTGCCACCGTTGAGGAACACGCACACCAGGGCCTTGTAGTCGGTGGCATCGAACGCCGCAGCGTCGGCCATGGCGGCCAGGTTCAGGGCGGTGGGCAGGGCCGCGCCCGTGAAGGCGAGCTGGCCGGCACGGCGCAGGAAGGCGCGGCGCGTGTGTTTGTCGGGCTGGATGAAGTGCATGGTGTGCCCCTTACTTCTGAATGAGGTATTCGGCCGAAGCCATGATCATCAGGATCGCCGCCCACACTCGGCGTCGTCGGACGGTGTCGGTGCTGCTCGCGGTCACGGGTGTGGCGTCCAGTGCCGTCACCATCACCTGCCGGGTCGCGGCCGAAAGCTGGCCCGCCGTCATCACCAGCGCGAGGTGGTTCACCAGGGCCGTGGCATCGGTCACCAGCGCGAGTTCACGGCTGTAGCTGGCGACCACGTCGTAGGCGTAGTTGTTGTAGGCGGCGTAGGGCACGCCCGGATTGGGGCAGTTGATGCCGCGCTCGATGACACCCTGCATGAAGTTGAGGTAGCCGCCGACCGAGGTCTCGTTCACGAGCTGGAATTCTGGCGCGGTGGCGCCGGACGCCGAGAGTGCGGTGCCCGGTGGCACGTAGCCGGGCCGGAAATAGTTGAACACCGAGGGCGGTCGCAAAGGGCTCTGGCCGATCTGGCTGGCCGGGTTGACCAGTTCAAAAATTTTCCAGCTGCCGGCCAGCGACGCGCCGCCAAAGGTGCGTGCCCACTGCACGAAACGCAGCATGGGTTCGCGCAGCTTGCCGAAAGTGGTGCTCTGCAACGACGCCGCGCCGCGTGCTTCATCGTCGAGCAAAATGGCGACCCAGACCGCCTTGAGGTCGCCGCGAACGCCGGAGCCGTTGTTGTTGAAGCGAGCCGCCACCCGCGCCACGTAGGCCGGGCTGGGGTCGCTCGTCACCAGGCGCTGGATCATCTGACGCGCGAAGAAGGGGCCGACGTTGGGGTGGTTGAAGAGCGTGTCCAGCGCGATTCGCAGCGCTTCGCGACCAGGCGTGTTCGCCGGCACGGTGGTGCCCAGGAAGGTCGCGGCCAACGTGGAGTGTCGGCTCGCATTGAGCGACATCGGCTTGCGCGCGAACTCCTTGGACTCGATGGTGTAGGTCTCACCCGGCACCGTGTGGCGGATGTTGTCCGAGCGGTCGAAGTCATAGCCGGTGAACACGCGCGCGAGGTTGGTCACGTCGTCCTGCGTGTAGGTCTCCAACGGCACGCCGCCGCTGGTCTTCACCGAGCCGTCCAGGTTGAGCTGGTACACGCCCAGGCTGAAGAGCTGCATCACCTCGCGCGAGTAGTTCTCGTCGGGCACGCGGCCGGTGGACACGTTCTCTTTCTGGTTGCCCTTGGTGTTGAGAAAGTAGCCCATGGCCGGATGCAGTGTCACGTCTTCCAGCAACTGGCGGTAGTTGCCAAATGCGTTTCGCATCAGCGTGTCCCACCAGCTCGCGTAGGCGTGGGCGCGCCAGGTGAACTCGGCCGTGGTGAGTGAGGTGACGAAGAACTCGGAGAGTGCCAGCGCCACGCGCTTGCGCATCATGTCCGGACCGCTGAGCAGCTGGTTCCAGATCATGAAGTCCGCTGGGTAGTGGTTGAAGTAGTAGTGGTTCGTGTCCACCGCACCGTAGCCACGCGCTTCCAGCCAGTTCCAGCCGGTGATGCTGCGGTAGTTGGCGAACTGGTTGGCCAGCCATTGTGCGTAGCTGCCGTTGCCCCGCAACTCCGTGATCTCTGCCGTGGTGGAAGAGAACTGCGCCTGCTGCAGGAAGCGCGCGGCTTCGGCGTCCGAGGTCGGCGCTGGATTCGAAAAGCCATTGGTGGGGAAGTCGACCACGCCAATGATGGGTGGTGCCTCTGCGGTGTCTCCACCACCGCCTCCGCCGCCGCAGGCGGCGAGAAGAGCCGCGGCGGCCGCCGCCGTGGCCAATGGCGCCAGGTTCAATGACTCTGGTGCAGGTCCTGGCGCTTGCACGCCATCGCTTTTCGGGGGCGACTCGATGTCCGTCATGGGATTCCTCCTCAGTTTGACGAGCGCGAGTCTAGGTGGCCGCTTTTTGTTACATGGCCGCTTTTCAAGTCGTTACAGGTGGCTGTGGCGTGCCAGCGGCAGCCGCCGAACGGTCATGCCGCTCGGCGTTGAGCGGCTGCCGCTGGTCGAAAGTCAGGTGCGCGCGGCGTGCAATTCGTCCCGCGTTTTCTGCGCGGCGCGGCGCGCAGCGTCTGCAAAATCGGCACCGCTGGAGGCATACAGAATGGCGCGCGAGGAGTTCACGATGATCGACCCCGTGGTGGTCTCGCCCTGTGTGCGCAGGCCGGCTTTCACGGTGGCGACGGCGTCGCCGCCCTGTGCGCCCACGCCAGGAATCAGCAGCGGCAGCGTGGGTGCAATCTCTCGCACGCGCTCGATTTCTGCCGGGTAGGTGGCGCCCACCACCAGGCCAAGCTGGCCATTGAGGTTCCAGGGTCCCTGGGCAAGGCGCGCCACGTGTTCGAACAACAGTGGCTGTCCGTCCACCGAGGCCAGGCGCTGGTTCTGCAGGTCGTCCCCACCGGGGTTGGAGGTGCGACAGAGCAGGAACGCGCCCTTGCCGTGGAACTGCAGATACGGTTGCACCGAATCGAAGCCCATGAAGGGCGAGAGCGTTACAGCGTCGGCGCCATAGCGCTCGAAGGCTTCCAGGGCGTATTGCTGTGCGGTGCTGCCGATATCGCCTCGCTTGGCATCCAGGATCACCGGCACCTGTGGCGCCGTGTTTCGCATGAATTCCATCAGACGCTCGAGCTGGGCTTCGGCGCGGTGCGCCGCGAAGTAGGCAATCTGGGGCTTGAAGGCGATGGCCGTGTCGGCCGTGGCTTCGACAATGGCAGCGCAGAAATCGTAGATGCGGCTGGCGTCGTTTTTCAGGTGAGCAGGGAAGCGGGTGGGGTCCGGGTCCAGGCCCACGCACAGCAGGGAACGGTTCTGGCGCTCGGCGCTGCGCAGCTTGTCGAGAAAAGTCATCTGCCGATTCTAGTTTGCGGTGTTGGCCCCCACGCTCCACCGCTGCGCGGGTCGCTGCCCCCCGGGGGGGCTGATCCAGCTTGGGACGGCCCGGCGCTGGATCTGTGGCCCCCACGCTCCGCCGCTGCGCGGGTCGCTGCCCCCCGGGGGGGTGGCCCTGCTTGGGGCGGCCCGGCGCTGGATCTGTGGCCCCCACGCTCCGCCGCTGCGCGGGTCGCTGCCCCCCGGGGGGGTTGGCCCTGCTTGGGGCGGCCCGGCGCTGCGGCCTCTAAGATCACCCCCATGCAAGCCCTCTCCCGCCGGCAATTGATCGTCCTCGTGCTGCTCACGCTGGTCTGGGGCATCAACTGGCCCATCATGAAACTGGGCGTGACCGATTTCCCGCCGCTCACCTTCCGCACACTCAGCATGTGGATCGGCCTGCCGTTTCTGGCGCTGGTGCTGGTCTGGCGGCGGGTGCCTTTTCGCATCGAACGTGCGCACTGGCGTGAGGTGGGCGTGCTGACCCTGTTCAACATGCTGATCTGGCACACGCTGGTGATGCTGGCGCTGCAGACGCTGTCCGGCGGGCGAACGGCGATCCTGGGCTACACCATGCCGGTGTTCTCTGCGATGGTGGGCGCCTGGTGGTTCGGGCAATGGCTACCCGGGCGCGCCTGGGGTGGCGTGGCGGCGGCAGGCACTGGTGTGGTGCTGCTGCTGTGGCACGAGATCACGCAACTCTCGGGCGGACCTATGGGTGTGGCGATGATGTTGCTGGCCGCCCTGGCATGGGCACTGGGCACGCAGATGCTGCGCCGCACGCGATTGCCCGAATCCACGCTCACCATTTCGTTCTGGATGACGGTGATCACCATGGTGTGGATGACCCTGCTCTCCATGTTGTTTGAACGCGAGGCCTGGGCCTGGCCGACGCTGCCGGTGTGGGGCGCGATCGTCTACAACGCGTTGGGCGTGTTCGCCTTCGCGCAGGTGGCCTGGCTCACGCTGGCGCGCGATCTGCCACCGATCGCATCCACGCTGTCGGTGATGTTCATTCCCGTGCTGGGCGTGTTCAGCGGCGCGTTGTGGCTCGGCGAGGTGCTGCACTGGCAGGACTGGGCGGCCGTGATCCTCATCATGGTGGCCATCGCGAGTGTGTTGTGGCCCCCACGCTCCACCGCTGCGCGGGTCGCTGCCCCCCGGGGGGGCTGATCCAGCTTGGGACGGCCCGGCGCTGGATCGTTGTGGCCCCCACGCTCCACCGCTGCGCGGGTCGCTGCCCCCCCGAGGGAGGCTGATCCAGCTTGGGACGGCCCGGCGCTGGATCGTTGTGGCCCCCACGCTCCACCGCTGCGCGGGTCGCTGCCCCCCGGGGGGCTGATCCAGCTTGGGGCGGCCCGGCGCTGGATCGTTGTGGCCCCCACTGCGTTGAATTCAGCTATTTCTTGATGGCCGCCTGCAAGGGCGCCTGCGCCTGGCCCACCGCCTGGGAAAGGTCGCGGTCGGGCTGGCGCCGGAACTCGTTCAGGTAGCCCCAATACACCAGACGTTGCTGTTCGTAGGCCAGGTAGTAAGGGTCGATTTGCAGGCCGTTGTTGAGGCGGTAGGCGTGGATCTCGAACACGCGCGCGCCGAGCTCGACCCGGTGCCGCGCCAGCGGAGCCTGCGTGAGGCGGGTTTCCACCTCGAGCGTGGACAGGCCTTTGTCGAGCGAGGAGAGCTGGCCTTGAAAAATTTGCGGGCCTGCGCAGGCCGCGAGCATCGAGAGCAACAGCAGCGTGGCCGCTGCACGCCAGGAAAACGCGGGCCTCATGGCTTCTTGCTCGCGGCGGCGGCTGCAGCGGCGGCTTCCAGGCGCTGCTTGACCGTGGGCATGAGCGCGCTCACTTCGATGTCGGCATCCTTGCTGAGTTCTTCCGGCGTGCCCCAGGCGAGAAGTTCCTTGCCGGGCAGACGCTGGATCACGACGTACTCCACCATCACCGGCACGGTAATCATGATGGGAAAGCAAGCGGGTGTGCAGACCATGGTCATGTCCTGGCGGGTGCCGGTCTGCAACTGGTAGCGGCGTGCGTTGTACTGGCGATTGCCCATTTGCACGTCGGTCTGCGCGATGGAGGTGGCTTTGCCCAGGATCTGTTCGAGGTCGGCGGGCCGCGTGTCGCGCGAAAGGGCGTCGATCTGGCCGCGCTGCAGGGGCACGGTACCGGCGCACCCCGCGAGAAGAACGAACACGAGGAGAACCAACCGTCTTGCGATCATGGGCAACGCTTTCTTCTGAGGGTTTGCGGGCACCTGCGGCCCGTGCGGGGGTGAATTGCGCGGGATTATGTCACCGCGCCCGGGCCGGTTCAGGTCGCGGACGCGGCATCCTCCAGCGTCTGCATCGCCAGGCACAGGTCGGCCCAGGCCTTGCCTTTGTCGGCCGGGGTGCGCAGCAAGTAGGCGGGGTGGTAGCTCACGATCACTGGCACGCCCTCGTAGCGGTGTACACGCCCGCGCAGGCGGCCGATGGGCTCGGTGGTCTTGAGCAACGACTGCACCGCGAAGCGCCCCATGGCGACAATGACGCGCGGCTGGATCAGCGCCACCTGGCGCGCCAGATAGGGCTCGCACTGCATCACTTCTTCGGGATGAGGGTTGCGGTTGGCTGGCGGGCGGCACTTGAGCACGTTGGCAATGTAGGCGCCCTGCGCACCCTGGCCGGTGCGGCTGCGGCCCACGGCGTGCAGCATGTTGTCGAGCAACTGCCCGGCCGCACCCACGAAGGGTTCGCCCCGCAGGTCCTCGTTTTCGCCGGGCGCCTCGCCCACGATCATCCAGTCCGCCTGCTCATGGCCCACGCCGAACACCGTGTTCTTGCGGCTCTTGCACAGGCCGCAGGCTTCACAGCCCGCCACCGTTTCGCGCAGGGTGGCCCAGTCCATGCTCTGCACGCCGGCGTCGCGCGCGGGTCGCAGGGCCAGGGGCGTTTCTGTCGCCGGTGGCGCAGACGGGCGTGCGGCGGGCGCCGCACTTCGGGTGACGGCGGAGGCGGCCGCCACGGAAGGCTCGGGCGCTGCTGCAACCGCCGCCGACCGGGGCTTGGGCGCCCACACGCGCACACCCATTTCGGCCAGCATGGCGCGCTGGCGCGCGTCGAGTTGCGGCACGAAAGAGGTGTCGGAGGGTTCGCTCATGTCGGGTCGGTGGCAGGTGCGTCGAGCTGCAGGCTCATCACCACCGCGTCCTCGCGCTGGATGTGTCCCGTGGGGTAGTAGCCTTTGCGCAGCCCGACCTGGGTGAAGCCATGGCTCTCGTACAGGCGGCGCGCGGGCAGGTTGCTCTCGCGAACTTCGAGCCAGAGCCAGTGCGCGTGCTGGCCGCGCGACCACAGCGCCAGCGCATCGAGCATGAAGCGCGCCCAGCCCTGGCGCTGGTGCGCAGGGGCCACGGTGATGTTGAGCAGGTGCACCTCGTCCACGCCCGACATGGCCACCAGATAGCCGAGCAGGCGGCGCCCGTCGGCGCGCAGCCCCGTCGGGTTTTCGCCCCGCAGCGGTTCGCCCAGCAGCATCACGGCCGGGTAGCCCGCCTGCAGCGAGTCCCGGAAATGTTTGCGCGACCAGGGGTGGGCATAGGCGCTGGTCTCCAGCGCGTGCACGGCGTCGAGGTCGGCCATGGTCATGGGCTCGAAGGCCACCCTGCGTTCCGCCAGGGTGGTCGTGCCCGGGCGGGTCAGAGGTACCGATGGCCCCGGCCACAGGCCGCTGGCCCAGGCCGGGAGTTCGACGCCCGCGCCCTCCAGCCCCAGGGCGCCGCCGTTCCATGCGCCGCTCATGAGCCGGCCTCCGTGGCGGCAGCGGTGCGCAGGCCTTCGCGCTCGGCGGTGGTCCGGGCCACCTTGTCGCGCACGTAGAGTGGCAGCGCGTCGCGCGCGGCCAGGGCAGCCCCGCTGGCGAGCAGGCGTGGCGCCAGCCGCAGCAAGGCGCTGGCGGTGGGCAAGGCATGGGCGTGCACGCCGCGCACGTTGGCCAGGAGCTGCGGGTAGGCCTGCAAGGCGTTGCCAGCAAGCAGTGGCGACGCACCGGCGGGCAGGACGCCGTCCAGGTAGGCGGCCAGGTCGGCCGGTGCGCACAGGCGCGCGGGGGCGAGGGCGCGCAAACCCTCGGCGTCGCAGGCGTACGGCGTCACGTACAACTCGTTCATGCGCGCGTCGAGCAGCGCCACGATGGCGCCGGGCAGGGACTCGCCGATTTGCTGATGGGCGTGGCGGGCTTCTTCAGCCAGCGCGAGCAAGGTGTCCACGGGCAGCACCGGCACGCCTTCGGCGCGCGCGCCGAAGGCCAGGCCCTGGGCCACGGCGCAAGCGGTGCGCAGGCCGGTGAACGAGCCCGGCCCCCGGCCGAACACCACCGCGTCCAGGCTGGCGAGTGGCCAGCCTGCCTGGTCCAGCAGGTCGCGCACCAGCGGCAACAGCGTGGCCGAAGCCTGCGCTGCGCCCGGTCCGCTGTGTTGCCAGAGCGCACCGCCCGGCGTACCCGAACCCAGGGCCACCGAGAGCGTGTCGGTGCTGGTTTCAATGGCGAGCAGGCGCTTCGTTTCGGGCATCCGGGCATTATCGGCCACCGTGTCAGTCTGCACGGTCGGGCGGCAGTCTGTCTCGCCTGAGCCTCATCGTGTGCCTGTAGGTTCCCTGAGGCCGCGCGCGCGTCTCATAATGAAACAGCCATGCCGCTCACCCACTTGACTGATCGCTTCACCTTCCTGCCACGCCGCTTTCGCGCGCTGATCCTCGGCCTGCTGACGGGGCTGAGCCTGCCCGCCTGCGCGCAATTGCCCGGCCGAGGCGAGCCGTTGCCGCCGGCCGTGCTCGCTGCGTTGCAGCGCGCCCAGGTGCCACCGAGCGCGCTGTCCACGCTGGTGGTGTCCATCGAACCGGGCGGCCACGAGCGCCTGCGCCATCGGGCCAACACCGCCGTGAACCCGGCATCGGTCATGAAGCTGGTGACCACCTATGCCGCCATCGACATGCTCGGCCCCGATTTCACCTGGGCCACCCGCTTCTACACCGATGGCCTGGTCGAGCAGGGTGTGTTGCGCGGGAACTTGTACGTGCGCGGCGGCGGAGACCCCAAGTTCGTGCTCGAACGCATCCAGCAGGCTTTTTATGCCTTGCAGGCGCAGGGCGTGAACGTGATCCTGGGCGACATGGTTCTGGACCACAGCGCGTTCGAGCTGCCCGTGATCGACCCCGGCGCCTTCGACGGCGAGGCCCTGCGTCCATACAACGCCACACCCGATGCCTTGCTGGTGAACTTCAAGTCGGTCATCCTCACGTTCCAGCCCGACCCGGCCAACGGCGTGGCCCGTGTGCTGAGCGAGCCCCCCATGGCACGCCTGGCCATCGACGCCACCGTGCCGCTGGCGCGCGCCGGTGGTTGTGGCGACTGGCGAAGTGGCCTGCAGGCGCGCTTCGACGACGCCAACACCATCCGCTTCGAAGGCCGCTATCCCCAGAGTTGCGGTGAACTCAAATGGCCCGTGGCCTACCAGGAGCCCGCCAGCTACGCCGCCCGCGCCATGGAAGGCGTGTGGCGCGCAGCCGGAGGCTCCATCACCGGCGAAGTGCGCACCGGCCTCACCCCGCCTGGTGTGCAATTGCTGCACGAGGCGCGCTCGCTGCCGCTGTCCGACATCATCGTGGACGTGAACCAGTGGAGCAACAACGTCATGGCGCAGCAGTTGTTTCTCACGCTCGGACAGCTCTCGCCGGTGAACTACGTGTCGCAGGGCTCCATCGCCGATCGCCAGACGCTGGTGCGCCCCGGCCGCTTCGAGCGTTCGCGCGAGGTGCTGGCCGAGTGGTGGCAACGCACCTTCGGCCCGCGCGCCATCGCGCCCGTGCTCGACAATGGCTCCGGCCTCTCGCGGGACGAACGCATCACCCCCGAATCGCTCGCCGGCCTGCTGCGGCACGCCGCCCTGCATCCCCAGGGGGCACAGTTCGTGCAGTCACTTTCAGTGGCCGGCGTCAACGGCACCGCTTCCCGCCTGGCCCGCAGCGCCTCCAGCGCTGCTCGCGGCAATGCCTGGATCAAGACCGGCACCCTGCGCGACGTGACCGGCATCGCCGGCTACGTCAACGCCGTCAATGGCGCCCGCTACGCCGTCGTTGGCTTCATCAACCACCCCAACGCGCCGGCGGCGCGCCCGGCGCTGGATGCGTTGCTGGAGTGGGTGGCACAGCAGCCGGATTGATCCCTTCGTCGCGCGGGAGGTGAAGTGATTCATGGCCGGGATGCCGCCGTTGGTTCCGGTCTTGATGTTGCCCGTGCCTTTGAGTAATCATTTCTACCTCACTGTAGAGAATCCCTCGCTTGATTGAAGCGTGCCACGCGCACAAAGCCCCTCAGCGGGTTGCGTGGTCATCACAACAAGGGGGCCTCTGAAGTCGATCTGAAACAGGCAGGCCCCCAGCGGAGGGTTTGTCATGTTTCTCAATGTCCTGTTGCGCCCGGGCCTTGCTCGCCGCTTGCTTGTCGTTTTGCCAGCGAGTGTCTGCCTG